>JBFFWQ010000021.1:0-61665 GCA_041570195.1 Promineifilaceae bacterium (SeqCode) | reverse complement strand
TAGGACAGATCAGTAGCTAGAAACAAGAGAGGTTTTCACCATCGGTTACGATAACTCTGGAGGACAAAACGATGGCCAAGAAGACCAACAAAACCACGGCAGCCATGAGTCGTTTCCAGCCAGCGAGAATGTATCTCGACTGACGGATCGTTCAACGTCACTTGACGATAGGAGTTGGCAACTCGACCAGCCCACGCCAAAGGCGACAGAAGATACTGGCGAGCTCTGGCCATAACGTAATCCCTACGTCCTTATCATTTACTCCGATTCCATCTCTGCAGCTTACTTCTCACGCAGACGAACCAATAACAATCTCAGACGCCTGTTTGAATAGGTCCTGCGGGACCAGCTGGGGCTTCTTCGCCCATGCTGGCCTTGCTCGGACACGATGCGTGTTTGATCTCGAGTTGCAATCCACTACGTCGTACGTCGTCCCATCTAATCCAGAATCCAAACCCTTAAATCGCCTGGACGACAATCGGACGTGAGGGGTACTGTTAGATTTGCTTGGTAGCATACTGATTGTCAGGAAACACTCCGCCAATTGAATGCAGAAATTTGGCAATCTGGTCATCTTTGACGAATTTCCCGCTCACAAGATATAAGTCGCCAAATAATGTGCAATTACTTGACAATATATGAACACCCTGTTAGAATTGGTGAATTGTGACAGATTTATTCCATATTGCTCCAGGATGGAGATCGATTCATGACTGCTCTGATAAATGATAGGTGGGAGAGTCCATTGCTTAGTTTGGCCCAGGAAGGCTGGTTGACAGTTCAGTCGGCCGATCGGAAAAGCCAGGCAGACCAGGCCTTGTTAGAACAAGCCTATGCTCATTGCGAAGGCATTACCTCCTTTCATAGTCGTTCCTTTTATCTAGCATCCGGGCTGATGAAGCCGGAAGCGCGTATGGCCGTGCGCGCACTGTACGCCTTCTGTCGTACATCCGACGACATTGTGGATGAATCCGGTGCCGATGCCCCTGCCCTGTTGGAAATCTGGCGCGATCGTTCGCTTAGCTTGCGGCCGCCACAACACGACCTGGTAGCTGTTGCCTGGGCGGATGCCCGCATCAAATATGCTATCCCCCAACGTTATGCCGAACAGCTCATCGATGGCGTAGCCCGCGATCTCCATCAGACGCGCTATGAGACCTTTGAGGATTTGACCACCTACTGCTATGGTGTTGCCTCAACTGTGGGCCTGATGAGTATGCACATAAGTGGTTACGAGAGCGGGGATGCCGTTCGCTACGCTGTGAAACTTGGCGTGGCCCTCCAACTAACTAATATCTTGCGCGATGTAGCTGAAGACTGGGAGCGCGGCCGGGTATATCTACCCCAGGCGGAACTAGCAGCCTTTGGCTTAGGTGAGGATGATATCGCCGCCGGTGCGACGGAAGGCGTCTACGATCAGCGCTGGCGTGAATTCATGAAATTCCAGATTAGGCGTGCACGTCAGATTTACGAGGAAGCCTGGCCCGGCATCAACATGCTCCATCCTCAAGGGCGCTTCTCAATCGCTGCTGCTGCCACTTTTTACCGGGCAATTTTGAACGATATTGAGGACCATGACTATGATGTTTTCAGCCGCCGCGCCTACGTTAGCAAATGGGGCAAGATCCGCCGTCTTCCCTCTATTTGGTGGGACACCAAACGCGTCAATTAGACTACCCTTCATCCTTTCCGGAGAATCTCATGGCAAAAGACATCATCGTAATTGGCAGTGGCTTTGGCGGTCTATCGGTCGCCATTCGCCTGGCAGCTAAAGGGCACCGGGTATCCATTTTCGAAAAGCGGGAGCAGCTCGGCGGCCGGGGCTATCAATATCATATTGACGGCTTCGATTTCGACGGCGGTCCTACGGTCATTACCGCGCCATATATGTTCGACGAACTTTTTGAGGCAACGGGTCGCCAGCGTGAAAATTACTTTGGTCTTACGCCCCTGGATCCCTTCTACCGCATCTTTGATTCCGAGGGGAGGTCCTTCGATTACCGTCGGGACATGGGTGACATGCTGGACCAAATCGACAAATGGAACCCCGCTGACAAGGAAGGTTACCGGAAGTTCGTTCAGAAAACAGAGGCCATCTTTGAGCGCTTCTATCCTTTTACCGATCAACCTTTCCTCAAGGCGACTGATATGCTCAAAATCATGCCTGATGTCATTCGCCTACAAGCCTTTCAGAGCATGTACGGTTACGTTTCTCGTTACATCAAAGACGATTTTCTGCGCCGTGTTTTTTCCTTCCATCCCTTGCTCATCGGCGGAAATCCATTTGATACCCCTTCGATTTATGGCCTGATTATCCAGTTCGAAAAAGAGTGGGGCGTTCATTACGCCAGGGGGGGCACTGGGGCCATCGTCGAAGGCCTCGGCCGCTTATTCGACGAACTAGGCGGTCAGGTTCATTTCAACACAGAAGTAAATCAGATCATTATCCGCGACGGCCGGGCGGCCGGCGTGCAATTGGCCGACGGCAGCGAACACCAAGCCGATGTCGTCGTGTCCAATGGCGATGTGGCCTTCACCTACCGCCATCTGATACCTGCCCACTATCGCCGCAAGTACACCGATCGTCGCCTGGAGCGCATGCGCTACAGCAACTCCCTCTTCGTGATCTACTTCGGTACGAAACGACGTTATCTAGATAGCGATCTGGCTCACCACAATATCATTACCAACGGCCGCTACCGCGGCTTGCTAAAGGATGTCTTCGCCGCTGAGGAGTTGCCTGAGGATTTTTCCCTTTACCTGCATATGCCAACCAAGACCGATCCGACAATCGCACCCGAGGGTTGCGAATCATTCTATGTGCTTTCGTTGGTGCCTAATCTGGACGCTGATGCTGACTGGGAGCAAATTGGGCAGCGCTACCGCAATAAGATCATGCAATTTCTGGAAGACAACTACCTGCCCGATCTGCAGGCCAATATCATCGTCGAGCATCGCATTGACCCATTGCATTTCCGGCACACATTAAACAGCTACAAAGGCGCGGCTTTTTCGGTCAAACCCAGCTTGATGCAGTCGGCCTGGCTGCGGCCACACAATCGTTCTGAGGAATTCGACGATCTCTACTTTGTCGGCGCGGGAACACACCCGGGTGCCGGCGTGCCGGCTGTACTATCTTCCGGAAAAATCGCGGCCGAACTCATTGATCCCTCACTGGGGGCAAACGGAAGACGTGAATAAGGTCTATGAGTTGGGTTTCGGCCGGCCAGCGCAGGAGATGTCTATCGACAGTTTGCCGATCAGGGGCCGGGTGCCGAACTGGCTCCAGGGGACGCTTTTGCGTAATGGTCCGGGTGCTTTCCAGGTCGGCCAACAGCAATACCGGCACTGGTTCGACGGATTGGCCATGCTGCACAAATTCTCGTTTGCAGATGGTCAGGTATCATACGCCAATAAGTATCTAGAATCGCGCGCCTATGACGAGGCCATGGCCAGCGGTCGGATCGCCTATTCCGAGTTCGCCACAGATCCTTGCCGCTCCCTATTCGCCCGCGTCTCCGCGGTCTTCTCGCCCAAGGTTACCGACAGCGCCAAGGTCAGCGTCGCCAGGATAGCAGACCGCTATATGGCCCTGGCAGAGACGCCGATCCAGGTCGAATTCGATCCCGAAACCCTCAAGTCAGTAGGCGTATTCAATTATGAAGAGCGCCTGAACGGCCAGATGACCACGGTGCACCCACACTTCGATTTTAAACGCGACGAAGTATTCAATGTCGTCACCCGCTACCATCGTATCAGCCATTACAACACTTATAAGATGGTTGGTGGTGGCCCGCCCAGCCTTGTCTCCTCGGTGGCCGCTTCAAAACCTTCCTACATGCACAGCTTTGGTATGAGCGAGAATTACCTCATCCTTACTGAGTTTCCACTGGTCGTCAATCCCATATCGTTGCTCCTGTGGCTGAAGCCCTATATCGAGAACTTCAAATGGGAGCCCAAACGAGGCACGCCATTCTGGGTGATCAACCGCCACACGGGTGGAGTTGTCGGCCGCTATGACAGCGATCCCTTCTTCGCCTTCCATCACATCAACGCTTTCGAGCGGGGCAACGAACTTGTGGTGGATCTGGCCGCGTATCCTGACGCCGATATCATCAACGCTTTTTACTTGAACCGACTCAAGAACGCGGAATTGGAGCTTCCCCACGGCAATCTGCGCCGCTACCATATCCCGCTAAAAGGTGGTCGGGCTGAATACGACATCTTATCGGATGCCTGCATGGAACTGCCCCACTTCGATTATGGCCGCTTCAATATGAACGGTGACTATCGGTACGTTTATGCGGTGGGTGTAAATCCGGCGAACAAGAAAGGCTTCTACAATCAGTTGATCAAAGTCGATATTCAGACCGGCCAGCACTTAGCCTGGGCCGAAGAAGACTGTTACCCGGGCGAGCCGGTTTTCGCCGGTGCGCCCGGATGCACGGCCGAAGACGATGGCGTCTTGCTCTCGGTGGTCCTCGACGCCGCCAACGGCCGTTCTTTTCTGTTGATACTGGACGCTGGTACGTTCGCCGAGATCGGCCGGGCTCAAATCGAACAGCCGATTCTCTTTGGCTACCACGGCTCGTATTTTGGAGTGAATTGAACCATGAGCAGCAACGGGCGGCCGATCATCCAGGTTCAAAATGTCTTCAAGAACTACCCTGTTGGCGACAGCGAGGTCGAGGTACTGAAAGGTGTCAGTTTTGACGTGCCTGCAGGCCAATTCCTAGCTATAGTCGGATCGTCGGGCAACGGCAAATCGACGCTACTTAACATGATTGCTGGCATTGATCATCCGACCTCCGGCAAAGTCATCGTCGCCGATCAAGCCCTTGATGCGATGAATGAAAACCAGTTGGCAGCCTGGCGCGGGCCAAATCTGGGCATCGTCTTTCAGTTTTTCCAATTGCTCCCTTCTCTAAGCTTGTTGCAAAACGTCATCATGCCCATGGACTTCACAGGCATGCTGACAAAGAAGCAGCGCCGTGAACGAGCCTATCGACTCCTGCATCTGGTTGGCCTGTCCGATCAGGTTGACAAGCTGCCAAGCATGATCTCTGGGGGTCAGCAGCAGCGAGCCGCCATTGCCCGCGCCTTGGCGAATGATCCGCCCATCGTTGTCGCCGATGAGCCCACGGGCAACCTGGACACCCAGACCTCAGAAGAACTGTTCGCCCTATTCGATCGACTTTCATTGCGGGGCAAGACGTTGGTCATGGTCACCCATAGCCAGGCCCTGGCCCGGCGAGCTAGCCGAATGATAGAAGTCAAGAATGGCTTGATTGAACGCGATCTCTACCGAGAAGTGAGCTCAGCTCCCCAAGTTCGCGAGGCTGCCCCGGCATGAACTCGCTCTGGGACAAGGTTTGGTCCGATTTGTGGCGGGACAAAGGCCGGACGGCGCTGGCGGTGTTAAGTATAGCCGCCGGCGTTTTTGCCATCGGCGCCATTTTCGGCATGATCGACCAGCTGGTGACCGGCATGGACGAAGCGCACCAGGCCGTCAGCCCTTCGCATGTCAATATCATCTTGCGTGATTTTGTCGATCAGGAGACAGTTGATCGACTCAAGAACGTTCCCGGTGTGCTCGACATAGATCCCGTCAACCAGCTCTCCGTACGCTATAAAATCGATCCAGGGGCTGCATGGGAACTCGGCACACTGGTTATGCGGCCGGACTACAGCCAACAGCGTCTTGACCTCCTCGAGTTTGTCAGCGGCGAATGGCCGGGGGCTGGCGAAACAACTGTGAGCAGCCTGGGAATTGAGCGCCTATCAGGTCAGTATTTTGGCCTCGAACTCGGCGACGAAGTCATTCTCGAAGTGGGCGATGACGAATTAATATTCTCCATCATTGGCCAGATCAGGCATCCGTTTGTCCAGCCGCCGCAATTTGGCGGGCAGGCCCATTTCTTCACCGATGCGGCCGGCCTAACCCGCTTTGGCATACCGGAAGGCAGCTTCGGGCAACTTCTGGTTCAGGTTGAGCCCTATAGCCCGGAAAACGCCCAGCAAGTAGCTGACGACATCCGCGCCCATCTCGCCGCCCAAGACATCGGCGTAGCTGTCGCCTTATTTCAGGATCCGGAAACACATTGGGGACGCATGTTCGTCGACGGCATCAACCTGGTTCTTCAGGTGATGGCCGTCGTCTCGTTAGTCATGAGCGTGGTCCTGGTCCTTAACTCGACCACAGCCCTCATCACACAGCAGACGGATCAAATAGGCGTCATAAAAGCTGTGGGAGGCCGGCGCAGCACGATCATCAAACTATACCTTGCCGGGCTGCTCATCTACGGTCTGTTGGCTCTGGCCATTGCCTTGCCGCTGTCAGCCGCATTCGCCTTTTTCATGAGTCGCTGGTTCCTGAATCTGTTTAATATAGAGTATGCGGCGTTCCAGTTTTCACAGACGGCAGTATTCCTGCAAGTAGCCGCCGCCCTTCTGGCGCCATTGCTGGCCGGATTGTGGCCGGTCCTGAAAGGGGCGTCAATTACCGTCAGGGAGGCCATCGCCACCTACGGGCTGGGCGCCGATTTCGGCTCAACTCGCTTTGATCGAATGGTCGAACGGCTGGGAACTGCTCTCCTACCCGCCTCCTATGCGGCGACCTTCGGCAATATCTTCCGCCGCAAAGGCCGCTTGTTGATGACCCTGGCCGTGCTTGTAGTGGCCGGCGTGATGTACCTGGTGGTCATGAGCCTGATATCGTCTACCGTCACAACGCTGGATAACGAAATGGCTCGCCAGAATTACGACCTGCGCATCGGCTTCAGCCAAGAACAACCTCTTGAAGACATCCGCCAGGTTGTTGACCAGGAGGAATCGGTGGAAATGGCCGAGATTTGGTTTAGCCGCAACGCGACGATCCTGCACCAGGACGTGCGTTTGCAGGACTCGGCCGGTTTGGGTGCGCAATTAGTTGGACTTCCGGCCGATAGCAACATGTACCGACCCATTATTACCGCTGGCCGCTGGCTGGAAGCCGACGATGAGCGCTCGGTGGTCATCAGCCAGGAAACGGCTGAGGCCAATGATCTTGAGATTGGCGACGTGATTGCTGTAGATCTGGGTGAGTTGGGCTCGGACGATTGGCAGATCGTGGGTTCTTACCGCATCGTCTATGGCAATGGCTTTCTTACCGAATCTATCTATGCGCCGCTGGCGGCCGTTCACGAGGCAACGGGCCAAAATGGAGTGGGCACCCAGGTCATCGTGCGGACCGGCGCGTCATCCCTGACCGAAAGCACCGCTTCGGCCGATGCGCTCAAGACGCTTTTCAAGGAAAATGGCATGGCGGTCGATCTGTACACGACGTCGGTCAAGCTCGAAGAGCGGGCATTTGCCAACAATCAATTTGGCTCGGTGACTTCGATGTTGCAGGGTCTGGCCTTCCTGGTCGCAGTTGTCGGCGGCGTCGGGTTAATGGGCTCCCTGGGTATCAGTGTCCTTGAACGCGGCCGCGAGATAGGCGTCATGCGCGCCGTTGGCGCCCCCTCGCGAACCATCCTGAGTTTGTTCGTAATGGAAGGCGGTCTGCAAGGTTTCTTGAGCTGGCTAATCGCCGTGCCGCTGGCCCTGATCGTCGCCCAGCCGCTAGCCCGTCAGCTAGGACAGACGATGATCGAAGTTGATCTTGACTACGCTTTTAATTGGGCCGCCGTCGCCATCTGGCTGATGGCGATCTTGTTCATCGCGCTATGCGCCTCGATTTTGCCGGCCCGCAAGGCGATGCGCGTCAGCGTAAGGGAGAGCCTGGCTTTTTCCTAGATCAGTGGCCACGAGAGCGGAGCTGAGGCTTCTGGCGCAGGTCGTCCCGGTGTTTCCAGGCCAGGATCAGGGTCATGCCGGCCCAAGCGCCTAGCCACACTGGTTCAGGAAAGTAAGCAATCAATGCCGCCAGCAAGCTAGCCGCGCCGGCCATGACTGCCCAGCCCTCGGGTTTCAACAACCACAAGAAGAGGCCAAAAAACATGCCCAAGATGATGGGTATCAGAAATAGCGATAGCCCGGCCCATATGCCGAAGGTGACGGCCAGCGCCTTACCGCCTCGAAAGCCCATGAAAGGCGAGAAAGCGTGGCCCAGGATCGGGGCGACGGCAACAGCAGCCAGTTGCCAGCCATCCAGGCCAAAAACAAAATTGGCCAGTCCAACTGGGATAGCGCCCTTAAAGAAGTCCAGCAAGACGGCCAGCACCCCCCACTTGCCGCCGCCCGCCCGCCAGACGTTGGTCGCGCCCGGATTGCCATCACCGTATTGGGTAATATCGACGCCCAGGGCAACACGACCCAGCCACACTGAGAGTGGCAAAGATCCACAAAGGAAGGCGAAGACGATCCAGAGCGAGCCAACCATTATTCAAAGTCGTTGCCGGCAGACACGCCGCCACGCGCCATCATTGTACCTCAACGGGCGGCCTAACCAGCGACTTTCTAACAACGGAAGTGAACCAAATCATTAACCGTACAAAAAACCGGCCATTCGACCGGCTTCTGGCATTCTATTCAATTGTAATGGATTGAGCGAGATTAGTTAGCCGGGAGCAGTACGCCGTAGATGGCGTGACTCACGCCGTTAGCGGCAATGATGTCTGCCACGTAGATGTTGGTGTCGCAGTTTAGCACCTCACCATCCACCTGAATGAAGCCTTGCTGCAGCGTACAGCACAGGCTTGAGGTCGCTTCGTCGGCCGGGCTTAGTCGCCCTGGACAAGTATTTGATAGGTTGCCCAAAGTCGACACACCCTAACCTGGATATAAAGTTGAGTAATACTAGACAAATACTTGACAATATGCATAGATCGTGCTAGACTTCTGCCACAGAACGGAAAGGGTGTGAAGTGGAAGCCGAGTACCGGTTTATTTGACCCTTACACATCGACAGAAGGAGGTGGCGATAATCAAGAATACCATGCCCAAACCCACCCGTGACTTAACAATGAGAGACCACTTTCTATTTACCAGTATTCATAATAGGAGAAAGAAATGAAAAGCGTTAAGGTAGTGATTTTGGCCGCCCTGGTCTTTGTTCTTGTGTTTGTAGTTGCCTCAGCTTCGGCCGACCCGGTTCAGAGATTCAAGCCTGGTGACGATACCATTGCAACAATCGCCGTCGAGAATGGCAGTTTCACGACGCTGGTGGAGGCATTGATCTGCACGGACTTGGTAGGCGCTGTGGCCAATGAAGACGCTGAGCTCACGGTCTTCGCCCCAACGGATGCCGCGTTTGCCGGGCTGGGCCTGAATGCAGGGAACATCTGTGACGATGCTGTAATTGATAAAGATATGCTGACGACAGTCTTGCTCTATCATGTCGTTGGCGAACGACGACCCTCACCCAGCGTGATAAACGGTCAAAACAAGAGTATCTGGATGCTGGCAGGCGGCGCTATTAATCCGGAAGGGAAAGGCAGTCTCGCTTTGTTTGACAATAATGACCGTCAGACGAATATTGTAGTGCCCGATGTTATGGCCAGCAACGGCATTATTCACGTTGTTAACAATGTTCTTTTGCCTTAGTAAACCAATCTCTTTGTAGACCTTCGGAACATTTCGATATCTGCGATTGTCAGAACCACCGGATGCTCAGCAAGCATCCGGTGGTTTTGCTTTCAGTCCGATTGCATCTCGCGCCCGGCACCAAGAAATCGGTATTGCTGCCCCAAAAGACTGGTCCATTAACGCTCCCAGAAGACGCCATCGCCTGATAAGCCATCTGAACCCCACGCGCGACCATTGCCGTGCCTCAGCAGTGGTGTTGGCCTGAGTGCAGCGAACTGGCTCTCCGCTGCCCATCGTTCCGGAGGTACTATCTGAGGCGTTGTCGCGGACAGTAAGTGATCCGCGCACCAACATGACTCATCCCGTTCCTAATGATACGAGGGATGGTGGGGGATGAGTTAAGAGCCGTACTGAGACGATAGAGCACAACCGGGAAGAGCCGACTCCGCTTTTTAGTTTTGTGATAACTGTCTGCCACGGGCCAATGCTTGATCGGTTGCGACCCGGTCCTGCCAGGCAATCGGGCGGGTAGGTTGCCACTCTATATTCTTGTCGGGAGTTGGCCAGGTTGGTGATGGCCTAGGGTGCGAGAGATATGGCGAAACGTAGCGCCAAGGCCGCGAGTTCAGCGTAGCCAGGATTGTCCAGTCGAACGAATTCGTGATCAGCTGCCAACTCGTAGTACTGAATCAGGCCAGGGAACACTTGCAACAAGGCCCGAGTTGCCTCTGGACGCACTGCTTCATCGTTCATCCCTTGGATAATCAGTGTTGAGGCGCCAATCTTCGCGGCGGCTTTACCGGCCTCTTTGCCAACGTCGAAGATCTGGTCGGCGAAGGAAGAGGGGACCCGTAGTTGGCGTAGATTATCCTGGATTTCCGGGTCAGTCAGGTCAAGCTCAGGGAGTAGGCCGCCGACGAACCGACGCAGTCGCGGATCGCTAAAATTGGCCCGCTTGAACGGTTGCGGCCGCCGGAATAAGCGTTTGGCTACTTGCCAGATGAATCGCTGAATAGGCGTGCCGATACGCCAGAAAGGTGCCAGAAGAATGAGGCCGTCGAGAGGATATTGCGCAGCGACATTCAAGGCCACGGCCGCGCCCATAGAATAGCCGACCAGCACCAGGGGCTGATGGCTGGCCCGTAAAGCGTCCAGGGCCGTGGCCGTCGCGTCTATCCAATCCTGGTAGCGCCGCTCGAACAATGTGTCGAGTTCGGAGCCAAAGCCGGGTAGCAACAGGCCCTGGGCTGTCCAGCCGGCCTGATTAAAAACCTCGCCCAACGGCCGCATCTCGGCCGGGCTGCCCATGAAACCATGAACGAACAGAACTGCCGGCCGATCTGCCTGCCAGAAGAAAGGGCGATCTTCTTCCGCCTGGAACAAACCCAGCGATGCGATACCGCGATCAGCCACTGTTAAGGGCACGAAGATTTCTGACCGGCATCGGTACTCAGGCGTCGCCAGCTGACACTAGCTGCATATGGTTGATCTCGTCGATCAATGCTAGCAACTCGCGATTGGAAGGGATGTCGCTCATGGACTTGCCATAGTGAACGTAGCGAACAATGCCATCCTTGTCGACGATGGCCTGGGCCGGCATCCGGCCGAATTTAAACAGCTTGATTTCCTGTCCGTACAGCTTGAGCACCGAATGTTTCGGATCAGGCAAACCCTTGAAGGGCAAGCGGTTCTCGCTGAAGTATTTGGCAAAGCTCGTGGCCTTATCGGGACCGATGACCAAGATGGCCACATCCCGCGCGACAAAC
The DNA here is from genome assembly GCA_041570195.1 of Promineifilaceae bacterium (SeqCode). GTDB lineage: Bacteria > Chloroflexota > Anaerolineae > Promineifilales > Promineifilaceae > UBA11865. The sequence continues at coordinate 50,392 of JBFFWQ010000021.1, read as the reverse complement.
TGATCGTACTCTTGGCGCAACTGCGCCATATGCGCGCGGCAGAAGGGTCACATGAAGCCGCGGTTGAATACCAGAAGGACGGGTTGCTTGCCGCGATAGTGCGACAGACTAACCAGGTTACCTTGGTAATCTTGCAGCATGAATTCTGGCGCCGGTTGGTTGATAGCTACTTTCGACATAGCGTTAATCCTATAGTCTAGTTAAGAATCCCCGGCTGGGCTAAATCCCGATCAGAGCGGCCGGGTCTGAGGTTGATTGCTGATGAGGTCTGGCCAAAGGTGGGGTCAAACTGATCAGCTTCTGACCGGGCTTGGGGATAGGTTGGTAATCAGACGTATAAATCAGTAACTCATTCTTGGCGGTGACGAGGAAAAGCAGAATTGCTTCGTTATTGTACAGTGATTGGAAGGAAAGGTAATCGAAATGTTCGGTCATCTCGGTCACTTGTACACGCGCCCCTTTACCCGCAAGCGCACACAAGTTGTCATAGCCGACATTGGCGCCAAACAATGAGCGGCCGCGCAGATGCTGGGTGACCGGTTCCCGATTCGCGAATTGTTCGCTAATGTCGAGCTGGTGCACTTCGGCCCGACCAAAGACGTCACGATAGTGCAGTGCGGCTAACGAATTCACCTCGTCGTTTGAGGTCAAAGCTAGCAGCCGGCCGATGCCGCTCAGATCGATTTCATCCAACAATGCCTCTGAAAGCGCATCGCCATGATACGCTTGAAGACCGCGCTGTTTGCTTTCCAGAACGTTTTTGCCATCGCTGTCGATCATGGCTGTTCGGAAGCCTAACGTTTGCAGCGTCTCGGCAACATCTTGCCCGAAATGATGAGCCCCGACGATGAGCACGCCCTGGGGGTTGCGTTCGGCCAGACCCAAGGCGCGGGCTAGTGGGCCAGAAGTCAGGCCGTATAACGACACAGTGCCAATGATGACCAGGAAGGTCAACGGTACTAACTGGTCCGCGCCACTGTGACCGGAGGCCACTAGTTCAAAGGCGAAGATAGAAGCCACTGAGGCGGCTACGATGCCGCGCGGTGCCATCCAGGATAGGAATAGACGCTCTTTCAGATTCAAGTCAGAACGCCAGGTCGAGACCATGACTGACAGGGGGCGAGCAACCAAGACCAATATGGCAACGAAAAGAAGCCCCCGCCATCCTGTGCTCATCAGGTCGCCTAGCTGGAGGCGAGATGCGAGCAGGATGAACAAGGTGCCGATCAGCAGAACCTGCAGGTTTTCTTTGAATTCGACGATGTGCCGGATCGAGACCTGGTTTTGGTTGGCCAGAACGACGCCCATGACGGTCACTGTCAATAGACCAGCCTCCGGATGAAGCAGGTTGGAAAGGGCAAAGGCGGCCACGACCATGAGCAGCGTGACCGGGTTGTGCAAGTGGTCGGGCACCCAGTAACGACGAATGGCAAGAACGATCAGGCCGGCAAACAGCACACCGCCTATGATGCCGATGGCCAGCGTCTGGACAACACCCAGGCCGATGACACCCGGCGCCTGCTTGAATTCTCCATCTAAGATAGCTTCGAAGATCAGCACTGCCAGCACGGCGCCGACTGGATCGATCAAGATGCCTTCCCACTTCAAAGCCTTGGCTGCCTTACCCTCAGGCCTGATCTGGCGCAAAAGCGGCCCGACGACGGTGGGGCCGGTCACGATGAGGATGGCGCCAAGCAAGACGGACAACGGCCAGTCGAGGCCGACAAGATAATGGGCGGACAGGGCGCCAACGAGCCAGGTCACCAGCGCGCCAACGCTTATCAATCGGCCGATCACGCCCCGGAGTCTCGGCAGCTCCGATACCCGCAGGCTGAGGCCCCCTTCAAATAGTATCACAGCGACAGACAGTGACACAACGGGGAAAAGAAGATCGCCGAAATAGGCATCGGTATCGAGCAGGCCGCTAACCGGACCCGCCAGCAAACCCAGCACCAAAAGCAGTAGAATTGAGGGTAATCGCAGGCGTCCGGCCAACCACTGGGCGCCAATGCCAAGCACCAATATGGCGGCCAGGCCTAACAGTAGATGTTCGCTCAAGATTGCTTGTCTCCTTGGTAAATCATCTAGCTTCGGCGAGTACGCACACGTAGAGCATAAACGGCCAGGCCATACATGGCGATGGCCAGGATAAGGCAAGCTAGAATACCTTGCCACAATGAAGTGCTGACCCAACCAACATTTAGCGTATCACGCATTGCGCCTAAAACGTATGTGATTGGGTTTACTAGGGCCGCTGTTTTTAACCAGCCGTCCAGCAGATCCAGGGGCACAAAGCTGGCCGTCAAAAAAGTCAACGGAAAGAAGATGAACCCGGCGCTCTGGGTAACAGCGGCGCTACCGCTGCCGAGGGCGGCTGAAACAGTGAAACCAGCAAAACCTACTCCCAGAAGTAAGGCGATTCCGATCACAGCCAGTAAACCGGTGACACCGGTTATCGGCCTAAGACCCATTAACAGGCCGACCCCTATGACAATGCCGGTCTGCAAAGCTAAGATCAGTGCGCCGGCCAGGATAGGGCCCAGAATAAGTGATGCCCTGCTAATGGGCGTCAGCAGTAGTTTGTCGAAATATCCACTTTCCAGGTCGCGAACAAGATTCTGAGAAGCAATGCCAGCCCCAGCCAGCGCCGAGCTAACGATCGATAAGGGTAAAATGAAACCTAGATAGCTGTTCCCACTAAGACCAGGCACAAAGCTGGCGGCTTCACCTAAGGTAGATTCGTATATCAATAAGAAGAAGACGCTAATCGCAATGGGCGGAATCAGGGCTTCTGGCGTACGCAAGATGGTTAGAAGATTGCGCCTTGTCATTAGCAAGATTTGCAGCGGCAGCTGCGCTCTTGGCAATGATACTTTACGGTAGGTTCTCACTTCTGCTTTGGTCATCATGATAACTATCCTATGCTCCAAACTTCATCTTTGAACCGGTGATGCTTAGACCGATTCAGTCGGCTCTGTCGCCTGGGACTGTAAACTCTGTCCGGTAACTTGCAGAAATACATCATCCAACGTGGGTTGTGTCAGGGTTAGGGAGATCGGATTGATGTCTGCTTGTTGCAGGCGATTGACAACGGCCGGTATTGTCTGAGCCGCATGATCCATGTATAAGCGCACAGTTTCACGGTCAGTTTGAACCATTTCAGCCATGTCTTTCAGGTTGGCGCTGGCAACTTCAGCCCTTTCTCGCGTATCAAAGGAGATATTGATCGACTCTTTTCCAACACCAGCCTTGAGAAACGCCGGCGATCCTGTCTTTGAGATCCGGCCATCGTTGATGATGGCCACGATATCGGCCAACTCGTCGGCTTCTTCCAAGTACTGGGTAGTGAGAAAGATGGTCATGCCATAGGTGCTGTTGAGTCGCTTGACTTCTATCCACAAGTCGCGGCGGCTGGCTGGGTCAAGGCCTGTTGTCGGTTCATCGAGGAAAAGAACTTCTGGTCTGTGAACAAGTGCCAGGGCCAGATCAAGTCGGCGACGCATGCCGCCGCTGTATGTGCCCACTCGCCGGTCTACCGCATCGGTCAGACCCACCAGCTCCACCAATTCCTTGGCCCGAGCCTCGGCCTCTGACCGCTTGGCGCCAAATAACTGCCCTTGTAAGGTGAGCAGCTCCATTGATTTCATGAGTGAATCCAAGCCAATATCCTGCAAGGCCACACCCATAATGCGGCGTACTTGGTCAGCTTCTGAGACGACATCATAGCCGCCAACAGTAGCTGAACCACTGGTGGGAAGGGCCAGGGAAGTCAAGATCTTGATCGTCGTGCTCTTGCCGGCTCCATTTGGACCCAGAAAGCCATATATCTGGCCCGATTCTACTCTTAATGAGATATTGTCGACCGCCAGCACTTTCTCTGAATATTGCTTACTCAGGCTATCGACAACGATTTCGCGATTTGACATTGAGTTATCTCCAAGTACACGTCGTGGTTAACAACAGATACGATACCATATTGTTAAAAATTGGTCAATGTAATGTATATGATTTGTTCACTTATTTACGGACAATGAGACATTTTGGACCAATGTGATTTGTGCGAATGGGCTCGTAATCTGTTAGTATCTATTGCTGTGACAAAGGTGCCATATAATCGATATTGACGATCCGGTCGCCAAAGCTCAAGCGCAGGAACGGTCATGACTGTACTGAATCCGGACAAGCTACACATAACCTATTCGAGCGGTGCTTCCGAAACCGAGCTAGTTCAACCCAGGCGTTATACATTGACCCATTCTGATAGAACAGGTGATTTGTTCTTGACGATTGGGCAGGAATTCGACCGCTCGCAAATAAGCGGTTGGTACACCCGGCTAATGCGTGATGAAGTACTGGCTGAATGGAGGCGGGATCAGGATGGCAAGCCCTGGTCTTTGCATATTTATTGCCATGTCAGCGGCGGTCTTGTTTTGGGGTCAGCTGGTTGGCGTTACGACATCTTCAACCATCATATGCGCCAAGTGATCGAGGCCTTTCATTACGGTGACCGCTATTTGCTCAAGGCCCATCCCGAACTAGATCGAGCCCCGGTCATCGTTCATTTCCGAGCCAAACAAAGCAAGTACAACAAGGTCATAGATTGGGGTGAGTTTGGAGATTATCGCCTAAATACCACCAAAGCTGGGGCATCATAATAGATTGGAAACTTATTCTGCCCAAAAACCCGAAATCAGCAATGAAGGCGTTGCCGAAACCACCGTTATCTGGCGAAGCACAGAATATTGAGCAGGCAACCTTATCGCCAGCCCTTACCTCGCCACCGATGTTCGAGACAAGCGTTTCTTCCACGCCGACAACGCAATAGCTGTAGCTTTCGTATCCTTGTACCCTTTGGCCGTTATCTTAATTTGCGACTTCATTTGATGACGCATAATTGGCGGCCATCGACTTAATCTGGTCATCGTGTAAAGCGACATCATCTGCAGACTGAACGACTCTGCTTGATGCTAGCTCGGCACGCTTCGCGATTTCTTCAATCGTCCCTGCAAAAATAATACCGTGCAGCGGATAGATCCCATACCAATAAATCAGGCCAAACAATCCTTTTGGTGCAAAGTATGCCGTTTGTACAAGTTCGGTCTGGTCATTTTGAGCAGGTGAAGCTTCGTATTGCAGCCAACCTCGTCCAGGGAGCTTCATTTCTGCTCTTATTCTTAGAAGGCGATCCGGTTGAATTGCCTCCACACGCCAAAAATCAAGGGCTTCACCTTCACGCAATTGGTCGGGATGGCGCCGGCCGCGGCGCAAACCTACGCCTCCTACCAGGCGATCGATCATCCCTCTGGCTCGCCACAGCCAATTGTATGGCGGCCAACCTCGTGCGCCCCCCAAACCAGAAAAGATCTTATAGACGATTTCTGGCGGGGCATTCACTGTCTTCTGCCGTCGCTCGATCAACATGCCCTGTTCTTGGGCCAGTAGCACAGGGGGCATATCACCTTTACTAGAAGCCAAGGCGTCGCTCCATATTGTTTCGATCTGACCTTCTTCGACACGTCGCAATGCCAAATTGACCGACGTTTCATAGTCTAGCGGCTGAATGTCTGGAAACAACTCCTCGGCCACGTTGTCGCGCACCACCAATTCATATCGTAGCCCCTTGATTAGCGGCCGGGCAATGCTGGCTGGAATGGGCGTGATCCAATGGGCCCAATAGGAAGACAGGCGGGGTGTGAGAACAGGTATCGGGAGGATAAGCCGACGCAGACCTCTAATACGAGCATAGACTTGCATCATCTCCGCATAAGTAAGTACATCAGCGCCGCCAATTTCGACAATCTTGCCGCTGCTATCCGGCGTCTCAATGGCTGCCACCAAATATCTCAAAACATCTCGGATAGCGATGGGGTGAGAACGGACAAATACCCACCGGGGGCAAATCATGACTGGCAAACGCTCAGTTAAGTGACGGACCATCTCAAAGGAAAGGCTACCCGAGCCAACGATCATGCCAGCTCTAAACTCCGTGACAGGGACGCCGGCCAGGCGCAGTGCCTCCCCGGTTTCCTGACGCGACCGCAGATGCTCTGATAGCTCGCTCTCTGAATCGCCAAGGCCCCCCAGATATATGATACGTTGCACACCAGCAATTTTGGCCGCATTGGCGAAGTTCTGTGCTGCGCTTTTGTCTCGTTGGCTGAATTGAGTATTGTCCCGCATACTGTGAATAAGATAGTAGGCAATTTCAACGCCATTCATGACGGAAGCCAACCCATCTGGTTGCAGAACATCACCGACGGCGATTTCGACATTATCTTGCCATTCTCGCCCATGGAGGCGCTCCCGGCCGCCACGCACAAGAACGCGCACTTGATAACCTCGCTGCAGCAGACGCGGAATCAAGCGACCACCAACATAACCCGTCGCGCCAGTGACGAGAACCAGCGGTCTATCTGTTCGCCTTACGAAATTCGCCATGATTATTTGTCCTTAAGATCAAGATAGGCGGCTATTGCCAACGGCCCTACGGCCAACAAGAATGCTACCAAACCGAATACAAACAATATGGCTTCATCCATTGTTGCTGCTCCCAGCGAAGATTAAGGCCCCAAAGCTGAGGATTGAGGGGACCCATATGCCAACAAAAATACCTTGCGCTTCCGAGCCTGTAAACCAAAGGAATACAGATAAAAAGAAGGATAGTAGCGCTGCTAACAAGATTGATGCTTTTGCGATTTTTATTCTTGAACTCATGCTAATTCACTCCTACGAAACATCGAGTCAATGAACTCAAGTATACCTCGTTGATTGAATTTGTCAAGTTTTTGTATAATTACTGTATAAAGTCCATGAGGTGTTATGCTTGCATTGGTCACAGCTGTCACCGAGCGCGACTTCTGGCCGTTTCTGCGGTTATTCGCCTGCAGGTTACCCCTGTATCTCAAGGCGCAGGCCTTGTTGTTCTTTATGGTCGTCGAAGATCGGAGCAGGTTGATTTACTTCACTTTCTGCTGCAATATATCTACAATTACTTGACATGATGAGTCCATGGGTGTAAAATGTAGACAATTTAATGAATCTTCTATCCGAGCAGTTGAGTGAATTAATGAACACAATGAACGGGCAATCAGCGGACAGCGCATCGGTCTTCAATATTAAGGCAGTCGTGACACAGACAGGTCTGAATCCAGCAACGATTCGTGCTTGGGAGCGAAGGTACGGTTTCCCAAGTCCAAATAGGACCGCTGGTGGACACCGCCAATATTCTCAACGGGATATCGATACTTTGAAGTGGCTGAGTGCCCGGCAAGAGGAGGGTGTCTCCATCAGTCATGCCGTCGATTTATGGCGGACTTACGTTGATCGGGGCGAAGACCCTCTTCAAGTTTCGACCGCTGTCCTAAGCGATCCGGGGCCGCTAGTTATTCATGCTCTAGAGGGTGAACAAATAGACCAGCTCCGCCAGATATGGGTCACTGCCTGCCTAAACTTTGACAGAGTAGCGGCCGAACAGGTCTTGGCCAGCGCCTTTGCTCTTTTCAATCCGATGACAGTATGTGTCGAGTTGTTGCAGAAGGGGTTGGCTGAAGTTGGCAACTTCTGGTACGAGGGTGAAGTATCGGTTCAACGAGAACACTTCGCCTCGGCCCTTAGTGTACAGCGATTGGAAATTTTGATTGCCGCTTCACCTGCACCCACACGGCCGGAGCGCATTGTTGTGGCCACAGCGCCAGGGGACTATCATATCTTTAGCCCATTGCTTCTGACTTATATGCTACGCCAGAGTGGGTGGGATGTAATCTACCTGGGAGCGAACGTGCCGGCCAATGAACTGGCATCTACAATCGAGCATGTGCAGCCAGATTTAATCATCGTTGCTGCCCAATTATTGCATACAGCAGCGACCATGAAAGAGATGGCAATAGTATCTTCGACGCACGGTGTCCCACTGGCCTTTGGAGGTCTGGTCTTTAACCAAATGCCTGAATTACGGGGGCTAATTCCGGGCTATTTTCTTGGAGAATCGATGGTTGAAGCCGTTCAATGGGTTTCCGAGTCGTTGTCCCAGCAACTACCACCCTCCCAGTTGCAGGAGCCATCAGAGATATACCAGCGAGCGTTGAAGCAGTTTCGGGAGCGTCGCGCTATGATTGAGTCACACATCTGGGGCACATTCATTGCAACTAATAAGCCTACCGGAGATCTAACAGCAATCAATGAAGATATCGCTCGTACGATTGAGGCGGCCCTCAAATTGGGCGATGCTGGCTTGCTTCAAGATGACATGGCCTGGATAGAACATTTATTGATGGGCTACCGCTTACCCAGTAGCTTAATTTTTGATTATGTTTTGGCCTATTATCAAGCGGCGAGAATACATCTGGGCGAATCGGCTAGCCTCGTCGTTGACTGGCTGGCGCACTTGGTTTCAGAATAAGGCGAGATATATTAGGCAAATAGGAAAACGGATTATGCGCAAGGATGCAGTTCGTCAGGTTTCGGTCGTTGTAACTTTGCTGGCCATGATCGCTGTCAATGCCATGGCTAGCGCGATTCCCATAAACGGCCAAACCACCGGCGAGATCTCAGATCGATTTGAGGTGTTCTTTGTGCCGGCCGGCTATGTCTTCTCGATCTGGGGTCTCATTTACCTGGGCTTGATGGCCTACGCCGTTTACCAGGCACTACCGGCCCAGGCCAGTAACTCTGATCTCAGGAACATTGGTTATATATTCGTGCTCTCTAGCCTGGCCAATATCGCCTGGATTCTGCTTTGGCACTATGAAGTGTTTCCAGCGTCCGTGATAGTAATGCTGGTCCTACTGGCCTGCTTGATCGCCATTTATCTGCGCCTGGATATCGGCCGCAAGCAAGTATCTAACGGCATGCGTTGGCTAGTTCACCTGCCATTCAGCATCTACCTGGGTTGGATTACCGTCGCCACCATCGCCAACATCACCGCCTTGCTGGCCTATTGGGACTGGAGCGGCTGGGGCATCAGCCCCGAGGCTTGGACGCTTATCATGTTGGCTGTTGCGACAGCGGTCGGCGGACTGGTTAGCTTCACCAGGGGCGACATCGCCTACGCAGCGGTTTTGATCTGGGCTTTTGCCGGTATCGCCATCAAGCATGAGGATACGTCGACCGTTGCCACGGCCGCCTGGGTGGCGGCCGCCGTGACAGCGATCCTGTTGATTGCTGGCGCCTACAGCCATCGGCGCCGGCAGGGACAACCAGTACCAGTTGTCTAGCGGTCATGGGCTCGGAGTAGACTGAAGTGCAGACTCCGAGCCGGAGCCGGCATGGAAGCAAGAATCAGGTCGCCAATCGCTCGACGTTGGCTCCTCATCATGGTCGTCGTGGGCTTGATGATCTTCGCCTCTTCGCTGTCGCTGCTCATGGTGCCTTACTCCAGCGTGATAGAAGAGACTGGCGGTAAAGACCTGACCTGCTTGCAGATTCCATTCACCACCGCACGAGCGGCTGAGATCATAAATAGCTACAGCGACGACGCGCGATCAGCCGCGCGCTCGCTGCATATGCCCGGCGACCTTATTTTTCCCATGGGCTATGCCTTACTCTATAGCGGCTTGATCGGCCTCATCGTTCGTCATCAAGAGGGCCGCTGGTTACAAATTGGCCTGGTGGTGATGTTCTTCCCCTTTATGGCCATGGTCCTTGACTGGATCGAGAACGCCTTCATCCTGCGCATGTTGGCTATTGCTGCCGAGGAGTCGGCCGAGTCCATTCAGGCCTGGATGCCGGCCCTGGGTGGGCTGGCTGGCACGCTGAAATACGCGTTCCTTTCGCTGCTAACACCGCTTTTTGGGATGGCTGTGATCGCTAAGTCGATAGTGACTAACCAACCACGCCCAACAGTGGGCTTGGCCATCACCTACCTGCTGGCGTTTGGAATGTTTGCCTTTAGCTTATTTCAATTATTCACAGAAATCCCGCCGTGCTTGGGACCAATTTAATATTGTGTTCACTTGAGACGCCCATTTAATCGGCGTGGCAAAAACAATACGGTCTAGACAAGAGGTTAAACCATGAAACTTCCAAGAGTTGAGGGCAGCAATCTAGCCCGCAAGAAGATGGTCTTCCCCGATGATTTTTCGGGGGAGATCAACCTGGTCTTCATCGCCTTTTTGCGCTGGCACCAGGACCTGATCGATGAATGGGTGCCTTTTGTCGCCCAGTTGGCCGAAGATTTCCCTGAACTTCACTATTATGAGTTTCCCACTTTGTCGCGCAGAGGCCTTCTCTACCGCACATTCTTGAATGAAGGCATGCGCGCCGGTATTCCAAACCCGGCAACGCGGGCCCGCACCATTACCTTGTATCTGGACAAATCCGCTTTCAGAACTGCTCTTGAGATCGAGAACGAGCAGAGCATTTGGATCTACCTGTTCGACCAATCAGGGCAGGTGCTGTGGCGAGTAGGGGGTAGATTCACAGAAGAAAAGGGGGAGGCCCTGCACAGTTTCGTGAGCCAGGCCTTGCCAGGCCTTGTAGAAAGTCAGTTGCCGTAAGACCCTAGTGCGTTCTCAATGGAACTCGGGCAATTCTGGTCCAACAAGCGAACGTTGCTATCGAAGTGCCAGTCCAATCGGCAAATGAGCCCGAATGCTTACTTCTCGAATCCCAGTAGCGAACCGTTGCCGCGCTCAAAGACGTTTCATTTGAAGTGTTTCCTGGTGAGATAGTGGGGCAGCTGGGACCTAACGGCGCCGGCAAGACGACCCTCATCTAGATACGCGCCATGCTGTTACTGCCAACTTCAGGTAATGCCTGGGTCAATAGCTTTCACATCCAGCAAGACGAAGATGATGTGCGGGCTAGCGTCGGTTGCCTGCTCGCGTGGTCTCTACTGGAAATTGACCGGCCGGGAAAACCTGGGGCATTTTGGTGCGCTCTACCAACTGCATCCAACCGCCCGGCGTCGAAGGGCAGACCAAATCATCCCCTTGCTTCATCTGAGCGATATCTGTGAACGCTTGGTCGAGGTTGCGATGATAATCTCAACCGCTCTCGCACTGGTGATGCCGGTTGTCGGTTACCATTTACTATCGCTGCAACCGATACGATCAAGTAATATGGCTGCTCTGGGAACAACAATAGAAAGACAACCAGGGCTATCATGACCCTGATCATCTCCAATATGGACGTCATACAGCCATATTGCCAACGTGAAGATTGACCAGGGTAGCGCTAACCACGTCATCCTCGTAGACAAGGTCGCTTTTGGGAACCGGTTCAACATATTTCGTGATGCCAGCCTCTGCTTTCACCTGGCCTGCGACAATCCTGGCAAAGGAAATAGAACCCATCAGGTAACCAACAGCAGCGGCGAACCAGCCAATGAGAAAATCCATGGCTATTTCCTTTCAGTTTCGCATTTGCCAACGCTTTGGATCACTCCGGACCGGACCTTGATGGTAACCTGGCGAAGTGGCTATACTGACCGACCTTCCATTGCCCCGCCAGCGATCTCCGGCGGTGGCGCCTGGTCGCCATAAATGATGTCAGGCAGTAAGGCAACATGGCTTGCCTCGATTTCCTGTTCTCGAGTGATGACGATTTCTCTCTGCGGCACGGCCGATAGGCCTTCTTCCACCAACGACTCCACCTCGTCTAAGTAGAAACAAAAAGATGTGGCTTGGCTCTCGTACGGCAATACATATGTTTTCGGTACAGCCAGACCGTGTTCTGACAGCCACTGAAGCGAGCCTGCCTATTGGCTGATGCCCTTCAGTTGTTTCTGATCACTCAGTTCAAGGAGTTGAATCATTATTCAAGTCAGTCTGTGGATTTGGTGCGGTAGCTCAATCCATCAACGGATCGATTCGCTCCTTTATCGTCTGGATCACAATGGGATCATCGTTCCAGGCGCCGAGATTCAAGATCGGCAGCGTATCAGCTACCAGGATCACGACCAATGCAACGGGTATCGGCAGCGCGTCCTTTTATCATAGGTAAATTCTATACTATCGGAACCAATTCATAAGTGCTGCTTTTTGAATGAAAGATCCAATGGTCAGTTTCCCGTGGTATACTGAGCTTCACGGACAGCTTGGTGACCGAATTCGGTACGGGGATGTTTATAACTGACAAGAGCCCAAAAACAAGCGAGATATGGTCCTAAGGAGGACAAAATCATGAATCGACTTACGAGAAGTATAGTTATTTTAGCCCTGGCTTTTTTGCTGGCTGTGCCAATTGCTGGAGCCGCTGGGCATCAGACCATTGTCGAGATCGCTGTCGAGGACGGCCGTTTCACCACCCTGGTAGCAGCAGTTGTGGCCACAGATCTGGCTGATACGCTGTCAGGCGGAGAATGGACCGTATTCGCACCCACCGATGATGCCTTTGCTAAGCTGGGTCTTGATGCCAGCAATGTGGCAACAGCCTTCAGCAAAGAGGAGCTCACCGACATTCTACTCTACCACGCCCTGAGCGGTGAAGTGACCTCATCCAAAGCAAAGTCTCTCGTGGGCGATATAACCATGGCCAATGACCAGAAGGCTGGCTTGAAGTATTTTGACGGGTCGCTCTACGTCAACGATGACGCAAAGGTAATCATTCCTGACATCAATGCTTCCAACGGCGTTGTGCATGTCGTTGATACCGTAATACTAGGCCCCTGGCCGCGCGTAGACGAAGATGTGCCAGCTGTCGGTGGCGCAACAGAGGCCGCGGTCGGTAATTCTATCGTTGACATCGCAGTAAACGACGGCCGTTTTGAGACTTTAGTCGCAGCGGTCGTATATGCTGATTTGGCAGGAACTCTATCTGGCGGCGAATGGACCGTTTTCGCTCCAACAGATGATGCCTTTGCCAAACTGGACCTCAATGCCAGCAATATCACCAGTGCCTTCAGCAAGGCTGAACTAACCGATATCTTGCTCTATCATGTGCTGAGCGGCGAAGTTCACTCAGACAAGGCATTGACATTGCTTGGCGACGTAACCATGGCCAATAACCAGATTGCCGGTTTGAAAACGTTTGATGATTCTCTGTTCGTGAATGATGATTCCAAGGTCATCATTGCCGACATAAATGCCGATAATGGCGTCATCCATGTTGTCGATACGGTAATCTTAGGACCATGGCCCAGGAATGGGGAATAAGAATCAGAAGGACTTTGTCCAAACGTCAGTTTGAACCCTCACAATAGCGAATTCGTGCCCAACACTTATCGCTGAATAGCAGGTCACAGCGCAACAAGTACAAGCCGTGACCTGCTTTTCTTTTCTGGTAGTTAACCTACAGTCGGTCTAGAAATCGGCCGGCATCTTGCTGGACGGCTAGCCTTTCATGGTCATCGAGGTGACGCAAACCCAGTACATTTGGGCCGAGCCGGGGGTTGGCCCGCAATCTCTCTTCATGTTGAATGAGAAAGTTCCAATACAGGGTGTTGAAAGGACAGGCGTCATCGCCGATGCGTTTCTTGCGATCATACCGGCATGACCCACAATGATCACTCATCTTGTTGATGTAGTTTGCCGAGGCGATATAAGGCTTGGTCGCGATGAGGCCGCCATCGGCGTTCAAGCCCATCCCCAGCACATTGGGCGCCATCACCCAATCATAGGCATCGATGTAGGTCGAGAGAAACCACTCGTTTACTTCATTGGGCTTAACTCCAGCCAATAAGCTGAAGTTACAGAGGATCATCAGACGCTCGATGTGATGGTTGTAGCCAGTTTGAATTGCCTGCCGCAGAACATGGTTCAAGCAAGCCAGATCGACCTGACCATCCCAAAAGAATCGGGGCAAGGGATGTCGTGCTTCCCAGTAGTTCCAATCATAGATAGCCGGCATGAGACGCCAATATTGCCAGCAGATATACTCGCGCCAGCCCAGAATCTGGCGCACAAAGCCTTCCACTGAATTGATGGGGGCGGCACCCGATTGGTACGCTGCTTCCGCGGAACGGATCAACTCCATGGGCTCCAGAAGCCCAATGTTCAGATAGGCCGACAGCTTCGAATGATAAAGAAGGCTATGCTGGCTTGACATGGCGTCCTCATAGGGCCCAAAATCAACCAGCCGCCGGCCGATGAACTCTTCAACGGCCAGTAAAGCTTGTTCACGGGTCACAGCCAGATCAAAACCAGTGCTGGTGCCAATCGCCGTAGGCAAAATGGCAACTTCCTCCATCACCTCGCCCGTTATCGCATCTGGCTCAAAGGTGATAATCGGTGGCGGCTCTTTATCTTTTGGCAGGGGTTTGCGATTTTCCCGGTCGTAGTTCCATTTTCCACCGGCCGGTGCGTCGCCGTCTACCAACACTTCAAAGTGACGGCGCATCTTCCGGTAGAAATACTCCATCAGATAACGCTTCTCAGGTTCTGCATCTGGGTATGGATCATATTGCCCGGTGAGGAATTGACGGTTCGGCAGAACTACCACCGGAATATTGAGCAGGTCCGGCAATCGTTCTTGCTGGAAGCGACGACCATTGAAATCGTTGGCGGCCATGCAGATCAGCTGATCTGCCCGCCAACTAGCCACGATCCCTTTCAGCCCTTCGCCAAAAGACGCCGCCTTGACGACTTCAACCTGGTATCCGTGCCGACGCAGATCAGCCGCGTAGTGGCGCATGGCGCTCAGCAGCAGGACCAACTTCTTGCGCTGGTATGGGCGCTTCGTCAGTCTCCCATGGCTCTCAACCAGGACCACCAGCATCTGCTCGCGGCCGTCCTCACTCTCAGCCTGGGCCAGGGCAGGGTGACTGCATAACAGCTGGTCGCCCAGGATCCAGACGACAGTCTTTCGCCGTTTAGCCATCTACTGGATCGACTGCTTTCTAGCCTGCAATGAACTGCTTGCTGTTGGTCGGATTGATCCTGATCCGTACATTTACTGGCAAAGTCGAAACCCGGCCAAACTATCGAGTCTCGGTCATCATCACACTGGAGCCAACGTCCCGGCGAAGATGGTCCAGGCCAGAACAGTCTTGGCGGTCAGGCTAAGAATGATGTAGAAGCGCTCGCCGAACAGATAATCTTTCCATCGGCCAACTTTCTTGTATTGTAACACCATATTCACGGCAAAGATGTTGAAGAAGACGAATATAGTGGGAATGATGAAGTAGACAAAGGCCGGTGGCTTGGCATCCCCGTCGCCAGAGTTTATCGCTCCGAGGAAATACATCGTAATGACAACCCAGGGCAACAGGCCGGCGAAAACACCATAGATGAAGGAGGACCAGTCGGTCTTAACCGTATGCTGATTAAGCTTCTCCATGAGAATACCGAACAGGTTCATCGTAGCGTTAATGCCGAAGATGAGGATGAGCGCGCCAATATCCCACAAACCAACCAGCATGCCGATGAGGACGATCATCAACGAGGAACTCAGTGCATACTCGTAGAAGCGAATGGGATTCATACCCATCTTAAGGTTACTGACGTAACGATTGTAGCCAATGGTGGCCAAGTAGAAATGGGCTATGGCCGACAAGAGCAAAAATGCCGCAACAGCAGGGCCAAAACGCAATTCGTACACTAGTTCCGGGTTGGGAGCCAGCGAAAAGTTCTCAGTGTCGAACTTGAGAAAGAAGGAGTAAATGGGGTAGGTCGTGTCGTTGCTCAGAACGATCATAAGGATACCCTGCAGCAGGTGCAGGAAACCCATGACGAGATTGAAACGCTTCAAACCCATGAAGGTAGCTTCAGAGGCCACGACTTTTGGTTGAGCATTCGTTTCGGTCATTGTTGACAGCTCCTTTTAGTACTGAAAAGCATTTTCAACTGAAGATTCGCAGAACATGGTTCGGGGACAAGATTACCATCTTGTCCTCATCAGTGCTTGTTTAGACCGATATACATTGGATGGTCCCGCGAGTCGCTAAACCACAGATAGACAGATGGTAGAGATGAAATAAATGCTACCATCATGACGTGTCTTTTGGCAAGACGCATTCGTCTGCTCAGCGGGCTTCCTTTGTTCGCTGAATCTTCATTGTTCCCGCGTCTCTAACACGACCGGCTCGAGCGCTGATTCTGCATCCTCCGCTTGAGCCATATAATGGATTAGCATTCCCAGATAGATACTATAAACTGCTAGCCCAAGCCCGGCCAGCAACAAGGGATTCAGGTCCGGAAGCAAATACCGGATCCCTAGAGCTGGAAACGCAAGGCCGAGAAGAGCCAGAAAACCTAACGCTCCGCTCCGATCGTTACCATTTTGTCCGGCACGACTCTCACTATGTTGATCGGTGTCTAACGATTCATTTCGATGTGAACTCATTTGTCACTCCTATAGGCGTCTTTTGACCGCCAATGATGATAAGTTTGCTTGATGTTTCGGAAGGAATAATATACTGATTTTGAAGTTTTGTCAATATATTGTACAATTATCGAAATACCATTTGACCATCTTTGAGGTGAATTGTTATGGCGAGACCAATTCCGGTAAAGCCCGAGGTCGGCCAAGAGTCCGTATGGGACTATCCCCGGCCGCCGCGCCTCGAGCGGACTGACAGGCAGATTCAAGTTGTCTTCAACAATGTTGTCATTGCTGACAGCCGGCGAGCCTGGCGAGTCCTGGAGACGAGTCATCCCCCTGTTTACTACATTCCGCCCGAGGATATTGACATTCAGCATCTGAAGGAGGCGACCGGCGGCTCCTGGTGCGAGTGGAAAGGACAGGCTTCCTATTATGATGTCGTCTCGGGCGAACAGGTCGCCAAGCGGGCTGCCTGGTACTACGGTCGGCCGGCGCCTGCATTCAGGCAGATCAAGGATCATGTCGCCTTCTACCCCTGGGCAATGGATGAATGCCTGGTAGACGGCGAAAGCGTTCGACCACAACCTGGCGAGTTTTACGGCGGTTGGATAACCGATGATATTGTGGGGCCTTTCAAAGGTGAACCGGGAACGAGCGGTTGGTAACCCGACCTGTCAACAGGTGGCGCCGATGAGTATTGGCTATGGTCCATGCCCGATTGGGTCGCTGGGTTAGGTGCGGGCACCTGAGTGGGCCGCCAGGATCTGCCGAAAGGTCGGGTCGCCGCAGGCTCAGCCTGGGCAAAGTTTCGGAGTTGCGCCCGGGATAGAATTGGCCATGCGATCGGTGAAGTTCCAGGTATAGTATTGTTTCGGAGCCAGCAGAATAGCCACCTCTGTTTCTGAACGGTTTAACAGCTGCTGCGCGAGGGCGTTCTCCGTGCTCCCTAAATAACGCTCAAGCAGGCGCTCCAAGATTGCTAGGCCACGTTCTTGATCGATCGTCGCCAGCGCCCGCCCACGTACACCGCAGTATGGTGGTTGGTCGGAGGCGATCTCAAACGCACATCGCGGATTCTGTTTAAGGTAGCTGACAACTTTCGCGTTCTGGGGCGTCGCACAGTAAAGGTAGCCTTCCTCGAACATATACCATAGCGAAAGCACGACCGGCCATCCAGAAGTCGAGATGCATGATAAGCGAAGCGGGATCTGTATTTCCTGCAGATATCTTTTCACTGAATCATCACTTTCCATTGTTTCCTCCTGAAGCGTTTTCTTCGCGGGCTCGCGCATAGGCATCGAGCGTTGCCCGGCGCGCTATGCTGTGATCGACGATCGGTTGCGGGTAATCATGGCCAATGACGCACTTCACTTTTCGCTGGAAATCATCGGGCATCTTCCACGGTTCGTGCACATATTGCTTTGGCACTCGCTCGAGCTCGGGCAGCCAATGGCGCACGTAATTGCCGTTGGGGTCAAACTTCTTGCCCTGTAATACCGGATTGAAGATGCGGAAATACGGAGCGGCGTCAGTGCCGGTACCGGCTGCCCACTGCCAACCGCCGTTATTAGCCGCCGGGTCACCGTCCACAAGATACTGCATGAACCACCGCTCGCCCCAGCGCCAGTCAATCAGTAAGTCTTTAACTAAAAAGGAAGCCACGATCATCCGGGCACGATTGTGCATCCAGCCTCTCTGAGCAAGTTGACGCATGGCCGCATCTACCACCGGATATCCCGTCTGCCCGCCGCGCCAGGCCGCGAAGTGTTCTTCGTTTCTTTGCCAGGCAATGCGATCGTAAGCCGGACGAAAGCTTTGCTTAAGCACCTGAGGGAAGTGGTAGAGGATGGACATATAAAACTCGCGCCAGATCAACTCGTTCAGCCAAACCTCGGCGCCCTGACGACCCCGTTCATCAGTAACGGCCGATCGTTTCTGCATTGCAGAGACGACCGCTTGCCGGGCGGAAAGCATGCCAAAACGCAAATAAGGGGACAGTCCTGAAGTGCCATCCAGATCCAAACGATCTCGCCGATCGGCGTATCGAGCGATCGAGGCTTCGCCGTCCTCCTGCATAAAAGCATTTAAGCGGCGCTGAGCCTCCTGTTCGCCAGGAGGGAAGGGCAACGACTTTGACAAATGCGGCCACTCAGGAATTGGCAAACTGCTGATATCGGGCGGAGTGGGCAACCGCTCTGGCGTCGGCAGTAGAGATCCTGGCTCAGGGGCCAGCAGCTCTTTCCAACGCCGGCTGAAAGGCGTATAGATCGTATAAGGCGACCCATCTGTTTTATAGACCAATTCGGGATGGTGAACCGTGACCCCTGCCACAAGTTTCAGAGGCAAATGCTGGCTGACGATCGCGTCGCGCCGGCGGGCATATGGCGAAACATCCTCCTCCGCGTAGACGGCAGTGGCTTTTGCTTCTTCTAACAAGGCCTCCAGCTGCTCAAGCACCGACCCTTGCCGAACAACCAGATAGCTTCCTCGACCGCGCAACGCCCTATCTAACTCGCGCAAACCGGCCATAAGAAAGGCCACCCGATTTTCGCCCGCATTCGCCGAAGAAAGCAAAGTCGGATCCAAGATGAAGACAGGTATGATCGCCTCCCCTTCGGTCAGGGCGGCCTGCATCGCTTGATTATCCATTAGGCGCAAATCACGCCGAATCCACCATAGATTTTTGCTCATCTCTTCATCTTATCACCGATTGCCGTCTTGGCGAGCGCGGAGGCGACAAACAGTCAGCTCATCGTATAAATTGTGCAAAAATTAGACAGTTATAAGCAAAGTTATGCAGTACCTTGACAATTCACGGTTGGAAGGATACATTTCGCTCACTCGGCGCCGTGCACAGACCCATCCCTGAGTGCGCACAAGCGAGCGCAAGAGTAGCAACAATAGGAGGCCAATCGGGATTTGAGAAGGTCAATATGGAGAAATGAATAATATGTAGAAGTCAGAAGGTCAAATGCAGCATCTCCAAATGTAATGCCATTAGCTAAGATGTGAGACAGCTGCCATGGGATATGGCTAGCCTAAAGGCGACACACACATGATTGAGCGTCAAACCCGGACATGCTGGAGACACTCTTAGGTGATTATAGACGTCGCCTAGCTGGTATCAGGCCAGATTAGGGCCCAGATTTAGGCGAGTTTATTAGTAATGTTTGTTAGTTTCGCACCTGCACAAATTTTATAAACTTCAAGCAGGTTACTGTAATTGTTAATAATCAAAAGTCCGAGGAGACTGAAGAATGAAACGTTTAACTTGGTTAGGAATATTTATTGTTCTCAGTTTGGTTCTAGCAGCTTGTAGTACTGCTGCTGATCCGACTGCTACACCGGTACCTGAGGCGGTAGAAGAACCGACTGAAGCACCGGTTGAAGAAGTGGAAGAGGAGATGGTTGAAGCCAAATCTATCGTTGACATCGCCGTTGAAGACGGTCGCTTCACTACTCTTGTGGCGGCTGTTCAAGCCGCAGGATTGGCCGAAACCCTTAGTGGCGAGGGCCAATTCACTGTCTTTGCCCCAACAGATGATGCCTTTGCTGCGTTACCTGAAGGCACCGTTGAATCTCTACTAGAAGAGCCCGAAGGCGCTCTGAAAGAAATCCTTCTTTATCACGTAGCCGAGGGCGTCGTGCCGGCCGAGACCGTTGTGACCCTTGAGTCGGCGACGACAATACAAGGTGAACCCGTGGCCATCAAGGTCATGGATGGCCAGGTTATGTTGAACGACAGCGCTACCGTCATTATCACTGACATCGAAGCTTCTAACGGCATCATTCACGTCATTGACGCTGTGATTCTGCCGCCAAGCATCGTTGAAGCGGCCGTAGAGGAACAGATGGCGGAAGAAGAGATGATGGACGCCAAGTCCATCGTCGAGATCGCCATTGAAGACGGCCGATTCACGACGCTGGTGGTTGCTCTCGAAGCGGCCGGTCTGGTAGAGACGCTTTCTGGTGAAGGCCAGTTCACGGTATTCGCCCCGGTTGACGATGCGTTTGCCGCCTTGCCTGAAGGCACAGTCGAATCCCTGCTAGAAGATCCTCAGGGTGCCTTGACGAACGTTCTTCTTTATCATGTAGTTGACGGCGCGGTGCCGGCCGAGACTGTCGTCACGCTGGAAGCCGCACCTACCCTGCAGGGAACTGATGTGACGATAAGCGTAGTCGACGGTGAGGTTTTCCTTAACGATACGGTCAAAGTCATCATTACCGATATCGAAGCCTCTAACGGCGTTATCCACGTCATAGACGCCGTCCTTCTGCCGCCAGCCTAGGCTGTTAATTAGCAGAAGCGAAGTTGATGAAGAAGGATTGAACCTTATCCTCTCTTCAATATGGTGAGTGCGGGCCTGCACAAGAATGGCACCTACGCCAAGGCTCGCATTCACCAATCTTTAGATTAAGCGCGTTTTCGATGACGTAAAAGCAATAGGCCTGCTGGTATGTAGTATCAATAGTAAGTAGCTGCAGGCTTCATCTATCGAACGAGAGCGACTAATGCCTATCTTTGAATACACATTTACAGTGGAAGCGCCACAAGCGACCGTGGCCGACTTCCACTACAGTTCAAACGTCAAAACGCTGACGCCCTTTCCTATCATCTCTCAGCTTCACCATCATGAACCTCTGGGCGAAGGCTCAAAATCAAGCTTCACGTTGTGGTTTGGACCGCTTCCACTCCACTGGAAAGTAGTGCACAGCGACGTCGACCAAGACGGATTCACCGACACGCAGGTGCGGGGACCATTAAAGCGCTGGCGCCATACCCATCGCTTCATCGCCGCAGGCGACGAAGTAACCCAAGTGAGCGAGCACATCGAATACGAATATGAGAGTGGGTTACGAGGATTGACCGGTCGGCTATTATTCTCGAAGCCAGCACTGCACCTACTGTTCATCACCCGCAAACTGATTACCAGAAGACAGATTGGCAAGACTAGGCTGAAGGCGCAAACCGCATGAAACGCTGGCAACTTTTTTGGCTGTCCCTCATTGTAGGAGTCTTTTTAGGCTTTGGGCTACGTACAGCTTCCGCTCACAATCCCACATTTAATAGCGACGGCTCCCCAACTCCAGACAACGCCTTCGTCATTGAAGACATCAGTCTTTCTCTGGCCTTGTACGGCAGCCTGCAGGGAACCGGATCTGTAGATTACTATCGCCTAGACGTGCCGGCAGACCACGTAATAGATGTTCAACTCTTCGTTCCAATGGCCTGCGAGGCATATCGACCCCAAATGGCTTTGATTGGCCCTGAGGTTTCAGGCACACCCACTCCAATGAAGATTGAGTTGCCCTCTGGAATGGGCGTTGATGCCGTTGCCCTGGAGCAGTGGGGCACGTTCTTTGAGCCTTTTGATCCCTCCTTCTACTACTCAGGTCCATCTATTCGTCACATTGCCCAAGGCGGAACTTACTTCATCGCCGTATATTCAACGCAGGATTGGCCCGGAGTCTATTTATTGGGTATGAGTGGTCGCGAGGAGTTTTCAGCCGGCGAAAATTGGCGAGAACAGAAATCAGCCTACGACTCCTGCGAAGTTGGGGCCAACAATTGGTTCTGGCGTCAGTGGCGGAGCTTTGCAGCTGGTGGATTCTTGCTATTTGTGCCTCTTGTTGGCGTCTTTATGCTTCGCCGGCGTAAGAGCTAACGTGATTAAGGAGAAAAGATGTTTGAAACAGAATTAATAGTCAAATCTAATGGCAGCACCGTGCACAATGACACAAAACCAGCGCCCTATCATCATAAGGAAATTGAGCAAGCCATTAGTCACATCCTCAGCAACATTGAAGGCGAAGTTTCAACTCGTCAGGGTCTGATAGGCACACCAAATCGTATCGCTAGAATGTATGATGAGATACTTGGTGGCTACAAGGTCGATCCTGTCACTTTGGTGAATGGCGCCCTTTTTGACGTTGAATATGATGAGATGATCCTGGTGAAGGATATTGAGTTTTTCAGCATGTGTGAACATCATATGTTGCCTTTCTACGGTCGCGCCCATGTTGCCTACGTGCCGACTGAAAAAATAATCGGCTTATCCAAAATTCCCCGGATCGTAGATATGTTTGCCCGGCGTCTGCAGGTCCAAGAACGTATGACTCGACAGATTGCCGAATTGCTAGATGAGGTTCTTAATCCCCAGGGCGCGGCTGTGGTCATTGAGGGCGCCCACATGTGTTCCATGATGCGTGGTGTCAAAAAAGAACAGGCTCAGATGGTCACCAGTGCCTTACTAGGATCTTTCAAACAGAATGCGAAAACACGCAATGAGTTTATGAACTCTATTAGATAAGTTGCTTCCGGTCGCCCGGAGAAAGGCCTTACATCAGGTTTTTGTATGCACTCGATTATGAACTGATAAGGGCCTTGACCATGCATACCATTGGGATAAAACAAGATACACCGCACACCGCAATATCTAATGAACAATCAAAGTCATACCCTGGTTATTGGCGCAGGAATTGGTGGCCTAACGGCTGCAGCATTATTATTGCGGGCCGGCCATCGCGTGACGGTTATCGAATCTCACATCTATCCGGGAGGTTGCGCGGGCACTTTTTACCACCAGCAGTATCTTTTTGATGCCGGAGCAACCCTGGCCGGCGGCTTCTCCCCAGGTGGGCCACACGCCAGGGTCGCCGACCTATTGGACTTAGAGTGGCCGGTACGCCCGGCCGATCCGGCCTGGATCGTCCATCTGCCCGACGGTCGAACTGTTACCCAGTGGGCCGACCCCGACCGCTGGCGAGCCGAGTGGCAAGCCCATTTTCCGGCCACCGGTAGCTTCTGGCGCGCCCAGGAGATGCTGGCCGACATCAGTTGGGACATCTCTTCACGCCCTTTCCCCTGGCCGCCGCAGTCGGCCGTCGACTACTTGCGCCTGGCCCAATCCCTGCGGCCCTCGATCCTGCGCGCTGTACCCTACTTGACCCGCACAATGGCCGGCATCGCCCCGATCGACGATCCTATGTTCCGCACCTTTTTGGACGGACAATTATTGATCTCGGCCCAAACCACGGCGAACGCGGCCAATGCCCTTTACGGTAGCGCGGCCCTGGATCTGCCCCGCCAAGGCGTGAACCACGTTCGCGGCGGCATTGGGTCTATCGCCAAGACTTTGGCCACCTGGATCAGCGACCATGGTGGCGACGTGATCTATCGCCAGCAAGTGGAATGCATCCGGCCATCGGCCAGCCGCCCCTTCATGATCCGGACCAAGAAAGGGCTTGAATTCCAAGCCGATAATGTCCTTGCCAACGTGACCCCTTGGGCGCTGCGCGATTTGTTAGGCGAGGCCGCGCCGAAGTCGCTGAAACAGGAAGTCGACCGCCGCCAACCGACCTGGGGCGCCTTCACCCTTTATCTGGGCTTGGATGCCAAAGCTATACCAAACGGTGCGACCAGCCATCACCAGGTGATTGTTGATCCGCACAAGCCCCTTGGCGAGGGCAATTCGGTATTTATCTCTCTCGCCGACCCGCAAGATCCGAGCCGGGCCCCGGAAGGCAAAGTTGCCGCGACGCTGTCCACGCACACGGCCGTCGAACCGTGGTGGCGTCTGGCTGAGGACGGCCGAAGCGGTTACCTGGAACGACGCGAAGAGTATGCCGAGCGAATGTTGGACGCTGCCGATCTGGCCCTGCCGGGTATTCGTCAGGCTGTCAGACTATGCCTACCAGGAACGCCAATTACCTTTGATTACTTCACTCGCCGGCCGTCCGGCATGGTCGGTGGCTTTCCCCAGACTTCACTGTTCAAGGCCCGCGGTCCACGCACGGGACTACCTAATCTGTGGCTGGTCGGCGATTCGATCTTTCCCGGCCAGTCCACGGCCGCTGTGACTCTGGGCGCGATGCGCGTGGCAGCCGACGTGCTGCGTGCTACTCCCGCGGCCGCCAAGGGATGAAACGACTTGTCCGGCGGGCGTATTCCTCGTAGCCAGGTTTGTTTACCTTGAGCGACCTTTCCAGCATGGCCACACCTGAGACCTGTATGATAAGGACAGTCATGACGGCCGCGCCTAGAATGGCCAGGTAGCTACCTGCGGCCAGGCTGAACAGGCCAAACCCCCACCAACAGGCCGCGTCGCCAAAGTAGTTGGGGTGACGACTGTAACGCCAAAAGCCCCTGGTCAATAACTTGCCACGATTGTCCGAAGAGGCTTTGAAACGCGCCAACTGAAGATCGCTGCCGGCCTCAAAGACGAAGCCTATGATCCAGACAGCTACAGCTAGAAAGTCCAGGGCATTCAAAGGTCCGCCCCGGATTTGTGCGCCAAGTAATGGGGCCGAGATGATCCAGGCCAGCAAGCCCTGCAACATGAAAGTCTGGAAGAAACTGACCCACCAATAGCGCTCTGGGCCGTATCGCTGGCGAAAGGCCTGGTACCGGTAATCTTCGCCATGTCCCCAGTTTCTCCATAACAAATAGATCGATAGCCGTATGCCCCAGATCGTGACGAGACCGACCAGCAGTAGCTTCCGCACCGGCTCGCCGCCCGGCGTCTGGCTGTAGAAGTACCAGGCACTGAGAACAAAGGCTACTCCCCAGAACGGATCGACGATGCTGACGTTCCTCAGCAGGAGGCTGATGATCCATAGGCCAGTCATGCCAACCAGCAGAATGGCCAAACTTGCCAGGTACACGGCCCAGAACTCATTCAAGGCAAGGCTCCCATCATTCTGCTTGAAAAGAGTTCGCCGGCACAGCCATCGCTCAATGCTCGGGGGCTGGCTCGGCCTCTGACTCCGACGTCACCAGAGCCACCGGGTCGACAAAGGCGCCTTTCAATCCGTGCCGGCGCAATAGCTCGAACCGACCATGGCTCTCCTCGCTGATAACCAGTGTGATGCCAAAGGTGATCAAGGTGTTGGTCAACAGGAAGAAGAGGAACTCCTCGATAGGCAAGATGCCGCCCAGTAGTAGATCGAAGGACTTCTCTGGATTGATGGTCCAGGTACCCAAATTGATGGCAACCGTATCAGCCGCGCTCAAGTATAGGGTCAGTGACACAACTATAAGCGTTACCAATCGCCGATAGCGCCACAATATGTCGGCCCCAAAAAGCAATTGCAGGCCGATCGGCGGCAAGGCCCAGCCCAACTCCAGAGCCATGTACGTCGCTTCTCGCCAGCCGGCTACCAGGGCGATGACGCTGGCCAGCCAGAGGATAGCCAGCAAGCTGGTCGATATCCAGCGCAGCCAGGTAAGCAGTGGGCCTGGCGAAGCCACCGGACGCAACCTGCGGGCCAAGAAGAACAACCACAAGCCAGCCAAAATCGGCTGTACAATGAAGAACGTATACTCTTCAATGGGCACCCAGCCCAAGGTGATGCCGGTCACCAGATCTGGGTCATACCACCACACCCGCGTAGCCACCAGATAATTGTCCCAGATCGTCGTATAGAACAGAGCAATGACAACGTGCAGCAGGATCGCCGCCCACGCTGGCCAATAGCTCAACCGATCGGGTATTTTGTTCCCCTTACGCCAATCGTAATACGTGATAACGACCAGTATGAAGATTGGAATAGCTAAGAACCGAAGAATGAAACCGTAGTAGGTCATAGAGAACTCGTTTTGGACAGAATGTTTACACGCTGCGATCTTTCCAGCGCACGCCCCGGCCAGACAGACGGCCCAACAATCCCCACATCCCGGCCGATTGAACCAACAGCGCGCCTATCGGCGCCAGCGGAGCCAGCCAGGGAGAGCCAAAGCGTCGCGCCCAGGGGATGAAGCTCAAGGCAACCGATAGCCAAACCACTAGGCTCAGGATGCGCTTCTGCCCTTGGCGCAATGCGCTGGCGACAGCCAATATCGGCACCATGATTCCGGTGATGAATAGTGCAGTAAGTATTGCGCCCGGTCCTAGCCAGGACAGCGTTCCCGATCCAAGCCGGCTCAGTCCCTGCCACAAACCTTTTCGATCACTGTACATGCGCACGGTCGCCACGTCGTCGCTACGACAGATAGGGATATCATACCCTCGAGCCCGCAGATGGCGCCCCAAAGCCACATCCTCGATTGGCTCACTGGCGACAAGGCCGAATCCGCCGCTTTCCTCATACACTGTGCGCTTGATCAAAATGTACTGGCCGTTCAACACGCCCTGATCGGGCTGCAAAGTGAAAAACAGGCCCGCATAAGCAGCCATCAGTCCCAACCGGTCCATATAACCGGATGGCAGTTGCTTGATGAAGGCGCTCAAGCCGTCGAGCCGCTGCATTTCGGCGAAGCCAACAGCCCTGGCTGGACCATCGACCGCGTGAACCGTATCGGCGTCGGTGAATAACAACCACTTGCCTCTGGCGGCCTGCGCGCCATGATGGCAGGCATGCGGCTTGCCCAGCCAGCCCGGCGGTAGGTAATCCAGGTGAATGATCTTTGCTCCTGCTTGCTCGGCCAGGTCGGATGTGCCGTCGGACGAGTTGTCATCGACCACGATCAACTCAAACGGTCCGGGATAATCGATCGCCTCTAGCGATGACAGCAGGTGTGGCAAGTTGGCCGCCTCGTTGCGGGCCGGCACGATAATTGATAATGTTGGCAAAGGACTGTTGATCGCGCATGAAGGTATAGCCGGTAACGAACGATATCGCTTCTCTGAAATCACGGCCAGCGGCGCGGACAGGAAGGCCATCAAAGGCCAGATATCGATCAGATTAGGCACGGCCGTAACTCCTCTGTCTGAGTCGCATCTTGACCCCTGGTCTGGGCTCCAGGGTCGCGCCCATATAGGGCCGGATATTGTGATCCTGCAACTGCAATTCAATTCGCTGCAAGATGCGGGCCAAAACTACTTTGGCTTCAACTTGAGCGAAAGTCGCCCCAATACAGTTTCTGGGACCGCCGCCAAATGGCACATAGGCCAGCGCTGGCCGGCCATGCCGGAGTGTTCGGTCGAAGCGCCCAGGATTGAATTGGAGTGGATCAGGCCAATGCTTCTTATCTCGGTGAGTTAGATAGATCGAATACATCACCCGCGTATTGGCCGGAACTTTGTAGCCCTCAACCTGTAGATCATTCGGTGTCATTCGGTTGCCGACGTGGATCGGCGGGTAGAGTCGCAATGCTTCCTTGATGATCTGATCCAGGTAACGTAGCTGAGCGACATCTTCAACAGCCGGCGCCTGCCCGCCCAACACCTCGTCAACTTCATCGCGCGCCAAGGCCATGACCTCTGGATGGCTTCCTAGTAGGTAAAGCGTCCAGGAAAGCAGCGCCGTGCTGGTGTCGTGACCGGCGATCAGCATGGTCAACATCTGATCGCGGATCAAGTCGTCGTTCAAACCACCGCCGATGAGTCGATCCAGTAGGTCTTCCGCTCCTGGGCCGTGTTCGCGCCGTTGCCGGATCAAGGAGTAGAGATACTCATCTAGTTCCCGAAGAGGCCCTTTATAGCCCGGTCGTGGGATGTTGGGCCAGATGATCCACAGGCCCGGCGATATGTACTTGATTGCCCGTAAAATCGGCTTCCACAAACGATCCATCTCCGGTGCGAAGTCGGTGCCGAAAAGGGTACCCATCAGGATCAACAACGCGACGCGCCGCATTTCAACCAACATGTCAACCGTGGATTCGTCTTGCCACTCATCAAGTATGATGTCAGTATAGCGCACCATATCGTCTACATGCCCGATTACGGCCGGTCTGATGGTGGCCGGTTCCATGAGCGAACGCAAAGCGTCATGCTCTTCACCGTCTTCCACCAGCAATCCATGTCGAAGCAGCCTGGTTACCGGATCTCCTTCCGGTCGCCACAGAAAGTCATGGCGCTGGTCGACCAGCACGCACCTGTTGAATGTCGGTCCTGAGAAAACAGCCGGTTCGAAGGATGGTAAGGTGATCTGGAAAGCATCCCCTACCTCAGCCTGCATCACCTCAAGCGCAGCCAGGAATGAACGGCGCTTCGCCAGTTCCTTCAACACCGTCAAGCCAGTTTCCGGCTCGGCCACAGGCAGGGGCTGGCCGCGAGATATCGGGCATCGCGTTACGCTCACTGGATATCGCCCGTAATAAGCTGTTCGGCGATCTTGGAAGAAGACAGCACGCCCGGCAATCCGGCGCCAGGATGGGTGCCAGCACCAACGAAGTATAAGTTATCGATATCCTCGGAACGGTTGTGCGGTCGGAACCAGGCCGACTGGGTCAGGACTGGTTCCAACGAGAAGGCCGATCCCATGTAACTGAGCAGGGTGTTCTGGAAGTGCGCCGGATCAATGTGATGTTCAGCCACGATATTGGCTTGGAGATCGGGCAGATAGTTGTCTTCCAGGAACTGCAGGATGGCGTCCCGGTAGGGCTTGGCCGCCACCGACCAGTCGGTGCCCGAACCCAAATGGGGTACCGGCGACAACACGTAAAACGCCTCATGCCCTTCCGGCGCCATCGACGGATCGGTAAGGGTCGGCATGTGTAAATACAACGAGAAATCCTCGGCCAACACCTTGCGTTGGAAAATGTCAGTCAACAGTTCAGAGTAGCGTTCACTAAGGATGATGTTGTGGTGGGCCAGCTTGCCGTCGTTATAGCGGCGCTTGGTGCCGAAGTAAATCACGAACAGCGACATACTGTAACGTGTGAATTGCTTCCAGCGCCGGTCGGAATTACGAATGCTCCGGCTCTTGGTCGGCAAAAGATTCATGTTGGTGAAGGCCACGTCACCGTTGCTGATGACATGATCGGCCTTGTGTACCGATCCGTCGGCCAGGCACACGCCCTTCGCCCGCCGACCATCGACCATTATCTCCTCCACCTGGGCATTGTAATGAAAACGGCCGCCTAGCTCCTCGATCAGCTTGACCATCGCCTGAACCAGCGCCCCCGTGCCGCCCATAGCGTAATACACGCCCCATTCTCTTTCCAGGTAATGGATCATCGCGTAGATCGACGTGGTCACGAACGGGTTGCCACCCACCAGCAGCGGATGAAAGGAGAAGCAACGCCGCAAGAAGTCGTCCTTCACAAACTGCGATACATACGTATAAACAAACTTATAGGATTGTAGCCGGATCAATTCAGGGAGAATGCGCAGCATATCACCAAGATGCAGGAACGGTTTATCTGCCAGTTCGACAAAACCCTTCTCGAAGATGGACTTGGTTGTCTTAATAAAGCGTTGGTAGCCGGCCACATCGTTAGGACTCCACTGCTCGATCTGGCTGTAGATGTACTCCGGATCGTCGTTATAGTTGAAGACGCGGCCTTGGTAGTCAAAAATGCGGTAGAAGGGATCGCAGGGCACAAATTCGACGTAGTCTTGGCGCCGCCGGCCGGCCGATTCAAAGATATCGTCGAACATGAATGGCGCCGTGATGACCGTCGGCCCACCATCGAACCTAAAACCGTCTATCTCGTACAGATAGCCCCGGCCGCCCGCCTTGTCTCGCTTCTCGAACAACTCAACCTGATAGCCTCGGGCTGCTAGGCGAGCCGCAGCGCCCAGCCCGCCAAAACCTGTGCCAATGACGATAACTTTCTCGCTCACGCTGATCCCTCTTTCAACTTCTAAATCGTATCTGAACCCAAATCCATGTTGAAAACACCTGTAGATGAACAACCATCTTCTTCTCAGGTTGTCGACGATTTCTCATGGAACAACAGAACCCTCAGGCTGCACCAACAATACCCCAAGGGATTATAGCTTCACTTTTAATCCCACCAATATCGTGACCCTTGATTGACGGAGAATCGTATGAGTCAGGATGATCATTATGAACCATGGATAATGTCTTATAAGGTGGTGAAAAAAGGAACTTTGACAAAAAAGGTCACCCTGTGTTTCCTGGAAGGAAAGGCCAATTCACAAAAAGGAGCACACGATGACCGAAATCAGTATGGCACTTCTTGAGCTGCTGCGCAAGCACGGGCTGGACAACGACATTGACTTTCTTGGTGAAGGCGGACGTCTGCTTAGCCAGCGAATCATGGAACTGGAAGTCAGCGAACAGGTCGGCGCCGGCCGTTACGAGCGGAGTGACGTCCGTCAGACAGGGCGCAATGGCTATCGGGAGCGGGTCTGCGAGACGCGCGTGGGCGAAATTCCGCTACGCATGCCCAAGGTACGCAGCGGAACATACTTTCCCAGCCTGCTCAACCCGCGTCGCCGGCCGGAGAAAACCTCCCTTATTGCTGGCTACTGATCTGTCCCACAGTTTCTGACGTTACACAGCACACAATGGTCCTGTATGACGCCAGCATAGGCGTGCCCCTGTCTAACTATTACGCAACAAAAAGCCCCGCAAGGAGCACTCTTTGCGGGGCTTTTTTTCTCTTCTACCTCTTAGCTGAGGGAGGTGGATTCGAACCACCACCGACGGATTCAGAGTCCGCTGTTCTACCGTTAAACTATCCCTCAATACGGCCGCATTTTACCATGGGCCAATAGGCACCGCAACAGCAAGGCAGCCAATTACCGGCCACCCCCATGGTAGCTGATCCGGTAAATGAAACCGCCCTTATCATCGCTCACATACAGCGCCCCATCCGGCCCGACGGCCAGGCCTGCCGGCCGCCCGCGGGCG
This sequence comes from Promineifilaceae bacterium (SeqCode), assembly GCA_041570195.1. Classification (GTDB taxonomy): domain Bacteria; phylum Chloroflexota; class Anaerolineae; order Promineifilales; family Promineifilaceae; genus UBA11865. Next base: position 19,651 of record JBFFWQ010000021.1, on the reverse strand, counting down.
CTATTCGCCTCCAGATCCCGCCAACCCCCGGCAAACTCCTCTACCGGTCCCTGCGGCTCGCTGCCCCGCATCGGCTGGCGGACCACGCTGTAGCCGGTGGGCACCGTCCGGTTCCAGGAGCCGTGAAAGGCGATGAACAGATCGCCCCAATAGTCGCTGGGGAATTCCCGGCCGGTGTAAAAAGCCAACCCCAGCGGCGCCGAATGAGCCTGCATCTGGATCGCCGGCTGACCAACATCCTGACAGGCATCCGGCCCGCCGTACTCGGGGTCGATCACATCGCCGCTGTGACAGCGCGGCCAGCCGTAGTCGACGCCCTCTTCGACGATGTACACCGTCTCCGGCGGCACGTCATCGCCCATCAGGTCCCGGCCGTTATTGGTCGCCCACAGCTCGCCTGTTTCCGGGTGAATGGCCAGGCCCACCGCATTGCGCAGGCCGCTGGCGAAGATTCGCTCGCCGCCGCCCTCCGGACCGTCATAAACCACCACCGCCGCCCGTCGGGGATCTTCTTCTTCGCAGACATTGCAAGTGGAGCCAACGGAGACCACCATCCGGCCGTCGGGCAGGAACTCGACCGTTCGCGTCCGGTGGCTGCCACTGGTCGGCAAATCGCCCACGATCGTTTCCCGCTCGTCGGCCGCGCCATCGCCATCCGTATCCCGTAAACGCACGACGCCGCTGGGCACGCCGACGTACCAACTGCCTTCGTAATAGACCACGCTATGGGGCTGGTCCAGATCCCCGGCCAGGACCACCTCGCCGTCAGCCGCACCATCCCCGTCGGCGTCAGGTAAGGCCACGATCCGGCCATTGCCCCGGTCGGCTACATACAAAACGCCATCCGGGCCAAAGGCGATGAACCGTGGGTTACTCAGGCCACTCGCGAAGACATTGGCCTCAAATCCGGCCGGCAAACTCAATTCCGTCTTCTGGCCACCGCCGATCACCGGCCGAAAATTAGCCCGGCTCGAGACGGCCCGGTACAGCACTATCCCGCCCACCAGCACGACTGCCGACAAAATTACCAGCACCGCCAAACAACCCCGCGTCCTATTCCGTCGCAACTCAATCTCCCTTCAGCCTACTTCCCCGGACCAAAACACCGACAAATCCAGGCACTATGTCCTAACCAGCACACACCGCTTCCTAAGTCTATCCGTGCAGAAAGATCCGTGACAATCCGTACAAATCCGTGTCCAATGCCTTCTTTATCCTGCTAATCAGCGTTCATCTGCGTCCCACTAAACAGCGACGACATTTACCAGTCGGCCGGGCACGACGATGGTCTTGCGCACCTTCTTACCGTTCAAGTGACGTTGCACCTTCTCGCGGTCCATCACCAGCCGCTTCAACTCCGGCTCGCCGATACCAACCGGCGCTTCTACCCGGTCTCGCAGCTTGCCGTTCACCTGGATCATGATCGTCACCGTTTGTGAGATTATCCGCCGTTCGTCGTACGTAGGCCAACCCGCCTCATGGACAGAGTCGCCTTTGTGCCCCAACGCTTCCTGCCAGATCTCTTCGGCGATAAATGGCGCGATGGGACTCAGCAGTAACGTGAATGTCTCCAACGCCTGCCGCCAGAAATCCTGCCCGACGGCCGCATCCAGCTGCTCATACAGGTAATTCAGATACTTCATCAGAGCCGCCACGGCCGTATTGAACTTGTACCGTTCGAAATCCTCAGTCACTTCCTGGACCAGGCGGTGCATCTGGCGCCGGAACTCATCCTCATCCGCCGCCGTGCCCTCACGCTCTTCGCTACGGCTCGTCACTTCCCAGACCAGCTTCCAGGCCCGTTCCAAGAAACGATCCACACCCTTCATATTGGCCCCATCCCAGATCACATCCCCTTCAAAGGGACCAATGAACAGGATGTAAGTTCGCAGCGCGTCCGTACCGTGCTCGGCCACCACCTCGTCCGGCGTGACCACGTTACCCTTGGACTTCGACATCCGCTGGCCGTCGGCCGCGTGCAAGACGCCCTGGTTGCGCAGCTCGCAAAAGGGCTCGTCAAAGGGTATCAGGCCCGCGTCAAACATCACCTTGGTCCAGAAGCGAGCGTACAGCAGGTGCATAACCGCGTGCTCGGCCCCGCCTACATAGGTATCGACCGGCAGCCAATAATCCATCGCCGTTGGTTCAAAGGGGCCTTCCTGGTAATGAGGACTGGCGAAACGCAGGAAGTACCACGACGAGCAGGCGAACCCATCCATGGTGTCGGTCTCGCGCTGGGCCGGCCGGCCGCATTCAGGACAGGTCGTGTTTACCCATTCCTCCACGCGAGCCAGGGGCGACCGGCCGTCGTCGGTGGGCGCGAAGTCATCCAGATCGGGCAGGCGCACGGGCAATTCCGAATCGGGCACAGCCACCGGGCCGCACTCGGGACAATGAATGATGGGTATGGGCGCGCCCCAATAGCGCTGGCGCGATATCAGCCAGTCGCGCATCTTATAAGTTATTTGCTTCTGGCCCAGGCCTGCTTCTGCCAGGTCGGCCGCCAGCCGTTCACCGCCTTTCCGGCTGCTCTGACCGGAGTATTCGCCCGAATTGATCATGATCCCCGGCTCTACATAGCACCGGTCAACGCCGTAATCTTGCCCGTCAGGGCTGACTACTTCGACGATCTCCAGGCCATACTTCTGGGCGAAGGCGAAGTCGCGGCTATCGTGGGCCGGCACGCCCATCACTGCCCCGCTGCCATAGCCCATCAACACATAATCAGCCACCCAGATCGGGATCCGTTCACCGCTCAGTGGATGGCGAGCATAGGCGCCGCTAAATACACCGGTCTTCTCCTTGTCGGCCGCCAACCGGTCGATTTCGGTCATCCGCCGGGCACGCTCGACGTAAGCGCCGACGACTTCCTTCTGCGCCTCGGCTACTACCTGCTCGATCAAAGGGTGCTCCGGGGCCAGGGCCAGGAAAGTCACCCCGAACAAGGTGTCCGGCCGGGTGGTGAAAGTAGAGATAGACCGCGCCTCGACCGCCTGGCCGTCGCTCTCGATCTCAAACGCGATCTCGACCCCATCGCTGCGGCCGATCCAGTTGCGCTGCATGGTCTTGATTGACTCAGGCCACTCAATGGTGTCCAGGTCGGTCAGCAGCCGATCAGCGTACTCTGTGATCTTAAAATACCACTGCTCGAGATCCTTCCTGGTCACCAGCGATCCGCAACGCCAGCAGCGGCCGTTGATCACCTGCTCGTTAGCCAGGATGGTCTTGTCGATCGGGCACCACCACTGGCTGCCGGTATCGCGGTAGGCCAGGTCGCGCTTGAAGAGCAGTAAAAAGAACCATTGCGTCCAGCGGTAGTAGCCGGGGTCGGTCGAACTGAATTCGCGCGACCAGTCATAAGAGCATTCGATCAACTGCATCTGGCGCCGGTAGTTACGGTTGTGGCGTTCTGTTGTGATTCGCGGATGGACGCCATGATTTATGGCGTAATTCTCGGCCGGCAAGCCAAAAGCATCCCAGCCCATCGGGTGCAGCACGTTGAACCCGCGTTTACGTTTGTAGCGCGCGGCAACGCAGGTTGGCACGTAATTCCGGCAATGGCCAACCGACAGCCCATCTCCAGAGGGGTAAGGGAAGAAGTCCAGGATATAATACTTGGGCTTCGCCTCATCCGATCCGGTGCGGTACAGGTCGATTTCCCGCCAATACGTCCGCCATTTTTCTTCCAGCTTCTTAAAATCGTACACTTCGCTCATTCTCTGCCCCTTCACTCGTAAATCAATCTTCCAGATTGATCCGTGCGGCTGCGGTTCCGTTCAACCCCGCGACGCTTGCGATTTCACAAGAAACCAAAAACGGCCACGGCGCCTGAGGTCACCGTGGCCGTCAACAAGACGTTTTCTACAGGTCGATCAATCGATCGGTGCACTCCGGCAGCGTAGGATAACCCTTTCTAGGGCATCTAGATCAAGTAGACCTAGGGCTTGACCCGGGAATTCAGTCAATACTTCGCTAGACATGATGCACTCAACTTCCTCGTTTCCAGGATAGCACATGATCATAGAGCGAACAAAGATCCGATCTTGCATCAACGTAGTAAAGCACTTAACAGGTAGTCGGTCACTTCTGGCAACGGCACCTGTTCCCGATCCGAGCTATCCCGGCGTTTCACCTCGACTTTGTCCTCGGCCAGCCCGCGGGCGCCGATCGCTACCCGCAGTGGGATGCCGATTAGATCCGCGTCCTTGAACTTGACCCCCGCACTCGCGGAGCGGTCGTCATAATAGACGTCAAGGCCGGCCGCTTTCAGCCTTTCATAGAGTTCATCGGCCGCCTCGGCCACCTCACTACCCTTGCCCAACGACAACAAATGCACGTCATGAGGCGTCAGGCTTTGCGGCCAGATGATGCCGTCGTCGTCATGGTTCATCTCGACCACCACGGCCATCAGCCGATCCAACCCGATGCCATAAGACCCCATGTGGATGAGCTGCGACTCATTATTCTCGTCCAGATAAGTAGCGTTGGTCGCTTCACTATAGAAAGTGCCTAATTTGAAGCAGTGCCCTACCTCGATGCCCCGCCGGGCCTCGATACGGCCGCCACATGACGCGCACAGATGGCCCGTGTCGGCCTGGGCGATGTCGGCCATCAAGCTGATGGAAAAATCGCGCGGGAAGTTGGCTCCGGTGAAATGATATCCCTCGTCATTTGCGCCGACCACGAAATTACCGCCATACTCAATCGACGTATCGGCCACGACCAGCAATCCCGGCGCCTGCTGCGCGGCAGCAACGTTCAAACCTATCGCCGAAGCGTAACCGGGCACCGCGCCGCCGGCCGCGATCTCTTCTTCACTTGCCGGCCGCAGCAATCCGCCGCCCAGAGCGTTGATCAGTTTGACTTCGTTGACCTCCAGGTCGCCCCGCACCTGGCCGAAAACGAGCCGGCCGTCCGCCTCGTCTTGCCCTGGCGTCGTGAACCAATAGAAGACCGCCTTGATCGTCTGTTCCACCGGCACGCCTACGTAGGCGGCCACGTCTGCGATCGTCTTGCAGTCCGGGGTGGCCACCTTCTCCAGCCCGGCCAGCGCATCCGGTCGCTTCCCTTCACGCTCAAATTCGGCCGCCTCGACATTGGCCGCATAATCGCAATTATCACAGGCGATGAAAGTATCCTCGCCCTGGGGATGCGGCACAGTAAACTCGTGGGACGATTTGCCGCCCATCGCTCCCACGTCTGCCTGAATCGGCACGGCCGGCGCGCCACAGCGCTCGTAGATATTGAGATAAGCCTGGTAGATAGCCGGATAGAAGTCGTCCAGCGATGCTTCCGATGGATCCAGGCTATATGCGTCTTTCATGATGAATTCGCGCATGCGGATAAGGCCGCCTCTGGCCCGGGGCTCGTCACGGAATTTTTTGGTGATATGGTAAACGAGTCGCGGCAAATCACGATGGCTGTCGACCTCGCTCAAGGTGAGTTCGTTGACGACCTCCTCATGCGTTGGCGACATCATGTATTCGCGGCCGCTCTCAGCACGGGCCTTGTAAAGGACTGAGCGCATGCTCGCCGCGCGGCCCGTGGCCTCCCATATGGCCGTCGGGTGAATATTGGGCATCCACATCTCCTGGCCGCCAATAGTGTCCATCTCCTCGGCCAGGATAGCCCACATCTTGCGCAGCACCCGGTAGCCCAGCGGCATAAAGGTATAGATGCCAGCCGCCAGCGGCCGGATGAAGTTGGCCCTGATCAATAACTTGTGACTCGTCATCTCGGCGTCGGCCGGCGCTTCGCGCAGCGTCTTCCCAAAAGCCTGTGACATTCGCATAATTCTCTCTCCTGAAATCCGGCCTGTCCCCCCTCGTCCAAGAGGTTCACTATGGGACAGGAGAGAAAGTATAACAATCGCCATTGGGCGGGTCAAAGCCGCTTTTTGCTCCAAAATGTATACAAATCTAACCATGCTTAACTCTAGTTTGGTCATGGTCCCGCGTTTTCATTAGATTTCTTGCCTCCGGAGGAAACTTGGTCTACCATGGGGCCATTCTGTGTCACACAAATCTTAGTTTCCAGAGAGAATCTGGACAAAAGGAAGGGAATCAAATGGCATTAGCACACACGAACAGCAAAGGAAACACCTATTACCTGCACTCACGCGATACCCAGCTGAAGAATGGTGGTACTCAGACTATCTACTTCTTCGCCAAGACAGTCAAAGATGGCGCTATTGACGCCGTGCCGGCCGGTTACGAAGTTTCAGAAAGCCGCAATGGGCTGCCTGTTCTCAAGAAGTCCAAGTAACCAGCTTGATTTTCTGCGGCGTTTAGCGTCGCCAGACTACGACTAAGCTCCAACTTCTTCTTGTGAGGTTGGGGCTTTTTTCGTCTCACTCGCGGTCAATGATTGGTTTGGAAACCGGCCGCCGACCATCAACCCTCAGTTGGCTACTTCTCTTCAATCTTGGCCTGGCGCTGCTGTTCCTTTGGACGCTGACCGAACAAACAACGCTGCGCTTGGAGATCGTCGACGGCATTTGCACGGCCGTCCAGGACGGCCGGACCAATTCGACGCCTTGCCCCGGCCTGGCAGGCGGCCGGGTCGGCCTGTACACCGCCAGTGGCGACGATCCGGAGTCCCTCGCCAGCTATCCCTGGCAATTGATCACCCCTAATTCGAGCTGGCGGTCACTCTCTGTTAGCCGGCCTGATGGTTCTGAATCCTTTCAATTGCTGCGCGCCGGCCGGCCCGCCTTGGACCACACAAATCGCGACGCCTGGCGCACCGCGGCTGGCGAATTGCGACCGGTCGCCGGAGAAGCGAATATCCTGTGGACAAATCCATTGTCTGACGACTTCCACCTGGCAGCAACGCTTCGCCGGCCGGTCGATGAAGCCGGCGTCCTGTTACTGCCATCAGGTGAAACGGAGGGCTGGTTATTTCTTTACGACAGCGAGGCCCGGTTAGGCACCTGGTGGCGATGGGGGCAAGAGCAGCCGGCTGAGCCTCTATTGGGCGCCCCTTACCAGAAGAGCCTGATGGCCCAGGTTCAATCGTTTCTTCGCCGGGTCTTGCTCGGGCACCAGGCCGGTCTGTTGCTCTTATTGGCCAGTTGGCTACTGGCCTTGATCCTGGCTCGGGCAGCCAGGCGCCTCGGATGGGCGTCTGGCGACTCCTCAGACACGGCCGCCGGATCAATTAGATCGTCCGCCGGCCGTGCCCGCTTGACAACGCGGCTGGCCCTCGTCGTCTTGATCCTGCTTGTCTTCGCCGGGGCCTTGTTCATCTCCGGTGATTTGCTGGATGGCATCCCCCACGTGCAAGACTCCATTACCTACCTGTTCCAGGCCCAGACCCTGGCCCGCGGCCAGCTGACGGCCCCAGCGCCCCCGCTGCCAGAGGCCTTCAAGCAAGAATTCATGCTGGTAAAAGATGGCCGCTGGTTCGGCAAATACCCGCCTGGTTACCCATTGCTGTTGGCCCTGGGCGTGCGAACGAGTCTTCCGCGCTTGATCAATCCGCTCCTGGCGGCTCTGACTCTGGCCTTGCTGTTCGCCTTGGGTAGAGCCTGGTACGGCCGCCGGGTCGGCCTGTTGGCCGCGCTGTTAGCAGCCGTCTCGCCTTTCTTCTTGATCATGTCCGGTTCTTTCATGGCCCATCCAGCCGAGCTGTTCTGGCTGGTGCTGTTCATGGTCGCCTGGACGCGCGTCATTCGGCGCGATGCCGCCGGCCCCTCAGCCGACCGGGCCAGCCGCGAGTGGTTTCCGTGGCTGATCGTCGCCGGCGCGTCCCTGGGCATGGCCTTCCTGACCCGCCAATTGACGGCCGTAGCCGTCGGCGGGGCCTTTCTTCTGGTGTCGACGGTGGGCCAGCCCGGCCAGGTTCCCTGGCGAGTTAGAACCAGGCACCTGGTGGCCCTGGCCATTGCCGCTGCCCCTTTCGTCTTACTACTGCTAGCCTATCAATGGTCGGTCGCTGGCGACGCGTTGCAAGATCCGCGGCTGCTATACTGGCCCTACGATCACCTGGGCTTCGGGCAAGACATCGGCCAGGGGCAAAACATCGTCACCTTCGAAACGATCCAGGGTGAGGAGATATTGGTCTGGCAACACGATCCCTTACAGCCGCCACGTGGCCATACGCCCGCTCGGGGCGTATTCAACCTGGAGCGCAATTGGCGACACTTAACGGCTCACTTGTTCGGCTGGCTGCCTGTCTTTACTCTGGCTTTTGCCTGGATCGTGTTTGCCGGCCGCCAGGCCAGGCGGGCCGACTGGTTGTTCTTATTCACGGCCGCGGCGCTGATGGTCGTCTATATTTTCTATTGGGCCGATGGCATCGTCTACGGCCCGCGCTATTTATATGCGGTGCTGCCCGCCCTTTTACTCCTGGTGGCCCGTGGCATCCAGGTGACCGCCGAATGGATCGGCGGTCGGGCCGGCCGCTGGGCTGTCGGATTGATCGTGGCCGCTTTCATCGCTGGCGGCCTGTTGGTCTACTTGCCGATCGTCTCAAACGACCTGAGAGAGTACAATTTCATCGGCGGCGCGGAACTGGCGGCCGTCGATAACACCATCGACGAACAGGCGCTGGTCTTCGTCACCCAGGAAAACGGCGACTGGTGGGAATACGGTAACTACTTTATAAATAACAGCCCCTGGCTCGACGGCCGCATCATCTACGCCCGGGATCAGGGTCCGGCCGGTTATGCCCAACTCCAGGCCCACTACCCAGATCGGGCGCCCTATTTGCTGCAGAACGGACGGTTAATGGCGCTGGAAACTGATAAGGCCGTCGACTAAGCACGCCGCGACGCTGTCCTCGTAGCCCGGTTTGGCAAACCGGTTCGTGATGCAATCCCGCCCTACAAAGCGGCTGCAGAATGCCTGCCAATTTTCCAAACATCAAGTGGGGCGACTGGCTACTGTTCGTTTAAATTGTTCTTGCGCTCCGGCCGAGTAATGAGGCAAGCGCCTCGAACAAGGCGTCGATATCCGCCCGCGAATTATAGTCTTGGACCGACAGGCGTATGAGTCGGCGGTCGCCCCACTTCAGACAAGAAACCTGGATCCGGTATTCCTCAAGTAGACCTCGTTTGAGGTCCGGCAGATCGGCTTCAGGCGGCACGGCGGCGACCGCCGATCGTGGTCGGCCTGGAATTGAATGGCGTCGGGAACGGCCAGAAAGGCGGCCGGATCGCTCGTGCCCAGCCACTGCAAAAGATCCAGGTAGTCGCTGCCGAAAGTAAATGTCCGCTGCGTCTCCCAGTCCCAGCCAACCACCAGCGGTTCGATGAGCGCCTGCCGATCCGGCCGGGTATGAATGAAGCCCGATTTCTTGAGCGCGCACAGCCACTTGTAGCGATAATCATAATCACAAAGAACAGCTGGTGCTTTCGGCCCGTTTATTCCTAGAGAAATAGTCTGGTCTAGGCTCGAAAACCCGGCAAGAGTGCGACAAGCGCCTCAAGCAGGCTATCAACGTCTTCACGAATATTATAACCTTGAATCGAAACTCGGATGAAGTGTTGATGCTGCCTCTCAATGACCGGGATTTCGATGCGGTAGTCTTTGTAAAGGTGATCCTTGAAAGCAGTCGCGTCTCGCAGTATTGGAAGTCGGGCAACTGCCATCTGACAATAGCTGCTGCTATCAGGATAACTTTGGGGAATTCCGGCTATTGTGCTGATTCCTTCGATCGCTTCTCCCAGAAGCTGGTGACACTCTTCTCGCACACTTGGCCAATCATTCGCTTCTTGAAACTCAATTGCCGTAGGAACTGACAGGTAGGCTGCCAGGTCATTTGTACCTAACCATTGCATGTAATCCAGATAATCGGAGCCAAAGGTAAGAGTGCGATCGTCGCCCCATCCCCAGCCGACCACCAAAGGTTCGATTAGACTTTGCTTTTCAGGTTGAGTGAACAGGAATCCCGCTCCCTTTGGACTACACATCCATTTGTGTGCATTGCCAAAGTAAAAGTCTGCGCCAATTTCCTCCATGTCAACGGTGATTTGTCCAGGAGCATGTGCGCCGTCGATAACGCTGAGAATGCCCCTTTCTGATGCGAGTTGGCAAATCTCCGTTACCGGCATCCTCGTTGCCGTCTCTGAAGTAATATGACTGAGGAAGACTACCTTCGTTTGTGTCGTCACGCCTTCCATGATCTTGTCAATGATCGCTTTCTTCGACGCAACGGGAAAGGGAATTGCCTGTCGTTTGTACCTGAATCCACGCTTCCGACTAAGGAATTCCCAGATGTTATTGCACGCCCCGTATTCGTGGTCAGTCGTCAGCACTTCATCGCCAGGTCCGAGATCTAGTGAGCGGGCAATGACGTTGAGGGCAAATGTAGCGTTGGGCACATAGACGATATCGTCCCGGCCGCCATTGATATAGTCACCAAGCAACTGGCGCGCTTCAGCAAGGTGATCGGGCAATTCGTTTACAAGGAAATCTACCGGCTGGCGCTCCAATCGTCTCTGCCATTCCTGATATGCTTCAAAGACCGGACGTGGGGTAGCCCCAAAGGATCCGTGATTCAGAAAAACCACATCTGGATCAAGCAAAAACTGCCTCTTCAGGTCCCTCATGCAGGAGTGCCCTTTTCATCAATCGTGATCGGTGCAGGTCAATGCCGGTATTGTACAAGAAGCAGCCGCAACATCTACAGCCTACCGTGTCTACTTATCTACGCTGACTCCTCTTTCTTTACGATTATCGGCCGCACTCCCCGTTTGAACTCACTCGCCTGAAGCGTGGTGCGAGCAGCCACATCCTAGCCAAGCTAGTATATCTCTATTCCCAGACAGAGCTCCGGATACTACAGGAACCCAACTCTAAACGCGCTGTTGCCGTTGCCGCAGAAGACGGTTCCTTGAATGATGATGTTTGGGGTTGTGACCGATAGGAGTCCTCTTTTGATTGCCCACCCTTTGTGTTCCGCTCGGATTCCGGCCGACCTTGGCGAACCGGCAACAGTAGCGAACGGGAAAGCAACTGATAATCAAGCAGAGACGGCCGACAAGCCGGCTTGTCTCTGGCTTGGGGTCCACGATTTCGCGCCCCCCTAGGCAATCGGATATCGACCGGGGGCAATACTGCCCTGTCGTCGTCATCATACCCGACGGCCAGATGATCCCCTACTGCCTCTACAGCGCCCAATATCAAAGTGAGCTTTTGGCGGAACCGTGATCGCCTGTTAGACTACTCGCGGGAAGCAGACATATGGGCGATGCCTTCCAGCGCACGGGGTCTCTTAGATGCTCTGCCAAAGGTCGCTACTTCCGGTCTTGCCCGTCGTCGCACCGAAACATGCCCGGCAACCTGGATATCGTAGAAAACGAGACGAATTAGAGCTACTTGATGGCGACCGCAGATAACTCCGTGACTAGCCAAACCAACGGACAGCCAAACGTTCAGTCCTTTTCTTCGGCCGCGGCTGAAGCCGGCTACGATATCCGGCTATCGCTAGATCTGCCAGATCCAGGCTGGGACGCGTTTCTGAAAAAGACCCCTACAACCCTTCACTACCAATCCAGCGTATGGGCTCAAACAAAAGCGGCCGTCGGCTGGCGATCGGCGCGGCTTATCGCCAGCCAGGGAGATGACATCGTGGCCGGGGCGCAGATGTTATTCCGTTCGATCCCCCTCGTTGGCAACGTCGCCTATATCTCGAGGGCCCCCGTGTTCGCCGTCGAAGATCCGCTCCTGATGGACTTTGTGATAGCTCGACTGCACGTGGCCGCGAGTACGCTCCGGCTAAAGTTCCTCCTGGTTCAACCGCCATGCCGGGGAGACGCCGTAGCAAAACATCTGCCCAGTCACGGATTCCAGCCAAGTATGGTTGAGGTAGCGCCGAAAGCAACGATGCTGGTCGATTTGACTCGAGATCATGACGTGCTTCTGTCACGAATGACAAAAAGGACACGACAATATCTCAGGAGTGGCGAGCGGAAGGGAATCATCATCCGCAAAGGGTCCGAAGCCGACCTGCCGGCGTTCTATCAGATGTTGCAGGCTACCGCCGACCGTCAGAAGTGGTCAGTGTACGACTACTCCTACTACACCACCATGTGGCGCTTCTTGAGCCCGAATCAGAACGCCCGGTTGACGATGGCCGAATATGAAGGCCAGGTCATCTCGGCCTTATTGTCTTACCAACTGGGTGAAACCGTGTATGGCAAGACCTATGTACGACAGGAGAACAACAATCTTGGCGAGCGGGAAATGCTGGTCTGGGAATCCTTACGTTGGGCCAAATCGGCCGGCTATCATTACTACGATTTTGGAAGGATATATCCGAAAGTCGGCCGGGAATTGGTCAGCGGGGAGCGATCGATAGGCTCGCTTCGAAAAAGGACAGCTCTCTTCAAAGTCAGAATGGGCAGTGAAGTCACCTTTTGTCCAGAAGCGTATTACTACATCTATAACCCGCTATTGAGAAAAACGTATCAGACCCTCTATCCAAGAGTGGAAAGAACAAGGCTTGGCAAGAGGATCACAAAATTGATCCGCGGCTACAACGAATAGACACGGTCAAACCAGCTGGGTCAATTTACAAGCTGCCTTCTCCGGCTAACGGCGATCGAGTATCTGGGCCAGGGCCTCAACCAAAACATCGACGTCTTATGGCGCGTTGCAAGCCTGAAGCGACAGGCGAATAAACTGACACTCTCCCCGCTATATACAGGGATTCCGGATCCGGCACTGCTCCAACAGCCGGCCTTTGAACGCACCCAGATCGGCTTCAGCCGGCAAGGCGGCGACGGCCAATCGTGGTCGGCCTGGAATTGAATAGCGTCAGGAACGGCCAGATAGGCGGCTGCATCGCCCATGCCCAGCCACTGCAAATAATCCAGGTAGTCGTGGCCGAAAGTAGAGGCCCGCCGCGGCTCCCAGCCCCAGCCAATCACCAGCGGCTCATGAGACTGCCGTAGCGCAAAGATTTTAGAAGCGGCGCTCAACCGGTACAGCAAAATCAGGCGAGCCGACCTGTGTCAGCTCGCCTCTTTTTTTGCAGTTTTGCCGGCCGCAGCGTCACATGCCAGATCCGCGCCCACTGTTTACGGGGATTGCATGACGATAAGTTGTGTAGTCCCCTTCATTCATCCGTGTAGACTATTCCTCTATCCGGCCGTTGCCATTAAGTGAATCAAGCGCCTGGTCCACCGAGCAGTGGAACGGCATAACCATTGTCTCTGCCTGCAAGTCATCGTCTTGCAACAGACCTTGCTCGACGACCAGATCGCTGTACTCGCCTTCGGCATGAACGGCAACTGCGCCGGTACGGGTGGCGGGTACCGCGTAGACCAAGCGGATGACTTGGACTGGCTTGCAAACTTTCTTCTCTAGACACACCTTAACGACCGAGTAGAAGTAGGGTAGCGCCTGGAGGTTTACTATCCCAGAATGTTGGCGAAAAGGATCGTTCCTGCAAGAGCGATCCTCCTTCCAAAGTCGAGAGAAGCGGTATGTATGACCATAAGCCGGCTGAGCTGGATGGTTCACCAGCGGTGATGGTGTTGAGCGCCGGTTCAAAGCGGCGGAAGGAGACCGTCTCCACGACCTCGGATGCCGCCTCGGTTCTGCCAGGTGGGAGGGCTATTGTTAAAGCTAGTAGGAGGAGGAGAAGTAACAGCCTCATCGGGTGCGCGTTACGACTCTCCCACTGCTTGGACATAGGTTATTGTCGCCTCGCTTCATTCACACTGAGCTGCCCACCACTGTCAAAGGCCAACTGAGGTGGGCAATGTCGCATTCCACCGATTCGTATGGGTGACTCGTACCACATCTGCATACAAACTCATGACCACAGTGGACCCCCGGCTCCATTCTCTGTTCTGCGGCCGCGAATTACTAGTTCCCGAGATTGAGCCAGACAAAGCCATCATGCCGATTCTGGTACCGGAAACCATGGCCTGGTTCGAGAACGATGTCCGTGGGCGAATAATCCTGGGCCAACCAATGATTGGCCCAGGGCTCACCCCAACCCGCACAGATTGAGCCGCCGCAGTACCAGGCCGACCTGTAACGTTGGCTTGCCGCATCCCAGTAGAGCACCCGATCGGCCGTGTCCGGCGAGTCGCTGTCCGTATCCGGCAAGTTGGCGCTATCCAGCGGCTTGGCGACGGGAAAAGCTGAACCCAACATCTGCCAGTTTTGCCCAACAGGCACCAGGCGATCACCTTCGGCCACGTCGCCGACTACCGCCAGGGTCTCGGTGATCCCACTGCGATTCTGGATCCAGAAGCCACTATCGGGCTCCAGGGTCAGCGTGCTTTGAGAGTTGTCGGCGGCCAGCCAATGGTTGGCCATGGGTTCGCCCCAACTCTCGCATATCGGCCCGCCACAGTACCAGGCTGCTTCATAGCTTTGTGAATCGCCGCTCCACACCAGAACGCGATCGGCCGTTTCCTGGCTGTGCGTGCCATACAACTGGTTGCCCAGCACGGCGTCCAGCGCCGTATCGGCCGGCAGGACGGGCCATGACAACAGATTCCAGTCAGGCAAGACCGCTAAGGACACCTGGCCGACCTGGTTGGAAGGAGGCGACGCTCTATCCAGGGCGTCGACGGCCGTGACCAAATAGTAGTGATCAAGGCCAGCGTCCACAATGCCCGTGTCGGTAAAGACGGTGGTTGGCGTTATCGCCAGCGGCGTTCCAGGGGTGAAATAGGGCGCCGTATCGCGGTAGATTTGGTAATTGACAGCGTTCTCCACGGCCGGCCATGACAGCACAACATCGGCCGCAGATCGACCAATGCTAACTGACGGCGGCGTATCAAACTGGCTAAAGGAAATGACGGTAACCTGGCGATTATTATCCCATTCTCGCCAGGTCGTGGGATCGCCATCATTATCGTCGTCCGCGCTCTGGATGGTCTCTTGCCAGCCAAGCACCTGGCTGCTCTGGCAAGTCAGATCACCGCCACAAAGCTGGCCGGCAACAAAGGCCTCCGATTCCTCCCAACTCATGTCGATCGTATGGATAAAAAGACCGCTCTCGTGATGAACGGCGCCCAGGGTTGTCGTCACTACCGCCCCGGGAGCGTCCCATAGGCGGATGTGATAACGCAGGGTCGAGGTCTCGTTCAAGTAAAGCTGCAGGTCTTGATCCCACAAAGTCTCATCGCCGAAATGTAGCTGCTGCGTCGAACCAAAGCCGCCGCTTCCCCAGCCCTGCAGCTGTAACCTGCTGCTAACCTCACTCACAGTCAGGCCGTGGAAAAACAAGTTGACGGGATCACAGTTCCTGGTCTCGGTGGGAGGGTCGCCAGGCTCGGTCCAACCGAGGCAAGTGCCATTGCCGGCATCCATCGTGAAAGGGTGAAAGGGGACACTCTCCACGATGTCAGCAACTGCCTCAGCCCTTCCCGACGGGAAGGTTGTCAATGAAGCTAGTAAGAGGAGGAGAAGTAACAACCTCATCAGGCGCGCGTTACGACTCTCCCGCTGCTTAGACATAGGTTCTTGTCACCTTGTTCAATTCACTCTGGCCTGCCCACCGTCGTCCAGGGCCAACTGAGATGGACATTGTTCTATTCCACCAAGTTCGTCTGGTAGATGTATCGTACCACATCTACATACAAACTCATGAGATTAGAGGATCCCCAGATACGTGCTCAGGACTGCGTCGGCCGGCTAATCGTTCCCGAGATTGAGCCACACGAAACTATCGTGTCGATTCTGGTACCAGAAACCATGGCCTGGTTCAAGAACGATGTCCGTAAGCGAGAAATCTTCGGCCAGCCAGTGGTTGTCCCAGCTCCCACACGCAGACCCAACGCAGTACCAGGCTGAGTCGTAGGCCTGGGTTCCGGCAGTCCAAGATAGAACGTGATCGGCCGTAGACGGGCTACTGGCTCCGTGGAGCTGTTCACCCAGGACCTCGTCAAGCGTCGTGCCGGCCGGCAATATGGGCCAGGCCAACAGGTTCCATCCAGGTACGGCGCCGATCGAAAACTTGCCGACCCGGTTGGAGCCAAGCGCCTCGTTTCCGGCGCTGCTTACGCTGGTGACCAGATAATAGTAGTTGGCCGGTGCGGCCAGCGCGCCCGAGTTGGTGTAAGTAAGGTTGCCGGTCGTTCCAATTAGCTCAGTCGGCGTTGGGCGAAATAGGGATCCGTGTGCCAGTAAACGTTGTAGTGATCGATGGTGATTGCCCACATGAGTCGTCGACTCCTGTCGCTCCCGCCTGGCTCAGAGTATCATGACCTAGGACAAGAAGATCTCGAACTGCTCGGGTTCTTTTTCATTTATAAGACGATCATCGCAAGACATACTGTATGGTCTCTTGATCTGAAGTATCGTTCCCACAATCAGAGAATAGACAGGATCATAGCGTTGATTGAGCCCCGCCGACTCGAGCAAATCGTGTTTGGACGGAATCAACGCATGATACGGGGATCGGGCCAGAATACCGGCTGTCAGTATCATGGCGATGATATTGTATCGATTTTGCCGAATAATGGGCATACTTTGCCGATTAGTACGAAGTCGACGAGCTCTGGTCTTAGTGCTCTATAAACATATGTTCGGATGTCCTGCGGCTGGCGACTAGAAGCGTTGTGCTTGCCTCATCTCTTCCGGGAGGACCCTTCAAGGTTGACGAAACTGGCCTCGGTCATGCGTGTCTGCTACTTGCAACACTCGCCACAGCTTTTCGGCCGTTAGCGGCATATCCACATGGCGCACGCCTAGATGTGAGAGGGCATCAATGACGGCGTTGGCGACGGCGGGCGTGGCGCCGATCGTGCCTGCTTCGCCAATACCTTTGACTCCCATCGGGTTGAGTGGGCTAGGTGTTTCAGTGCGGTTGATCTCGAAGGTAGGTAAGTTGACTGCCCGGGGCAGCGCATAATCCAATAGCGAGCCGCTGATAAGGTTGCCCGATTCGTCGTAGCGTGAGGCTTCGTAAAGAGCTTGGCCAATTCCCTGAGCAATACCGCCATGCAACTGTCCTTCGACTAACAGGGAGTTGATGACCACGCCGCAATCATCTACGGTCAGGTAGCGAACGATCTCCACTGCGCCTGTTTCGGTATCTATCTCAACAACCGCCACGTGTGTGCCAAAAGGGTAGAGGTTGCCCTCGGGCGAGAAATCAGTGTCGCTTTGTAGGCCACCTTGTAACTCCCTGGTCAGACCGTCGTCATTGGCTGCGGCCGCGACTTCTCGCCAACTTAGGCCGCGACCGGGCACGCCGACCACTTGGAAACAGCCGCTCACCAACCTTATATCTGCTTCGGCCGCCTCCAGCATTTGCGCTGCAATTTTCTCAGCCTTGTCGCGCACGGCGAAGGCGTTATTGTAAACGGAACTGCCGGCGACAGCCGTACTACGGCTACCAAACGTGCCGATGCCTCGCGGCACGACGCCCGTATCGCCATGCTTAACCACAATATCGTCCAGGGGGATTTGCAGTACCTCGGCAGCGATCTGCGCCAACGTCGTCTCATGCCCTTGGCCTTGTGGCGAACTGCCGGCAAGGATGGTCACTTTGGCGCCTTCATCCATGTGGACACTGCCCATCTCCCAAGGGCCAAAGCCACAAACTTCCACATAGGTTGCCAGCCCAATACCCATCAGCTTTCCGGTAGTATCCTGTCGGCGCTGTGCCTGCTCCTGACGTAGCTTCTCGTAGCCTACCAGTTTCATCGCTCTCTCCAGACTGCGGGCATATTCGCCGCTGTCGTAGGTTGCGCCGCTGGGAGTGGTGTATGGAAAGGCTTCGGGGGCAATGTAATTGCGGCGCCGCAATTCGGCGGGATCGAGACCGATTTCGGCAGCCAGAACGTCCATGGCTCGTTCGATCAGGTAGGCGGCTTCGGGACGACCAGCACCGCGATAGGGTTCGGCGGGGTGTTTGTTGGTGAAGACGGCCGTTACCGTGGCATGTATTTTCGGAATGGCATAGACTCCGCACATCATCATAACCGTGAGCGTGGGGATAATGGGGGCGATGGCGCTGTAGTAGGCGCCACAGTCGAAGATAATCTGTAGATCAGCCGCTTGCAGAAAACCATCTTTGTCGGCCGCCAATCGAATTATATCCATCTGTCCCCGGCCGTGATAAGTGGATAGGTAATCTTCACTGCGCGTAGCTACCCATTTGACAGGTTTACCCATCTGGCGTGCCAGATAGGTAGCCACAATTTCCTCAGCATAGAGAGGCGCTTTGACGCCAAACCCGCCTCCTACTTCAGGAACAATCACGCGCAAGCTCGTCTTATCCACGCCCAGCGCGAAGGCCAGTTTGTCCCGCGCCCCGTGCGGTGCTTGGCTTGGCAACCAGAGCGTAGTCAAGCCGCTCGTTGTATCATGGCTGGCGACTACGGCGCGTGGCTCGGTGGCATTAGCTATCACGCGCTGGTTCACAACGCGCAATTCAATACTGTAGGCAGCCTGAGCTACAACGTCGTCTACATCCTCTCCCTTTGGCCCCCAGCGAAAGGCTAGGTTGCTATCCCACTCTTCATGAATGATCGGTGCATCCTCGGCCAGCGCGGTTTCGGGATCAATCACAACACTCAGTGGCTCGTACTCTACGAAGATGGTTTCGAGAGCGTCAGCGGCCACGGCCGCGCTTGTAGCGACAACAACCGCGACAGGTTCACCGGCGAAGCGTACTTTACCATTTGCAAGAACCGGCCGGGATGGCTCTTTGCCTTCGGAATATGGTGGTTTGGCAACGTCCGTGCCGCTGGGCACCGTACCGGCAAGGTTGGGATTAATGTCATTGCCACTGAAGACAGCCACTACGCCGGGGATTGATTGGGCTTCACTGCTATCAATTCCTAGAATCCTGGCGTGGGCGTGTGAGCTGCGGACGAAAGCAAGGTGAAGCGTATCCTCGAGGCGAAAGTCGGCCGTAAATTTGGCCTGTCCGATAACGAGGGCCGGATCTTCGCGCCGGCGCACGCGGCTACCCATGAATTGGGGAAGATGTGAAAGTTGCTTGCCCATCAATTAGAATCTTCAGTTTGCCCCGGATGAAGGGCGGCCATTTCATCAGATTGTCATTGTGCTACAGAAGAAAAAGGCATCTGGAGGATGCCTGGCTACTGCCTCCAACGTAACTACATCTATTATACAACTGTCAGACTATAGCAGACAGAGGGATATCTAATGGTCCTTGTGCCTCTTTCCTCCTCCCGACTGGGGCCGACGGTAAAGCAACCTTGACTGGCTGACGAAGTAGGCTACTGACCCCGGTAAGCTCCAAGACCTAATAATAGTCACAACCCTGGCTAAGAATTGAGTAAAAGACGGCTCAAGATCCAGGGCATCGGGAAGTATTGACGACAGAGACCAGGTCGAAACAGCCTTGTGCGGGGCCTACCGGGTAACGAGCGAATATTCATCAAGGCGGAGATTGGCAGCCTGCAACTCCCGCAACAGAGGAGGGTAGCCCACCTTGGCCTATGATAGCCAACTGTTTATGTAGTTTCGGCAACAGAATGTGGATCTGCCACCCGATCCAACACATGCAACTCCGCCTCCGATTACGAACTCGCGCCCAAACGCGTCACAATAGGGTCAATAGGGCAGGGAGCAGTAAAAACCCGTTAGATGGCAAAAGGTAAGGCATCATAATCAGTGATGACGTCTTGCCAGGTGCCACTGAGCCAAACGGCGCGGGCCTTGGCGACCCAACGAGCACCCTCTTCCAGCCATTGAGCGCCAGACCG
>JBFFWQ010000020.1:0-62025 GCA_041570195.1 Promineifilaceae bacterium (SeqCode) | reverse complement strand
TGAGCCGTCAAATCTTGCTGGTTCAAGATGTCTTGCTCATTAAATACGGCCTCATCATGATCCGGCAGGGCATATTCTTGCCCGACTCGGAAAGCGCGCAAGGACATGGCTACCTGGCGATCCCAGGTGGCGATATGTCCAATAATGTCCCTGATTCGCCAACCCGAGTCTTGATAGACGGGGAGCTCAAGATCGATCCCTTCCAGCGTTTCGCGAGTAGCGGAGTGCATTTGGGTCAGTGATTCTAGCAGGCGCCTTTTCTCATTGAGGGTCATGTCTGTCACTCCTTTCGGGGGCAGCGCCCGATTAGGCCGAAAGGCCTCTCTCTATGCCACCAATTCAGCCGTCAGCTGCCGCCAAACTCCGTGTCAGCACGGTTTTCGCCCCGTGGGCAACCTTGTAAGTGTGCAGAATGAATGAGGTCTGGGCCCGCTGCACACCGGCAACTTGGAGCAGTCTATCTTTAAGAAAGGCGGTCAGGTGTTCCCGGTCGCGACAGAATACCTCCACGATCAGGTCGTATTCCCCGGCAACCATAATTAGGTAACTGACTTCCGGCATAGAGGCGATCTCGGCCGCCGCCTCTTCTAAAAGAGGTGGCTGAATCGAGACCCCGATAATTGCCGGCGCATTGTAGCCCATGCGGTGGGGATCAAGGACGCCGATAATCTGGATAGTCTGATTCTCGAGAAGTTTCGCCACACGATTACGTACTGTCCCTTCGGTAACGTCCAGGGCTTTGGCGATCTCGGTGTAGCGTATGCGGCCGTCCTCTTGTAGGAGGGCGACGATTGAACGGTCCAGTGCATCCATAATTTGATTTGCCCTAGTTGCGATTATTCAGTATTATACCGATGATATTTGCGAAAATCAAATAGAATATGCTATTGTATTACGAATATCGCAATCTACGAGACCGGTTCTTATAATTGGATCTGCTTTTTCCCAGATGTTTCTGTACATAGTCGCCAGCAGATCGCTTTTCTCAGATTACTGTTCAGTTATGTTGCCTTTTTCGCAACAAAGAGGAGTTCACAATGCCACAACATGGAGCAAAATCTCATGAGTTCTTTGAACGAGCGCTAAAAGTAATCCCCTACGGCGTTAACTCCAATTTCCGATACTCGGGAGACGATCAGACGCTTGTCGTAGCGGATGCTCGCGATGGCTACGTCTATGATTTTGATGGAAAACGGTACATTGATTATCGCCTCGGTTATGGCCCTGTCATCCTTGGACATGCGGACCCGTTCGTCAACAGCCGGGTCAAAGAAGCGATCGATCATGGCCTCAGTTTCGCCGCCACCCAGCGTTATGAGGTGAAAGTTGCCGAAAGAATCGTCGAAATGTGCCCGGGCGTCGAGATGGTGCGCCTGTCGAACACCGGCTCGGAATGTACGATGCATGCCATCCGATTGGCACGTGGTCACACCGGTCGGGATATCGTACTGAAATTTGAAGGCTGCTACCATGGGGCCCACGATTACGTCCTTTGGTCCACCGCGAGCGGCAATATCGATAAGGTGGGCGATCGCCAACGTCCCCGGGCCTATAAACAGAGCATTGGAATCCCAGAGGTCATGCGGGATCTGATCCAATTATGTCCTTGGAATGACGTCGAGGTCCTGGGCGACATTCTACAGAGGCGCGGCGAAGAGATCGCCGCCATCATCGTGGAACCTGTCTTGGGCAATGGCGCTGGATTGATGCCACAGCCCGGTTACCTCGAATTCCTCCGCGCACAGTGCGACCAGTACGGAATTGTGCTCATCTTTGACGAGGTTAAGACGGGTTTCCGTCTCGCCCCGGGAGGCGCCGGCGAATACTTCGGTGTACTGCCCGATATCTCGACGTTCGCCAAAGCCATGGGCAATGGCTATCCAATCGCCGCTTTCGGTGGCAAGAAAGAGGTGATGATGTCGATACGGCCGGGCAAGGTGTTTCAAGGCGGTACGTATACCGGCAATGTCGTGTCCACGGCGGCGGCCGACGCCACCCTCGAGTATATCCAGACGGGCAAGGTGTTTGCCCAGATAAACAAAGTTGGCGGCAGGCTTATCGAAGGGATCGGCGAAATCCTCAATCGTCACGGCGTCCCGCATTTCATAAACGGCGTGCCAGGCATGTTCGGCATCACTTTCACAGATACGCAACCCAGAGATTGGCGCGACCTGTTTGAAGCAGATTGGGATCTTTACGAGGCAATCACCAGCTACATGATTGATCACGGCGTCATGCCTGACCCCGACGGATTTGAACCATACTTCCTGTGCGCCGACCATACAGAGGAAGATGCCGCGGAAACTCTGCAAGCCTTTGAAGATGGTTTGAAACTGGCTCTGGGCAAGAATTAGTCAATTGGGAGAGGTAAGGGAATGACAGCAAACGGCCGATTACTCAACTATATCAATGGTGAATGGCAGCAATCGTCAGCGGCCGAATACTTGGATGTGGTTAACCCGGCCACCAACGACGTCTTGGGACAAGTGCCCCTTTCGCCTGCGTCAGAAGTAGATCAGGCTGCCCAAGCGGCGGCCAACGCATACGACGCATGGCGACGTACGCCGGCCGCAGAGCGCATCCAACACCTGTTCAAACTGAAATACCTGCTGGAAGATAATTTCGAAGACATCGCCCGCACCATCACCATGGAATGTGGCAAGACGATCGGCGAATCCAGGGGAGAAATGCGGCGGGCGGTTGAAAACGTAGAAGTTGCCTGCGGCATTCCGATGTTGATGCAAGGGGATATTTCGGAAGATATCGCTCCGGGCATTGACGAGTTGATGATCCGGCAGCCGGTTGGCGTGTGCGCCGCCATCGCCCCGTTCAACTTCCCCGGCATGATCGCCTTTTGGTTCATGCCCTATGCGCTGGCCTGCGGTAATACCTACATCGTCAAACCGTCAGAGAAAGTGCCGCTGACGATGCACAAGATATTTCAACTGCTGGAACAGGCGGAATTCCCCGCCGGCGTGGTCAACATGGTTAATGGCGCGAAAGAAGCAGTCGACGCCATCCTGGATCACCCGGTGATTAGAGGTATCAGTTTTGTAGGTTCCACGCCGGTTGCCAAATATGTCTATAGCCGCGGGTCGGCCAATGGCAAACGGGTACAAGCGCAAGGCGGGGCCAAGAACCCGATCATTGTGCTGCCGGATGCCGATATGGACATGACGACCCGGATCGCGGCCGATTCCGCTTTTGGTTGCGCCGGTCAACGGTGCCTGGCAGCCTCCCTAGCAATTACTGTTGGCGACGCTCGCCGCACCTTCACCGAATCGATAGCGGACGCGGCCGATTCACGGGTGGTAGGTTATGGTCTTGATGAAAGCGTACAGATGGGGCCAGTGATCAACCAGGCCAGTATGAAGCGCATTGAAGGCCTGATCGCGCAAGGGGTTGAATACGGGGCCACGGCCGTGGTGGACGGCCGTTCGCCGGCCATTCCCGGTTACGAAGACGGCAGCTTTGTGCGTCCCACTGTCTTACAGAACGTCGACCCGGCCGGGTCAATCGCCAAAACCGAGATCTTTGGCCCGGTATTGAGCTTGATTCACGTCAACACGATTGACGAAGCGATCAAATACGTCAATAGTGGCCAGTATGGCAATATGGCCTGTTTATTCACCAGCAGTGGCGCGGCCGCCCGCCAATTCCGTTACGAAGTTGACGCTGGCAATATCGGCATCAATGTGGGCGTGGCCGCCCCGATGGCTTTCTTTCCTTTTAGCGGCTGGAAGGAGAGCTTCTTTGGTACTCTACACGGCCAGGGTAAGCATGCCGTGGAGTTCTTCACCCAGACCAAGGTGGTGGTGGAACGCTGGCCGAAGGAATGGTCGCGACAATTTTAGACTGGCGTGCCAATCCGTATATTGGCGCTATGGCTGCAGCCTGACCCTTTAAATTCGACTTTAGTGACCTGTGACCGTCGTAGACTATTGTGCCAGGTCTAAGCGGTCGCGTCACTTTACGGAGCGTGTTTTATGGCCTCAGACCATGCTGAGTTGGTAGCGCGCAATAAGGCCCATACCTTGTCCAGTTGGACGGCCCAAAGCGCCTGTAATCCGATCTCCATAGCCCGGGCTGAGGGGGTCTACTTCTGGGATGCGGACGGTAAACAGTATCTTGATTGGTCGTCCCAACTGATCAACGTGAACGTAGGCCACGGGCATCCTTATGTGATCAAGGCCATCCAGGAGCAGGTGGCCAGCATAGGACATGCCCATCCCGGGATCGCCACGGAGCCACGAGCGTGATTGGGTGAACTGCTGCATGAAATAGCACCGGCCGGTCTCAGCAAGAGCTTTTTCACCATCGCTTTCTTGCGCCGCTGCTATTGCCAATACCGAAGTGTATCGCCAAGACAAGCTGATCGAGCGGGCACGGGAAATGGGTAAGGTTTTTCGTAGTGGCTTGATGGATCTAGTAGAACGACATCGCACTGTGGCGAGGTTCACGGGATAGGGTTGCTACAGCTGATAGCGTTGGTGAAGAACCGCGATACGCGCGAGACAATGAGTGGCTGGAACCGGCCGGCCAACAAGGCCATGCGCGAAGCTGCGGTCATTCTCAGGGAACAGGGAATGAACACTATTGTGAAATGGGACTGGATCTTCTGCGCGCCGCCTTTGGTCGTCAACGAAGAGCAAATAGGGGAAGGCCTAGCAATGTTGGATCAGGCGCTGACGGCGGCCGACCGCCATTATGAAGTCTGAAAGGAACGGAAAACATGATTCCGAGAGATATTCTCTATCTGACAGAAGACGAAGTGGCTCAATGTATGACGGCCAAAAAGGCAGTTCACCTGGCAGAGAAAGGGATTAAGGCCGATGGGCTAGGGCAGGTGGCAGGGGACAAGTTCTACATGAATGTAGGTGATGGGGGTTTCCTTAAGCCTTTCTCTGGCTATTTGGCTGGCGAAGAATATGCCTATGTAAAGAGCTTCAGTTTCTTCGAGGGCAATCAGGCAAAGGGCTTGCCAGTCACCGATTCGATGGTGTTCCTTTTTGATGCTGACACAGGTTTGCCGGCCTGCATCATGGAAGCGAATTGGATCACGGCCATGAAGACCGGCGCTTCGACGGCCGTGACGGCGAAATATCTGTCTCGCTCCGATAGCCGGGTGATGACTATCTTCGGGGCCGGCGGATTGGGAAGGACGCATCTTTTGTGCTTCAACGAGGTATTTGACTTGGATGAGGTGCGCGTCGTGGACGTGATTCCTGGGGTCGCCGAAAAGTTCGCCAGCGAATTAGCGAACGCTACAGGGCTATCCATTGTGACGCCCGATTCACCGGAAGCAGCCGTGCGCGATTCGGACCTGATCGTGACGGTGACCACAGGTAGTGCGGTGAATGTCGAAGCACCCTGGCTTAAGCCGGGCGCTTTCATCGCCCGCATGGGTTCTTACCAGGAAGTTGCGCTGGACTTGCTGCTGAAAGCCGACAAGTTGGTCGTCGACCGCTGGGCATACGTTAGCTATCGCGTTCCGGAGCTGGTCGAACTTATCCAGGCCGGCAAATTGAGCGCGGACGATGTCTACGCCGAATGGCCGGACATCATTGCCGGAAAGGCGGCCGGTCGCGAGTCTCAGGAGGAAATCATCCTCTACATCGCCCTAGGGATCTGGGGCGAGTATGCTGCTATTTTGCCGTCGGTCTACCGGCAAGCAAAGGAGCTCGGACTGGGCGCGAGAGTAGCAGGCTGACCAGCATAAAATTCGGCGAACACAGGAGTAAAAAATGAGTAATGGCCAATTGGCGAAAGGCGCTAGCGATTCCTTTCCTACCCACGCTCAGGTCGTGATCATAGGCGGGGGCGTGATAGGTTGTAGCGTCGCCTACCATTTAACCAAACTTGGCTGGCGGGACGTCGTGCTGCTTGAACGGGCCCAATTGACGGCCGGAACCACCTGGCATGCAGCAGGATTGGTAAGCAGCGGCGGCTTCAGGACCGAAACGTCGATAGAGATGGCCAAGTATACGGTGGAGCTTTGCGGCCGGCTGGGGGAAGAAACCGGCCAGGACACGGGCTTCAGGCCTATCGGCCATCTTGAACTCGCCTGCAGCGAGGAAGAGTTGCACGGAATTCGTCGGGCGCTGGATTTCGGGCGCGGTTTTGGCATTGATATCGAAGAAGTGTCTGTCTCTGAAATCAAAGATATGTGGCCGCTGCTGTACACTGACGATATCTGCGGCGGCATTTATACGCCGCAAGACGGCCGCGCCAATCCCGTTGACTTCACCATGTCCCTGGCCAAAGGAGCCCGAATGGGTGGCGCCCGTATCCTGGAAGATACGAGCGTTACCGGAATTAGGAAGAAGCATGGGCGGGTGACTGGCGTGGTGACCACCAGAGGCGATATCGAAGCCGAATATGTCGTCAACTGCGCCGGCATGTGGGCCCGGGAAGTAGGGAAATTGGCTGGCGTAAATGTACCGCTTCATGCGGCCGAGCACTACTACTTGATTACTGAACCGATAGAGGG
This sequence comes from Promineifilaceae bacterium (SeqCode), assembly GCA_041570195.1. GTDB lineage: Bacteria > Chloroflexota > Anaerolineae > Promineifilales > Promineifilaceae > UBA11865. The sequence continues at coordinate 55,535 of JBFFWQ010000020.1, read as the reverse complement.
AGTGCATCGAGATCTACCGATCGTCGAAGAATCTTCCGCTTATGCCTACTATCGTGAGGAGCATGGTGGACTCTTACTAGGCGTGTTTGAGCCGGTAGCTGGCCCCTGGGGAATGGATGGCATCCCGCATGACTTCACCTTTGGTGAACTGCCGCCAGATTGGGATCGGATGATGCCCTATCTTGAGAAGGTAATGGATCGCATCCCGGTGTCCAAGAATACCGGTATCAAGATGCTTTTCTGCGGGCCGGAGAGCTTTACGCCTGATTTGGGTCCCTTGATGGGCGAAGCGCCAGAGCTGAAGAATTATTACGTCGCTGCGGGCTTCAACTCATTGGGCATCTTGCTCGGAGGCGGAGCAGGTCAGGTCATGGCCAACTGGATTGTAGATGGTTTGCCGTCCGTCGACGTCGGCGAGATCAACATCGAGCGTTTTTCGCGTTTTCAGAATAATCCGAAATACTTGTACGATCGGACCATTGAAATCCTGGGCTTGATGTTTACGACCTGGCCCAACTACCAAGTTGCTACGGCTCGGAATGCCTGCAAGTCAACCCTGCACGACCGCCTGGCAGACGCCGGAGCGTGCTTTTTCGAATATAGCGGCTGGGAGTACCCTGAATGGTTTGCGCCGGAAGGAGTGGAACCCAAGGTCGAATATTCGTGGAGAAGACAGAACTGGTTTGAATACGCGGCGGCCGAGCACAAGGCTGCCCGCGAAGGCGTTGTACTCATGGACCTGACGCTGATGTCCAAGATCCTTGTCCAGGGCCGGGATGCAGAAAAATACCTCAATCGAATTTGCGCCAATAATGTATCTGTGCCAGTCGGCCGTTGCGTCTATACCCAGTGGTTGAATGAACGCGGGATGATCGAGGCTGATCTAACAGTGACTCGTTTGGCCGAGGACAACTTCATGGTGGTTCTGTCGCCCGCCAATCACATTCACGTCGAAACGTGGCTCAAACGGCACATTCCGGCTGATGCTCACGTCTTTATCACCGATGTGTCCTCGAGTTACACTATCATTAGCATCCAGGGGCCAAAATCTCGCCAACTGCTAGGTGGGCTAACCACTGCGGATGTGTCCAATGAAGCCTTTCCCTTCCGCACAATGCGGGAGATCGATATGGGATATGCGCTAGTCAAAGCCTTGCGCCTGTCCTATGTGGGCGAATTAGGCTGGGAACTCTATGTGCCGACTGAGTTTACGCTCCACGTCTATGACATGCTCGTGGAGGCAGGTGGAGCAGTAGGCTTGAAACACGCTGGCCTCAATGCTCTGGACACGCTACGCCTGGAGAAGGGCTACCGTGATTACGGTAACGATATCGACAATATGGACACAGCGCTTGAGGCGGGACTGGGTTACTTCGTTGATTTTGAGAAGCCCGGAGGATTCATCGGTAGAGATGCGCTGTTGCGCCAGAAGGAAAGCGGGATCCTGGAACAGCGGCTGGTTCAATTCCTCCTAGAAGATCCCCAGCCGCTGCTGCATGGCGGTGAGACGATCATTCGCGATGGGGTTCGGGTCGGCTATATCAGGGCCGGAGGGTATGGTCACACTCTTGGCGGGTCGGTTGGCCTGGGTGCAGTGGAGAAAGAAGGCGGTGTGACGGTCGACTTTGTTAAGGACGGCCGGTACGAGATAGAGATCGCCAGTCAACGTTACCCGGCGCGGGCGTCTCTGCGCCCCCTGTATGATCCGCAGAACAAGCGGGTGCGTTCTTGAACAATCGTCCAAAGCACTGGTCAGCCATCGTCTTCGTCGTGGCTTGTAGTCTGTCGGGACAAGAATAGAGTTAGTAGCAATGACTTCGCAAATATAAGGTTCATCTTATGACGAATGTCATCCTTGATTCAGGAAGTTTGTCTCTAAACAATTCCAACACGCGCACCTATCATATGAGTTGAGTCGGTGTCACCGATCCAGCACAGACTTAGTGGCGCATCTCCAATCAACGGTTTCGACAGGTGACAAGAGCATAACGAGCTAAGAAACGTGACTCAAACGAAGGACCAGCGGACGAATCTCCTTGCCGACTCAGTCCATGAAAGGTCGGCCGAAATCCTTTATGACGTTGGTTTTTGTGTGCCTGAACCGGCCGCCCTGACCCGGCTACAGCGTGCCGGCTTCCCGGTTGATTACGACTCGCAGATGGTTCGGGTGACGCCGGATCTACTAAGGGATGCGCTAGATGGTCTCAACCACGACGTTGAACTGTACGATCGGGCAGGTACAACGGCTGTTCCATACAGGCAACATAGCTGTTTTATGGGCGCCGGCACGCCCGTCAACGTATTCGATCTGGATACCGACAAACACCGCCCTGCTACGCGACGAGATGTGCGCCAGTTGGTGACGCTGCAGGACGCCTTACCGCAGATAGACATCGTTCGACCCACCGTGACCGCCATCGACCAGGGCGATTGTTCGGATCTGGTTGAGATCGCGGAGTTGCTCCGAAATACCGATAAGCCGATCGTTCACCGCACATTGTCGCCGGATCGGGTGGATGCCGCGGTCGAGATGTTGGCCGCGGTTGCCGGCGGCGAAGATGCCTTCCGGGCTCATCCCAATTTCGCCACACTCTATTGTCCAATCAGTCCCAGCTACTTCACGCCAGAGAACATCAAGTGCATGTTTCGCTGGGCCGAACACGGGGTGCCCGTCACCTTGCTAAGTATGGCCATGGGCGGCGCTTCGGCTCCGGCGACGTTACTGGGTGAACTGGTAGTCATCAACACGGAAATCCTGGCCTGGATTGTGGCGCTGCAGACGCTCTATCCGGGCACGCCACTGTTATATGGCAGTGTTTCGGCGGTTCTTGATATGCGCACCGGTCTGTTACCTTTGGGCGCGCCCGAGCGGGGCATGATCAACAGCGGCGCGGCCATGATGGCCAACTACTATGGGCTGCCATCCATGTGCGGTGGGTTGTCTTCTGATGCCAAAGAGTTGGATGCGCAAGCCGGTTTCGAGAAGGCCGTGACGGCCGTTCCGCTTCTGCAAGAAAGAGCGAACATCATCTATGGTGTAGGCGCCGCTGACGCCGGCAATACGATTTCCTACCTACAGATGGTGCTGGATGATGAGATGATCGCCGGACTACGCCGGATGATCCAGGGTATTACCAGGCATGACCTGGACGAGGAAGTGGCTCTCATCAAGACCAATACACCGCGTGGCAACTTCCTCAAAGCCAAACATACTCGCCGCACATTTGGCGAACATTGGCTTCCTGGCATCCTCAGCCGCGACAGTTACGAAACCTGGAAAGCCAAGGGTCAGTCAATCGAACAAATCTGCCGGGATAAGGCCCGGCGGATCCTGGACGAACACATCCCGCCCCCCCTGCCGCCTTCGGTGGAGGCTGAATTGGAACGGATCATGCATCGACACGTTCCAGGCTTCCATTTTTGAGTATCAGGTAGCCAACACGGCCAAGCCTCGCTTGGCCGTGTTGGGCAACGCAACGCATTTTCGAGGAGAAAGGAGACTCTTATGACAGAAAGTGAAATTCTCGGCAAGTTGGCTGAATCGGTGGAACTTGGCGAACCGGAGGATGCGGCCGCACTGGCCCAGCAAGCATTGGATGAGGGACTCGATCCGCTCAAAGCTATTAACGAAGGTCTTACGCCTGGCATCACCCGGGTCGGCGAGTCCTTCTCCTGCGGTGATGCTTATCTGCCCGACCTTATCCTGGCAGGCGAGGCTATGAAGTCGGCCCTGGAGATCTTGGAGCCGGCCTTGCTGGATAGCCAGGAACGAGAGGTAGTCGGCCGCGTCGTCTTGGGCACTGTCAAGGGCGATCTGCACGAAATTGGCAAGACGCTTGTCGGCACCATGCTCACGGCCAATGGATTTCAGGTTACCGATGTGGGTATCGACCAGACGGCCGAAGACTTTATCGCGGCGATAAAAGAAACGAACGCCGAATTGGTAGGTATGTCGGCCCTGTTGACGACGACCATGCGAGAGCAACAGACGATTATAGATGCCCTCAAAGAAGCGGGCCTGCGCGAGCAAGTGAAGATAATGGTCGGCGGCGCGCCAGTGACTCAGAGCTGGGCCGACCAGATCGGCGCTGATGGTTACGCTGAAGACGCTATTAGCGCAATTGATCTAGCCTATCGACTAATTGACGCGCCGGCTTAGCCGGCGAATACGGTCTGGCGGTCAGCGCATCATCCCGCCAGCCATCCAAAGCCTTTTTAGGAGGTGGTGCGATTGTTTTGTTCACCAAATAACTTTCTTTGACCGTGGAAATTTTAAGGGAGGAAAAAAGGAATGAAGAAACAAGAATTCTGGTTACTTATTAGCTTGCTGGTTGTCATTAGCCTGCTGGCAGTAGCTTGTGGCTCTGGCGACGACGAAGCGACGGATGCATCTGAGCCGGCTGATGTCAGTCAAGAAGAGGCGACCGAAGCACCAGCTGAAGAGACGGCCGAAGAACCAGCCGAAGTGATGGAAGAATCCAGCATCACCATCATCATTCCTGAGGATCCGGCTGGCTTCAACGCCTATGCAGCCGACACCGGTTACTCTCAGATGTTGATGGAGTTGGTCATGATGGGCCTGACCGATCTGGATGCCGAAGGTAATATCTTTCCCGAATTGGCAGCCGAACTGCCAACCATCGAAAACGGCGGCGTTGTCTTTGACGAAGAGAACTGGACCATGGATGTCACCTGGAAGCTACGGGATGATGTCTTCTGGTCCGACGGTGAACCGGTTACCGTCGACGATGTGATCTTCACCTGGGATGCCATCGGCGATCCTGAACTGGGCACGTGGTCCGATGGTATAGACTACACCGACAGCATAGAGAAAGTTGACGATCATACCATGATCGTCCATTACAATAGCGTCTTCCCCAACTACTTGCTTCAATTTGGGTCCGAAGATTTTGGCGTTTGGCCGGCACACTATTGTGACGCCTCGCAAGGCTTCTTGTCTTGGGACTGCAACCGCGAACCACTGAGCAACGGACCCTACTTGCTCGAAGAGTGGGAAACCGGCGACCACATCACTTTTGTTCGCAACCCCGACTACCACGAGGAGGGTAAACCGGGTATCGACAAGATCTTTGTCCGAATCGTGCCTGAATCGTCGGTGGCGCAACAATTGATGCTGGAAGGCGATGCCGACGTGCAGATCTGGCCAACGGAAAGCGACGCGGAAGCATACAAGAATGCTGACAACGTGGAAGTCTCCTTCGCCCCCAGCGAGCGCTGGGTGATGCGATTGGTTCCAAACCTGGCAGCCAAAGGAGAAATAGATTCGGAGGCGTATCCTCATCCAATCCTGTCGGATGTGAATGTCCGGCAGGCCCTGCGTATGGCCATTGATGTGGATACCATCACGGAGGATATCTTCCTTGGCTATTCCAAGCCGCAGTGGACGGAGATGTTCCGCCCGCCCTATGCGTGTGAGATTCCCAGGCCGGCCTACGATCCCGAAGGCGCGGCCGCACTGTTGGAGGAAGCCGGTTGGATCGACGAAGATGGCGATGGCATTCGCGAATGCCATGGCTGTGCGACCGGCGCTGAGGAAGGATACCCAATGTCCATGGAGTTCATGATCTATGCCGAGTACGGCGAAGAACTTGAGCTCGCCCAGCAGCTGATTGCCGAAAACTGGCGCGACGTTGGCATTGACACGGAGCTCTCCATGGTTGAAGGAACCACAATGTGGTCCGGTTTCGAGGATGGCGGCCTCGAGCAGACCGGCAATTACGACATTAACATGTGGGATGATGGCTATCCAGGCATCGATCCCACTGACTGGGAATTGTGGAATTTCTACTACTCCGAAGCAGCCGAACCCGACTATGGCTGGAATGTTCAACGCTGGTACAACGAGGACTTCGATGCCCTTTTGGACGAGGCCTATACCCTGGACGAGGAGTATCGGAAGGAACTGTTCTGTGATATCGCTCAGATTCTTGACGAAGAGCTGCCCCAGATAATGCTGTTCACGGCCTTTGACGCTTCCGGTCATTCCGCACGGCTACAAGGCTTGCAGGCAACGGTCAACGATACGCATACCTGGAACGTGGCTGACTGGACGGTATCGGAGTAAGCGATACGAACAGCAGGGCAACGCCCCTGCTCAAGTTATCGAATGCGACTAGTAGGCAAGGCGCGGATCGGACTTGCGAGCCATTGTGACGTCCGCGCCTTGCTCAATCCAGATTCCGATCGCCAGAGGGTGATGTGGTTCAGTACGTAATCAGACGATTACTACAAATGATTCCGATGCTCTTTATCCTGAGCATCATCATGTTTGCGCTGGTTAACATCGTGCCGGGCGGCCCGTTGGCCGGGCAGGGCAGGTCACGGCGCATCCGTCCGGAAAAAGCTGAGATTCTCAAGCGCCAATTCGGACTCGATCAGCCCCTGCCGCTTCAGTACCTGATCTGGCTGGTCGGCAATGACTGGATGGAAGTTGATGCCGATGGCGATGGTATCGACGAAAGTTATGGGACCCGGCGCGGCATCCTACGGGGAGATTTCGGCTTTTCCTATCAGACGCGCCGGCCGGTCACGGAAGAGATCGGCGATCGTCTACTAAATACAGTCTACCTGGTTGGCATCACGCTTGTCCTGGTATTCCTCATTTCGATCCCAATCGGGATCTTGTCGGCCGTCAAGCAATATTCACCCTTCGACATCACTGTGACCACTCTTTCATTTATGGGGCAATCCATCCCTGAGTTCTGGCTAGGTCTGCTTTTGATACTGATCTTTTACGTCTGGTTAGAGAATCCTTTCACCGGGGAGCCTTTTTTGCCCGCTGGAGGCATGCAATCATTAGGTGAGGAGTTTTCAATCTGGGACAGGGCCAAACACCTGATTCTTCCGGTGACTATGGGCATGGTCGGTTGGGTCGCCTGGTACTCTCGTTTTCTACGTTCAAGTATGTTGGATGTGGTCCATCGGGACTATGTGCGGGCGGCGCGGGCCAAGGGTCTGCGGGAAAGGACGGTCAGATACCATCACGCGCTCAAAAACGCGGCCATCCCTTTGATTACGATGTTTGCCCTTGATATCCCTTATATCTTTGCCGGCACAATCTATGTGGAATTGCTGTTCTCGTGGCCGGGGATGGGCCGGCTTTACTATCAGGCGGCCACCGGCCGCGACTATCCTGTGTTAATGGCGGTCCTAATTATTGGCGCCGGTCTCGTTTTCATTTGCAACCTACTGGCGGATCTGGGTTATGCGTTTCTAGATCCGCGGGTGCGCTACGATTAGGAAATCGCTACGACTAGAAAGTTAGGAGAGTATGGTGATCGACGGCCCACCAAGTGAGAGCACGGTCCCCGCTAGACCAGAGTTGACCGAGCTTGACGCTGAATCGGCCAATTTGGCGCCTGTGGCTGAGAGCATGACAGCCATAGTCTGGAAACGGTTCCGCCGGCATCCGGCCGCAATCATCAGCACGGCCGTTTTGCTGACGCTAGTGCTGGGCGTCATCCTGGTCTCTTTCTCGCCCTATGATCCAGAAGCGTCGGACATGGCCAGCCGCTTGCAGCCTCCTTCCTTGGAGCATCCAATGGGAACCGATCAATTAGGGCGGGATATGCTCACCCGAGTTCTCTATGGCGGGCGCATCTCTTTGGTGGTGGCGTTCATGGTCGTGGTCATCACGCTGGTCATCGGCATGCCTATAGGCGCAGCGGCCGGTTACTTCGGCGGATCGATAGACAACGCATTAATGCGCATCACCGATGTCGCCCTGACGCTGCCGACGCTGCTGGTCCTGATCTTGCTAAGCGCAATTATGCGTGAAGTGGAATTGCCGCTATTTGAGAGGAATAGCGTGATGACCATCGCCCTTGTGATCGGCATACTTTCCTGGATGACGGTGGCTCGCCTGTTGAGGGCCTCCTATCTTTCGATCCGCGAGATGGAGTTTGTCGAGGCTGCCCACGCTATGGGCGCGCCTAATCTCAGGATCATGGGCCGCCATATTCTGCCCAACGCCATAAGCCCGATCATCGTCCAGTCAACTCTGGCGCTAGGGTATGCCATCATGCTGGAATCGGGTTTGAGTTTCCTGGGTTTTGGAATCCAGCCGCCGACGCCCAGTTGGGGCAACCTGTTGAGCAACGCCCAGCAGCACATGACCAGGCACCCGTGGCTAGCCATCTTTCCCGGCCTGATGATCTTCTTGGCCGTTATTTCAATCAATTACATCGGCGACGCGTTGCGCGACGCCTTCGATCCTTACAAGGTATTCTAGCTACTGCGTGAACGGACACTGAGTTTCCAGTCACGCGGTCGCTCAACTGCCGCAAGGGTAGATAACAACAAAGCGTGATTGGTCACTGGTTCAACACCAGATGACTAATACATAGGAGGAGAAACAAATGGCAGCGGCCGAACGTCCACCTATTGAACCTCTAAGGCCCGACTTCACTGTCCAGTGCCTTGATCATGAGCAGCTGGACCAGTTGCAAGAAGCCACTCTCAACATCCTGGAAAACGTCGGCGTGCGTTTCCCGTCAGAAAAAGCCTTGGGGGTCCTTGCCGACCATGGAGCGAAGGTCGATCGGGAAACACAAATTGTTAAGCTGCCGCCGGACCTGGTCAGACAGTCGCTGGCGACGGTGCCGCGATACCCAATCCTGGGCGCCCGAGATCCGCTCTTCGACCTAAACCTGGAAAGGAATGTTTCGTATTTCACCACCGATGGCTGCGGCCATGAGACGATCGACTTCGAGACCCGAGAGCGGCGTCCTTCCAATAAGGCAGACGTGGCTCGTATGGCGCGGGTGGCCGACTTTCTCTCGTCTATTGGCTTCTGCTGGACAATGGTGAGCGCCCAGGATTGCGGCCGTACCTCTCCGTTGCACGAACTGGACGCCTCCTGGAACAATTCAATCAAACATGTCCAGAGCGTGACCCTCATTGGTCCATCGCTGGTTCGCTATGGATTGGAAATGGCCCAGGTCATTAGCGGTAGTCGGGAAGAGATGCGCCGGCGGCCGCCATTCTCCGCGGTCATCTGCACCATCGCGCCACTGATTCAGGATAGGGAGGCGATTGAGGGCGCAATGCTCCTGGCCGAGGCGGGGATACCGGCCGTATTTCTGGCGATGCCGACGCTGGGCACAACGGCCCCGGCCACTTTGCCTGGGGCGCTGGTCATGTCCGACGCCGAGTGCATCAGCGCCATTGTGCTTATGCAACTGGTCGCGCCGGGCGCCCCCGTCTTTCACTCTATTATGCGCGCCTGGGCTGATCCGCGAACGGCCGCATATGTTGGCTATCCCCTCAACGGCTTATCCAGTTACGCGCCGGTCGAAATGGCTCATCATTGGGGATTGCCGGCGATGGGCGGCGCATTTGGTACCGATAGCAGCGAACCTGGTTCCTGGCAGGCGGCGGCCGAAATCGCCATGGATCCGCTGATGGTTGGATTGTCGGGGGCCGAAATCGTGACCGGCATCGGCTTAAGAGCGACATACACCTTGCTCTATCCCGAATCCATCATACTGGACGACGATATTTACCACCGGGCGCGGTTCATGCTCATGAACATGGATATCAATCCAGACACCCTGGCCCTGGAGGTGATTGAGAAGGTGGGGCCGGGCGGTCATTTTCTGGCCCAAAAGCACACCCGGCGGCACATGCCGCATGCGATGGAGCGCTCGCTGGCGCAGCAGTTGGACGCGCAGAACAACTACAGGGATCCACTGGCGGTGGCGCGCGAGAAGGTGGATTGGATATTGAAAAATCATGCGCCGCCGCCGTTGGAAAAGGCAGAGCAGGCCGAATTGACGCGGATCCTGGAGGCGGCCGAGCAAGAAATCGGCAAGCAAGTATAAACCATACTCATCGCTAGCCAGACTACGCTCAGGAACCAGAGAAAGGAATTCTGCATGTATTCAGAAACCCCCGATATCATCGCCTTCGACACCAAACGACGCCTTGAAGTGCTGTCAGCAGAGCAGATCAAACAGGTGCAGGCGGGTACATATCGATTGCTGCAAGAGGTGGGCGTCCATTTCCCATCACCGCGGGCGCTGGAGCTTTTTGCTGATCATGGCGCGGATGTCGACTTGGCAACGGAGATCGTGCGTTTATCGCCCGACCTGGTCGACAAGGCGATGTCCACCGCGCCGCGTTCCTTTGTTTTGGGCGGCCGGGAAGAGCGATTTGACATGTTCCTTGACGGCCGCTCATCTTATTTGTGCACTGATGGTTGCGGTGTACACGTGGTCGATCTGGAGACGCGCGAACGACGGCCGTCTCGCAAGGCTGATGTCGCCATGATGGCCAGGGTGAGCGACTCTTTGCCACTGATCGGTTTCTTCTGGCCCCTGGTAAGCGCCCAGGATCACGGCCGCACCGCTCCCTTGCACGAGTGCCACGCCGGTTTGACCAGTACCCTTAAACACGTCCGCGGCGGCACGACGACCTACGCTCAATTGGCGCCCTACATCGTAGAAATGGCGACGGTGGTGGCCGGCAGTGAGGAAGTGCGCCGGAAAAGACCACCTATCTGCGCTAATATTTGCACTATTGCCCCCTTGTCGCAAGACCAGGACGGTATTGAGTGCGCCCTGATCTATGCCGAAGCAGGCATCCCCACCAGCTTTATGGCCATGACGACCATGGGCTCCACTGCCCCGGCCACGCCGCTGGGCGCATTAGTCACCGGCGATGCGGAAGTCGTCAGCGCCATGGTATTGATGCAGTTGGCTTATCCTGGTGCGCCTGTTTTCCACTCTGTATTGGTCTCGCTGATGCATCCACGGTTCGGTAGTTATGTCAGTGACATGTCTGCGCCCTTGGGCATCATGTCAACTCAGCTGGCCCACGCCTGGAATGTGCCCGCCTTGACCGGAGGAAGTGTCAGTAGCGACGCGGCCGTCATCGGTTGGCAATCAGGAACCAAGACCGGTTTTGGCTCGGCAATGATTCCTCTAGCGGGTAGTGAGATTTGTGGCTACCTCGGCCTGCTGGACGGATCGATGATCTTGCAGCCGGAACAATTGCTGCTCGATCATGATGCCTGTCAGCATGCCCTCGACATATTTAGCGAGTTTGAGTTTGACGAAGCCGATATGGCCCTGGATGTTATCAAAGACGTCGGTCCGCGCAGTCACTTTTTGAAACAAAGACATACCCGTCGCCACATCCGTGATTTTCGATTGTCGCGCCTCACTGGGCAGAAGGACGACCAAGGAAAACCGCGCGATCCGCGAGATGTGGCTCTGGAGGAATTCAAGCGGCTTGACGAAACCCATCACCCCAAGCCACTGTCTGGGGAAGTATTGGCTGAACTGGATCGTATTCTCGAAGCGGCCGAACGAGAGGCGGAGAAGATTGAATGACCCTCTCCGGGACAAATGCCAACTACACCATGCCAGCTGAATGGGAGTCGCACGAAGGTACCTGGCTGCAGTGGCCCCGGAATCGGGTCGAGCCGGGCTACGAGATGAAGCAGGAGTACACCTGGCTGAAGATGGTCGCTGCCTTGTACCAGCATGAGAACGTCCACGTCATCGTCGCCAGTGAGCGCCAGCGAGATCATGTTGCCCGGCAGCTAGATTATTTCGGTATTGGTCGCGACAATGTTGATCTGTTCATCATCGCCACCAACGATCTTTGGGTCCGAGATAACGGCCCCGTCTTCGTAGTAAACGACCAGGGCGATCTGGCCATCACTAATTGGCGTTTTAATGGCTGGGGGGATCGATTTGAATTCGATCTGGATGATCTAGTACCGGCGAAGATCGGCCAAATGCTAGATATTCCGGTGGTGGACGCGCCACTCGTATTAGAGGGCGGCGCGGTCGAAGTGAATGGGCAGGGCGCCTTCATGGCCACCCGTTCCTCCATCGTCGACCCATACCGCAACCCGGGCAACAGCCGGGCGCAGATCGAAGCGATATTAGAACAACACCTGGGCGTTTACCATTTCATTTGGCTGACCGGCGCCGGGCGAGGAGAGTGCGAAAAGTGGGGCGACACCACCGACTCCCATATCGACATCGTGGCCCGTTTCACCAATGAGTCCACGGTATTGTACAACTGGACTGACGACCAAACCGACCCTCGTTATCCCATGTTTGCCAGACACCTAGAGGAATTGAAATCGGCATCGACCGAAACCGGCCAACCTCTGACGCTGGTTCCCCTACCGGTACCCAAGGACGGCGTTCATCAGGTAGCCAGTGATAGCCAGTGGCGGCTGTCTCGTTACACCGACGCTGCCTACAGCAACTACCTGGTCGCCAACGGTGTGGTATTGGTGCCCGTATTCGGCAACGCCTACGACGAGCGGGCCAAACGAATCATAGGCGAACAGTTTCCAACTCGGGAAATCGTCGCCATAGACGCCGTTAGCCTGACAGAAGATGGCGGCGCTATTCATTGTGTCACCCAGCAACAGCCGCTATGCGAGCGGGGGGGTGGAGGGGCAGAGGATAAGAGTAGCAATCGTGTTGACAATGAGTTGTTGTCATCTGTTTCTAGGAACGCTGGCCTAAACGACCGTTGAATGAAACGATGACACCAGAGTCTACACCACGCGAGCTTGGTTATTACCTGGCGGCCGAATGGGAAACGCATGAAGGCACCTGGCTGCAGTGGCCCCACGATCGGATCTATGCCGGTTACCAAATGAAATTGGAGCGCACCTGGTTGGCAATGGCAGCTGCCTTGGCTAACAATGAAACGGTTCACATCATCGCCAATGATGAACAACACCGGGAGCATATAGCCTATCTACTGGCCTACTTCGGCATTGGTCAACAGAACATTGACCTGTACGTAATCCCGACCGATGACGTGTGGGTGCGGGACAACGGCCCCATATTCATCGTCGACGATCAGGGCGGCCTGGCTCTCACTGATTGGAATTTCAACGGTTGGGGCGGCCGGTTCGATCATCCGTTGGATGCACAGGTGACGAAACAGATGGGGGAACGGTTGGACCTGCCCGTCTTCACGCCGCCATTGGTGATGGAAGGTGGATCGGTATCGGTCAACGGCCGGGGCACTTTCATGGCAACGGATAGCTCTATCATCAACCATAATCGTAATCCTGGCCTGAGCAAGCAGGAAGTCGAGAAAGTGCTCTCTGATTATCTTGGCGTCAATCACTTCATCTGGTTGCCCGGCGCGGGCCAAGGAGAATGTGAAGCATGGGGCGACACCACTGACTCACATGTTGATATTGTGGCCCGCTTCACCGGTGACTCGAGCGTTATATATAACTGGACCGAGGACAAATCGGATCCCCGCTATCCGATGTTCATGGCTGCTTACGAGGCATTGCGAGAGGCTACGACCGAGTCGGGAAAATCGCTGACGCTAACACCCTTACCCATCCCCAAGGGCGGTGTTCATCAGGTTACTAGCAAGATCGGTTGGCGAGTGACTACGCTGACCGACGGGGTCTACACCAATTATTACACGGCGAACGGCGTGGTACTGGTACCGGTGTATGGCAACGCCAACGACGAACAGGCCAAAGCCATCATAGGCGAACAGTTTCCCGGCAGAGAAATCGTTGGCATTGACGTCGTTTCTCTCATTGAGGACGGTGGCGCCATCGGCTGCGTAACCCAGCCCCAGCCCACTCGACGTACTCATCAAGGCTAACTTACCTACCAAAGGTAGCTACCCACCAAAGGTAACTACCTACTGAAGGTGGTTTTATGGAGAAGATCGTTCAGCTCGGCCTGATTCAGATGTCGTGCAGCGACGACGTTGCTGCCAACCTGGAAAAAGCGAAACAAGGCATTCGGAATGCAGCCAACCAAGGGGCGCAAATCGTGTGTCTGCAGGAGTTGTTCAAGTCGCGCTATTTTTGCCAGGTGGTAGACAAGACATATCTGGTGTTGGCCGAATCCGTAAACGCCGCCAGCTCGACAGTGCAAGAGCTGGGCCAGTTGGCGGCCGAATTGGAAGTAGTGATCATCGCTGCCCTCTTCGAAAAGCGAGCCCAAGGCCTTTACCACAACACGGCCGTGGTCATCGATGCAGACGGCCGTTACCTGGGTAAATATCGTAAAATGCACATCCCCGAGGACCCCCTTTACTACGAAAAGTTCTACTTCGCTCCCGGCGACCTGGGCTACAAGACTTTCCATACCCGGTATGCCGACATTGGGGTACTGATCTGTTGGGACCAGTGGTTTCCCGAAGCGGCGCGGCTTACGGCTATGAGTGGAGCCCAAATCATCTTTGTCCCCACCGCCATTGGCTTTACACCCGAAGAGCTGTCGATTTCCGACACTGAATACCAGCACGCCTGGCAAATTGTGCAGCAGGGCCATGCGGTCGCCAATGCTTGCTACCTGGCGGCCGTCAACCGTGTCGGATTTGAAGAAGACGCGGAGGGTAAAGACGGGATCGAATTTTGGGGACACAGTTTCGTTTCTGATCCATACGGTAAGGTATTGGCGCAAGCGGCTGACGATCAGGACGAAGTGCTTATTTGCCCGATTGATCTGGCCTTCATTGACCGGGTCCGCGACGGCTATTGCTTTCCCTTCCGTGATCGCCGAATCGAGAGTTACGGCGAATTGACAAAGCTGCACCTTGCTGATCGAGGCAAGTGAGAATGATGTCTAATCCAGCGCTACAGCCCATTATCATCCAGAACCAGTGGCGGCAGATAAGCGGGCGGAACAAGTACGCATTCTTCAAGCCGCAGAATGTCGGCGTACGGGGACAGCAGCTGATGGTTTGCAGATGTTGACAAGGATTGATCATGAGAACGTTGCTACAGGTACTGTCGGCAGATGAGCGGACCCAAGTCCACGAGCGTACGCTGCGGATCCTGGCCAAGATAGGCGCCCGGGTTGACACTGCGAAAGGACGCCATTTCCTGAAGGAGGCCGGTGCGGAAGTCGACGAGGATTCACATATCGTCCGCTTTCCGAGATCGTTGGTGGAAGAGTCCTTACGATTGGCGCCCAAGGAATTCGTGTTGGGTGCGCGACGGCCGGGTTGGGATCTACAGATGAATGGCAGCGACTGTACCATGCTCATCGACGGCGAAGCCATGTTTGTCCTGGACCGAAAGACAAAGGAGCGACGGCCGGCCACCTATTCTGATTGGCTGGAGACGACCCGGCTGATCGACGCGTTGGATGAGATTGGCCTATATTGGAGCATGGTCGAGCTGCCCGAGCGAGACGACGCAACCTCTATGGCGGATCTGATCAAGTACTGGCGCCGACTCTTCAGCAACTTCTCGAAGCATATACAAGATGGTATTTCGACGCCAGAGCAAGCGCCATGGCTACTGGAAGTACTGCAGGTGATATTTGGCGACAAACAAACGATTCGGCAGCAGCACCCACTGTCATTCCTGCTTTGCCCCCAGTCGCCGTTGATCATCGATGGCCCGTATACCGACGCCTATCTGGCTCTGCTGGGCTGGGATATTCCGGTTGGCATCATGCCCATGCCGTTGATGGGAGCCACGGCTCCAGCCAGCCTGATCTCGCTGACCACATTGGGCAATTGCGAGGTACTGGCCATGTTGTGTCTGTTGCAAGCAGCATCGCCTGGGACGCCGATCATTTACGCGCCGGCCCTAGCCATCATCAATCCGCGATCTGGACTTTATAGCGGAGGAGCGATTGAGTCGGCTCTTACCGGGGCGGCCGCGACAGAGATGGCTCGATACTATGGCTTGCCGGTGGAGGCTTCGGGCCTGGGCACCGATCAGCATGTTCCCAGCATCCAGGCGGGCTATGAACGGGGCATGGGCGGCTTTCTACCGGCCCTTTCCTGGCCCGATATTCTGGTCGGGCCGGGTTTACTCGGAGGCTCAATGATCCTAAGCCAGGAGCAACTGTTTATCGACGTCGAGATATTCCGGATGTATAAGCAAGCCCGGCGAGGCATCGTCACCGACGAAGAAAAATGGCTGGACGATGTGATCGAACAGGTGGGGCCAGGCGGGAATTTCCTGGGCCAGCGATCCACCAGAGCGGGCATGCGAAGCGGCGAATGGTACATTAGCAAGCTGGGCGTCCACGACGCCTTTGAGTCATGGGACGCGGCCGGCAGGCCGGGTCTCCTTGAGGAAATCAACGAGCAAATTGACCGGATCCTGGCCACGCACCGGCCGTTGCCTTTAGACGAGGACGTGGAGCAGGAGTTGCTGCGCATTCAGAAGAAGGCCCAGGCGGCGTAGCAAGAAGCGTGATCTGAAACAGTGATCAGGGATGCATGCCTGGCCCCTGGTTACAAGGAAGTGTAAGCAACAAGAATCAAAAGGAGCATACCGTGAAAGTCTTATCTTTGGGCGGCGCCGGGGCTGTTTGCCAGCATTCCACCCGTGACCTGGTGACCTATTCTGATTTTGATGAGATTGTAATTGGCGAATACAACGTAGCGGCGGCCGAGAGGTTGGTGGCCGAGATCGGTGATCCCCGGGTTGCGGTCCTGGAGATCGACGCCGAGAAGTATGATGACCTGGTTGACGCCTTTCGTGGCTTCGACGTCATTCTCAATGGCCTGCCTTGGAAGTACGACCTGGCGGTGACGAAGGCCTGTGTGGAGGTGGGCGTCAGCGGCCTGGACGTGTCTACTGAGGAAGAGCAGTGGGATTACGACGCAGCGGCCAAGGAAAAGGGGATCATCTTCATACCCGGCGTAGGGGCGACGCCGGGTATCACCAATGCCATGGCCCGTCGGGCGGCCGATCAACTGGACGAGGTCGATACAGTCGATATCAGTTTCGCTGCTTTTCGCTGTCCGGCGCCTGCTCCGGGACTGCTCATCACCTTCCTATGGGAATTCCACCCCAAAACCGAGTCACGCCTTTATTACAAGGACGGCGAGTTTCACTGGGTCGGTCCATTTACGGGGCTAAAAAAAATGAACTTCGGCGGTCAGATTGGCGAGCAAGAGATCTGCTATATTCCCCATCCCGAGACAAGAACCATGCCTAAGAGCCTGGGCGCTAACTCTGTTTCGGTGCGCGGCTGCTTCCCGCCGCATGCCATGCGACTGGCGAAGTCAATGCTTGAGTCGGGGCTATATAGCGAGAAAAAAATCACCGTCAAGGGCGTGGAGACCACGGCCTTCGAATTGATGCATGAGATCTTGCTGGAACTGCCGGAAAGCAAGGAAACGCCCATATGGGCCTATGGCCTGGTGGTGGAGGTGTATGGCACGAAGGACGGTCGCCAGCGCAAATTCACCTATACGAGCGAGCATCCACCGCAAGAGGAATGGGGCGGAAGGGCAGCCTACTACAAGAATATCGCCATTCCGCTCAGCATTGGCGCCCAGATGATCGGCCGGGGCGATATTAACGCTAGGGGGGTCATCCCGCCAGAAACTGCTATCCCACCGCAACTATTCTTTGATGAACTGGCCAAGCGGGGTATAGAAGTCCATGAATCCGTTGAATAATGGCGTTTGACTTGGATTAGGGGTTCGTTCATTGAGCGAATCCCTAATCCCGGCCGACGCTTTGGAGGAAAGGTGAAGCATACGAAAGCGAATCTTGTTCTGAAAAACGGTTCGGTATATACCGTTGACTCGGATCACAGTCGGGCCCAGGCAATTGCCATAGCCAGCGACCGGATCATCTTCGTCGGCTCAGATGGTGGCGTCGAAGCGACTATTGGCGCCGGCACCGTTGTCGTCGACCTGGAAGGAAAGATGGTTCTTCCGGGGTTTGTCGAGGCTCACGCCCATCCTTCACACGCCATGGACTATGTGGGCAACATCAGTCTTTACTCGCTGGATTCGCCCGAAGCGTACCGGGAAGTAATAGCCAGCTATGTCGCGAGTCACGGCGCGGCAGAAGTACTGCGCGGAAGCGGCTGGGACAACAAGTGCTTCCCCGGCATTGGCCCCGGCCGAGAGTTTCTGGACGCACTGGTCCCTGACCGGCTGATCTCGCTGGTGTCCTATGACGGTCACTCTACATGGGTTAATTCGTTGACCCTGGAAAGGGCGGGCATCAGTAGGGACACGCCCGATCCCGAAGGCGGCTTCATTGAGCGAGACCCAAACAGCGGCGAACCAAGCGGGACGCTGCGAGAGACGGCCATGTTGCTGATCGACAGGGTGATCCCGGATTATTCGACCGAGGAGCGAAAGCAGGCCCTGTTGGCTTACCAGGAAATGGCCGCGCGGGCCGGCGTCACCTTGAGCCATGATGCCATGTTGAAAGCAGAAAGCATAAAAGCCTTTAAGGAGCTTGAGGCGGAAGGTCAACTCAAAATGCGTTTCCGGGGTGCCGTATTGATGGAGCCAGATCAGCCAGTTGAACCGCAGATTGGGACCGTGCTCGAGGAACGCAAGAGGAACAGACATCCCTACTTCCAGACCAATGCGGCCAAGATATTCGTCGACGGAGTTATCGAGGGTGGCACGGCTTATCTGTTCGAACCCTACGCGCACAAGCCGGAGTTCCGTGGCGAACCACTCTGGCAGCCGGAAATGTTGAACGATGTGTCGGCCGCTCTTGATGAAAAAGGGCTACAGATTCACGTGCACGTGATCGGCGATGCGGCAACGCGCATTACCCTGGATGCGCTTGAATATGCCCAGGAGAAGAATGGCCGGCGTGATTCGCGACATCTGGTCACACATCTTCAGCTCGTCGCTCCAGAAGATATTCAACGCTTCTGGGAACTGGGCGTCATCGGCGTCCCGCAGCCATTCTGGTTTTCGGTTGGAGATTATTATCGGGATCTGGCGCTGCCCTATCTGGGTAAAGAGCGGGCCGATGTTCAATATCCGATGCGCAGTTTCATAGAGAAGGGGATCATCATGGCTTCGTCCAGTGATTTCCCAGTAACAATCCCCTTTGATCCAGTGATCGGCATACAATTGGGGATTACCCGCTCAGAAATCGGCCTTGAACCTGAAGAAGTATTGTGGCCAGAAGAGAGAACGACGCTGGAGGAAATGATAACCACGTTCACCTTCAATGGCGCGTACGCCAATTTCCTGGATGAGGATACCGGGTCGTTGGAAGTTGGCAAGAAGGCAGACATCGTTGTCTTGGAGCGTAATCTATTTGACGTCCCGCCAACTGAAATCGGGCAAACTAAAGTGGTGCTAACACTAGTCGATGGAAAAGAGGTCTATAGAAATGGTGAACAGCTCCCAGCAATCAGCGATGGCCAATAACTCATTACCGGAGCGAGCCCAGGTTGTGATCGTCGGAGGCGGCGTGATCGGCTGCAGCGTGGCCTATCATCTGACGAAATTGGGCTGGGGCGATGTGGTGTTGTTGGAGAAGTCGCAGTTGACGGCCGGAACCACCTGGCACGCTGCGGGTATCGTCGTCAGCGGGTTCTCGCATAAGACCGAAATCGACATGGCCAGATATAGTCGCGACCTCTATGAACGGTTGGGCGACGAGACCGGTCAGGATACGGGCTTCAAGCCGGTTGGCTACCTGCAAATCGCCAGCAACTCAGATCGAGTGAATAGCCTGCGCCGGCGAGTCGATTTCTCACGCGGTTATGGCGTCGTCACCGAGGAGATCTCCCCGGCGGAGGTCAAGAAGATGTGGCCGCTGTTCGATACCGAGGATATTCAGCTAGGCTTCTACACGCCTGATGACGGCCGCACCAATCCAGTGGATACCACCATGTCGCTGGCAAAAGGAGCCAGAATAGGCGGTGCGCGTTTATGGGAAGAAACCAGGGTCACCGGCATCAGCCAAAAGAATGGGCGTGTAACCGGCGTTGTCACCGATAAAGGAAACATCGAAGCCGAATACGTGGTCAACTGTGGCGGCATGTGGGCCAGGGAACTGGGAAAGATAGCCGGCGTGAACGTGCCGCTGCAGGCTGCAGAACATTACTACCTGATCACCGAAACGATAGAGGGTATGGGCCGGGATCTGCCAGTCGTCGAAGATCCTGACATTTTTGGCTACTATCTCGACGAGATGGGCGGTTTGCTGCTGGGCCTATTTGAGCCGGTGGCCGCTCCCTGGGGAATGCCAAAGTCCGGGGGGATTCCCGAAGGGTTCAGTTTTGGCGAGATCCCACCAGACTGGGAACGCATGACGCCTCACCTGGAAACAGCGATGAATCGCATCCCAATTGCTAGAGAGGCTGGGATTCACAAATTCTTCTGCGGCCCTGAAAGCTTCACGCCTGATATGGGCCCACTGATGGGCGAAGCGCCGGAACTAAAGAACTTCTATGTGGCGGCCGGTTTCAATTCCCTGGGCATTCTGTTTGGCGGCGGCGCCGGGCAAATCATGGCCCAGTGGATTGTGGACGGTTACCCGCCGGTCGATGCAAGTGGGATCAACATCAACCGGATGATGCCTTTTCAGAATAATCCAACGTATTTGTATGACCGGACGGTGGAATTGCTGGGCTGGCAGTATATCAGCTGGCCCAATCTCCAACCTGAGACGGCGCGCAACGCGCGCAAATCGGCCATGCATGACCGCCTGGCGGAAGCTGGGGCCTATTTCGGCGTGTCTGTCGGTTGGGAATATCCGGATTGGTTTGCCCCGCAAGGCGTCGAACCCAAAGTTGAATACTCGTGGGAGCGACAGAACTGGTTTGAATACGCCGCGGCCGAGCACCGGGCAGCCCGTGAGGATGTCATCTTGATGGATTTGACTCACATGTCCAAATTACTGGTTCAGGGCCGCGATGCCGAGAAGGTCCTCAACTGGATTTGCGCCAATAACGTGGCGAAGCCAGTTGGCAGCGTCGTCTATACCCAAATGCTGAATGAGCGCGGCACGATGGAAGCTGACCTGACGGTCACCCGCCTAGCGGAAGATGTCTACTTGCTGGTTCTGGTAGACGCGATTCATATTCACGTTGAAGATTGGCTGAAACGAAACATCCCGTCTGATGCGCATCTCTTCGTCACTGATGTGACCTCTGGGTACAACCTCATCAACGTCCAAGGGCCCAAATCGAGGCAACTCATCAGCGCTATCACCAGCGCGGACGTGTCCAACAAAGCCTTCCCATATCTCACAATGCAGGAAATCGATATGGGCTATGCGTTGGTGAAGGCGCTGCGCATAACCTACGTGGGCGAATTGGGTTGGGAACTCTACGTGCCTACGGAGTTTACGCTGCACGTATTTGACAGGCTGGTGGAGGTGGGAGAATCTCTGAACCTGAAACATGCTGGCTTTCAGGCCCTGAACACTCTCCGGCTGGAGAAGGCCTATCGCGACTACGGCAACGATATCGATAATACGGACACGCCCCTGGAAGCAGGCCTGGGTTTTGCTGTTGATTTCGATAAGCCGGGGGGATTCATCGGCCGGGATGCGCTGCTGCGGCAAAAGGAGAAGGGCCCTCTCACTCATCGTTTCGTGCAATTCTTGCTGGAAGATCCGGAACCGCTGCTGTATGGCAGTGAACCGATCTACCGGGAAGGCAAGCGCGTTGGCTACCTGGGCGGTGGAGGATACGGACATACCTTGGGAGGATCGGTAGGCCTGGGCTTTGTAAAACACGAAGAAGGCGTGACGGCCGATTTCATCAAGAGCGGTCGCTTCGAGATTGAAGTAACCGGTCGGCGCTATCCGGCCAAGGCTTCCCTGCGACCTATGTACGATCCAAAGGGCTTACGGGTCCGCTCCTGATCCCTCGCCGATATCAACGGTATCTACCCTGGACTGGTGGTAGATGGCAGGGACATCTAACCCAGGTCGACATTGTTTCCCGAAGACTCATACAAACGCCTTCTCGCCAACCGCAGTTTCCTGGCTTTGTGGCTTGGACAAGGGATAGCCAGCTTAGGCCAGGCAATTCTGTATGTAACCCTGGCCCTGTATGTCTACGATCTGACCGGATCAGCCCAGGGGGTATCTCTTGCCGTTGCCCTGGAGCTGCTGCCCTGGGTCGTCGTCGGACCTATAGCCGGTATCTTGGCCGACCGTGTTAACCGGAAATTCCTGCTTGTCGGGGGCTATGTTACACAAGCCGGCCTGGTCGCGCTTCTGCCATTTACCAATTCTCTGGAACAAGTATATGTCTTGATTTTTCTGAGTAGCCTGCCGGTGCCGGTGTCCCAGATCACCCGCGCGACCGCGCTGCCTTCCGTGACCGGCGTCGAGCTATTCATACGCGGCTCCTCCCTTGACATCGCCGCCCTTAACATTGCCGGCGTCATCGGGCCTGTGCTGGGCGGGTGGCTACTGGGCGTGTTCGGAGCCAGAGTAGCCTTCTTCATTATTGCAGGTTGCCTACTGGTGGCGGCCGTCCTTTCCACAATCGCATCAGTTCCTCGGCCGGAGGTATCCTTCCGCCAGCCTCTAAGGCCAAGTGTCGCCTGGCGCGATCTGCGAGCAGCAGCGACGTTACTTGCATCGAGCAAGGTTTTTCGCTTTCTCCTACTGTTGAACTTTGTGCTTTCGATAGGTTGGACGGCGCCTGACGTCGCGGCCGTCGTCTATTTGACCGACACGTTACAACTGAGCGGTCAGGAATTTGGACTCCTGCATGCCACCATGTCGTTGAGCATTGCTCTCACCGTTTACGTCCTGGGACACACATCACGAAGATTTCGCCGTTCACGCATGTTAATAGGGGGCGCCGTTCTAGCCGGTCTTGCATACACGCTGATTCTTTTTGAGCCGGGGTTATCGCAGATGCTGATTATCTGGGCTGTTAGCGGGCTAGGTTGGGGTGTTCATTGGCTGATGGACCAGACCTTGTGGGCTGAGGCCACACCGGACGAGACCAGGGGGCGCGTTTTCAGTCTGGCGGAGGCCATGGTCTCTCTCGTAGGCGTCGTCATGGCCTTGCTAGGCGGCTGGCTGATAGCCAATCTTGGTCCAGTGCCGGCCCTGGCCATCATTGGCCTGGCCATGGCGCTAGGTGCGCTCGCTCTCTCGTTAATTACTAAGGGATACCGGGCGATCGCCGAGGTTAAGCCGGAGTAGTTTCTCTAGCAACCAGGCACTGGCCAGGACCCCCAGAGTAAGAGGTTATTATCGATGAGAACAGAGCTGGTTTGTGGCATAGGTAGCCTCATTTTGGCTGGATTGGCGCTGGCCATCCAGGGCTGGTACTTGTATCAACCTACCTATGATTAGTTCGCCGGCCTGTTAGGTTTTCTCGCCGCCGGATCTCCCTCTGGCGTCGGCAATATGCTAGAATATTCTCTGTTATCAGGCTAGTGATGGCTGCATGGGACGATCCCCGGGCGCTATGCGGGCTTCCTGGACTTTGGTATTCTTGCGCAAGGTCGGCGGCGGTATATCTTTATCTAGCCATTATTTCAACGATATTTCGCTTCTCTATTCTAGCAACTAGGAAGCCGCGTGCCGTAACTGAAGGCTACCTATGAACCCAATCATGTCGATATATAAGTTGATCGAGGCGAAGAGCATTTGATGATCGACCAGGTTCAAAGCATTCCCGGGCGTATGGAAAGCATCCGAACGTATAAGGAAAATGGAGGGTCTGTAGCCGCCGTCCTTCCCATCCACTACCCCAGGGCCCTCTTTCGCGCCTTCGGCATTCTTCCGGTTGAGGTTTGGGGACCGCCTGCTGTCGATACCAGTTATGGGAGCAATCGGCTGCAACCCTATGTCTGCTCCATAGTCCGCAATGCTCTGTCTTTCCTGGAAACCGGCGGTCTGGATGTGGCCGATATCATTGTTGTTCCCCACGCTTGTGATTCCCTTCAGGGTTTGGGTAGCGTGTTGATCGATTTCGTAGCACCCCGGCAACCTGTATTGCCGATCTACCTACCGCGGGGGAAGCGGGAAAGCGACATCGCCTTTTTGGCTGCCGAATTCAGCGTTCTTTTTGACCGGTTAGCAATTCTCACCGGCCAGTCCCCATCTGAAGATCAATTACTCCTGCACATCACTAGAGAAGAGGTGGCCGACGCGCGTTTGGGCCAACTATACCAGAAGCGTCGCCGTTTACCTCTTGACGATCTGGCATTTTATCGGCTGGTACGCAGTCGCGAATATCTGCCGGCCGAGGTGTTTATCAAAGCGGCCGATGCCGCCCTTACCCAGATGACAGACGCGCTGCGGGACGGCATTCCCATCGTGTTATCGGGCATTGTTCCCGAGCCCATGAGCGTATTGGCGGCGATCTCCAAAACGGGCGGCATTGTTGTTGGCGATGATATGGCCTGTTGCGGACGACGCCTATATCCGGCCGGCCATAGTCAGGAACCCTTCCTCCGCATGGCCGAACGGATTCTTTTCGGACCACCTGACCCCACCCGGGGCAACTCTATCCGCGAACGTTTTGACTATCTACAGAAGCTGGTAAGCAGGACAAAAGCCTGGGGCGTTGTCTTTTACGACGTTAAGTTCTGCGAGCCAGAGCTGTTTGATCTACCCGATCTGCGCCGCCTTTTGCGGGAAGCGGCCATTCCTTCGCTGGCCGTCGAAGTGGATATCGGCGAACCGCTTTCTTATCAGGTGCGCACCCGGCTGGAAAGCTTCTTAGAGATGAGCCAATGAGCGATATGTGATGAAGACAACTCACGATGGCGTGGAAGTCAATCTGTTAGAACGATTGGCGATAGACTTTCGGGTGCGCTTAGCAGCCAGGCGAGCTCGCAAGAGGGCGGAGGCAAGGGGTGACACCCTGGCCCCACCATTAAATATTGCTTTTCGCACAAAGAAAATGGTGGCCATGCACTATTTGCGTGGCCGGCGGGCAAATCGCTCTCACAAAGTGGCCTGGGTCACATCTGGGGCCCCGATCGAGTTTCTGAAAGCTTTGGACTTCTACATTCTCTACCCAGAAAATCATGGCGCCTTGTGCGGTACGGCCCGGGTAGTAGTCGATATCGCCTCCGAAGCCGAAAACGCCGGCTACTCGCGCGATATCTGCTCCTACGCCCGTACTGATATCGGCGCCATGGTATCGGGCAAAACACCGGTCGGCCAGTTGCCCCGTCCTGACCTGCTGGTAGCCTGTACCAATATCTGCCAGACAGTCCTCCACTGGTACAGAGTAGTGGCCCATCATTTTGACGTACCTCTAGTCCTAATCGACACACCCTTCATCTACACAGAACTGACCGATCACGCCATCGCCTTCGTCAAGCGACAGCTGGAGGAAGCCATTCTCATCATCGAATCGGTAGCCGGTCGGCCGTTGGACCCGCGTAGATTCGAGACAGTCACAACGCTGAGCCGTGATGCTACTGATCTCTGGGGTCAGATCCTGGCCCGCAGCAAAAACCGGCCGGCTCCCATCTCGGTTTTCGATCAGTTCATTCACATGGCCCCTATTGTTGAGATGCGCGGTGAGTCAGCCACTGTAGATTTTTATGCCGCTATGTTAAAGGAGATCGACCAGCGTATCGATCAGGGGATCGGAGCGGTCAAAGATGAGCGCAAACGTCTATTATGGGATAACTTACCTATCTGGTACCGCTTGCGCTATCTGGCCGAATATCTTGGCCGTCACGGTATCGTTATCGCCGCCTCAACCTACACCAATGCCTGGGCGGAGTTGATGCCGCTAACGGACCCAACCCAGCCGCTGGAGTCGATGGCTCGCACATACCTGTCACCTTTATTGAACCGTGGAACCGGCGACAAACTGGCGACGATGAAGCGCATGATCGCTGACTACTCCCTGGATGGGACAATCCTCCACTCCGATCGTTCCTGCAAACCTTACTCGATAGGCCAGATGGATCAGCGT
Source organism: Promineifilaceae bacterium (SeqCode) (assembly GCA_041570195.1). GTDB lineage: Bacteria > Chloroflexota > Anaerolineae > Promineifilales > Promineifilaceae > UBA11865. Next base: position 29,901 of record JBFFWQ010000020.1, on the reverse strand, counting down.
GACCGCCTTATCCAGGAAAGCGGCACACCGGCTTTACTGTTAGAAGCCGACCATAACGATCCACGCTCTTTTTCCGAAGAACAGGTGGCCAACCGGCTGGCCGCTTTTGTGGAGATGCTAGAGGTATAAGCATGCTCAACTTCCAGGCCCTGGGAATTGACGTGGGATCAACGACGATCAAGATTGTCGCCCTGGATGCTCAGGGGATCATGGCCTGGCACTTGTTGGAGGAAGCCGAGCCGCTGGTAGAGCAACAGGTGGAAAGATTGTTGAGCCAGGCCCGCCACGTTAACGGCGCCCTGGAAGATATCCCGCTGATCGCCACCGGCTACGGACGTGGACTGGTCAACCAGGCCACCCGTCAAATCACCGAAATCACCTGCCACGCTCGGGGCATCTACCAGGAATTGGGCCACGGCGGCACGCTGGTCGACATCGGCGGGCAGGATAGCAAAGTCATCCGTATTAGCGACCTGGGCAAGGTGATCGATTTTGCCATGAACGATAAATGCGCCGCTGGTACCGGCCGGTTCCTGGAAAACACAGCCCGGCGGCTAAAAGTACCCTTGGACCAAATGGGTCAGGAGGTGCTATCGGCTCCCGAGGAGGTTTCCATCTCCAGCACCTGCACCGTATTTGCCGAGTCAGAAGTCATTTCCCTGCTCGCCCACGGCACCGCCGTGGCGCCCATCTTGCGGGGTTTACACCGCTCGCTGCTCAAACGCATCGTCGCTATGATCCGGATGGTGGGCTTTGTTCCGCCGCTCATGTTATCCGGTGGGGTGGTCAAGAACCCGGCCGTTCCTCAAATGCTGGCCGAGGACATCGGTCATGAAGCGATTCTTCCGCGCTACCCACAACTTACCGGGGCTTACGGCGCCGCCCTGCTGGCCCAGTCGACCTTAGAAAAGCATTCCCGTCATTGACGTCACTTCGTGATACCGGAAGCAGTCAATGGCATGGTCATTTACCATGCCTACGGCCTGCATTGAAGGCGTAGACGATAGTCGGGCCGACAAAGCTGAACCCCCGTTTCTTCAAGTCATTACTGATCACCTCCGATAATTCCGTCTTGGCCGGTAGATCCGACATTGTCTGCCAGGCATTCTGGATCGGCCACCCATCCACGAACCCTCAAACATAAGCGTCAAAACTACCAAACTCCTCCTGCACCCTCAAAAAGGCTTGAGCGTTCTTGATCGCCGAATTGATCTTCTGACGGCCGGGGATGATTCCAGCGTTGCCGAAGAGCTCCTGGATATTGGCCTCGTCGCAGGCTGCGACCTTCGCCAGGTCAAAGCTGTCGAGCGCTTCCCAGTACTATCGCTAATCAGCGATGGGAAACATCAATATATTGGGGGGTGCATTGCACATATCTGCACCAATGTGCTTGGTACGCCTATGAGGTTGTCAACGGCGGGCGCTGCATGGGTCCGGGCTCGGACCTCTGAATGTCATCCTTCTTTAGGCACCATCTGAAACCATTCACCTTGGCGCTGGATCAGGCCATTTTCGATAATGAAAACAGTCGTCGCCACTGGAAACATCGCCGCCGAGGCCTCGGCCGACCACTGCAGCAGACACACGTTGTCTTCAAAGGCCACCTTATCAAAGCTTATTTTCACATCCGGAAATTGCGCCAGTATCGTCTGAAAGAAGCCTGTCATGATTTCCTCACGACCTATGTAGGCCCCGTCCAGGGTGACCAATATCGCATCCTCTGCATAATCTCCGATCAGCTTTTCAAGATCGAGCGTCTCAACGGCCTCCCGGTGCGAATTAAAAACCTCTTCAGTTGAACGGGTCATTGGAAAGTCTCCTTTGCAAGAAACGGCCGGTCGACTTGCTGGCCGACCGGCTAACCAACCTACACTTAACAATATATCATAAGACTGCAAACTGTAACGGACAATGCGTCCATAAACTACGGCAGTCAACCATCTGCTTGCAACCCCTTTCTATTCGTCAAGGACAACTACATTGGTATCATTAGCCCTTCGAAATACTTCTTAAGGGTGGTTGCCTACTCAGTGACACCCGCAAACAGCCACCTCAAACCATTGTTGAAAGCGCGCGGCCGGACGGACAGATGGGTCTCGTCGTCCAAGATCGCTAGTTCTTGTTCCAGTCCTTCATAAGCCATACCGGCCAAGGCGTCGGAAAACGCCTCCACACTGGCGACAATCGCCTCCTGGTCCAGATCGCCTACGCTCAGGTAAAGCCTGGTCGACGTTTCGCCTCGGTTGGCGGTTAACTTCTCTATGGCATCCATCCACGAGGCTGCACCGCCAGGGCTGGAGGCAATGAAGTTGCTGAAGGTATCCGGGGCATGCAACAGGCCGTATAAGGCGAAGTTGCCGCCTGAAGAGTGGCCGATCAGTGTGCGATTGGTCGAATCGGCACGGTAATTGGATTCGATATAGGGGATCAGTTCTTCCTCAAAGAATTGCAGGAAGAGCTCACAGCCCTCCGCGCCCATATCTAATTCGCGCAACTCAAGCCATGCCGCAGGGTCGGGGTTGCCATAGTCAATACCAACCGTGATGAACTCCGGTAGCTCTTGTCCGAAGGCCATCTGGGCCGCGGCCATCGCTAGCGGAATGGTATAAAAGTCGCCGTCAGTGACGAAAAGTACCGGGTAATCAGCTTCCGTAAACATGTAGCTTACTGGCAGCACAACGGTGATCGTGTAATCCCGGCCGGTTGCCGACGAGGCGATGGAGTCCAACTCAATGGGTATCATGGGATTGAGGCTAGGCATTTCCCGGGCTATCTGAACGGCCGCCGGTTGTTTAGCCGCTACCTCGATCGCTCTTGTCGCTTCGGCCTTTACCGGCACCTCGATCTTGACCCCCCTGGCCACTTCAACTGTTTTTGGCTCAGGCGGCTCAGCAGGCACTTCAACCAGCCTGGTCACTTCAACAGCTTCTGGTTCAGGCGGTTCGACAGGCACCCCAACCAGCCTGGTCACTTCGACCGTTACCGGAACCTCGACAGTTTCAGGTTCGGCCGATTGGCAGCCGGCGATAATGATGGCCAACAACAGCACTAAAATGAAAGGCATTCTTTGGAACATGATGGTTTCTCCTTTTCTAAAAGCGACCAATATCAGCTCAGCGTGTCTAAAACCATCTTCATCACTTGTCGCCAGTTGATGATTTGGCAGCCATGTTTTTTTCGTGCCCGGCCTTCATTTTTTCTGGTTGCACCGCCATGACAAGCAAAAAGGAAACAAACTCGTCCAAAGTGGCAAAACCGTGTCTTTTGCCGGTGCTGACCTCTTCCAGGCTATATCGCCATTTAGAACCCTCTGCCCAACAACGGAGTAAATATGCGCTGACCTTTGCGGTCTGTCTGGCTGTGGACATGTGTTACCGTCTGTTAAGTCCCGAAAACATGGTTATAATGAGTTTAGAATTGGATCGTCGAAATATCATCGAAACGCCATCGGCGTAGTTCTCCTGGTGACGCATGATCGAGTTGCTGATGTGTTTCTTGGGGGGTATCGATATTGAAAAGGGGGGGTATTCATTTAGTGGCGAGTTGGCGGGCAAAGCCCTGGCTCTCCTGTGTTATCTTGCCGTAACCAATAAACAACAGAGTCGCGACACCTTGGCCGGTCTACTATGGAGCGATTTTCCGGAACATCGGGCCCGTAGCAATCTGCGCGATTCGCTCACATCCTTGCGACGGACGCGGTTGGCCCCCCATGTAGACATTAAACGAAGGTCGGTTTCCTTTAATTCAGGCAGGCCTTATTGGCTAGACACAGCCGCGTTCGATGAAGGCATCAAACTAGGCCTCGGAGTGGCGCCAATCGATGCGCCTAGGCTCGAGCTGGCAATTGAGCTCTACAAGGGAGAGTTCCTGGCAGGTTTTCAGGTTTCCAAAGCGGCCTTGTTTGAAGAGTGGGTCACCATTCAACGTCAGAATTTCCATCTGTCGGCGACGCGAGCTTTGCAGCGGCTGGTCGATTTTCACCGGGACGCGGGCAGCTACGAGGCCGGCATAGCCCACGCCCGCCGCCTGTTACTCCTCGACCCGTGGCGAGAAGAGACCCACCGTAACTTGATGCTGCTTCACCTATTGACAGGTGAACACACTGCTGCCCTCAAACAATATGAAGCGTGCCAGCAAATTCTGGCCGATGAGCTGGGCGTGGCTCCTTCAAACGAGACACAACTGCTTTACCAAAACATCCGCAAACAGATTGATCATAAGCCCGGAACGGATAGAATCCATCTTGGTCCCGAAGCGTCACCCTCCATCAGCCCGGCTCCCCATAATATTTCGAGCCAGATGACCTCGTTTATCGGCCGGGAAAAAGAACAGCGGGCCATCGAATTCGCCTTAAGTGATCCCGCCGCACGGCTCATAACCATCTTCGGTGTGGGCGGTAGCGGCAAAACCCGGCTGGCCTTGGCTGTTGGCCAGAAGCAGATCCAGGTCATTGACCGGGATGGAGAATGTCGTTTTCGAGACGGCGTTTTCTTCGTGCCCCTGGAAGCCATTGAGTCACCCGCCGAGATCGTTCCGACCCTGTGCCAAACACTGGGCTTTCAACCGGCCGACGAAAGTCGGGCCAAACTCTCAATAGAAGAACAGCTGCTCAACTATTTGCGCCACAAGCGACTGCTCTTGATTCTAGACAACTTTGAACAATTGCTGGCTGGAGTAGGGTTGCTATCCAGGATCAATCGCGCAGCAGAGAACGTCCACCTATTGGTCACGTCCCGGCAAAAACTGGCCTTGCACGGCGAACGTCTATATGCGCTCCAGGGATTGCGTTATCCGGAAGCCGGCGAACAGGTGGCTAATTCCGAGGAATTGTTGGCCAATTACTCGGCGGCGGGTTTATTTGCTGCCAGCGCCCGGCGCGTGAAGCCTGACTTTCAGCTCTCTGACCAGGAAGTGCCCGGGTTAATTCGCCTTTGCCGCTTGGTGGACGGACTGCCACTGGCAATTGAGTTGGCTGCTGGCTGGACGAATGTGCTTTCCCTGGCTGATATCGTAACCGAGATCGAGCACGGACTGTCTTTTCTGGAAAGTGATTTGCACGATTTGCCCGACCGCCATCGTAACATGAAAGTCGTATTTGAAGTTTCCTGGCAGCAACTGGCCAGGGAAGAGCAGTTATTGTTTTCCCAGCTTTGCATCTTTCGGGGTGGGTTTACACGCCAGGCGGCTGCCCGGATCGTCGGGGCAAACCTCCGGCAGTTGGCAACAATTGTCAATAAGACGCTACTACAGTACGACAGAGAGTTGGATCGCTACCAGATTCATCGTTTGCTGCGCCAGTTCGGTGCGGGTAAGTTAGCCCATCACCCGCAGCCAGAAATGATTATCCGCCAACGCCATTGTTCCTTTTTTAGTCTCGTCGTGCAGCACTGGGATGAACAGTTAAAGGGCGCCGGTCAACTGGAAGCGCTGGCAGAATTCGAGCAGGAAAATGCGAATGTGCGGTCGGCCTGGTATTACGCCGTCGAAAACGGTTTACTAGCTGAACTTGACCAGGCGGCTGATGGTCTGGGCCGATTTTACCTGTGGCGCCGGCGTTTCCACGAAGGGGAAGCTGCCACTCGCCTGGCCGAGAAGACTCTTTTGCAGGCCCTTGCTGTCAATGAGGCAAGAGAGAATGCTACAGAGGTCATGAGATTATTGGCCAAAATTCAGATCTGGCAGAGCGTTTTCTGCCCTCAGGCGCCGGCTAAGGAGTTGGTCAATAAAGCACTGGCAGTGTTGGATAACCCGGAACTGGCCTCAGTGGATATCCGGTGTGAGCAGGCCTTTGGCCTGCAGCGGGCCGGCGACCTGATCTTCGATAGCAACAGCGATGAATCCCAGCGGTTCTATCATCAAAGCCTGACGCTTTATCGTGAGCTGAATGATACTTGGGGAATAACCCGGGTGTTGACTGCCCTGGGCTGGGGGGGCGCGCACCGGGGTGCCTTAGAGGAGGCTCGGCAGCATGGTGAAGAAGCTCTTATCCTGAGCCGGGCAAGTGGTGACGCAAAGGGAACGGCCGACGCCTTATGGATGTTGGGCACCTTGGCGGTCCAACAGAACCAAATTGAAGCATCCGGCCGTTTGCTTGGAGAAAGCCTGGACATCAGGCAAACGCTGGGCGATCGCATCACCGACATCGCGGCCGGGCCGTTGGATTTGGGCATGACGCTGACCTGGATTGGTCGAATGGCCGAGGCTGATGCGGTGCGGGAGGAGACACTGGCCCTCTACGAAGAGCAGGGGCAACCGGAACAAATCGCCCTGGCTCACGTTCGGCTAGCTACTTCAAAACTTCATGTGGGTCAATATGAGGCCTCAGAACGCCATGCCCGTATCGGCCTGGAACTATGCCAGCAGGTGAGTAACCAACGAGGCGCCGGATTGGCCGTGTGGCTTCTGGCTACGCTTTCATTAATTGCTGGAGAAGACGATCAGACAGAGTCGCTGTTGAAGGAGAGCCTGGCCATTTTCCGTGAAGTTGAGGGGGCCGGTGAAATCGGTTGGTTGTTTAGTAATTTCGCGGAGGTCGCCCGCCGGCAAGGCCGACCGGCCCAGGCGAAAAAATGTCTCTACGAATGTATACGGACGGCTTCTGGCGCGTTTGGAATGATAACGATTCTGTTAGGTTCGGTCGCCTACATGCATCTCTTGGCGGATGAGGGTCAGCCAGAACGAGCACTTGAGATAGGTGTTTTTCTGCAAAAAAACCCTTCAACTGGTAAGAGTCTCGCCGTAAGGCCGCTATATGCAGAACGCCTGGCTGAAATAAAGGCCTTCTTATCTCCAGAAGTTGTGGCGGAAGCGGAAGCTCAGGGGCACAAACGGAATGTGCAGGAGACGGCCGCGGAGATCTTGGCCGAGTTTGAAGAGTTTGCCTAGACCTGATTACTTAACTGCCTCTGTGCCAGAGTACTCTCCAAAAAAACCTGCAGTAAGGAGCACCTGAGTATTCTATGGAGTTATGCAGACAATTCGACTTCTGGTTAATAAGTTATCTTGGACTGGTTAAGATTGAATGGTCGCTAGTCCATTGACCCTAACTCTTTGAATCGGAAGCAGCCAACAGTATGGTCATTCACCATGCCCACTGCCTGTAAGAACGGGTTTCCATGCGAATGGTTTCATAGCAATTTGGGGAGAGGTTAGGTTAGATCAACGTTAACTCATGGCAACGGAGATTCCAATCTGTCTAAGCTATCCGCCAAGATGCCTTTTCCTCAGTGCGGCTCAATGACGACATCCTTCCAATAATGCCAATGTAAAGGCGAGGTGGGAAAGCGGCGCACCCAGGGCTTAACAAGCAACGAAATCCGGCCGTATAGTAGTGGTAATAAAGGCGTTTGCTCAACCAGTATCTCCTGGGCTTGGCGATACAGGCCCATACGCCCTTCCTGTTCCATCATCACCCCGGCCTGCCGGATCAGGCGTTCATAGGCTTCATTTCGCCAGCCGGTTCTGTCTATGAAGTTGTTAAAGCCCAAAAATTCTTCGGGAATAGGGAAGCCGGCCACCAGACCGCCTAAATAGAGCAGCGACGATTCTGCTCGATTGCGGCTGAAGTTAGGATAGGGATCAGAGTCAGGCGAAAATTCAATTTTCGTTTCGATACCCAGGATTTCGTGCCAGCGAACTGCCAGAAGGTCACTGAGCATTTCCGCACCGGGCATATCCCTCCACAGAAACTTGACGGGTGGAAAAGAGCCCTTTTTTGCATAACCGGCTCTGGCCAACAAGCGGCGGGCCTCCTCCGGGGCATACGGCTGGGCAATCCCAGGCACATGCCCCGCCATGCCCGAGGGAATAACACCGCCGGAAGCGGGAAAAGAGAAGGGATGGATATTGCTCAGGCTTTCAATGTCTGTGGCCAGGGCCAGTGCCCGTCGTACACGGGGATCGGCAAAAGGTGCTTGTGTGCAGTCGAAAGCGATATAAAAAACGACCAAACCAGGGAAGGACACATGGTCAGCGGCAAATCGATTGCGGACCTGGACGACGTCGGCCACGGCCGGAAAGACAACATCCAGCAGGTCGTTCTTGTAGAGGGTCAGGCCGCTGTCATCGTATTCATCTTCCACGATGACCTCCACGGTTTCCAAATTCCCAGCCCGAGAGCCGTGATAGTTAAAGTTAGCTGCCAACCGGAGACTCTGGTCTGGCTCCCACTTGGTCAATCTGAAAGGGCCGTTGGTCACCAGTTCATCCCAGGCCATCAAAGTCGCCTCAGGTATTTGCAAGCGGTGTTCGGGCAAAGGATAAACCTCACTCACCAGATAAATAAAGGTGCTATCGGGTCTTTCAAGGGTTACTTCGAGGACCAAAGCATCCACGACGTCGACTCCGACGTCGTCCCAGGACTTCAACTTGCTTTCGTAGAAATCTCTCCCACTCTTGATTGTGTAGAATTTTTCTGCGAGGGGCGAATTATTCGCCGGCGTTAAGATCCGGCGCCAGGCAAAGGCAAAATCACCGGCGGTAACCGGAACGCCATCGCTCCAGACGACATCATCTCGCAGGTGAAAACGGTAGCGCTGCTCTCCATCCAGGACCTGCCAGCTATGGGCCACGTCGGGCACAATATCCATCTCAGCCGTCAACCGGACGAGACCACAAAAGAGATTTTCGATGTAAATACCACTAGTCCAATCGTCGGCAAGCCCCGGATCAAGCGTCTTGGGTTCGCCAAACTGCAGGCGCAACGGATGCGGCGCTGGCTGAGATGACTCGACAGTCGGGCTTGAGCTTGCTCGCTGCCACAAAGCAAAGCCTTCCTGGTAGGCCTGACGAGAGCGGGCGAACTCGAAGGCGTTGTTGTAAGCCAAGCCTAATTTCATCAAGGTCCGGCCGGCCGCCTCCAATTGCCCCTCTTCCTTGAGATAGCCAATCGCCGACTGGTAGCTGTCTATGGCTTCTTCGTGAGCATATTGAATCCGCGCCCGGTCGCCCGCCAACAGCAGATAATGGACGCCCTTCTCAATCTGACCGCCTTCCAGGAAGTGACGAGCCAGTACTTCATACTCTTCGGGATGTAGGCTCTCGTAGGCGGTAGCAGCGCGACGCTGCAGCCGGCGGCGGCGTAAAGCTCGCAAACCGGCTACCAGCGAGGCCGGAATTAGGGCATGAACGAATGAAAAGTGCTCCCCCGCTACTAGGCCAGCGCTACGCTTCTCGGTTACGACCTCTTCCTCAATAAGCTGGGCAGCCAGCGCCTCTTCCAGAGCCTCGGTCAGTGCGTCCTCATCCAGCCCAGTGGCCGCTTCCAGCGTAGGCAGATCGAAAACGCGCCCCAGGACGGCCGCCTGCTCCAATATCTTCCGGCCCTCATCCGACAGGGCCATCGCCCGCGCCTGGACAGCCACCCGGATACTCTGGGGGATGCCTAGTTCCTCGATCGGCGGCCGGTGCCAGCGGCCCTCTTTGAAGGTTAGCTTACCACTCTCCACCAGAGCCTTGGTGATCTCCTCTATGAAGAAGGGATTACCCTCCGTTTCCCGGTAATAGCCCTCCAGCAAATCCGGTGTGATCTCTTGGTCGAAGAGGGTGGCGATCAACGCCCGCGTTCCCTCTCTATCCAGGCGGGACAGCTTCAGGCGCGTGGCCAACCGTTCGCGCTGCAGATCCAGCAATGCACCATAGAAGGCGCGGGCCTCATCGATCTCGACCTCCCGGTATGTAACCACCAACATCAGTGGTTGCCGGCTGCAGTTGCGGGCCAGGTGACGCATAAGCGTAATCGTGCCACTGTCGGCCCAATGGACGTCCTCCAACACGAGTAGCAGGGGCGAGCGGTTGCTCAGCAGATTGAAGTAGTGGGTTATGTTGTCCAGCAAGCGCCGCTGGTCTTCCAAGGGATCTCCCGGCTTCCTTTCCGGTAACTCTGGATAGCGTGAGCGCAGTTCAGGGGCCAGTGTGAGCAGATCGGCCAGAATGTCATCGGCTAAATCAACCAAGGTAGAGGCATCATCTTTCAGTGTCTCACGCAGGATCTTCCGGAACGGGGCGTAAGGGAAACCGCCCTCAGCATAGCTAGCGCCGCTCAAAACGCGCCCGCCGCTGACGCAAGCCTGGGTGATGAGTTCATCCACCAAGCGCGTCTTACCGACGCCGGGTTCGCCGCTGACCAGCAACACCTGGCCTCGGCCGGCGACAGCTTGGCCCCAGATTATCCGGGCCTCGGCCATCTCTTGCTCACGGCCGACCAGGCGACCCCGTACGATACGTTCCAAGGTAGAGAAAGGTCGGCTCTTCTCGGCCGATACTTGTGCCCGGTCAGGCCTATCGAGCGCCGCCAGCACTTCGACTGCCGATGCGGGTCGCTTATCGGGTTCCTTGGCCATCAGGCGCACGATGAGGCGGTCCAGCCCAAGGGGCAATGCGGGATTGTGGGCTGATGGCGGTACCACAGGGGCGTGCAGGTGCTGGGTGAGGATCGCCACCGGATTATCGGCCTCAAAGGGCAGACGGCCGGCTGCCATCTCGTAGAGCATGATGCCCAGAGCGTAAAGGTCGGCACGGCCGTCGACCTCCTGACCCATGACCATCTCTGGCGCCATGTAGAAAAGCGTACCCATGATGGTCCCCTCGGCTGTCATGCGGGTGGCCAAAGAGCGGGCCAGGCCGAAATCCATCAGCTTGACCGTGCCATCGCCGACGAGCATGATATTCTCGGGTTTGAGATCGCGGTGGATGATGTCGCGCTCGTGGGCATGTCCTAACGCGGCACAGAGCTGTCGGGTGATCTCGAGGATTTCATCCAGACTTTGCGGCCGCCGATCTTGAAGAGTGGGGCCATCGAGCAGTTCCATGACGACGTAAGGCAAGGTGTCACCAGGACCAGTGGTGTCGCTTTCCCCGGCATCGTGGACGGCAACGATGTTGGGATGGTTGAGGCTGGCGGCCGTCCGCGCCTCGTTCATGAGGCGGGCTCGCCCCTCCGTGCCCAGGCCGGTCGTTGAGAGGAGTTTGACGGCCACGTCTCGGTGGAGGACGGTGTCATGCGCCCGGTAGACGACGCCCATGCCGCCCCGGCCGAGTTCAGCATCAAGACGATAGCGGCCTGCGATATGGGAACCCAGCATGGAACTTACTCCAATCGACAGCTTACAAGGGTTCTCTCCTGTCCGAGAGAGGTGTGAAAGTCATTATACTGGCAGCGCAAACAGGCTACAAATGCCAGAAGCGAGCGACCAAAACCTGTAGATTGCTACCTAGCCAATCTACAAAAAGCACTTTCGAATATGAGCTCACTCAGAAGCTACTTTATCGCCGCTACTTCGTGATATCGGAAACAATCCACTGTATGGTCATTTACGAGTCCCACGGCTTGCATAAACGCATAAATGATCGTCGGCCCCACAAAACTGAACCCCCACCTCTTCAGATCTTTACTGATCGATTCCGATAGCTCCGTCTTTGCTGGCAGCTCGGACATCGTCTGCCTGCTGTTTTGGATCGGCCGGCCGTCCACAAACCCCCAGATATAGGCGTCAAAACTACCAAACTCGTCCTGCACTTTCAGGAAGGCATGGGCATTCTTGATAGCCGAATTGATCTTCTGCCGGTTGCGGATGATGCCGGCATTGCCCAGCAACGCCTCGATCTTGGCCGCATCATAGGCCGCAACCTTAACCGGGTCGAAGTTGTCAAAAGCTTGCCGGTAATTCTCCCGTTTGCGTAAGATCGTCATCCAGCTCAACCCAGCCTGGGCGCCATCCAGGACCAGATCCTCGAATAGCCGCCGGTCGTCGTGCTTGGGCACGCCCCATTCTTCATCGTGGTACCTTTGCATCAGTGGATCACCGCCCGCCCATTCACACCGTATGGTCATGTCAAACTCTCGCATCTATTCAGCATGCTCTCTTTGCAACGTAGCCTCCACATGCATGGCCAGATGTGGCACTTTCGTGGTCTTCATGTGCATCGAATAACGCAGCGTATCGCCCTCCAGCGTGAATGTCCGCGTCGCATCTGCCATCCGCTCGTCATTGGCGAAGTGCGTACTCTGTAATTGCAATATCAATCCGGCCGCCGTCCCCTCGATTGTGCCCTCCATCACTTCCACCCGGCCGCCGATCTGGGCATTGGCCATGTCAACCCAGTTACCCTCCAGCCAGCGCAGGTAGCCCGTTTCCCAATGCGAAGGCACGTAATCGCCCACCTCGCCGTCAAAACGGCGCGTATTCTGAACATAGCCCAGCAACGGCCGCGCCTCGTGCAGTGTAAAGCGCAGCGTCTCCAGATACTCAAAAGATGCTATCGTCGGATACTGTCCGAAACCTTTTCCCTCCCACTTGCCAACCAGCAATCCTAGCAAATCAATCATTTGATCCCTCGCGATCTGTACTGTATTTGACCTGAGCCAACACTTACGGTCGCCCCAAGTTCCTGATTGTAGCGCAACAGATGGCCGAAAGAACAGTTCGCTGGACCTTGGGGCGTTTGTTACCCGGCCGGCTTCAAGTGTACCTGATCGCCGTCGTGAAGAATGTGATCGGAGTTTGCTGGCCGGCCGTTCACTTCCATGATCATTGACCGCGGGGCCGCTGCCAACCCAAGATCGGGGATCAGATCGGCCAGGGTACTGCCGGACAGCAAGGTTACGTCCAGTTGCTCCTGACGTCCATCCGGCGTCTGTCGCCGCAGGATCGTGTGTAAGTGAACGGTGACGACCATTTATTCTGAGTCAATCGCCAGGCGGCGGTGGTATTTCAGCTGCCCCAGTTTCTGATAAATTGGGCCGGAGTCGATCCCGTTGCTGTAGATGGGAAACTCCTGGGGATGGTCGCGCAGTTGCTTCCACAACTGGCACAGGCCCAGGCTGCCATACTCTCGCGTCTTACTGACATTGTCAAGGTCCAGGATCTCGGTCAGGATGGTCTCTCGTTCGCCGGCCTTTTGCAGCACCCGGCCGTCTGGGTCGACGATTAAGGATCGGCCGCCTCCCCAAGGGCCGACGCCGTTGACGTCCACAAAGTAACATTGATTGAAGATGGCATTGGCCTGGTTGAGCACCAATTCCATTTCTCTGTCAGAGGTGGGCGTCATGGTCGGGTGGATGATCACTTCCGCCCCCATCCAGGCCAGTGAGCGGACCGTCTCCGGAAACCAGGAATCATAACAAATGCACAGGCCAAAGCGGCCAACGTCGGGAATATCAAAGACACAAAACTCTTCTCCAGGCTCCGTGCCCGCTTCAAACGGCAGCCAGGGGAACATCTTGCGGTACTTGGCCGCGATCTCGCCTTTCGGAGAAATAGCCAGCGACGTGTTATAGAGTTTCTCTCCCGCCGTCTCGTACATGGAACCGGGGACAAGCCACTTGCGATGACGGCGAGCGATGTCGCACAAAGCATCAGTCAGTGGTCCGGGGATCATTTCCGCATTCTTGCTCCAATCGGCCGGCTTCTCCAACGAAGTGAACTGCACTAATCCCGGCACGGCCAACTCATGAAAGACGATCATCTGCACCCACGGAAAGCTGAGGCTGATCTGGTGCACCGTGTCGTCCATCTTCTTGACCGTCGCCTGGGCATCCCAGGGCACGACGGCCATTTGCGCGCCGGCGATTCCGAATAATCTGGTCATGATAATTCCTCGGTAAGTTCAACTAAGTGGCAGGCCGCCCTGTGGTCTGGGCCAAACTGGCGCAGGGCTGGCTCCTCCTCCCGGCAAATAGCCTGGGCCAACGGGCAGCGGGTATGGAAACGACAGCCAGGCGGTGGGTCGGATGGGCTGGGCACATTGCCTTCCAGCACGATTAGCTCTCGCCTCTGCCGCGTGTCGGGCATGGGGATGGCGCCTAGTAGCGCCTGCGTGTAAGGGTGCAGCGGCTCTTCAAATATCTGCTCGCTGCGGCCGATCTCGACCAACTTGCCCAGATACATGACGCCGATCCGGTCGCTGATATGCTGCACGACGCTCAGATCGTGGGAGATGAAGATATAGGTCAGCCCCAGGCGAGCCCGCAGTTCCTCCAACAGGTTCAATATCTGAGCCTGGACCGAAACATCCAGCGCTGAGGTCGGCTCGTCGAGGACGAGCAGTTTCGGCTCCAGGGCCAGAGCCCGGGCAATGGCTACGCGCTGGCATTGCCCGCCCGATATCTCGTGCGGGAAACGATCCAGGTGCTGCTCACCCAGCCCCACTTGTCCCAACAACTCGACGACTCTGTCGCGCCGCTCGCCGGCCGTCATGTTGCGATGTGTTCTGAGCGGCTCGGAGACGACCTCCAGCACCTTTTGGCGAGGGTCCAACGAGCCGATGGGGCTTTGAAAGACGAGCTGCATCTCCTGGCGTAATTGCCGGAGCTGGCCCGACTTGAGTTCCGCAAGGCTCTGGCCTTCAAATAGCACCTCGCCGTCGGTGGACTCAATCAAGCGCAAAATGAGCCGGCCCAGGGTCGTTTTTCCGCAGCCGGATTCACCTACCAGGCCCAGCACTTCGCCCTTAGCCACGTCGAAAGTGATCCCATCCACGGCGTACACGTAACGCCGGCCGCCCAACCAGCCGCCTGGCAGCCGGAAATACTTGCGGATATCCCGCACCTCTACCAGGTGCTCCACCTGGCTGAAATCAGCGTCAATATGGGTCAGTTCAAGTTCCATGCTCAAAACTGGGCAGTTGTGTTTGGCTCGCTACCATTGCCCTCAAACCGATCCTTATCCGTAAAATCTGTGTTAATCTGTGTTCCATAAACAGCTAATGCACCGGTAAGAAACAGGCGCTTTCATGATCGGCTCCGACAGAAACCGCCGCCGGCCGCTGCTGCCAGCATTGTTCCATCACAGAGGGGCAGCGGGAAGCGAAGGTGCAGCCGACAACCGCCCCTGGATTAGCCGGGACATTGCCCGGAATAGCCGTCAAATGTTGGCCTCTACTGCCCGGCCGGGGCACAGCCTCCATCAATCCCTTGGTGTATGGATGGTGGGGCGCGGTGAAGATAGTGTCAGTATCGGCCGTTTCCACCACCCGTCCCGCATACAGCACCGCCACCCGGTCACAGACCTGAGCCACAACGCCCAGATTATGGGTGATGAACATGATGGCGATATCAAAGCGCTCTTGCAGGCGTTTTAAGAGCGTCAGGATCTGAGCTTGTATCGTCACGTCCAGCGCCGTCGTCGGCTCGTCGGCGATGAGCAGCGATGGCCGGCACGAAAGCGCCATGGCGATCATCACTCGCTGTTTCATGCCGCCGGACAGTTCGTGCGGGTATGATTTGCGGATCCGTGTTACGTCCGGCAGGCCAACGGCGGTCAACATCTCCTCGGCCAGCGCCTCGGCCTCGGATTTCGAGATATTCATATGCACCCGGATCACCCGATCCATTTGCTGACCAACTGAGAATACGGGATTCAAAGACTGGGTCGGGTCCTGAAAAATCATGGCCACCTGCGAACCACGGATCTGGCGCATTTGCTCTTCTGACTGGCTCAGGATATCTATCCCTTCGAGCTCGACTTTGCCGTTGGTCACCCGCGCCGTTTTAGGCAGCAGTTGCAGCACTGACAGGCCGGTAATCGATTTGCCGCAACCCGTTTCGCCCACGACGCCGAAGATTTCGCCGCTATGAACCTCCAGCGAGATGCCGTTGATCGCCTGCAAGCTGCCGACCTTCATCTCGAACTCAATGAATAGATCCTCGATCCGGAGAACTGGCTCGCTCACTGGTATTGCCTCGGATCGAAAATATCGCGCAGCACGTCGCCCAGTAGATTGAAGGCCAGGATGAGAACGAATATGGCTAGAGCAGGGAAGAGCGCAATCCAACCCTGGTTTAAGACTGAGGTGCGACCGGAGCTGATCATCAGGCCCCAATCGGCGTCTGGTGGCTGGGTACCCAGGCCGATGAAGGCCAGACCGCCAGCTACCAATATGACGGTTCCCATGTCTACCGTAACCTGGACCAGGATCGGCGAGATGCTGTTGGGCAAGATGTGGCGCAAGATGATGACAGAGTCGCGCACGCCAATCGACTGGGCTGCTTCCACATAGGGTCGTTCCCGCAGACTGACAGCCACGCCTCTCACCAGGCGTGTATACCAAGGCCACCAGGAGATGATCAGGGCGATGGCCGCATTTTGTAAGCCCCGACCTAAGGCCGCTGTGATGGCCATGGCTAAAAGCAAGGAGGGAAAGGCCAGGAAAAGATCCGTGACCCGCATGATCACTTCGTCTATCCAACCCCCTTTATACCCAGCGATGGCTCCTAGCGAGGCGCCAATGGCCACGGCCGATGCAACCACCATGAGTGGTACTAGAAAGGCCGGCCGGGCCCCGTACATCACCCGGCTGAGCACATCTCGCCCCAGATCATCGGTGCCAAAAAGATGTTCACGGGATGGGGGTAGGAAAAGGGTGTCTGGACTGGGCTTGCCGGCGCCTTGTTCTGGATAGGGCGCCAATACCGGCGCGAAGATGGCCGCCAGCAAGAAAATGAGAATGATGCTGATGCTGATAATGGCCAACGGATCCCGGGACAGAACGTGCCAGACATGTGCGCCCCGCCGGCTTTCAAAGGTGGCGACTGTCTTGTCCGAATCAACCGTGGATAGTGAACTCATAGAAGACTACTGTAGGCTGATACGGGGATCCACCCAGGCTTGCAGTAGATCCACTAAAAGATTGACGATGACATACATAAAAGCGCCAAATAAAGTGATGCCCATGATGGCTGGATAGTCGAGGTTGAGTAGAGAACGAACGGTAAATAGACCCAAACCAGGCCAATTGAAGATTATCTCCACAAAGAATGTGCCTGTGATGGCAAAGGCGAAGGTGAGACCAATCACCGTTAGCGTAGGACCAATGGCATTCTTGAGCGCATAAACATAGACGATGAAACGCTCCTTCAGGCCGTAGGCCCGAGCCGTGCGAATGTAATCTAACGCTAGCACTTCCAGCATGCTGCTACGGGTCATGCGGGCGATGAGAGCCATGGGATAGGCAGCCAGGGTTACAGCCGGTAAGATGATGTGTAAGAGAGTATCTTTTGCGGCAACCCAATTCTGGGTGACCACTGTATCAATTAGATAAAAGCCCGTGATGACTTCCACCGGGCTGATAAAGCGCATATCGTTGTCAATCCGGCCGGATAGAGGCAGGATTTCCAGCGAGCGAAAAAAAATGATTTGTAGCAGCAGACCCAGGGCGAAGGCAGGTACTGAGACGCCGATGACAGAAATGATGCGAATGACGATGTCGGACCCGCGTCCTTGACGGTAGGCGCTGATGACGCCCAAAGGAATGCCAAAAACAATGGCGATGGCCATGCCTACAAAAAGCAACTCCAGGGTGGCCGGCAAGCGATCTCCTAACTCCTGGGTCACCGGCCGTTTCGTACTGACAGATGTGCCCATATCACCCTGAAGCAGATCGCGCATATAAACGCCGTATTGGACAGGTAGCGGCTCATTCAAGCCTAACTCTTCTTCAACCCGTTCTATCTCCTCCGGCCGTGCTCGTGGGCCGATGTATAGCGCCGCGGCGTTCGAGGGTACCACGCGGGCCAGGGAAAAGGTGATGATGGAGACGCCAATGAGAACGAAGATCGCCCCGACGATTCGCCGTACAACAAACTCAAGCCTACGCATAGGTGACGCGATTTCGCTTCCTTTTGACAGGTTTAACCGGAGATGAAGGCGGTCAGGCCCTCATCTCCGGTTCGTTTTGCTGCTTCAGTTAATCCTTATTCCACCGAATATAGATCGTAGAAGAAGGTGGAGAAAGGATAGTTCAGATTGTATTTGAATCCGCCAATATGGTCGGGGATGACCCAGGGTTGCCTGGTATCCATGAAGAACATGGCCGGTGCCTCCTCAACCATGAGGTTTTGGGCCTCGTTGTACATCTCCTGGGCTGCTGCCTGATCGGTGGCGGCTAGAACGGCCGCATCGTCAATGAGCGTGTCAAACTGCTCATTGTTCCAATAACTCAGATTGAAAAACGGAGCCTCGCTACTGTGGAACATGGACCACAGATTGTCGGTGCCGGCGTCGCTGTAAGTGGGCCACCAGAGTAGCAAGAAGATGTCTTGTGCGTTCTCGGGGTCGCTCTTCGCTTCTTCCCACTGTTGGCTGAACAAGATGGGCTCAATCTCCAGGTTGACACCAACCTCGGCGAAGGCATCCTGCAATAGAGGTGCCATGCGCTCTTCGGTAGGATTCTCGGCTGCATAAGTTAGGCGTAGATCAAAGCCGCCGCCCTCGTAACCGGCCTCAGCCAATAGCTCGCGAGCCTTGTCCAGGTCTTGGGTGTATTGGTTCACCTCTTCCGAGTATGGCCAAACGCCGGCCGGAGCAGCTCCTCGCGCCTGTGTTGCCTGATCGAAAGCCGCGGCGGTTATGATATCCTCGTATGGGACAGCATAAGACAAAGCCTGGCGCACCAGCGGATCATCCAGCGGCGGGCGCAAAGTATTGAAGAAACCAACGTAGTTGAAAAGCGCCTGATCGCTTAGCAACGTGTATCCTTCGCGGCCTTCAAAAGTACCGTAGTTCTCTGGTGGCATGCGAATGGCCAGGTCTACCTCGCCTCCCTCAAACATTTGCTGTTGCTGCACAGCCTCGGGCACGATTTGGAAGAGAACCTTATCGAATTGGTTGTCCTCCCAGCCGCCCCAGTAATCTTCATAGGCGGACATCAGCACTTCTGTATCGGGCGTGAAAGATTCCAGGACATAAGGACCGGTCCCGGCTTCGATGCCGGCCTCAAAGTAATTCTCGTCGGCCGCTACGGCTTCCAACGCTTTGGGACTGACGATCCAAGCCGCATAAGTCGAGGCAGCGATCAAATCAACACGAGCCGGATAGGAGGTGTTGATGGTTACGGTCAGATCGTCCACGACTTCGACGCTTTCCAGGGGGGCCCAAATGAACGAGGCCCCGGCCCGATCGGCCGCCGCTTCAATAGATGCCTTCACCGCCTCGGCTGTTAGGGGTTCGCCATCGTGGAAGGTGACACCTTCGCGCAGGTAGAAAGTCCAGCTAAGACCATCATCGCTTACTTCCCAGCTTTCAGCCAGGAGAGGCGTGAATTCCTCTTCTGCGTCTGGCGGATTAACCCGCAGGAGCCCTTCATAGAAATTGGCCATATAGCGAGCTTCGGTAGAGAAGGACTTAATCGGATCCCAGGTGGTGATGTTGGCGGTGCCGGCTACATTGAGCACATTTGGCGCCATCGTCTCTTCTTCGGCCGCTGGCTCCTCGGTCGGCTCCTCAGCTGGTTCCTCCGTTGGCTCCTCGGCTGGCTCTTCCGTTGGTTCCTCGGCTGGCTCTTCGGCCGGTTCCTCGGTTGGCTCCTCGGCCGGTTCTTCGGCCGGGGCCTCGGTTGGTTCTGGCGCCGTTGTGGGCTCTTCCTCGTCGCCGCCACAGGCGACCAGCACCAGGCCCAAGATCAACAACAGGATTAACAGGGAACGTTTCATCTTCTCTTCTCCTTTCTGTTCACATCAATACGGTATTGACTCGTAGCTTCCTCGCTCGACAATATCCTGCTTGAGCCGGGGCAAGCTTTGTCTCGTCGGAAGCCGGCGAGCCAG
Source organism: Promineifilaceae bacterium (SeqCode) (assembly GCA_041570195.1). Taxonomy (GTDB): domain Bacteria; phylum Chloroflexota; class Anaerolineae; order Promineifilales; family Promineifilaceae; genus UBA11865. The sequence continues at coordinate 10,361 of JBFFWQ010000020.1, read as the reverse complement.
TCGCGCACGTACGGCCCAACGGTCGTACATCGCAGGCACAAGCGAAGTGTATCAAAAAGAGTTCGCAAAATTGTCGCAAAAAAAGGTTACTCAGGGCTATAATCGGTCGAAATGGATCGTTCTTTCCTGTTACAAACCAAATTCCTGATACCGCGGCATCGGGGAGAGTTGTTGCCGCGACCCCATTTATTGGAACGCTTGGATTCGGCCGTCGACAATCGACTCACCCTCGTCTCCGCGCCGCCAGGCTACGGGAAAACGACCCTGTTGGCCCAGTTGGCCATTAGCACTGAGCGATCTTGCGCCTGGTATCAATTAGACGCCGCCGACGGCGACCCGACCATCTTTCTCAGCTATTTGATCGCCGTTTTGCGGAATATTCAGGCCGACGAAGTTCCAGATGAATCACCCCCGATCGGCAGCGCGGCCGTTTCGTTGCTGGAAGGCAGCGAGTCGGCCGCCGCCGTCTCTCCAGAACGTGTCCTCACCGTCTTGATCAACGAACTGGCCGCTGCCAGCGTCGCCAGAGAGTGGCTGATCATTATGGAGGATTACCATCTCGTCACCAATCCCGACATCCATAACCTGGTTCACTTTTTGCTGGAAAATGGGCCGCCTGGTTTGCATCTTGTTATATCCTCCCGCACGGACCCGCCACTAGCTCTAGCCCGCTTGCGAGCCCGGGGTATGTTGGCTGAGTTTCGGGCGCCCGATCTGCGCTTTGACGACCAAGAGGTGGCCAACTGGCTGGACTATGCGATTCCCGGCATCTCCGGCGAGAGCGCCCGCCTATTAAGTGAAAAGACCGAAGGCTGGGCGGCCGCCCTGCAGATAATCCTCTCCACCTTGGCCGGAAAAGATGCCGGCAGCGCCGGTCGCTTCATCGCCGAATTGAGTGGCACTCAGCGTTTCATCTTCCAGTACCTGGCCCAAGAGGTATTTCAACAGCAGTCGGCCGACCGTCAAAGATTTCTGACTCATACGGCCGTGCTTGACCAAATGAATGCCGGCGCATGCGATGCCATCCTCAATACGTCAGATTCCCAGAACATGCTCGACGGCCTGGAAGGAGACAACCTCTTTCTGGTTAGCCTGGACGAAAGGCGGGAGTGGTACCGTTACCATCATCTTTTTCGCGAGTTTCTGCTGGACAAGCTTGGTCACGAAACGCCGGGTCAATTGGCCAGGTTGGAACGGACAACCGGCCAATACTACGAGGCGTCAGGCGAATTAGAGCTGGCCTTCACCCACTATGTGCGCGCTGGAGAATTGCCGGCGTCGGCCGAAGTCCTGACCCAATTCGCGGCCGAATACGTCGAGCGCAGGCGGGTGGCCATCCTGCAGCGCTATCTGGGCGACCTGCCCGACGAGGTAGTGCGACGCTATCCTGAATTGCTGCTGCAGCATGGCAACGTCCTGTGGCGTATGGGCCGGGTAGGCGCGGCCGTTTCGCGCTATGAGGATGCCCTGGCCGCTTTTGCCGAGCAAAGCAACAACGTCGGCCAATGCTATGTCCTGACCCAGATGGCCGAACTGGCTCGCTCCCAGGGTAATTATCGTCGTTCCCGGGCACTGGCCGCTCAGGCGTTGAGCCATGCTTCCGACGTTGATCACGCCGGCCGGGCCAACGCCCTGATGATCCTGGCTAAGAGCGAAGGTTTCCTGACCGGGATGGATCGCGGCCGCCAACTGGCCGAAGAATCTGTTGCCGCAGCTCGACGGGCCGGTGACACCATATCGCCCCGCGCGCGGGCCAATCTATTGCGCTCCCTGGGTCATATCTGCTGGTGGCATGGCGACCCCCAGGCCGCGCTGCATTACTGCCAGGAGGCGCTAGAGTCGGTCGTGGACGAGCGCTCGCCCATCGCCGCCAGCATCTATATCACCATGGCCACGCCATACGTCTATCGGCCCGACCTGGATAAAGCCCAAGCATACGCCGAGCTAGGCCTGGAGATCGCCCAGCAGTTGCAATTGAGCAGCTTGTTGCCTCGCGCCCATATGACGCTGGGCGGATTGCTTACTCGTCGTGGTGAATGGCAACAGGCGGAACGCCATCTACGGCAGGCGGTGCAATTATCCCAGGGCTCGGGATTGGACACCTATTTCCGGATCATGGCCACCAGCTACCTGTCGCAGAATCTGTGCGGTCAAGGTCGGATCGAGGAAGCGCGTCAGCTGGCCGAAGCGGTTCTTTGGGAGCGGGCTGCCAGTCCCGACACTTATGAGATGGTTGTCTGTCGCAGTGTTTTGGCCGACGTGGCCCTCGAGGAAGATCAGCTCGACGAAGCTCGGGCTATTTTCGAGAGTTTGATCGAGATCGGCCGGCGGCGCCAGTTTCGCGTGCCCCTGGCCATGGTCTATTTTGGCCTGGCCTATGTACATTTGCGGCAGGACAACGCTGCCAAAGCTATCGACTATGCCCGCCAATCGGTGGCTATTCTGGAACCGCTGGGTACCTGGCAGCTATATCTTGATCAAGGTGAGCGAGCGCGATTGGTGTGCCAGGCGCTGGCCGAGGCGGATCAAGCGACGCCCTTCGTGAACCAGGTCCTGTCCCGGCTGCCCATTTCGCCGGCTCTGGCCGTTGAAAGCCAAGATGCGCTTATTCGAGTACAGTGCCTGGGTCCCTTCCGCGTTTTTGCCGGCGACGAGGAAATCACCCAGGCTGACTGGGTTTCAACCAAGGCCCGGGATTTGCTGGCCTATTTCGTGACTTTCCGTTCCCAACGGCTGCCTTTGGAGCGAGTCGTTGCCTCCATCTGGCCCGAGGGCGACCAGAGCGACCGCGCCTTTCATTCGGCCCTTTACCGCCTGCGCCGCGCCTTGCGCGGTGCAGACGATCGCACTAAGTTCGTCTTACTCAAGGGTGGGGAATGCTGGCTGGATGCCGCCCGTTTCGACATCGATGTGAAAGAGTTCGAAGCTTCCCTGGATGCTGCCCAGGCGACGACCGGTGAAAAATCGGCCGCGCACTATGAACGGGCCATTCGCTTATATCAGGGCGAGTTCCTCGATAATTTGCTCTACTACGATTGGGCGACCGCCGAGCGGCGCCGGTTACTCGACCTTTACCTGCGGGCGCTGCGGGCGGCGGCCGCTCACCGGAGTTCTTGCGGCGATCATCGTGAGGCGCTGCGACTGATCGAGTTGGCGTTGCAGGAAGACGCGCTCAATGAGCAGAGCTATCGTGAGGCCATGCGCTACAGCGCCTGCGCGGGCGATAAAGCAGGGCTCGTCCGCCGCTACCGGCAACTCGAGCAGACGTTGCGAGATGAATTGAACGTCATGCCGTCTTCAAATACCCAAACGCTGTATGGGAAGCTGATGGACCAGGTCGGCCTGGTTGGCCATCGTGATTGAAGACAAGCCAACCACTTTGCATTAAGGATTGTTATCCAGAAGATTCCGGGAATCTACGTCCCAATTCCTAAACCGCCTAGATCCCTTCGACGGCCAGCAACTGCATCTCGGCCGCGCCCAGTCGGAACTGTTTGACCTCCTTGTAAGCCGGCGAGCGGAAGCAAGCCACAGCGTTCTCCAACGTATCGAATTCCAGCACCACGATGCGCCCTTCCGCTTCTGGTCCCTCTATCGTGACCGTCTGCCCGCCCCGGGCCAAAAAGCGGCCGCCAAAGCTGGTGATGACGGCCGGCGTACGCTTGGTATACTCGGCGTACTGCTCCGGATCGGTAACATTCACTCGTGCGATAACGTAAGCACTCATTCCAACATTCCTTTCTGAATGCGATCAACCTTAGGCATAACCTGCCAAAAACAGTGTACCATGTTATCCTGTAAATCAGGTAGATCCTGTCAGATTCTTCGAGGAGGCCGAGCCAAATGTCTGCCACTACAAACAGTCCCAACATCTTGCTCATCATGACCGACAACCAACCGGCCGATCTGCTCGGCTGCTATGGCAACGACGAGATCCACTCCCCAAACCTCGATCGTCTGGCCCGCCAGGGTCTGCAGTTCAACAACGCTTATTGCCCCAACGGCATGTGCTCGCCCTGCCGGGCCTCGGTTTTGACCGGGTTGATGCCCTCCCAGCACGGCATTCACACCTGGCTCGACGACCGGGTGATGGATCGCTGGCCGGCCAGCTGGAACGCCATCGACGAATTCATCACGCTGCCGGAAATCCTCAGGGACAATGGCTACAAAACGGCTTTGATCGGCAAATACCACATCGGCGTTCCCGCCGAGCCGCAGAATGGTTTTGAGCATTGGGTCACCTTCCCGTATGGCCATACCCGTAGCTTCTGGGACAACACCATCATCGAGAATGGCCGCCAATACACTTATCCCGGCCATACGGTCGACTTTTTCACCGAGCAAGCCGTCGACTATATCGAGTCACACGACCCGGCTGGCGATCAGCCCTTCTTCATGTTTCTGACCTACAATGCGCCCTACGGTCACTGGCCGGCCATTCAAGGTCCGGCCCGCAATCGCTTCGCCGGCCTTTACGAAAACTGCCCCATGAACACCATCCCCCGCGAAGGACTGAGTCACGAAGCCATCACCCGCTACGATCTTAAGAAGGGCCAGAGTGGCGGCGGCATCGATTACAGCGCCGAATTGACCACGCCCAACGACCTGACCTCGCTGCGCAACTACTACTCCCAGATGTCGATGGTCGACGACGGGGTGGGGCGGGCGCTGAGCGCGCTGCAACAAGCCGGCCTCGACAAAGAAACCCTGGTCATCTTCACCTGCGACCATGGCTTCTCTCTGGGACATAACGGGTTTTGGGGTCACGGCCAGGCGACCTGGCCGGCCAACACTCACCGGGCCGCGTTCAGTATTCCGCTGCTCATTCGTCACACGGGCCATATTACTTCCTTACAGGAATCGGACCTGATGATCAATTCCGTTGACTTATTTGCCACGCTGCTCAGTTATATTGGCCTGGCCGATGCGCCTGTTAACAAGAATTCGCCATCGCGCAGCCTGGCCAACCTGCTGCACGGTCGCCGCCAGGCGTGGGACGATGCGGTATTCATGGAGCAAGAAGAGACTCGGGCCATTCGTACCCGGCAGTGGCTGTACATGAAGCGCTTCCAGGGCAGCCCGCAGAACCCCTTCGAAGATGAGATGTACGATCTGGTCAATGATCCTGGCGAGAGGTGCAATGTGGTCTCAGAGCCCAGTCTGGCCGGCATTGCCGAAGAATTGAGTCAACGGATCGATACCTTTTTCGGGCAGTACGCATACCCCCAACATGATCTTTGGCGTGGCGGCCGGGCCAAGTCCAATTCCGACAAACCCTGGTTGTGGCAAGACGCCTGGGGTGAGGATTGGGATGTGATCTATTAGGATTGTGGGCCGTGAACGGCCGCTATTCGACCTCGGCCGCTCCCCGACCCGTAAACAAGCCGATCAAGCGCTCTCGCCCTTGTTTGATCTGCAGCGACCTGAGCTGCAACGTGCCGACAATGCCGTAGGGGATGAACAGGACCAGCACGATGTAAAACGCGCCTAGCAGGAAGTTGGCCACTTCGCCGCCAAACCAGTCGTCCAGATAGAACTTGAGCAGCCCAAATATCAGCGCGCCCACGTAGGCCCCCGATAGCGTGCCCACGCCGCCGATGAGGATCATCAAAAGGGCGGCCACCGTCCATTCCAGGCCGGCGATCTCGGGACTGACGATGGGCGCGTGGACCGTGTGCAAGAAACCGGCGAAGGCGGCCGTGATTGAGGAGACGATCAAGGCGATCAACTTGAAGTGGAAGGTGTTGTAGCCCAGCATCAAAGCCCGGTTTTCGTTTTCGCGATTGGCCACACAGACCCGGCCGGTGGGCGAATCGACAAAACGCCGGTAAATGAGGTATATGAAGAAAGCGGCGAACAGGGCGATGAGATAAAACCGGAATCGCTCGGTGGTCGAGTTGATGAACTCCGGCACAATCACCCCTTGTAGACCCACGTCGGCCCCGGTCCATTCCGCCAGCTCGCTAGACTGGATGATGATAAAGAACATCGAGGCTACACCCAACGTTACCAGGGCAAAGGTGATGCCCTTCACCCGCGGCAGCACGATGCCGAATAGCAGCGCCTGCAAAATGCCGATGATCACGATGCCCAATAGGGTGGCCAGCAAGCCCCATTCCAGGCTCTTAAAGGCGATGCCGGTGAAATAGGCCCCGGTGGCGAAGAACATGGCGTGTCCAAACGAGAGTAACCCGGTAATGCCGAAGATCAAGTCATAGCTGATGGCATAGATGGCAAGGATGAAGACGTTAATCAGCTGGTTTTGCCAGAACTTCGCCCGGCCCGGTTCGCTGGCCAGTACGTCGGCGATCGATTGTCCTTCGAAAAGAGCTACCAGGAAGGGAAAGATGATCAGAAAGATCAACAGTCCGAGCAAACCGCGGTTGCTCCTGAGCCAGCTGATCGCCCCACGTCCTTCGCTGCCTGTGCCTGGAATAGTCGCTTGCATCGTCCGCCACTCCCTTACGATTCACTTCTGCCAAACAGGCCGTTGGGCAATATCAGCAAGATAATTACCATGAGTAAGACAACCGAAGCCGGCACCAACGGCGGCGACGGTTTGAATGGCTCGTCTAAAAACGGCAGGTTGATACCAATCTGCCCGTACTTGATCATGAATTGCTGCAATAAACCGACCAGTATCGATCCGGCCGCCGCGCCGGGAAAACTGGTCAATCCGCCAATGGCCAGGGCGATCAAGGCCAACAATAAGAAACGCGTACCCATATCCGTTGACAGGCCGACCGACGGGGCGGCCAGTACGCCGCCCAAGGTAGCCAGACCCACGCCCAGGGCGAAGACCATGGTAAAGACCTGGCGCACGTTGATGCCCAGCGCCTCGACCATCTCGCTATCCTGCACCCCAGCGCGGATGATCATGCCGATCCGCGTCCGTTGCAGCAGCAGCCAGACGCCTACCAGGACGATGATCCCGACCAGGATGATGAAGATCTCGTTATATGTGCGGATACGGCTGTCGAAGATGATGACCGTCGAGCATTGGTGCGCCAAAAGATCGCCCAAACTGCGCGCTGGACAAGCCTCACCGCCGCCGTCGAATAGTGCCGCTTTGGGCATGGTGAACTCCGGCCGGCCCCAAATGACCCGCACCACCTCGATGATGATGAAGCTGAGGCCCAGGGTCAGCATGAGTTGGTAAATCGGCCGTTGGTAAAGCGGCCGGATCAAAGTCACTTCAACTAGCGCTCCCAGCACAACGCCGAGTAGAACGGCCACGCCAATGGCCAGGAAGAACCTGGCTGTGGTGCTCATGCCCAGCAAAGCTTCGGTGAGCCCGTCATTGGCCAAATGAATACCGAAGCCGATGAAAAGCAGGGCGATGGCGATGATCACACGCTTACGGTTTATGCTCGTTCCGGCGATTACTTTCTTGCCCCGATCGCGAAAACCGACCACGCCCACGGCCAGCAAGGCGATGCCGATGAAAGCGCCCAGAAGGGAAATCAGTGGCTCAAAGCCGGATATCTCCGCCTCGGGCAGCACCGGGTTGCCCTGGCTGAGGGCCAGCGAGAAAGTTATGGGGCTCTCCGCGTACACGTCAGGATCCCAGATGGATATCGAGTATTGCGGAACAGTCAGGGCCAACACCAAAAGACCCAGGCCGATGACGACCCAGGGCCAGATCCGGTTTGCCCCGGCCGGTATCGTCGCCCGGGCCAGCAAGACCCGGAACACCGGCACCAGCACGATGCCGGCCGCCAGCACGGCGATGAGAGGCACCGCGTCGACAAAAGTGTCCGGCCGGACGAATACTGTCCAGCCGGCGTAGGCGCCAAGCATGAACATCTCGCCGTGGGCCAGGTTCAGGACGTCCATCAGGCCGAAGATAAGTGAAAGGCCCGAGGCCACCAGGAAGGTGAGCATGCCCACGGACAGGCCACGCATGACCGTGATCGCCCAATCCTTGGTATCCATGGCCTGGACGGCCATGACAAAGATCACAAACAAAGCCGCCAGGGTGATGAATCTCAGCCGATTGTTCCTGAAGGTTGCTGCTAGTCCGCCCATATCACTCACACTCCACTACGCTGCGCCCAAATAGCGATGAATTGTGGCTTCATCTTCCGCCAGGTCACTCATCAGACCTTCTTTGACTGATTGCCCTTCGTCGATAAGGACGTAGCGCTCAGCCAGGCGACTGGCGACGATGAAATTTTGCTCCACCAGCAGCACGGTCGTATTCTCGGATAGCTGCCGGATGGCTTCCATCATTTGCTCGATGATGACCGGCGCCAGGCCCTCGCTCGGCTCGTCGATCAATAACAGGTTGTTGTCGGCCACCAGGGCCCGGGCCACGGCCAGCATTTGCTGCTGTCCGCCGGAAAGGTTGGTGCCCGGCAGCTTGATCAATCGTTTCAGATCGGGGAAGAGACCAAAGATGAATTCTTCTTTGCGATCCAGATCACCCTTTTTCCGTTCTGCTATTTTCAGATTTTCCAAAACGCTCAGGTCACGGAAGATAGCCCGGTTCTCGGGTACAAAACCAATGCCCATAGAAGCGATGTCGTAGCTAGGCAAACCCTGGATTTCATCCCCGTCATAGACGACTTGTCCCTCGCTAGGCGGCGTCAAGCCGAGGATTGTTTTCAGGGTGGTGGTCTTGCCGGCGCCATTGCGGCCCAGCAAGGCGGTGATGCTGCCCCGAGGTACGTTGACGTTTACGCCCTCTAGAATATGAAATTGACCGATGAAAGTGTGGATATCTTGTACTTCGAGCACGTTGTCCATAGTCACTTCTCTCTTACTGACCCAAAACGCTAAGCATCAGCCTGTTCACTAACTTCGTACAATTCGCCCAGGTATGCTGTTTGAACTTCGGCATTGGCGGCGATTTCCTCCGGCGTCCCTTCGGCCAGGACGGCGCCCATGTGCATCACCGTGATTCTGTCGGAGACGGACATCACGACATTCATATTGTGCTCGACCAGCATGACCGTCTTCTCGCCGGCCTCCTGGATGTTTTGGATCAGGGCCATCAATTCCGGCACTTGCTCCGAGGCCATGCCGGCCGTGGGCTCGTCCAGCAGCAGTAGCTCGGGATCAGGAGCCAGGATCATACCCAGCTCCAATTTGCGCTGGGCGCCGTGGGGCAGGGCGCGGGCCGGTAACATGGCTTCTTGTGATAACCCTACCAGCTCAAGCACTTCTACCGTCCGGTCGATATAGGGCCGGTAGCGAGTATAAGAGCGCAGTAATTTGAAGTTGTCTCTGCCCAGGGCCTGGCACGACAAACGGATGTTTTCAAAAACGGTCAGGTTGGGAAAGATATTCGTTATCTGGAATGAACGGCCGATGCCCAGGTGCGCCGTCCTGTGCAGCGGCAAGTTGGTGATGTCCTTGCCCTTGAAGAAGACCCGGCCGCTGGTTGGCGCCAGGTTGCCGCTCAGGAGATTAAACAAGGTCGTCTTGCCGGCGCCGTTGGGACCGATGATCGAATGCAGCGTGCGAGCTTTGACCTTAAGATCCACGTCATCCACCGCCACCAGCGCCCCGAATTCACGACGCAGTTGGCTTGTTTCAAGCAAGGTATCATCGGCCATTGTTCTTCTCCCTAATCGAGGAACTTCTCAGTTGGCACAAAAGAGGAAATGCGCATTCCCGAAATGCCGATCGCATTAAAGAATACTCCCTCCTCGATAATTGTGCTGTCTCTATATGTGTTCTCGACAAGTGTCTCGCCACTACGACAGTTACAAATAAGTTGGCACTATCCCAAAAACTTGCGGACATCACCGGCCGTCCCATAGCCCGGTTTGGCAAACCGGTGCAGAACATCATCCCGCGCTACCACGGGACTGCGACGTATTTGCTGTTTTTGGTAACACCAAACAAGCCGGATCGCTAAACGATCTGGATATAGAGAGGGCATCGGGCTGGCCAGCCCGATGCCCCATTTCAAGTTGTTAAGTAAGAGCTATTCGCCGCTCAAGCTGCCGATAGGCAAGTCGCCGCAGCGATCCTGTAGCTCATCTGGCAGCAGACAGGGGACGTCCGGCCGGTTGGTCTCAATGTACTCGTAGTATTTGAACTCCGGATCGTCGACGTTGAGCAAGGTGGCGATGTACATATCCTGCATGGCCACATGGTCCTCGGGCCTGATGAAGATGGTGCCCTTCGGCCCGTCAAACTCCACGCCTTCCATGACGCCGATCATCGCCTCGGCATTGGCGTCGCCGCCTGTGGCCTTCAAGGCCTCGCCAATCAGGATGGCCGCGTTCATGGCGTCGGCGTCGAAGAGATCGGGCGGTACGCCGAAACGGTCGATGGTTTGTTCCACCAGCCAATCATTGATTTCGTTGTCAGCGAGGGTGTAGTGGTACAGGATGCCGCTGGTGGTGCCG
>JBFFWQ010000019.1:0-65262 GCA_041570195.1 Promineifilaceae bacterium (SeqCode) | reverse complement strand
CCACTCAGCCTTCTGGTCCCGTAACAATTGAGACAGAGCTTAGCTTTGCCAGTTTCCCGTTTGGTGGAACCTTTGAAGTTACGGAGGGTGCAGCCCTTCTCGGTTGCTCAGAAGGGACGTTTGTGGACATTCCACGCGGGCCCGGGCCGGGCGCGATCCACAAGATCTTTACATGCCAAACTGAAGGGGTTGGAACTTTCACCTTCGGTTTCGCGACAGTCCCCCTTCCCGGACCGGGTGACTTGAATGGTCATTGGACGGCCTGGAAAGGGACAGGAGACTTCGTAGGAGTGCGCGGACAAGGAGATTTCTCCGTTGTCTTCGCAGATCCGCCGAACGCGGAGGAGACTCTGACCGGCACTATTCATTTCGATCCCCAGTAGCCAAAAGGAAAGAGCCGGATGATCGCCGGCTCTTTTCCCCTATATCCCCAACAGGCCGTAGTTTACCTTGACGGACCTGACCACTTCATAGCAGCGCAACGCGGTCTGACCGCAAAAGGAGAAAGTAAGAATGGACGGTAGTAGGCTATTAAGAGTAATGATATTCCTGACGCTCGTACTGCTGCTTAGCGCATGCAGCGACGTGCTTGCCGAATCGCAGACGACAGACGAACCGCCGCTGCTGGGGACACTCACCCTATCCCGGTCAGGGTGCAGCCTGGAGTTAGTTGAGGATTCCGTCGCTCCGGGAGCGTACGCCATTGAGGTTGTCATCGATGGCCCTGGTGGCGTTTTCGACATGTGGACGATCCTTCCCGGGCAGACTTATGAGGGATTCGCGGAACAGATCGAGGAGGCCAGAGTGATGGCCGAGACCGAGTCGGATACAGAACTCTCGTTGCGCGACCTACCACCCCCTCAGGGCGTCGAGAGTTGGCGCCGATTCGGCGTCGACGGTCAGTCACAAACTATTCATAAATACCTGTCCTCTGGCACGTACGTGATTGTTTGCCAGGAGTTCGTTGACCCGGCAGGTTGGTGGCCGATGTACGAAGCCGGACCGATTGAGGTCGAATAGACTGGCACGATCAGCACGCACTGCGGCAAGGCGTGAGTTTTCCTCTCGACACTACTGTATGGTGAAGTGTAATGCTCATCGTCGCCCTAAATGGTCTTGCAAACAGGTCAATCGCTATAGAAATCATGAGGCGATCAATATACAGGCTGCATATCGAGCAGATTCTCAGTTTCTTCTAGCGACTCGTCTCGCAGCCGGAAGATATCTAGTTTGACACTGTCCCGGGCCATCAACTCGGCGCAGCCATATGATCGCCATCGGTCGACCAGCACGCATGGGTGGGCCACTTTCCTCCGACTTGGTCAGCTACATCGAGTAACAGAACAGCCTGTTTAACGATGGACAGGGTCAACCGGTTGCCCGGCGGCCGATCGGCCGGTACCATTCGGCCTCATCTGATGGCGCGAGGGGGGCATGTCCATACTACTTCACATCGCCGAAAGAGAGAAATGGGTCGCGGCCGTGAAGGCGGGTCAATACCGGCCGGATAGCCTGGCCGAGGTGGGTTTCATCCATTTTTCGTTGCCGGAGCAGATTGTGCCGGCGGCCGACGTTTGGTATCGTGGCCGGCGGGGATTGGTGCTACTGGTCGTCGATCCGGCCCGGGTGACGGCCGAGATTCGGTTCGAAGATTGTTACCAGAGCGGCCAGGAGTTCCCCCATATCTATGGCTCGCTGCCGGTTGAGGCGGTGGTCCAGGTACTGGCGTTCGAGCCCGGGCCGGACGGCCGTTTCGCTTTGCCGGCGACATTGGCTCCAGGCGATTGATAGGGGTGGGAAGCGGGAACGTGAGCTCCGCAGATAAGGCGACGCCGTCACTGCCGATGGTTTCCGAGCCTGGGAAGAAATCTGCGTTGGCGATTTCTAGCAGTACTGTCCGGCCGATCGTTAGATCTGACTGGGTCTATATGTTAATAGGGACATCCTTCACTGGGCGTCCCTATCTTCATCATTAGGAGCGCATGCGTTATCGGCCCAGTTGCTTGAGCGCTACGTCCAGGGTATGCAAAGAGAGCAGGATATACTCTTTTCGTCTCTTGCCATGTTCTTGCAGGCCGGTGATACAGCCCTGCGATACCACCGGCATTGCTCTACCCAGGGCGTCGTTGGGCAGCCACTGCAACATGGTTGCCAGACTGGTGATACCGGCATCCAGATCTCCCGAAGCGAATCTGCTGGCGCTTGCCTCCGCCACCTCGGCTAGTTCGGGCAACCCACAGCGCTCGGCCGGCTTCTGGAAGGCCAGTAATGCCTGGGCCGTCGAGGTGTCGAAATCGGACTGTAGCGATCGCCAGTGCTGCAAATAGTACTTCTCATCTCCCACGATGCGGGCAATGGCTAAACCAATCTCGCCCCGAGATACCTCAGATCGGGCTTGATGCAATAGGTCAAAGAGCTGCTCAATAGAGTCCTCGACCCGTAGCCTGCCCAATGCAGAGACATAAGCCAACCTGAGCCTTGGATTAGGCTCCTGTTGAAGCTTGACCATAATTTGAGGAACGCTTTCGAAATCATCTAACATGGCCAGGGAACGGGCACTATTAGCCTCCAACGGCCGGTAACCTGAAGATAGAGCCTGTCTAAGTGCTGCAATAGCTCGGCCGCTACCAATCCGCCCCAATGCTCGGGCAACAGATATATTCAATTCAGACTCAGGATCCTCCAAGACTTCGATCAGAGCGTCGACTAACTCATCTTCGGCCGGCATTCGCCCAATTGAGTGGATGGCTTCCTGTCGAACGCGAAAGCTGGGATCGCGCAAGGCTTCGATCAATTCATTGGTACTCAGTAGACTCTGGGCATCTCCCATCTGTTCAGTGGCCACGACCCGCGTCATCTCATCGCCGGAGAAGTTATATTGCACCAACAAGCGCAATGCCTTGACGGGATTGCCGCGCAGGAACATACCGGCAAAGTGGCGAAACGTCGTCGTTCCCTCAGTTTGCAGACGGACGGCAATGACGGCGCCAATCAGGATAAAGATGAAGCTTAGGACGAATAAAGGTGTATATGGATCGATAGAGATGAGCCATATTTGAGTTTCGAGGTTCCTTGAGGCAGAAAGGATCTGACCGGCCAAGAATGGACCCAGCCCGGCCACGATTGCGAACCAGGCGTAGAAAACGGCGAGGTAGGCTGATTTGTTTTCCTCAGGGACGGCATTGACGAATAGATAACGCGTCCAACTTATTTGCCAGGCTAACGTGGCTATTCCGGCAACCACAGCGATGGCCATCGCCAGGGAAGCACTGGCCGGATTGTTTTGGGGCAGGAGTATCCAGGCCACCGGAAGCAGCAGCAGCAAGTACAGACTTAGCTGCATCACAGGTTTACTGCCGTAACGGTCGGCCGCCCAGCCCCACAAGAATGAGGTAACCAGGGCGCCGATAAATGTGCCGACGCTCAATAGAACAACGACCCCTTCGGAGAGACCTACTTGTTCTTTCATGAACAGGGGCACAAAAGCAATCACTGAGCGCCCGCCGATGGTAGCAAATCCCAGAATCACCAGAAATACAACGAAGTTCTTGCTGTGTATCGCCTGATTCATCTGGCGCAAATGGCCGCCGCTTTCTATTTGGCGTTGGCTGACATCTTCAGCAGGTACCCGAGCAAAGCCGATAACGGAAAGCACGCCAAAGGTTATGCCAATTGCGATCAGAATCATGAAGGGGCGTAGGCCGGTCAGAGAGTCGATGACGTACCCGGCCACCACGATAACCAGTATACTGACCACGGTGGTGCTCATGCTGTTAACAGCGGTATATTTGCCGCGAATGTTGTCCGGGACAACTTCCTTTTTCCAGGGATATCCCCCTGTCTCGGCGATGGCTCGACACGCGCCAAAAAGCAGGATGATGATTGCCACCCAGATAAACGCGCCATGGGAACCGTAGCGGGCCAGGACGGCCGGCGTCAGCAGCAGAAAAGCAATAACAATGTTGCGAATCCCCCAGAAGGTGACATAGGTTCGCTTATAGCCAAAGCGGCTGACAGTGGGAGCGACAAACGGCGCGATGATGCCCAGGAAAGGAACAATTGCCAGCAAGATGCCTATCTGGCCATCGTCCAGCCCCAGTTCGTCAAGAAAGAGTACAAAGACGGTGCCAGAAAAGGTTAGTAGGACGAAGACGATATTTAGCGTTTGGGCCCCTATTAACCAGGGCAGACGGTTAATCTTGTCGACGTCTGTCAGCGTTGAAGTCATGATGAAGTAAGTCGCCGTATGCGGCTTTCCGTATTAGCCGGTAATCGAAGACATCACGTAGAAATCAATAACATAGCGGCCACAAAAAGAAGAGTAGAATGATGTAATCGAACAGCTTCTTGCTCGCCCGCACAACCAATCATCTGCCCGCTGATACGCCCAGAGGCATCATCGGTAGCAACCACAGAAACTGCCGCAACAAATCAGAATTGAAGACGTCGGCGACGAAATAAAAGGGTACTCTGATGTAGTTCGGGATAAAGAAGAAGAAGTCGGGGTCGAGAATTCACCCCAATATATCGGCCGAGAGCATTTGTCATAGGCGAGTATCCTACCACAGTGACATTCGTCATATCAAGAATCGCATGCAACCTGATGATTGACGCACCCAATTCTTCGGCATGCTACAATCAGCCGTGTCCATGCGCAACGACGCATCGATAAAATGACCGCTGTCAGTAACATGTTACGTGAGATAGGCGTGTCGCCATATTCAAGTCAAGCGGCCGTGCAACGCTTGAACGATATACAACAACTGAAGAAGCTCCATGGCCAAGAAGATAATAGTGGCCGGGCTCGAAATTTGAATTTGGCTTTCATTCCGTGACCCCCGTTGCCTCACAACGATCGTCGCTTGCATCTGATCAAGCTTGCTGTGGTCGACGGCGATCGTCAGAACTGAGGAGTAGTTTCGCATCGTTCTGAAAGGACTGAGAGGCGAGCAAAGCGTCACCGAACTGTGCTGGGGAATACCAGGGTTCGCACGCACATTGTGGTTGCCTTACCGGAGGACGGCCGGTACCATTCGGCCTGAATTGATAGCGCGAGGAGGACATGTCCAGGCTTTTAATTACCGCCGAACGGGAGGAATGGGTCGCGGCCGTAAAGGCGGGTCAATACCGGCCGGAGAGCCTAGCCGAGGACGGTTTCATCCATTGCTCGCTGCCAGAGCAGATGGTGCCGGTGGCCGACGCCTTGTATCGCGGCCGGCAGGGGCTAGTATTGCTGGTCGTCGATCCGGCCCGGGTAACGGCCGAGATTCGCTTCGAAGATTGTTACCAGAGCGGCCAGAAGTTCCCCCATATCTACGGCCCGCTGCCGGTTGAGGCGGTCGTCCAGGTACTGGATTTCGAACCGGGACCTGACGACCGTTTCGCTTTGCCGGCGACTCTGGATCGCGGCGATTGGACTGGGCAGGAAACGTAAACGTGAGCTCCGCTGATGAGGCGATGCCTACAGGCAAGGTCACGATTCGAGCGGCCCGACTAGCCGATGCGGACGACGTAGCGCTGCTGCTGGGCCAGTTGGGTTATCTTACGGACCTTGCGGATGCGGCCAGGCGCCTGGAGGAGATATCGGCCAGTGACGCTGACAAGATCCTCGTGGCGCAAAGCGGCCCGGAGGTGACGGCCGTGGCCAGCATTCACTTCATGGCCTACTTTCACCGGGGTGAACTGCTATGTAAGATCACCGCCTTCGTGGTGAAAGATGGTTACCGGGGCCAGGGCATTGGATCGGCTTTGTTGGCCCGGATCGAACAAATCGCCCGCGAACGGGGCTGCCAGAGGATGGAATTGACTAGCGCTATCGGTAGGCGGGAGGCCCATACCTTTTATGAGGGCAAGGGCTATCAGAAAGCCGGCTACAAGTTTTATAAGCCCCTGGCATGATCGATTCCGCCTCGCTAAACACCAAAAATCTACGGTTGACGGCCTTAACGGCCGAGCAGCTGCGGTTGTACCTGGTCGATCGGGGGCATCTCGGCCGGCAGATGGCCGTTCGATTAAACGAAGCTGCCTTGGCGCCAGCCCTGCGGCGGGCAATCGGGCTGAAACTATCGGCCATGGCCGGGACGGACGAGGCTTTGTTTCCCTGGCTTACCTACTGGTTGATCATCGTTGAGGCCGAATTGAACGCCGGGGGACTGGCCGGTTTCAAGGGGCCACCCGACGCGGCCGGCGAGGTTGAAATCGGCTATGGTATCGATGCCGGCTATTGCGGGCGTGGTTACGCGACCGAGTCTGTGGGCGCCCTGGTTAATTGGGCCCTGGCCGCGACGGATTGCCTGGCGGTGACGGCCCGTACCCTGGCAGTTAATGAGGCGTCGGCGGCCGTTTTGCGCAATGTGGGCTTCTGGCCAAACGGCTCTGACGGCGGCGAGTTGCTGTGGCGGATAAACAGAGGTAAACGAAAATGAAGCGAATCAGGCCTATCCTGGTGATCATTGGCGTCGTCCTGGCCCTGCTGGTCATCGGCTTTGTCGCCTACAGCCGGATCGCAACGGCCGGACCCGAGCAGGAAGCCCTTGACGCGCTCATCTCCGATGATGTCGTCGAGGTACAAAGCGACGACTGGTACGTATTTGAACCGGCTAGTTCAACTCCCCAGACGGGATTGGTCTTTTATCCCGGAGGATATGTAGATCCCAGAGCCTATGCGCCGCCCGCCCGCGAAATCGCCGCTGCCGGTTACCTGGTGGTCATCCCGACTATGCCCTTGAATCTGGCCATCTTTGGCGCCAACCAGGCAGCAGACGTTATCGAAGCCTATCCAGAAATCGAGAATTGGGCCGTCGGCGGTCATTCACTGGGTGGGGCTATGGCCGCGCAATATGCTGGTGGCAACCCTGAAGATGTCGCCGGGCTGGCGCTCTGGGCGAGTTATCCGGCTGGCGGAAACGACCTGTCGAAGAACGCGCTCCGGGCAGTTTCCATCTACGGCACAGCGGACGGCGTATCGGAACCCGAGACAGTTGAAGCGGCCCGGGCGCGGCTACCAGAAGACACCGACTGGGTAGCCATCGAGGGTGGCAACCACGCCCAATTTGGCTGGTACGGTCCGCAACGGGGCGATCAGGCGCCGCAGATTAATCATCTTGAGCAGCAAGCGCTGACCGCGGAAGCAACGGTGAGGTTGCTGCAAGCGATAACGCCAGGAAGTTAAGCAGTTCGGGGAGGAGTAGCGCCCACCAGCCTGCCAACCGATTCCAAATTGTCGATTTGTCGACGGGTGGGGCGTGTTCCAGATAGCGGCTAATCTCTCATACGGCCGACGGTTTCGTAATAGTCGGTCACCGCCAGTTGAACGGCGTTAATGATCTCGTTCACGCGGCGCAGGATGCGCAGACTGGCATCCGGTTCAACGTAGGTCGTCGAAGGGATTTTGAGGCTGCTCTCGACCAAAATATCGCGAAAGAAAAGCGTGGCTTCCAGGATATTGGTCAACGTCAAACCGGCGCGTCTGCCGTAGACGCCATAACTCCGGCCGATGCGTTTCGCTTCCTGGACGAAGGAGCCATTGGTATCCTCGGCGGCCACGTATTGCAACAACAGGCCCATCAATTGATGACCCAATTCCCGGTATTCATCGCGTAATTCTTCTTGGTCGATGGCCTGCATCCAGCGCGCCGGCGGCTGATTGGCGACCTGCTGCCGGGTAGTGACCAGGGCGGAGTCGGCCCAGTCCTGGTCCACGTCATCGGACTCGCCGCCCCGCTGGCGTAACAGGTAGGCCTGGATGTCGCTGAGGGCGAAGCGCCGATGACCGCCAGGGGTTCGATAGCTGGGGAAACGGCCGCTGTCGCTCCAGCGACGCAGGGTCATGGTATGTACGCCCAACAAGACGGCCGCCTTTCCCAGGGGCAGCCAGTCGCTATCTTTTTCGGTCAATTCGGTTTCGTCTTTCAATCCTGTTGTCCTCTGCGATACTCACGCTTCTCATTTAGTTTACCTGACCGCGCCGCTTCGACCAACTAACGACTACTAGACCTGGCGAATAACAGTAGGTACACTAGGGATAGTCTACAAGGTCCTGTTAATTTGCCTCCCAGCTCACAAGGAGAGTTGTCGTGGACATCAAAGTCATCCCTCTCAAGGATTCAGAAATTCGCGGTGGCGTGTCAGGAGAACTCGGATTCGGCCGGACGATGACAGACCGCATGTTTATGCAGCAGTACACGCCCGATGAAGGCTGGTGCGAGGCCACCATCGGCCCCTACCAACCGCTCACGTTGGATCCGGCCACGTCGGTCTTTCATTATGCTCAAGAGATATTTGAGGGCACCAAGGCATATCGGCGAGCGGACGGCCGATTGAATCTCTTCCGGCCGTGGGAAAATATGCGGCGGTTCAGCAATTCCGCCCGGCGAATGGCCATGCCGGAAGTGGACGTCGAGGACCATCTGGCGGCCGTGATTCAACTGGTAGCCCTGGAACAAAGCTGGGTACCCGATCCGCCGGGCGCCCTGTATATCCGGCCGGTCATGATCGCCACTGAGCCGGCTCTGGGCGTCCATGCTAGCGAATCCTATCTGCACTACATCATCCTGTCGCCGGTGGGATCGTATTTCCCGCAAGGATTTAGCCCGGTACCTGTATACATCTCGAACAAGTACCGTCGGGCCGTGGTTGGCGGCGTCGGCGACGCCAAGACCGGCGGAAACTATGCCGCAAGCTTGATGGCCGGCGCCGAAGCGGCCGAGAAGGGTTATTCCCAGGTGCTGTGGCTAGACGCTATCAAAGGTCGCTACGTAGAAGAAGTGGGCGCCATGAATATCTGCTTCGTTTACGGCGACGATCATATCGTGACACCGCCGTTGACCGGCAGTATTCTGCCCGGCGTTACCCGCGATTCGGTGATTGCACTGGGCCGGGATCTGGGTTACCAGGTTAGCGAAGCGCCGGTGGACGTGCATGAGATGCTGGCCGACATCCAGTCGGGCAAGATCAGCGAGGTATTTGGCTGCGGTACGGCCGCGGTCATCGCCCCGGTAGGGAAATTCGGCTTCCAGGATGAAGAATACCTCATCAATGATTACCAGGTGGGCCCGGTGGCCGAGCGCCTGTATGAGGAGTTGACCGGCATCCAATACGGCCGGATCGAGGACCGCTTCGGTTGGATCCAAACTGTTGAAAACAGTTAGCGAGAACGGTATACGGGCACGAATAAACGAAAAGCAATCACCAGCCGGCCGTCAGGGCCGGGGCGAGTTTCGCTCGGGGCAGCCTGTAGGATCGGACCGGAACACCCGACCCTGGCGCTATTCTCTAATCAAAGGCATCTAATCGGAAATGAATCTAGCCCGGCTTGTGTAAGCCTGGTCTCGGTCGTTTTCCCGGAGACTCATCAAACTATTTCCGGGTCATCCGCGCAGTTGTTTTCGGGAAAATAGGGTTTGACAGTACCGGCGGTCGATCTGATAGTTTCTGACGGCAAAGCTGGATACACTTGCGGCTGCTGAATTTGAATTGGAGAGATGTATGCGTGAAGTATCCATTGTAGGAGTTGGGCAGACACCGGTGCGAGAGCACTGGGATATGTCCTTGCGCGACCTGGCCGTATCGGCCGGGCGAGAAGCCATGGTCGATGCCGGCGTCGACCGGGTAGACGCCATTTACGTTGGCAATATGACCAGCGGCAGCCTCAATCAGCAGCGCCAACTCGGCGCGCTGGTGGCCGACTACCTGGGCCAATGGGGTGTGGAAGCGGTTAAGCTGGAGGCGGCCTGCGGCTCGGCCGGATCGGCCATGCGCCAGGGTATCATCGCCGTGGCCAGTGGCATGGTCGACAAGGTGCTGGTTATTGGCGTGGAGAAGATGACCGAGACCTCAGGCAAAGAGGTTACGGCCGCGCTGACCGGTGCGGCCGACGCCGATTATGAAGTCATTCATGGCGTGAGCTTCGTCAGCCTGAATGCCTTGGTCATGCGTCGCTATATGCACGAATACGGCTATGACCAGGCCGATTTTGCTCCTTTTGCCCTCAACGCCCATGCCAACGGGGCCAAGAACCCTAACGCGCTGTTCCGCAAGGCGATAAACCAGGACGCTTACGAGGCCGGCCGCATGGTGGCCGAACCGGTAAGCCTTTTTGACGCGTCGCCAATCGGCGATGGCGCGGCGGCCCTGTTGCTAGTGCCGTCGGCCAAGGCGCCACACGCGATACGGGTGGTCGGTTCGGCATCGGCCATCGATACACTGGGTGTCCACGATCGGCCGGACCCTATCTGGCTAAGCGCGGCCCAGAAATCGTCGGCCAAGGCATACGGAGATGCCGGCGTCTGGCCCGAAGATATCGACCTGTTCGAGCTCCATGATGCCTTTAGCATCATGGCCGCTTTGTCATTGGAGGCGGCCGGTTTCGCCACACGCGGCCAAGGTGTACGCCTGGCCCAGGAGGGAGAAATCCAGCCCGGCGGCCGGATTCCCATTGCTACTATGGGCGGCCTGAAGGCTCGCGGTCATCCGGTGGGGGCTACCGGCCTGTACCAACTGGTCGAGGCGACGCTTCAGCTGCGGGGTGATGCCGGCAATGCGCAAATTGACGGCGCCCGACTGGCAATGACCCAGAACATCGGCGGTAGCGGAGCGACGGTGGTGACTCATATCCTGCAGAAGCCGTGAGCCAAAGCTCGTCACTGGAGACGAGCCAGGATCTGAGCCGCGTCCGCCTGGCGGCGAAATTCCGCGATCAGGAGGATTTTAGCCGAGACTATTCGCCCTTGTACGCGTGTCTTTTCGGCCTAGTGGCAGGCTGGCTTGAAGCGCCAGGAGCGGACGGCGATGCGGTGGCGAATTGGCTGGTGGCTGCCGGCCGTGAACGTCGCTCGTTAGAGGTGACGCTGCTGCTGGCAGCCGGTCTGCACCGCGACGTTTTAGCCGGTTCACCGGCGGCCGAGGAGCTGCGTTGCTTCTTTCCTACGGTCGGCGGCGCGCAACCGCCAGAGTCGCCTGAACTGGAAGCGGCTTTGCGCCAGGCTATCCTGACCCGGCGCGATGTGCTGGCCGACTTCATACAGGGCGCGCAAGTGCAAACCAACGAGACCGGCCGCGGCCTTTGCTGGTTGTTGCCGCTGTGGTTGACCCGCTGGCCGGCCGCACGGCTGGTCGACCTTGGGGCCAGCGCCGGCCTGAATCTGGTTGCCGAGCAGCGAGCTTACCGGCTGCTGGAAGCCGAGAGCCGGACCACGTTGCTGAATCTGGGCCTGAGCCGCACACTTCAGTTTCAGACCGTGTGTTATGGACGGTTGCCCAATTTCTCTGGCCTAAACGGCCGGGCTTTGCCGTGCATCGTCGGCCGCGATGGATGTGACCTGGCACCGTTCCCGCTGAAGACGAGGCATGAAGAGCTGACTTTGATGGCCTTTGTCTGGGGTGACCAGGTTAACAGATTGACGAGACTACAAGAGGGCATCGCCGCCTTCAAGCAGGTTGGCCAGAGCGCGGCGCCGGCCAGGCTGAGCCCGGCCGACCTGCCTGATGACCTGGGGCGATTTCTTCACGGGTCGCTCGGCGACGGCGATCCGGCGATTCCGGTCGTGATTTACAATACCTGGATGACCAGTTATCTGAAGGACAAGGGCCAGTCCTTAGGTTACCATATCGATCACTGGGCCGCCGGGCCGAAGCGGCCGGTGCTGTGGCTACAATGGGAGCCGACGCGGGACGGAAGTGAGCCGCCACACTATGGCTGGTGTGCCTGGACAGCCGATCTATGGCGACACGGGGAGCGGAGTCGCTGGCGCCTTGGCTGGGCCCACCCGCACGGCGGAGAAGCCCAGCTGGGTCGCGGGTTGGAAGAATGGCGGCGTTTTTGGGGCGATTGACCAGCGGCGAATTGGTCGTGGGGTCTTGTTGATAAGTTTTCCTCTGTTATACTTCGAAAGTCTATACAAATGTAAACATTGGTAGACGATTCGGGCCAGATTGATGCCCAAATTGGTTAGGTTTGACATGGCAACTACTGACAGCCAGGTAGAGATTAGCGCTCCGGCCGCGACGACCGAGCTAAAAGAGGCAAGCCGACCTTTCAGTCTCGGACGGGTTGTGCGTCTGAGCACTTTTCAGATCGGTTCGGCTATGGCAGATATCTTCACCGCCGGTGTATGGAACCGGATCATGATTTCGGATTTCGGCATTCCGGCCTGGCCCGTCGGCCTATTGTTGGCTCTGAGGTATTTCCTGGCCCCGATCAGCTTGTGGGTCGGCCACCGCTCTGACACCCGGCCGTTGTGGGGTTGGCACCGCACCTCCTATATCTGGCTGGGACGCGGCCTGATGCTGATCACCTTTCCCATCCTGGGCGCCAGCACGGTGCGCCTGGAGCAAGATACCGGCGATCCCCTGGCCTGGAGCATGCTGCTGCTCTGTTTTGTGGCCTACGGCCTGGGTACATTAATCTCAGGTAGCCCCTACCTGGCCCTGGTCCGCGACTCAGCGCCCAAGTCAAAGCAGGGCATTGCCATCGGCATCGTGGAGACGGTGCTGATCGCCATGTTCCCAATCGCCGCCATCGGTTTTGGCGCGATGTTGGCCAGCTACGACCCGGCCATGTTTTGGCGACTGATCCTGTTTGTGATCCTCGTCGGCGGTTTCTTTTGGTGGTTCAGCGTCTTCGGGGCTGAAAGGGCGAACCGGGGCTACGGTGTGGGCCCGGCCGATAGTAAACGAATCGATTTACGGGTCACCTTCGGCCGCATCTGGGGCGACGGCCGCACCCGACGCTTTTTCCTCTTCCTGTTTGCGGCTACCTTCTCGGCCTGGCTGCAGGATAATATCCTGGAACCCTATGGCGCGGATGTGTTCGGTTGGGATGTGGGCGAAACGACCCGCCTGACCGGCTACTGGGGAACCGCCACCGTGCTTGTTCTCGTGGCTTCGTTCTTTATCTGGCGCAAACGGCGGCCGGAAACGCTATCGGGCGTCACTCGCGTCGGGCTGCTCATCATGGCCCTGGGAATGGCCTTGGTGATGGTCAGCGCCTTCGGCCCGGCGCCGTCGATGTTTCTGAGCGGGTTGGTCGTATTTGGCGCCGGCTTTGGTCTGTATACTTTCGGCGGTCTGAGCTTGATGGCCGTGATGTCGCCTGACCCACACTCTGGCGCCTACCTGGGTCTGTGGACCGTGGCCATCCTGGTCTCAAAAGGGTCGGGCACTTTCATGGGCGGCGTGATCCGTGATGTGATGCTGTTCGTCCAGGAAGACGCGGCGCTGGCCTACGCAGTGGGCTTTGGTTTATCGGCCGCTGGCCTGGTCGTTGCGGCGCTGATCTTGACCGGCGTCGACATCATCGGCTTCGCTCGCGATAGCAGCCGGCTTGAAGTCGAACCAGTACCCGGCGTAGAAATGTGATCAGCTGGCGCCGCCGGCTGAAGGATCAACCTCTGCTACCCGATCATATCCCCAGGTCAAACTGCCTGGCGGCCGGCTCTTCCAGACTGCTGACCCCTACCCCTAATAAGCGCATGCGCTGGCCCGGCGGCCAATTCTCTGACCAAATTGCCAGCGCCATACGATAGATCTTCTCTTCGTCGTCGATGCCTACTTCCAGCGACTTCTGCCGGGTGAAGGTCGTGAAGTCAGCCCAGCGAAACTTGACGCGCACGGTGTGGGCTACCAGATTGCGCCTCTGTAAGGAGCGAGCCACGCTGGCCGACTGTTTACGCAGTTGCTCCTGCAAAAGCTCAGGATCGTTCACATCCCGGCTGAAAGTCCATTCCTGGCTGATGCTCTTGGGAGGCCCTCTTTGTGAGTGAACCTCGCGCCGGTCAATGCCCATGGCTCGGCGTTGGAGCGACTCGGCATGCCGGCCAAATATGGTAACCAAATCGGCCGTATCGTGGCCGGCGAGCTCACCGCAGGTGCGAATGTTGAGTCGATTCTCCAGGCGCTCGGCGGTGCGCGGCCCGATGCCCCAGATGACGCGCACCGGCTGGGGGGCCAGAAAGGCGGCTTCCTGGCTGGGTGGAACAATGGTACAACCCTCCGGCTTGTCGTGATCTGAGGCGACTTTGGCTACCAACTTACTGGTGGCCAGGCCGACCGAGGCTGGCAGCCTGGTCTCCTCTTTGACGCGGCGGCGGATGGTTTCGGCCAATGCTTGGGGATCAGGCACTTCTGATAGATCGACGAAAGCCTCGTCGACGCTCATTTGCTCCACGGGGCCATACTCACCAAGAATGGTCATCACCGCACTCGAAGCGGCTTTGATGTCCGACCAGTCGCGGCCGACGATCTTCAACTGGGGACAGAGACGGATCGCCTGGCTAGAGGGCATGGCCGAGCGCACGCCAAATTGTCTCGCCTCATAGCTGGCCGAGGCTATCACGCCACGGCTACCTGGCCGGCCGCCGACGGCCAACGGCAACCCCGCGTCTTCAGGATGTTTGAGCAGGTGGACATTGACGAAAAACGCATCCATGTCCAGGTGTAGCACGGCTCTCGGCCACTTCATAGGATGGCCTTTAGCCGGATTATTCCGGTAACTATCTTTGGCGAAGGTAACCATGCGTGCCATCTGCAACGTTCTGGCGAATGCGGCGTCGCACTCTGTCGGGTTGGGTCAGGCGCCAGGTATCGCCGGGGTGCGAGCCAGGAGGTACACAGCGGAAGAATACCTGGCGCCATCACCGGAGCTTTCCAGAATTGAGTTTCCTCGGGTCCGAATAGCCTCGGCGGGAATAATTAAGCGCCAGTCGACCGTGAAAAAGCCGTGAGATAAGGGCCACGGTGTTCGCTAGGCCATTCATTTTAGCCGCTAGGTGGTCAACTTACCTCGTCGACGAGGGCGCGCAGGGCGCGAATATTGCGGGTTGGCGTATTGGTCATGATCACGCAGCCCACGCCGAGCATCAGACGCTGACGACCGGTCTTGTTTAGCGCCTCCTTGGCCTCGGCCAAGGCCTGCTCGGGCGATTCTTGCAACAGTGACCAGCGCGAAACGCCGCCGCTGACGGCGCCAGAGAACTGCTCCAGGCCTTCGGCCAGCGAGAAACCCGTGTCCCGGTCATGCCAGTTGATGCACTGGACCGGGAAGGCGGACACCAGGTCGAACATGATGTCTTCTTCACCATGGATGTGGATCATGTTGAACCACAAATCGCTGGCGGCCGATAGGATTCTCTCGTCGAATGGCCGGCCAAACATCTGGTACTCTACCGGGCTCATCAGCGCGTAGCGGGCGTGCTGGATGGCATAGAATATGCCGCTAATGCCGGTTGACTTGGCCGCCTCAACATAGCGAACGACGCTGTCACAAATGGTTTCCAGGCCGTGCATGACGTCGTCGGGATGGCTGCGCAAATGGCTGAATAGCCGCTGACCACCGGCTAGATTCTTGGCCTGGGCCAGCGGTGAAAAGATGGTGGCGATGAATGGGGTGCCGCCGGCCGCGCCATTGCCAAGACCTTCGCCGACCAGCTTGAGGGCCTGAAGCTGCGCGGCCAGCATACCGTGTTTAGGGTCGAGTGCTTTGAGCTTACGCCAATCCTCGGGCTCCTGTATCAGGCGCTTTCCGTAGACCCGGGTGCCTTCGGCTGCGCCTTCCCAGCGATCTTCGACGCCCCAATCGACCAGACAATAACTGCTGGCGGGCGACACTTTAACCAGATCCCAGTCGTAGTCCTTCTGCCACTTCAGATGAGCAGCTGCCAGGGCAGCGGCATCCTGATCATCACCTGGCCAGTGACGCCATAGGGCGACCGGCAGTCGGTCCGGCCGATCGCCGTTGACAATGGCCTCCAGTCGTCTTCTCTTCGTCCATTCAGTCATATGATGCTCCTTTTTGGCGATTGGCTTTAGGCTGTCGGCTTTCAGTAAGCAGCTATCAGCTTCCAGCACTGACGTGGTTGCGCGCGCTTCGCGGCGCTCGCATATTGTTAAATCCTACGGCCGATATGATTCAGGGTCTACTGGGGCGCGGTCGGGCGGTAACGGGATGGCGAAGTACGTGCCTTGCGAGTATTCCGCCACTGGGGCGATCAATTTCTGTGCTTGATCGGCGATATCGCCGAATCCGATGCCCAAATACCAGATAGCGGCGCCTTTGACTTCAGGATAGGCTGCGTACATGGCGGCCGCCCAGTCGATATCCCGCAGCGCTTGCTCAACTGAGGGGATATCTTGATATTCCCAACCCCATTCGGTGATTAGCACCGTCGGCCGCGGCAAACCGAGTTGATCGGTCACCTGGTACAGCAGTAAAAAACGGCCGAGTTTAAAAGGATATTGATCGGCGATATCGTCGATCGAAAAACTGTACTCGTGGAGGGCGATGGCCAGCCGGTCAGGGTTGGCCGCCGCCAGGCGCAGAAAGGCCGACATCGACGGCGCTTGCCAATCGGTCGCCTCTGGTTCGCCCGACGACCATCCAAAGGCCGCCCAACGGAAGCCGTCAGCCATCGCCAATCGAGCCGTCTCCAAGGCGAAACTACCTAGCCACTCGGATCGACCCTTATCTACTTCGTTGAGGGTCTCTAGCCATACCAGGCTTGGATCCAGCTCGGACGGAAAGGCTTCCATATGCAGTTGCCAATGCTGGCGCGCCGCTTCCTCGGGTGGTAGATCGTAGTTGGGGGTATCATACTCGTTGCCGCTGCGCCGGAAGACCAAGATGTGTGGCGTGTCGCTGTCTCTGACGATCTGCTGCGCTTCCAACAACGGTCCAGCATCGTCGACGCTTTTCACGAAGAAGGGCACACCGGTCGCATCCAGCCGGCCCATCCATTCGCCTAGCCCGGTGCGGTTTCCGCCTATACCGGCATGAAAGCCGATCTTGGCGAAGCCCAGGTCCTGACCTTGGGCCTGTAATTGGGCTCGAACGGCCCTGAAGTCAATGGTCGGCGTGGGCGTCTCAGTTGGCTTACGTGTCGGCGTGGGCGCAGGTGCTACTGGCTTCTCAATCAGGGGCAAGTATGCTTCCACAGGATAGTTGGCAACGGTCGTCCCAGAATCACCGGGCCGCGGCGTACGGGTCGGCGTGGGTGTGCCAGAAACCGGGTACGGGTCAGGCGCCCGCGTTTCGACCGAGGGTGGATAGGCCGCCTCCGTGGCCATCTCGGGCCGCACCGACTGTTCTGGGGAAGCTTCGACGATAGTGGTGGTCCCTGTTGGTTCCTCGTCGCCGTCGGCCGGATCCTGACAGGCTGAGACAAGGACTAGAAACACCAGCAGCGGCAGGATAAACCACCATCGATGGCGGGTCAAAGGGTGATTATGGTCAACGGACATCGGGCATTGCTTCATTTGGCTTGGTAGGCTAAGGATTGTAAAGCGGCTGGCATGAAAAGGGGTTGAGACCATCTTGCCTTCGGTCGGGTTTCGACGCAGGCCAGGCGGCTAACCGACCTCCATCAACTCTCTGTTGAGAGAGGTCAGCGATTGAGCACCGTCGCCGGTGATGACGACGTCATCTTCAATGCGGACGCCCGCCTGGCCAGGCAGATAAATGCCCGGCTCGACGGTGAAGACGGTGCCGGGCGCCAGCGGCTCGCGATTGCTTTCCATGATATATGGCGGCTCGTGAACCTCCAGGCCCAGGCCATGCCCGGTGCGGTGAATGAAATAATCGCCGTAGCCGGCCTTGTTTATGACGCCCCGCGCAGCACGATCGATGTCCCGACCGGTTGCCCCCGGCCGGACGGCCGCTCGTCCGGCCTCATTGGCCTGGCGCACGACGTCATGCACACGCTTGAACTCGCGACTGACCTCGCCCACGGCAAAGGTGCGGGTGATGTCGGACGGATAGTCGTTAAAGATCGCCCCCCAGTCGATCACCATCAGGTCGCCGGCTTGAATCGGCCGGTCTGAGGGTACCGCGTGTGGCATGGCGCCATTGGGGCCTGCTTGCACGATTGGTCCAAAAGGATTGCCCTGGCTGCCGGCCTCCATCAGCTCTTGCGACAGCATAGCAGCGATCTGTTTTTCCGTCTGCCCGATTTGCAGGCGCGGTATTAATCTCTCCAGGCCCAGTTCGGCTATGGTGACGGCTTGCTGCATGGCGGCGACTTCATCCTTGTCCTTGGTCAGGCGCAAAGCGCTCATAATTGGCTCGGCATGGGCCGTAGTCAGGCCGGGAGCGTAGCGACTCAGCAACTCCATCTCCAGTACGCGCATGTGCAGCGCCTCGACGCCCAGCAAATAGTCGGACAATTCGAGGTGGGCGCAAGCCTGCTGGAAGGCGCCGGTATAGCCTTGGTCGTCGTACCATTGGAAGATGCGATCCTCGATTAAGCCGACATTGCGGGCCTTCTGCGCTTCGAGCGCAGGGATAATGATGGCCGGATCATCATCGGCCGGGATAAACAGTAAGATCGGCCGTTCACTGACATGGACGTGAATGCCGCTCAAATAAAGCATGTTTGGTCCGGGCATCAGGACAATCCCGTCCAATCCGTGTTCCAGGACTACTTCGGTCAGTCGCTCAAGTCGATCAACGTTCATGACTCGTCCTTTTCTATGAGCTGCCGGTCAGCGCCTTCGGCATGGCGCCAGCGCCGCGGCTAACCCTCCTCGATTTCCACCAATTGTACGCCGGACCCGACGGCCTGGCCTGCTTCACAGTTTATGGCGGTGATCACCCCATTGCATGGGGCCTCTATAGGCAGAATCATCTTCATTGACTCAAGTAGAATGAGCCTGTCGCCTCTGGTCACTCGGTCGCCAACTTCTACCAGAATCTCGGAGACAACGGCTGGGATAGAGGCCGACAGCGAAGCCGCAAGTGCATCAGGCGGCCCGGCCGCCCCTTCTCGCAACCGTTGATAATATACGAGCCGACCGTTCGACCAGAGCTGGCGGTTGTCGCCATCACGGTGGCCGGCAGCGCGAATGCGCTTGCGACTGACAAATTCGTCCGGGCCTTGCTCCTCGACTTCCAATACAAAATGAGCCCCTTCGGTATGAATGATGCGAGCGTTAAAGGTTTGCCCATCGTAGCTGATCGTCAGGCGATCGCCCTGGCGAACCACCTCGATCTCTTTCTCCTGGTCATTCAGGCGAACCTTGAAGCGCATCGTTGATCTGTACCTAAAGCTAATCGGCTACCCTGTTTGGCATAGCCCGTTGGCTGAAGTGATTGGTCAAGCCTATTGGCTTACCTTCTGCACCCGCAATGTGAAGCCGTCGACACCCTTGACGATGACTTGCTCGCCGCGGTCGATTTCCTCATCAGCAACCGCCCGCCACAACTCGCCATTGATCAAAACAGTGCCCTGATTCTGGCCAGCTTCAACTTTTTTGCCAGGCGCCAACGCAACCCGTACCGGGCCCACGGTTCCGACCAGCGCCTCGTCGCCGATCATGGGCTGCTTGGTCTGAGCTTGCAGCGCCTTGGCGGCGATAAATAGGAAGAAAGCCGAGGCAAAGACGGTAATGCCGATCGCGCCCGCCAGCGAAATACGGGCAAACTGAGGCGTGCCGGGCGAGTTGAATAAGACCAACAAGCCGGCCAGAAAGGTGATCACCCCAGCAATGGCCAATACGCCGGTGGTCGGGGTTTTGACCTCCAGAATGAATAGCGCAAAGGCCAGCACGAGCAATCCCAGGCCCAGCCAGTTGGCCGGGAGCGTGCCCAGACCGTACAAACCCAGCGCCAGGCAGACAAAGCCGATGAAGCCGGCAACCCAACCGCCCGGATTGGAGAGCTCGATCAATATGGCTTGCACGCCAATCGTCAACAGAAGGCCGATGAGCAAGGGGTTGGAAAGGGCGTGAAGGATTTGCTCCACGGCGCTCAGTTCGCTTTCTTCTTGCGCGACGCCGGCCGTCTGCAAAGTAACCGCCTGGCCGTTGACCTCGACCGTAAGGCCGTCTAGCTGGGCCAGCAGATCGTCCAGGTCCCCGGCCACGGCATCGATCAAGCCGGCCTCAAGCGCCTCGTCGGCGGTGACGGCTTTGGCGTCGTCAATCATCGCCTCGGCCAACTCGACGGCCGTATCACCGCGACGGGTCGTCAGGTTGCGCATAGTGGCTTTCAAATCCTCGGTCAGCTTCTGGTATAGCGTTTCCCCAATGTCTGCCCCAGAGCCGTCGACCGGTGAGGCGGCGCCGATGACAGTTTCTGGGGCCATGCCGGCCGCGTGACCAGCCAGGGTTATGAGGCTACCGGCCGAGGCTGCCTGGGCGCCGGCCGGGCCAACAAAGACTATGATCGGAACCTCGGCATTGCGAAAGGACTGGACGATCTCCTGAGTGACGTCGACGGCGCCGCCCGGTGTGTCCAAGACAATCGCCAGCGCCTGGGCGTCGTTTTGCTCGGCCTGAGCGATAGATCGTTCAAAATAACTGGCCATCGTGGGCGTCACCGGGCCAGTGATTTTTGCTACCACCACGGAAGTCCCCTGGGCGCCAACCGGGGCCACGACGACCCAAGTCGCCAGCAATAGGAGTATGGTAGCCAGTACGGCTCTTGAATTCGAATAGCCTACTTTGGCTGGTGGCGTCATTTCTCTACCTATCAGCATTTGCCTGCACCGCTCCCCAGCGATTATCAGCGTTTCTCAAGTGGGGTAAATCACCACCTGGCAATTATGATACGGTATGGCCTTAGCCCAGACAAGCGCATTCGATGACCTCTAATCTGGCCGGAAATTGCTTGCAGCTTGATTCGCCATAGCTGACGAGCAGCTGACAAGCTAGATGACGAGCCTGACTAGCCGGCCAGATAGGCAGTGAAGAACGTTTCGACGACCTCTGGGTTGTCGATCACGTATTGGTAGCCGCCGAAGCGCCCGGTTGATTCAACGAAGAGCGGCTCGACCGGGCTGGGCGATGCGGCGACCATGGCGGCGACGTTCTCGGCGCTGCCCCAATTATCGCCCTTTCCCTGGACAAACAGGACTGGCGTGTCGCCGCTGCCCGCGGCGGCGAATATCGGCTCCACGGCCGAAAGCGGGAGCCCGCCGGCCAGCTGATAGACGAATTCGGCCAGGGGTAAAATCAGCCTGGCCAGCGGTCCAGTCACTAACGCGCTGTAGCGGCTTGAGAAAACGGTGGGGCTTGTCGGCTGTACGGCGATTGCTGCCCCTATCTGGTTCGTTCTAGGCAGGGCAAAGAGGGTCGTATTAGCGCCCATGGAGAAGCCGATGACGCCTAGCCGCCGGGCATCGACATCATCTCGGTCGGCCGCGTAGTCAAGTGCGCCTAGCAGATCATCGGCCTCTTGCAGGCCGAATGTGACCGGGGCCGAGGCCGCGCTTTGACCGTGATTGCGCAAGTCAAACATGAGCAAGTGGAAACCGCGACGATGCATTGCCAGGGCCAGGTGAATGAGTTGAACCGGCGCACTGCCGGGTAGATCGGTTAGGATGTTTTCAGCCGCCGTTCCCAGCCGATTCCACGGCCAGCCATGAACAAGCAGTAAAGTAGCTTTGGGCTGCTGCCCGTTGACCAATTTGGCCGGGATAAACCAGCCGGAAAGGCGCAGGCCGTCCCGAGCCGGGAATTGCACGTCTTCAAACGGCATGCCCAATTCATCCGGCGTCGCCCATAGCCGCTGACGAGGTGGGCTGATTATCATTCGGACAAAATAGGCGGCGATAAAGGTTGTCATGCCGACGATGACACCCAATATTAGCAAGAAGAGACGTATAACGCGGCGAAATGGTACCATTGTTCACCCTCCTGCGATTCTTGCCGACACCACGAGCGGAGCGGGTCAACCAACGTAATTATACTGGAAAGCGATCTAGAGATACCAGGCTCCGAACCTAAGATGGCCAAAATTGTATAGCAATCGTCAGTTATGCGTAGCGCAGTATGCGTAGCGCAGTATGCGTAGCGCACTATTGCGTATCGCCGGCCGCCTCTTCGAAGGAATCGCAGTAGAACCAGGTGACTAGCCGGGCCTCTGACCACTCTTTTAGGGCGGCCATCATCTCAGCGCCAGCCTCACTGCCCAGAGCTTGGAAGAAACGCTCGGACGACTCGAAATATAGCTCATACATCAAGTGGAAACGGGACGGTCCGCCCGGTTTGCCGGTGACGCGGCTTACTTCGCTTTTGAGCAAGCCCGGCAGTCGCTCGGCAAGAGGCAAATGAGTCGACGAGAAGAAGGATTCCAGGGCGCTCTCGTCATCGACGCGGCGGTAGATGGTTACGAACTTAAACACGATGCGCTCCTGAAATGTCCTTTTCTGAGGCTCGAGAAAGAATCAAGCAAGCCGGCCACGGGAGCTGTCAGCATCTTTTCGGCTGAAGTCTAAGGCCTCGCTCATATTTCCAACCAGCATTTTGCGATGCTGAGCAACTATTGTAAGCTTTTGAGGCGTTGACTGCCAACCAGAGGTGGAATGGGGCACTTTGGGGGCAGTTTGGTGACTTAGAAGCGCCTGGGCTTGCAATCGGAAATTGCTTTGTTATAATTTTCACACTTCTATCTCTCGGGAAGAGTTTCTGGATATATTTTGATAGAATCTTTGTCAGGCACAATCATTCCATGGCTCGTCGGTGGGCTTTTGTTGCTTACCGGCTTGACGTTTTCGGTAACGCTCAAGTCATGGCATGCAGCTAAGCGTTCCCCCTTTTTCTTCTTGCGTGTTCAGGCAGGTCGAAGGATGCAACGCTACCTGCTGGCCAGCCTGGTGCTTCTCTTGGTGACCATCATCATAAGCGCCTATGCCTGGCAAACTCCCCAAGCCTCGCTGCCCCAACACGCGCGCCTGAACCATGCTAAGCCCTCCCCGGCCGGCGTCGTGGCCGAAAATGAGTCACTACTTCTGGCTGAGTCGTCGCCGACGGCAGTAGAAATCAGCCTATCGCCGACCACGAACGGCGTTGCAGGAATCACGCCGGAACTGAGCGACTCGTTGCTTAAACCCGCGCTACCCGAGCCATTCAATCAACTTGAACCGACGGCCGAGTTGCAGCCAGACACGACCATCGGCGACATTTCATTCTCTACCGAGATCAGCGATGATTACCAGGCGCTGGTTGCCGGCCGGCGCTTCGGCAAAGGCTTCTTTACGCTTTATGCCACTTTTGATTATGACGGATTGGCCGACGGCATGACCTGGTCATGGGTGTGGCGGCATAACAACCGGGTTATTGACGGCGGCAACCAGTTGTGGTCCTATGGCAAGGATGGTCCTGGTTACGTCTATTTCCAGCCCGAGGAAGGGTTCCAGTTGGGCGAGTATTCGCTTGAGGTTTGGGTTAATGACGCAATGATGGCTCAGTCCAACTTCATGGTAGTTGACGGGATCGCGGCCAGCAACTAACGGTTAGAGTGTCTCCTGGTATCACCAAGCGGCCCGGCATTGCCGGGCTTTTTTGTTGCTTAAGAGCCTCTAGATATCGTGTATGAGATCGGCTGCCGCCGAATCTCGACTTGCTCACTTCGTCTTTTTGCCCGCTACTCATATCTTGAAGCGCTGGCGAAGGCTGGCAACGATTTGCTGCAGTTCAGCGACCCCGAACAATAACGATGCGCCAAGATAAGTCAAAGCGCCGGCCAGGCTGGCAACGGCAAGCTGCCAGAAAACGGCCGCTTCGGAGAGTTGGTCGAAAACAATCCAGGTGACGCCGGCCATCAACAGGCTGGCCAAAACCATGCGCCACAGGCCGTCTAAAAGCCGCCGGCCGTCCAGACCACCCATCTTTCGGCGCAGGAGCCATAGTAAAAGGACTAATTCGAGTAGGGTCGAAATAGTATAGCCCAGGGCCAGCCCGCCCAGGCCTAACCAATCCAGCGCCGGAAAAAGCGTCCTGCCGAGCCAGAGGCCCAAGACCCACATGGCGATCAACTGGAGCATGCCGATCAAGACTGGCGTCCAGGTGTCCTCCATGGCATAGAAAGCTCGCGAAATGATTTCAATGGCCGCCAGGCCGATCAAGCTCAGCGCATAAAAGAGCAGAGCCCAGGCTACGAAGTCAGTCGCCGTTGCATCAAACCGGCCGCGCTCAAACAAAACAGTCACGATAGGCACTCGCAACAGCATGAGCAGGATGGCGGCCGGTAGACTGAAATAGAATATCAGCCTCAGTGTATCGGCGATGATGCGGCGCATCTCATCCAAAGCGGAGCGGGCGGCCAGCGTGGCGAATGTCGGAAAGGCGGCGATGGCCAACGCCTGACCGATGACGCCCTGGGGCATGATCATGATGCGCCAGGCAAGACCCAGGGCAGGGATACTGCCGATGACCATCGATTGGGCCATGAACTGGATGAGCAAGTGGTTCAGTTGGCCAAAAGAAAGGCCCAGGACCCTGGGCGCCATCAGCCGCAGCACTTGCAGCACGCCCGGATCACGCAATGTAAAGATAAAGGTGTAATGAGCCCTCTTCGCATACAGGCCGGGTATTTGAACCAGCAAGTGGCCCAGAGAGCCGACGACCGTGCCGATGGCCAGGCCCATTACATTAGGTGCGAAAGCGATCGCTCCGGCGATGATGCCCAGGTTGTAGATGATAGGGGATATGGCCGGCAATAGGAAGTGTTGCCGGGCGTTAAGGGCGGCCATCACCACGCCGCTGATCCCGAATATGATGGGTGAAATGAGCATGACCCGCATCAAGCGAACCGTTAAGTCCAGCAGCGCTGGATCCTCGGCCATCAAGTCGGCGTAAAAGAAGCTGATGATTTGGGGGGCGAATATGGCTACCAGGCCGGCGACGAGGGTGATGACGATAGTAACCAGATTGATGACGGCCGAAAAGAGCTGCCAACCGCCGGCCTCGTCGTCACGAACAAAGTAAGCTGAGAAGGTGGGGATAAATGCTGAGCCCAGTGCGCCGCCGGCAATGATGAGGAAAATAGTTTCTGGGAAGCGGCTGGCGATGAAATAGGCGTTGGCCTCAATCGTGGAGACGCCGAAGTAGTAGTTGATGACGACATCGCGAACGATGCCCAACAAACGGCTGACGGCGAAGGCTACGCCGACGATGGCCGCGGCCTGAATGATGCGGGTGCGGTTGCTGGCCGAGGAATCCGTCCCGGTATCTGGCGATGCCATAGAGGTGGATTATACGTCCGAACAAGACAACAAAAAAAGCGGGCCGGTCATCGACCGGCCCGCTGTGTTTTCAGTGAGAGTCAGGGACGCCGAACCCTGACTCTCGTTAAAAGGAGGAGAAGAAGAGATTTAACCGTACTTGTGTCTCTTAGAACCTATTCTATGACAGGCTGTTGTAGCTGGCTGTACGGCCAACCATCGCCGTTCCTACGCAAAACCTACGCTTGTGAATTATTTCACATTTGACATAAGACAATAGTCCTATTTCGACCAATTTGAAGCCTGTCGCTAAAATCAGGCCCATGAATCGTCGCCTGGCTCTGTCGATTATGGTCCTATGCCTGCTGCTGGCGGCCGCGCTGCGGCTACCGGAGCTGGCGTCGACTCCCCCTGGCCTGCATTACGACGAAGCGGCCAATGGCGTGTTGGCCAGCGAAATTGGTCTGAGGGGCGAGCGTCCGGTATTCATAGCCAGCTACACCGGCAAGGAAGTTCTGTTCTTTTATCTTGCCGCCGCTGTCATGCAAGTCGCCGGTGATTCAGTGTTTGCTCTGCGGTTGACGGCGGCCTTCCTTGGATTGCTCACCGTGGCGGCCACGTATTGGTTGGGCCGGATGCTGTTGGCCGATCGGCGCGTCGCGCTGCTGGCGGCTGCCTTGTTGGCCGTCAGTTTTTGGCATGTTCTCTTTAGTCGACTGGGATTTCGGGCTATCAGCCAGCCGCTGCTGCAGGCGCTAGTCGTCGGCGCCTTGTTTGCCGGAGTGCGGCAACCGAATTGGCGGCGAAGCTGGCCTTGGCTGCTCCTGGCCGGCGTGGCGCTGGGTCTGACGGCATACACATATCTTGCCGCGCGCTTCTTTCCGATCGCCTTACTGCTCGGGCTACTACCATTACTGTTTGGTAGCGAATCCGTTCGCCTGAGGCTGAAACAGTTAGCCCTCTTCTTCATCGTCGGATTCGTCGCGCTGGCACCCCTGGCCCTGTACTTCGCCAATAATCCGGACACATTCTGGGTTCGGGCCGGCCAAGTGCTGCCCGAGGGAAGCCGCTTGCCGGCCTTACTCGAGAGCTATGGTAGATCGTTGGCCGCTCTCTTCCTCGACGGCGATCCTTATTGGCGATTCAACATCCCCGGACGGCCACTGTTCTATCCATTATGGGCCGTGTTGTTGATCGCCGGCTGGTTGTATGCGGCCTTGCGCTGGTTCAAACAGCCGGTCGATTGGCGCCGGTCGGCCTATCTGCTGCTGGCGGTCATGCCGCTGGTTATGGTGTTGCCTGAAGCCTTGGCGATAGGTGAGATTGTACCCAGTAACCTGCGGGCTGTCGGCCTGCTGCCTTTCATCTACATTTTGCCGGCCTTGGGCTTCTTGCTGCTCGTACGAATCGCGGGCCGGATCTGGCGGGCTGTACCATTCGCGGGCGGCCGGGTGCGCCTGGCCATATCGGGGCTGGCCAGCAAGCGGCCGGCGCTGTGGGCCTTCTCGGCCATCATGATTCTTTTGGTTGGCGGCGCGACCACCGGCCGGGCGTATTTTGAGGATTGGGCCACACGGGCCGACGTCTTTTACGAGAGCGACGGAGACCTGGTCGCCGTGTCCGATTACCTCGACACGGCCGATTTGGCCGGCAAAAGCGCTTATGTGGCGGCGCTGCACTATCGCCACCCAACGATGGCCTTCCTCAGCGAAGGTTATGATCAACTCAAGTGGTTGCCAGAGGGGCAGGCCCTGGTCTTTCGAAGTGATGAGCCGGCCCTCTACATCTACCCGCATAATAGCCCTCCTCCTGAATGGGCGACGAGATTCCTGCCTGCAGAACCGGCCGTTGAAGGACCGGCCGGTCCTGACGGCCGGCCGACATTCCTGGCGTATGAATTGACGGGGCTGCCGGAGCTTGCGCCGGCTTACATGGTCAATGCCAATTTCACCGACCAGGTGACCCTTGTAGGTTATGAGATCGGGCAACCGGACTCTGGGGAAACGTTATCCCTGACCCTGTATTG
This sequence comes from Promineifilaceae bacterium (SeqCode), assembly GCA_041570195.1. Classification (GTDB taxonomy): domain Bacteria; phylum Chloroflexota; class Anaerolineae; order Promineifilales; family Promineifilaceae; genus UBA11865. The sequence continues at coordinate 38,304 of JBFFWQ010000019.1, read as the reverse complement.
GCGGGTGCAGAGGCCGCCGGCGGGCAACTTGATGCCATTCGTGCATCTGGAGGATGCCTGGGGGTATCGCTGGGGCCAGGTGGAGAGTATTGCGTACCCGGCTGATCAGTGGCAGCCGGATGATATCGTCGTTCAGCAGGTTGAGGCGCCGTTACGAAGCGGCATGCCGCCGGGATACTATGATCTGCGCGTCGGCATCTTCGACGCCGACAACGGCCAACCGTTGCCACTGCTTGACGAAGGCGGCCGTTATGCGGGCAACGCGTTGACCATCGAGGACGTGTCTATCTTCCCCACCTGGCCGGTAGAGGATCTGCCCATGCCGGGGAATGTGCTGGATATGCAGGTTAATCCGAATTTACGCTTGCTGGGTTATGAGAGGGCCGAGCAGAGGGTAACGGCCGGCGCCCCGTTCTGGCTGTCCTTATGGTGGGCCGCCGATGGCCCGCTGCAACCCATGTCGACCAGGCTGTCACTCATCGGGGCAAACAATAGCGGCCGGATCGTGTTGGATACGCCGCCGGCCCGCGGCACGTTTCCCTTCGAGACCTGGACGACACCAACTTTCGTCATCGATCACATGACGCCCAGGGTACCGGTCGATTTGCCGCCAGGCGACTATATCGTGGCCATGCGCTTGCTGGACGGAGGTGACCAGGGCGTGCTGGAGGCCGATCTGGGTCCGTTGACGGTTGAGCCATCCAACCGCTTATTTGATCCACCCAGGACGCAGTTTCCCCTGCGAGCAACCTTTGGCGGTGAAATCGAATTACTTGGCTACGATCTACGGTCGGTTGAGCCAGGCAAAGCAGAGCTGTCCCTGGTGTGGCAAGCCGCCAGCGAACCGGCCGATAGCTACACGGTCTTCGTCCATGTGCTGGATCCCGAGGGTGTTTGTTGCGCCTGGCAAGAGGACATGATACCCGGCCAGGGCGCCCAGCCCACAGACCAATGGCTGGCCGGGGAAGTCGTGGTCGATAATTACCTTATAGAGATGCCACAAGATGCGGCCGCCGGCGCCTACCCCATCGAAGTTGGCCTTTACCGGCCGCAAAACGGACAGCGACTGCTGGTTACTATTCCGGGTCTGCGGGATAATGATGTGCTTTACCTGCGACCCATAGAGATGGAGTAGTGGCCTGTGTTGGCGGCCGGAACGAATGATTTCACGACTTGAGGACAGAGGCCGGCACGGCATGGCCTGGCTGGATCGGCAGACGGATGGCTGGTTTGTGCTGTTTTTCGAGGCCCTTCGTGATGTGCTGTCTTTCAAGTCTTCGTTGTACGGGGCGGCCACCGCTTATTTCGCCCTTTTTTCGATCTTCCCGCTTATCTTATTGACGATCGGCATCGCCAGCTTCTGGCTGGACCCGCAGACGACATGGCAAGAAATCTTGTCGCGGCTGGAGTTTGTGGTGCCGGCCCTGGACGATCTGCTGGGCAATTACCTGGACCAGATGGCGGCCTCACTCGGGGCTATTACCCGCCTTTCGGCCGTGGCCCTGGTCTGGTCCGCCTCGTCTATCATCTACATGTTTACCCGGGCAATGGATGATCTTTGGGAAGGGGTTATGGTCCGGCCGGCCTGGCGCCATCGGGCCGTGGCCATCGTGGTCACTCTGGCCACCGCGGCGCTTTTGCTGCTGGGCTCTATAGCCTGGGGCGTGGTCGTCCCGGTGGTGAACAGTTTCGTGCCGGATCAAATCATTCGCGTTTCGCCGTATCTAAGTGTCCTGAGCAGCGGTCTGCTCAACGTGGCGTTGTTCGCCCTACTCTACTATATGCTGCCCAATATGCGCATGCAGTGGACTGACGTGATATTGGGAGCTATCGTTGCCGGTCTCTTGTGGGAGGTGGCCAAGTGGGCGTTCCTCTTCTTCGTGACCAATTACCTGACGGCTTCCAACCTGGTCTATGGTTCGATGACGACAATCATCGTCTTTCTAACCTGGGCTTATATCAGCAGTCTCATTTTTCTTTTTGGCGGTCATCTGAACGTGCGCTATAAGCGGCGACGACAACGCCAACGAGAAGAGGCAGTAAAAATGTAAAGGCGATGCCTGCTCGATGGGCGCGCAGATGTGAATTACCCAGTAGTTCGGTTCGTATCTGGCCGTAGATGAGCACCGATAATTGGCTGGTCAGAAGTATGGTTAGTCCGGCCGCCAGCCGGCCCTTTGAGGCGCCGTCGGCATCGGCCGAGCGGCCGCGATCGAGCACCAGCCAGGGAAAGGGCCAGGCAGTGTACCAGATGCGAAAACGAAAGGCCTGGAGGATGTAGCCGGCGAAGATATCGGCTGCGGCGCGCAGTGGGGATCGGCCGCGCCAGGTCAGCCATGCCAACCAAATACCGAAGATCAGGAATACACCTGTGAACAGGCGAATGGACGTCGAAACCGGCGGATCGAAGCCGGCCTCACGCGCCTCCAAGATGAAGAGCGCCAGGGGAGTGAAGCCGCCGCCGGATGTGGCCTCGCCCAACAGCCGCTGAACCAGGTCCAGTGGCGAGCCAAAAGGTAAAAAAGCCAACCAAAGTAGGACCAAAGCGCTGATTCCGGTGAGGAACAAATAACGAAGCCTGGCTCGCCGGCCGGGCAAAAGACGCCAACCGGCCAGGAAGAAATAAGGCAGGGGCAAAAGGCCGATGGGCTTGGTCAGGGGCGCCAGCAACATGACGATCAAACCAATCAACGTTTGGCCACGGATCATGAGCCACCAGCCTAGCAGTAACCAGAGCAGCATGAGGCTATCGTTGTGGCCGTCCATGGCGAAGGTAAGCAGCAAGGCCGGATTCCAGGCCCAGAGCAGGGTCAGCGCCGAACGTTTGGCGGGCGCGACATCGTTCATGGCCAGCCAGATGAGCAAGCCGCAGGCCAAGAAGGCCAGGGCCGCGATACCCTTAAAGGTAACTAATCCGACCGCCAGGTTATCGGACGTGACTTGCGTAGTGGTGCCGGCAGTCAGTTCCCAGATTGGCCCGTAAGGCGATGTCTCGTTGGCCCATTCACCGGCCAGGAGTGCGAAGGATTCTTCCTCCAGTTCGGCTACCGGTACCAGGAATGGGTTTTGACCATGGACGCTGCTAATCCGGCCGCGAATGAAGTAGCGGTAGACGTCGGTGGCATTGATGGGGAAGGTCGATAGCAGTGGTAGACAGAACAGAGCGGCGGTGAACAGGATTAGAACGATCGACAGGCCGGAGTCCAGACGCTGCACCAGGCTGTAGGCCAGCAGGTAAAGCAGATACAGCGCACCCAGTAGCAAAGCATAGGCGGCCGCCTCGCCCAGGGTGGGGGCCAGGGTGCGCACATCTGGTAAAGGGAATCGATCAAAGAATGGGCTGAGTGGAAACCAGAGGCGCAGGGCGAAGTACCCGGATAGGCTGAGTCCGGCAAGCAGGATCAACAGGAGGTGAATTCGATGGCGCTGAAGAGGTCGACTCACTGGCATCTCGCGCTGTGTTCTATCGAGCACTAGTCAACGTGGCCTGGCTGCCTGCGACTGACGGCTCACGGCGCAGCTTTCAACTCAAGCACCGTCAGCGGCCGGTGGTCAAAGAGGCCGCGATCTGGCCGGCGATACGCCCGTTGTTCTTCAGCAATGAAACATTGGCTTGAAGGCTGCGCCCGGCAGTGAGCTCGTTGATCCGGCGCAAGAGCCAGGGCGTGGCCGCCGGGCCGACAATGCCGGCTTCATCGGCTTCCCGGGTGGCCCTGGAGATGGCCGCTTCCGCTTCCGCGGAATCGAAGGCGTCGGCGGCCGGTACGGGCACGGCCACCAATAGAGCAGAGTCCAGTTTGAGGGCGCGCCGGGCCTTTATCACGTGGGCTACTTCCTCGGGTCGATCCAGGCGCATTTCTAAAGAAAGGCCGCTGTTGCGGGAGAAGAAGGCTGGCAGTTCGCCGGCGCCATAACCGATGACCGGCACGCCGTTGGTCTCCAGCACTTCCAGGGTGAGGGGCAGATCCAGGATTGATTTGGCCCCGCTGCAGACGACGGTCACCGGCGTCCGGCCGAGCTCGCTCAGATCGGCGCTGACGTCAAAGGGCCGGCCGCGATGAACGCCGCCGATGCCGCCGGTGGCGAACAATTCTATGCCAGCTCGGTGGGCGACGATCATCGTCCCGGCCACGGTAGTCGCGCCATCTTCGCCACGAGCAACGGCAAAGGCCAGATCGCGGCGGCTGCATTTACGAACAGCGCCGGCCGGCCGAGTGGCCAGGTATTTGAGCTGATCGGTCGACAGGCCGACGGTCGGCCGGCCGCCCAGCACGGCCACGGTGGCCGGCAAGGCGCCACCCTGGCGCACCGCGGCTTCCATAGCCAAGGCTGTTTCGACGTTTTCCGGGTAAGGCAAGCCGTGGGTGATAACCGTGCTCTCCAAAGCCACCACCGGCCGGCCTTCCTTTAGCGCCGCCCTAACCTTGGAATCATAGACGATGGCATTGTCCATATCGGGCCAAATCATCCATCATTCTGCGCCGAAAATCAAGACCGATATTGACCAATTGGAGGATTTTTATATACTGGCGCAAGCCTGGGTCCCTGAGCATCGGTTCGCCGAGTAGTTGGCAGTTCAATGCTGGTTGACAATTCACAGAGATACAGTCGACGCAGGCCCGATTGTCAGTCGAAGTATTGTAGCTTCACAAAGGAGGCTGGAAGAGATGAATAGGAAGAGTTTTACCGGAGTCTTGCTTCTGTTGGTTCTGGCTTTAGTCCTCGTCGCGTGTGGCGCGGAGACGGCCGAAGAGGTTCAGAATGCGATAGAGGAGGTGGCCCCCACCCTTGAGGCGGCGGCCGAGGAGATAGCCCCGACGCTGGAAGCAGCGGCGACAGAGGTAATGGAGACCGTGGAAGAAGCCCAGGCCGGCGATTTGCCGGATCTCGGTGGTCGCGAGGTAACGGTAGCCATCGAGAATGCTTACTTGCCATTTAATTATATCGACCCGAATTCGGGCGAGCCGGCTGGTTGGGACTACGAAGCCTGGGACACGATTTGCGAACTGTTGAATTGTGTGCCCGTCTACGTCGAGGCGGCCTGGGAAGGCATGATCCAGGCCGTGGCGGATGGGCAATATGACGCGGCGGCCGATGGTATTACCATCAACGAAGAGCGGGCGGAGATTGTTGACTTCTCGGATGGTTATATCAACATCGAGCAACGTCTATTGGTTCGATTAGATGAGGACAGGATCAACTCAATTGAAGACGTTCAAAATGACGAAAGCATAATACCTGGCACCCAAACGGGCACCACTAACTATGAGACAGCCACTCAATACCTAGACGCTGGCCGGATTCAGGGATATGAGACATTCCCGTTTGCCGTGCAGGCGTTGATCGCCGGCGATGTGGATGTGGTATTCATGGATGAGACGGCCGGTCAGGGCTACGTGGGCGTCAATGCCGACCAGTTGAAGCTGGTGGGCGAATCGTTGGCCAGCGATGCTCTGGGATTCATCTATCCCAAGGGTAGTGACCTGGTTGATCCGGTCAATCAGGCCCTGGCAGCCATGAGGGAAGACGGTACTTTGGAAGAGCTGGCCGTGAAGTACTTCACCGACGCCTTCACGATCACCTATGATGACCTAGAATAGCCCGGACGCCTCATAAGCAAACGAAGCGTTGTCAGGCTGAAACTATAGACAGATCCGGAAGCGCCAGATGCAATTGCATCTGGCGCTTCCGGATCTGTCTATAGTTTCAGCCTGACAACGCTTCGTTTGCTTATGAGGCGTCCGGGCTATTCTAGGTCATCATAGGTGATCGTGAAGGCGTCGGTGAAGTACTTCACGGCCAGCTCTTCCAAAGTACCGTCTTCCCTCATGGCTGCCAGGGCCTGATTGACCGGATCAACCAGGTCACTACCCTTGGGATAGATGAATCCCAGAGCATCGCTGGCCAACGATTCGCCCACCAGCTTCAACTGGTCGGCATTGACGCCCACGTAGCCCTGACCGGCCGTCTCATCCATGAATACCACATCCACATCGCCGGCGATCAACGCCTGCACGGCAAACGGGAATGTCTCATATCCCTGAATCCGGCCAGCGTCTAGGTATTGAGTGGCTGTCTCATAGTTAGTGGTGCCCGTTTGGGTGCCAGGTATTATGCTTTCGTCATTTTGAACGTCTTCAATTGAGTTGATCCTGTCCTCATCTAATCGAACCAATAGACGTTGCTCGATGTTGATATAACCATCCGAGAAGTCAACAATCTCCGCCCGCTCTTCGTTGATGGTAATACCATCGGCCGCCGCGTCATATTGCCCATCCGCCACGGCCTGGATCATGCCTTCCCAGGCCGCCTCGACGTAGACGGGCACACAATTCAACAGTTCGCAAATCGTGTCCCAGGCTTCGTAGTCCCAACCAGCCGGCTCGCCCGAATTCGGGTCGATATAATTAAATGGCAAGTAAGCATTCTCGATGGCTACCGTTACCTCGCGACCACCGAGATCCGGCAAATCGCCGGCCTGGGCTTCTTCCACGGTCTCCATTACCTCTGTCGCCGCTGCTTCCAGCGTCGGGGCTATCTCCTCGGCCGCCGCCTCAAGGGTGGGGGCCACCTCCTCTATCGCATTCTGAACCTCTTCGGCCGTCTCCGCGCCACACGCGACGAGGACTAAAGCCAGAACCAACAGAAGCAAGACTCCGGTAAAACTCTTCCTATTCATCTCTTCCAGCCTCCTTTGTGAAGCTACAATACTTCGACTGACAATCGGGCCTGCGTCGACTGTATCTCTGTGAATTGTCAACCAGCATTGAACTGCCAACTACTCGGCGAACCGATGCTCAGGGACCCAGGCTTGCGCCAGTATATAAAAATCCTCCAATTGGTCAATATCGGTCTTGATTTTCGGCGCAGAATGATGGATGATTTGGCCCGATATGGACAATGCCATCGTCTATGATTCCAAGGTTAGGGCGGCGCTAAAGGAAGGCCGGCCGGTGGTGGCTTTGGAGAGCACGGTTATCACCCACGGCTTGCCTTACCCGGAAAACGTCGAAACAGCCTTGGCTATGGAAGCCGCGGTGCGCCAGGGTGGCGCCTTGCCGGCCACCGTGGCCGTGCTGGGCGGCCGGCCGACCGTCGGCCTGTCGACCGATCAGCTCAAATACCTGGCCACTCGGCCGGCCGGCGCTGTTCGTAAATGCAGCCGCCGCGATCTGGCCTTTGCCGTTGCTCGTGGCGAAGATGGCGCGACTACCGTGGCCGGGACGATGATCGTCGCCCACCGAGCTGGCATAGAATTGTTCGCCACCGGCGGCATCGGCGGCGTTCATCGCGGCCGGCCCTTTGACGTCAGCGCCGATCTGAGCGAGCTCGGCCGGACGCCGGTGACCGTCGTCTGCAGCGGGGCCAAATCAATCCTGGATCTGCCCCTCACCCTGGAAGTGCTGGAGACCAACGGCGTGCCGGTCATCGGTTATGGCGCCGGCGAACTGCCAGCCTTCTTCTCCCGCAACAGCGGCCTTTCTTTAGAAATGCGCCTGGATCGACCCGAGGAAGTAGCCCACGTGATAAAGGCCCGGCGCGCCCTCAAACTGGACTCTGCTCTATTGGTGGCCGTGCCCGTACCGGCCGCCGACGCCTTCGATTCCGCGGAAGCGGAAGCGGCCATCTCCAGGGCCACCCGGGAAGCCGATGAAGCCGGCATTGTCGGCCCGGCGGCCACGCCCTGGCTCTTGCGCCGGATCAACGAGCTCACTGCCGGGCGCAGCCTTCAAGCCAATGTTTCATTGCTGAAGAACAACGGGCGTATCGCCGGCCAGATCGCGGCCTCTTTGACCACCGGCCGCTGACGGTGCTTGAGTTGAAAGCTGCGCCGTGAGCCGTCAGTCGCAGGCAGCCAGGCCACGTTGACTAGTGCTCGATAGAACACAGCGCGAGATGCCAGTGAGTCGACCTCTTCAGCGCCATCGAATTCACCTCCTGTTGATCCTGCTTGCCGGACTCAGCCTATCCGGGTACTTCGCCCTGCGCCTCTGGTTTCCACTCAGCCCATTCTTTGATCGATTCCCTTTACCAGATGTGCGCACCCTGGCCCCCACCCTGGGCGAGGCGGCCGCCTATGCTTTGCTACTGGGTGCGCTGTATCTGCTTTACCTGCTGGCCTACAGCCTGGTGCAGCGTCTGGACTCCGGCCTGTCGATCGTTCTAATCCTGTTCACCGCCGCTCTGTTCTGTCTACCACTGCTATCGACCTTCCCCATCAATGCCACCGACGTCTACCGCTACTTCATTCGCGGCCGGATTAGCAGCGTCCATGGTCAAAACCCATTCCTGGTACCGGTAGCCGAACTGGAGGAAGAATCCTTCGCACTCCTGGCCGGTGAATGGGCCAACGAGACATCGCCTTACGGGCCAATCTGGGAACTGACTGCCGGCACCACTACGCAAGTCACGTCCGATAACCTGGCGGTCGGATTAGTTACCTTTAAGGGTATCGCGGCCCTGGCCTTCTTGGCCTGCGGCTTGCTCATCTGGCTGGCCATGAACGATGTCGCGCCCGCCAAACGTTCGGCGCTGACCCTGCTCTGGGCCTGGAATCCGGCCTTGCTGCTTACCTTCGCCATGGACGGCCACAACGATAGCCTCATGCTGCTCTGGTTACTGCTAGGCTGGTGGCTCATGATCCGTGGCCAAACGTTGATTGGTTTGATCGTCATGTTGCTGGCGCCCCTGACCAAGCCCATCGGCCTTTTGCCCCTGCCTTATTTCTTCCTGGCCGGTTGGCGTCTTTTGCCCGGCCGGCGAGCCAGGCTTCGTTATTTGTTCCTCACCGGAATCAGCGCTTTGGTCCTACTTTGGTTGGCTTTTTTACCTTTTGGCTCGCCACTGGACCTGGTTCAGCGGCTGTTGGGCGAGGCCACATCCGGCGGCGGCTTCACTCCCCTGGCGCTCTTCATCTTGGAGGCGCGTGAGGCCGGCTTCGATCCGCCGGTTTCGACGTCCATTCGCCTGTTCACAGGTGTATTCCTGATCTTCGGTATTTGGTTGGCATGGCTGACCTGGCGCGGCCGATCCCCACTGCGCGCCGCAGCCGATATCTTCGCCGGCTACATCCTCCAGGCCTTTCGTTTTCGCATCTGGTACACTGCCTGGCCCTTTCCCTGGCTGGTGCTCGATCGCGGCCGCTCGGCCGATGCCGACGGCGCCTCAAAGGGCCGGCTGGCGGCCGGACTAACCATACTTCTGACCAGCCAATTATCGGTGCTCATCTACGGCCAGATACGAACCGAACTACTGGGTAATTCACATCTGCGCGCCCATCGAGCAGGCATCGCCTTTACATTTTTACTGCCTCTTCTCGTTGGCGTTGTCGTCGCCGCTTATAGCGCACGTTCAGATGACCGCCAAAAAGAAAAATGAGACTGCTGATATAAGCCCAGGTTAGAAAGACGATGATTGTCGTCATCGAACCATAGACCAGGTTGGAAGCCGTCAGGTAATTGGTCACGAAGAAGAGGAACGCCCACTTGGCCACCTCCCACAAGAGACCGGCAACGATAGCTCCCAATATCACGTCAGTCCACTGCATGCGCATATTGGGCAGCATATAGTAGAGTAGGGCGAACAACGCCACGTTGAGCAGACCGCTGCTCAGGACACTTAGATACGGCGAAACGCGAATGATTTGATCCGGCACGAAACTGTTCACCACCGGGACGACCACGCCCCAGGCTATAGAGCCCAGCAGCAAAAGCGCCGCGGTGGCCAGAGTGACCACGATGGCCACGGCCCGATGGCGCCAGGCCGGCCGGACCATAACCCCTTCCCAAAGATCATCCATTGCCCGGGTAAACATGTAGATGATAGACGAGGCGGACCAGACCAGGGCCACGGCCGAAAGGCGGGTAATAGCCCCGAGTGAGGCCGCCATCTGGTCCAGGTAATTGCCCAGCAGATCGTCCAGGGCCGGCACCACAAACTCCAGCCGCGACAAGATTTCTTGCCATGTCGTCTGCGGGTCCAGCCAGAAGCTGGCGATGCCGATCGTCAATAAGATAAGCGGGAAGATCGAAAAAAGGGCGAAATAAGCGGTGGCCGCCCCGTACAACGAAGACTTGAAAGACAGCACATCACGAAGGGCCTCGAAAAACAGCACAAACCAGCCATCCGTCTGCCGATCCAGCCAGGCCATGCCGTGCCGGCCTCTGTCCTCAAGTCGTGAAATCATTCGTTCCGGCCGCCAACACAGGCCACTACTCCATCTCTATGGGTCGCAGGTAAAGCACATCATTATCCCGCAGACCCGGAATAGTAACCAGCAGTCGCTGTCCGTTTTGCGGCCGGTAAAGGCCAACTTCGATGGGGTAGGCGCCGGCGGCCGCATCTTGTGGCATCTCTATAAGGTAATTATCGACCACGACTTCCCCGGCCAGCCATTGGTCTGTGGGCTGGGCGCCCTGGCCGGGTATCATGTCCTCTTGCCAGGCGCAACAAACACCCTCGGGATCCAGCACATGGACGAAGACCGTGTAGCTATCGGCCGGTTCGCTGGCGGCTTGCCACACCAGGGACAGCTCTGCTTTGCCTGGCTCAACCGACCGTAGATCGTAGCCAAGTAATTCGATTTCACCGCCAAAGGTTGCTCGCAGGGGAAACTGCGTCCTGGGTGGATCAAATAAGCGGTTGGATGGCTCAACCGTCAACGGACCCAGATCGGCCTCCAGCACGCCCTGGTCACCTCCGTCCAGCAAGCGCATGGCCACGATATAGTCGCCTGGCGGCAAATCGACCGGTACCCTGGGCGTCATGTGATCGATGACGAAAGTTGGTGTCGTCCAGGTCTCGAAGGGAAACGTGCCGCGGGCCGGCGGCGTATCCAACACGATCCGGCCGCTATTGTTTGCCCCGATGAGTGACAGCCTGGTCGACATGGGTTGCAGCGGGCCATCGGCGGCCCACCATAAGGACAGCCAGAACGGGGCGCCGGCCGTTACCCTCTGCTCGGCCCTCTCATAACCCAGCAAGCGTAAATTCGGATTAACCTGCATATCCAGCACATTCCCCGGCATGGGCAGATCCTCTACCGGCCAGGTGGGGAAGATAGACACGTCCTCGATGGTCAACGCGTTGCCCGCATAACGGCCGCCTTCGTCAAGCAGTGGCAACGGTTGGCCGTTGTCGGCGTCGAAGATGCCGACGCGCAGATCATAGTATCCCGGCGGCATGCCGCTTCGTAACGGCGCCTCAACCTGCTGAACGACGATATCATCCGGCTGCCACTGATCAGCCGGGTACGCAATACTCTCCACCTGGCCCCAGCGATACCCCCAGGCATCCTCCAGATGCACGAATGGCATCAAGTTGCCCGCCGGCGGCCTCTGCACCCGCCAATACAGGGTCAGGGATAACGTTTCCCCAGAGTCCGGTTGCCCGATCTCATAACCTACAAGGGTCACCTGGTCGGTGAAATTGGCATTGACCATGTAAGCCGGCGCAAGCTCCGGCAGCCCCGTCAATTCATACGCCAGGAATGTCGGCCGGCCGTCAGGACCGGCCGGTCCTTCAACGGCCGGTTCTGCAGGCAGGAATCTCGTCGCCCATTCAGGAGGAGGGCTATTATGCGGGTAGATGTAGAGGGCCGGCTCATCACTTCGAAAGACCAGGGCCTGCCCCTCTGGCAACCACTTGAGTTGATCATAACCTTCGCTGAGGAAGGCCATCGTTGGGTGGCGATAGTGCAGCGCCGCCACATAAGCGCTTTTGCCGGCCAAATCGGCCGTGTCGAGGTAATCGGACACGGCGACCAGGTCTCCGTCGCTCTCGTAAAAGACGTCGGCCCGTGTGGCCCAATCCTCAAAATACGCCCGGCCGGTGGTCGCGCCGCCAACCAAAAGAATCATGATGGCCGAGAAGGCCCACAGCGCCGGCCGCTTGCTGGCCAGCCCCGATATGGCCAGGCGCACCCGGCCGCCCGCGAATGGTACAGCCCGCCAGATCCGGCCCGCGATTCGTACGAGCAGCAAGAAGCCCAAGGCCGGCAAAATGTAGATGAAAGGCAGCAGGCCGACAGCCCGCAGGTTACTGGGTACAATCTCACCTATCGCCAAGGCTTCAGGCAACACCATAACCAGCGGCATGACCGCCAGCAGCAGATAGGCCGACCGGCGCCAATCGACCGGCTGTTTGAACCAGCGCAAGGCCGCATACAACCAGCCGGCGATCAACAACACGGCCCATAATGGATAGAACAGTGGCCGTCCGGGGATGTTGAATCGCCAATAAGGATCGCCGTCGAGGAAGAGAGCGGCCAACGATCTACCATAGCTCTCGAGTAAGGCCGGCAAGCGGCTTCCCTCGGGCAGCACTTGGCCGGCCCGAACCCAGAATGTGTCCGGATTATTGGCGAAGTACAGGGCCAGGGGTGCCAGCGCGACGAATCCGACGATGAAGAAGAGGGCTAACTGTTTCAGCCTCAGGCGAACGGATTCGCTACCAAACAGTAATGGTAGTAGCCCGAGCAGTAAGGCGATCGGAAAGAAGCGCGCGGCAAGATATGTGTATGCCGTCAGACCCAGCGCCACGCCGGCCAGGAGCAGCCAAGGCCAGCTTCGCCGCCAATTCGGTTGCCGCACTCCGGCAAACAAGGCGCCGACGACTAGCGCCTGCAGCAGCGGCTGGCTGATAGCCCGAAATCCCAGTCGACTAAAGAGAACATGCCAAAAACTGACGGCCAACAAGGCAGCCGCCAGCAGCGCGACGCGCCGATCGGCCAACAGCATCCGGCCCAACCAATACGTGGCCGCCACGGTGAGCAATCCAAGGAAGGCCGCCGTCAACCGCAGAGCAAACACTGAATCACCGGCGACTTGCATGACAGCGGCGGCAAGATAAAAGAACAGAACTTCCTTGCCGGTGTAGCTGGCTATGAATACCGGACGCTCGCCCCTCAGACCAATTTCGCTGGCCAACACGCCATTGGCCGCTTCGTCGTAATGCAGGCCAGGGGGAGTCGACGCCAGCTCCGGTAGCCGCAGCGCGGCCGCCAGCAGCAGGCATAGGACCATAATCGACAGAGCCAGGCGACGATTCATGGGCCTGATTTTAGCGACAGGCTTCAAATTGGTCGAAATAGGACTATTGTCTTATGTCAAATGTGAAATAATTCACAAGCGTAGGTTTTGCGTAGGAACGGCGATGGTTGGCCGTACAGCCAGCTACAACAGCCTGTCATAGAATAGGTTCTAAGAGACACAAGTACGGTTAAATCTCTTCTTCTCCTCCTTTTAACGAGAGTCAGGGTTCGGCGTCCCTGACTCTCACTGAAAACACAGCGGGCCGGTCGATGACCGGCCCGCTTTTTTTGTTGTCTTGTTCGGACGTATAATCCACCTCTATGGCATCGCCAGATACCGGGACGGATTCCTCGGCCAGCAACCGCACCCGCATCATTCAGGCCGCGGCCATCGTCGGCGTAGCCTTCGCCGTCAGCCGTTTGTTGGGCATCGTTCGCGATGTCGTCATCAACTACTACTTCGGCGTCTCCACGATTGAGGCCAACGCCTATTTCATCGCCAGCCGCTTCCCAGAAACTATTTTCCTCATCATTGCCGGCGGCGCACTGGGCTCAGCATTTATCCCCACCTTCTCAGCTTACTTTGTTCGTGACGACGAGGCCGGCGGTTGGCAGCTCTTTTCGGCCGTCATCAATCTGGTTACTATCGTCATCACCCTCGTCGCCGGCCTGGTAGCCATATTCGCCCCCCAAATCATCAGCTTCTTTTACGCCGACTTGATGGCCGAGGATCCAGCGCTGCTGGACTTAACGGTTCGCTTGATGCGGGTCATGCTCATTTCACCCATCATATTCGGGATCAGCGGCGTGGTGATGGCCGCCCTTAACGCCCGGCAACACTTCCTATTGCCGGCCATATCCCCTATCATCTACAACCTGGGCATCATCGCCGGAGCGATCGCTTTCGCACCTAATGTAATGGGCCTGGCCATCGGCACGGTCGTCGGCTCTCTGGGCCACTTGCTGGTTCAAATACCCGGCCTGTATGCGAAGAGGGCTCATTACACCTTTATCTTTACATTGCGTGATCCGGGCGTGCTGCAAGTGCTGCGGCTGATGGCGCCCAGGGTCCTGGGCCTTTCTTTTGGCCAACTGAACCACTTGCTCATCCAGTTCATGGCCCAATCGATGGTCATCGGCAGTATCCCTGCCCTGGGTCTTGCCTGGCGCATCATGATCATGCCCCAGGGCGTCATCGGTCAGGCGTTGGCCATCGCCGCCTTTCCGACATTCGCCACGCTGGCCGCCCGCTCCGCTTTGGATGAGATGCGCCGCATCATCGCCGATACACTGAGGCTGATATTCTATTTCAGTCTACCGGCCGCCATCCTGCTCATGCTGTTGCGAGTGCCTATCGTGACTGTTTTGTTTGAGCGCGGCCGGTTTGATGCAACGGCGACTGACTTCGTAGCCTGGGCTCTGCTCTTTTATGCGCTGAGCTTGATCGGCCTGGCGGCCATTGAAATCATTTCGCGAGCTTTCTATGCCATGGAGGACACCTGGACGCCAGTCTTGATCGGCATGCTCCAGTTGATCGCCATGTGGGTCTTGGGCCTCTGGCTCGGCAGGACGCTTTTTCCGGCGCTGGATTGGTTAGGCCTGGGCGGGCTGGCCCTGGGCTATACTATTTCGACCCTACTCGAATTAGTCCTTTTACTATGGCTCCTGCGCCGAAAGATGGGTGGTCTGGACGGCCGGCGGCTTTTAGACGGCCTGTGGCGCATGGTTTTGGCCAGCCTGTTGATGGCCGGCGTCACCTGGATTGTTTTCGACCAACTCTCCGAAGCGGCCGTTTTCTGGCAGCTTGCCGTTGCCAGCCTGGCCGGCGCTTTGACTTATCTTGGCGCATCGTTATTGTTCGGGGTCGCTGAACTGCAGCAAATCGTTGCCAGCCTTCGCCAGCGCTTCAAGATATGAGTAGCGGGCAAAAAGACGAAGTGAGCAAGTCGAGATTCGGCGGCAGCCGATCTCATACACGATATCTAGAGGCTCTTAAGCAACAAAAAAGCCCGGCAATGCCGGGCCGCTTGGTGATACCAGGAGACACTCTAACCGTTAGTTGCTGGCCGCGATCCCGTCAACTACCATGAAGTTGGACTGAGCCATCATTGCGTCATTAACCCAAACCTCAAGCGAATACTCGCCCAACTGGAACCCTTCCTCGGGCTGGAAATAGACGTAACCAGGACCATCCTTGCCATAGGACCACAACTGGTTGCCGCCGTCAATAACCCGGTTGTTATGCCGCCACACCCATGACCAGGTCATGCCGTCGGCCAATCCGTCATAATCAAAAGTGGCATAAAGCGTAAAGAAGCCTTTGCCGAAGCGCCGGCCGGCAACCAGCGCCTGGTAATCATCGCTGATCTCGGTAGAGAATGAAATGTCGCCGATGGTCGTGTCTGGCTGCAACTCGGCCGTCGGTTCAAGTTGATTGAATGGCTCGGGTAGCGCGGGTTTAAGCAACGAGTCGCTCAGTTCCGGCGTGATTCCTGCAACGCCGTTCGTGGTCGGCGATAGGCTGATTTCTACTGCCGTCGGCGACGACTCAGCCAGAAGTAGTGACTCATTTTCGGCCACGACGCCGGCCGGGGAGGGCTTAGCATGGTTCAGGCGCGCGTGTTGGGGCAGCGAGGCTTGGGGAGTTTGCCAGGCATAGGCGCTTATGATGATGGTCACCAAGAGAAGCACCAGGCTGGCCAGCAGGTAGCGTTGCATCCTTCGACCTGCCTGAACACGCAAGAAGAAAAAGGGGGAACGCTTAGCTGCATGCCATGACTTGAGCGTTACCGAAAACGTCAAGCCGGTAAGCAACAAAAGCCCACCGACGAGCCATGGAATGATTGTGCCTGACAAAGATTCTATCAAAATATATCCAGAAACTCTTCCCGAGAGATAGAAGTGTGAAAATTATAACAAAGCAATTTCCGATTGCAAGCCCAGGCGCTTCTAAGTCACCAAACTGCCCCCAAAGTGCCCCATTCCACCTCTGGTTGGCAGTCAACGCCTCAAAAGCTTACAATAGTTGCTCAGCATCGCAAAATGCTGGTTGGAAATATGAGCGAGGCCTTAGACTTCAGCCGAAAAGATGCTGACAGCTCCCGTGGCCGGCTTGCTTGATTCTTTCTCGAGCCTCAGAAAAGGACATTTCAGGAGCGCATCGTGTTTAAGTTCGTAACCATCTACCGCCGCGTCGATGACGAGAGCGCCCTGGAATCCTTCTTCTCGTCGACTCATTTGCCTCTTGCCGAGCGACTGCCGGGCTTGCTCAAAAGCGAAGTAAGCCGCGTCACCGGCAAACCGGGCGGACCGTCCCGTTTCCACTTGATGTATGAGCTATATTTCGAGTCGTCCGAGCGTTTCTTCCAAGCTCTGGGCAGTGAGGCTGGCGCTGAGATGATGGCCGCCCTAAAAGAGTGGTCAGAGGCCCGGCTAGTCACCTGGTTCTACTGCGATTCCTTCGAAGAGGCGGCCGGCGATACGCAATAGTGCGCTACGCATACTGCGCTACGCATACTGCGCTACGCATAACTGACGATTGCTATACAATTTTGGCCATCTTAGGTTCGGAGCCTGGTATCTCTAGATCGCTTTCCAGTATAATTACGTTGGTTGACCCGCTCCGCTCGTGGTGTCGGCAAGAATCGCAGGAGGGTGAACAATGGTACCATTTCGCCGCGTTATACGTCTCTTCTTGCTAATATTGGGTGTCATCGTCGGCATGACAACCTTTATCGCCGCCTATTTTGTCCGAATGATAATCAGCCCACCTCGTCAGCGGCTATGGGCGACGCCGGATGAATTGGGCATGCCGTTTGAAGACGTGCAATTCCCGGCTCGGGACGGCCTGCGCCTTTCCGGCTGGTTTATCCCGGCCAAATTGGTCAACGGGCAGCAGCCCAAAGCTACTTTACTGCTTGTTCATGGCTGGCCGTGGAATCGGCTGGGAACGGCGGCTGAAAACATCCTAACCGATCTACCCGGCAGTGCGCCGGTTCAACTCATTCACCTGGCCCTGGCAATGCATCGTCGCGGTTTCCACTTGCTCATGTTTGACTTGCGCAATCACGGTCAAAGCGCGGCCTCGGCCCCGGTCACATTCGGCCTGCAAGAGGCCGATGATCTGCTAGGCGCACTTGACTACGCGGCCGACCGAGATGATGTCGATGCCCGGCGGCTAGGCGTCATCGGCTTCTCCATGGGCGCTAATACGACCCTCTTTGCCCTGCCTAGAACGAACCAGATAGGGGCAGCAATCGCCGTACAGCCGACAAGCCCCACCGTTTTCTCAAGCCGCTACAGCGCGTTAGTGACTGGACCGCTGGCCAGGCTGATTTTACCCCTGGCCGAATTCGTCTATCAGCTGGCCGGCGGGCTCCCGCTTTCGGCCGTGGAGCCGATATTCGCCGCCGCGGGCAGCGGCGACACGCCAGTCCTGTTTGTCCAGGGAAAGGGCGATAATTGGGGCAGCGCCGAGAACGTCGCCGCCATGGTCGCCGCATCGCCCAGCCCGGTCGAGCCGCTCTTCGTTGAATCAACCGGGCGCTTCGGCGGCTACCAATACGTGATCGACAACCCAGAGGTCGTCGAAACGTTCTTCACTGCCTATCTGGCCGGCTAGTCAGGCTCGTCATCTAGCTTGTCAGCTGCTCGTCAGCTATGGCGAATCAAGCTGCAAGCAATTTCCGGCCAGATTAGAGGTCATCGAATGCGCTTGTCTGGGCTAAGGCCATACCGTATCATAATTGCCAGGTGGTGATTTACCCCACTTGAGAAACGCTGATAATCGCTGGGGAGCGGTGCAGGCAAATGCTGATAGGTAGAGAAATGACGCCACCAGCCAAAGTAGGCTATTCGAATTCAAGAGCCGTACTGGCTACCATACTCCTATTGCTGGCGACTTGGGTCGTCGTGGCCCCGGTTGGCGCCCAGGGGACTTCCGTGGTGGTAGCAAAAATCACTGGCCCGGTGACGCCCACGATGGCCAGTTATTTTGAACGATCTATCGCTCAGGCCGAGCAAAACGACGCCCAGGCGCTGGCGATTGTCTTGGACACACCGGGCGGCGCCGTCGACGTCACTCAGGAGATCGTCCAGTCCTTTCGCAATGCCGAGGTTCCGATCATAGTCTTTGTTGGCCCGGCCGGCGCCCAGGCAGCCTCGGCCGGTAGCCTCATAACCCTGGCTGGTCACGCGGCCGGCATGGCCCCAGAAACTGTCATCGGCGCCGCCTCACCGGTCGACGGCTCTGGGGCAGACATTGGGGAAACGCTATACCAGAAGCTGACCGAGGATTTGAAAGCCACTATGCGCAACCTGACGACCCGTCGCGGTGATACGGCCGTCGAGTTGGCCGAGGCGATGATTGACGACGCCAAAGCCGTCACCGCCGACGAGGCGCTTGAGGCCGGCTTGATCGATGCCGTGGCCGGGGACCTGGACGATCTGCTGGCCCAGCTAGACGGCCTTACGGTCGAGGTCAACGGCCAGGCGGTTACTTTGCAGACGGCCGGCGTCGCGCAAGAAGAAAGCGAACTGAGCGCCGTGGAGCAAATCCTTCACGCCCTTTCCAACCCCTTGCTCATCGGCCTTCTGTTGACGATTGGCGTGCAAGCCATATTGATCGAGCTCTCCAATCCGGGCGGTTGGGTTGCCGGCTTCATCGGCTTTGTCTGCCTGGCGCTGGGTTTGTACGGTCTGGGCACGCTCCCGGCCAACTGGCTGGGCCTGGGATTGCTCGTGCTGGCCTTTGCGCTATTCATTCTGGAGGTCAAAACCCCGACCACCGGCGTATTGGCCATTGCTGGGGTGATCACCTTTCTGGCCGGCTTGTTGGTCTTATTCAACTCGCCCGGCACGCCTCAGTTTGCCCGTATTTCGCTGGCGGGCGCGATCGGCATTACCGTCTTTGCCTCGGCTTTCTTCCTATTTATCGCCGCCAAGGCGCTGCAAGCTCAGACCAAGCAGCCCATGATCGGCGACGAGGCGCTGGTCGGAACCGTGGGCCCGGTACGGGTTGCGTTGGCGCCTGGCAAAAAAGTTGAAGCTGGCCAGAATCAGGGCACTGTTTTGATCAATGGCGAGTTGTGGCGGGCGGTTGCTGATGAGGAAATCGACCGCGGCGAGCAAGTCATCGTCAAGGGTGTCGACGGCTTCACATTGCGGGTGCAGAAGGTAAGCCAATAGGCTTGACCAATCACTTCAGCCAACGGGCTATGCCAAACAGGGTAGCCGATTAGCTTTAGGTACAGATCAACGATGCGCTTCAAGGTTCGCCTGAATGACCAGGAGAAAGAGATCGAGGTGGTTCGCCAGGGCGATCGCCTGACGATCAGCTACGATGGGCAAACCTTTAACGCTCGCATCATTCATACCGAAGGGGCTCATTTTGTATTGGAAGTCGAGGAGCAAGGCCCGGACGAATTTGTCAGTCGCAAGCGCATTCGCGCTGCCGGCCACCGTGATGGCGACAACCGCCAGCTCTGGTCGAACGGTCGGCTCGTATATTATCAACGGTTGCGAGAAGGGGCGGCCGGGCCGCCTGATGCACTTGCGGCTTCGCTGTCGGCCTCTATCCCAGCCGTTGTCTCCGAGATTCTGGTAGAAGTTGGCGACCGAGTGACCAGAGGCGACAGGCTCATTCTACTTGAGTCAATGAAGATGATTCTGCCTATAGAGGCCCCATGCAATGGGGTGATCACCGCCATAAACTGTGAAGCAGGCCAGGCCGTCGGGTCCGGCGTACAATTGGTGGAAATCGAGGAGGGTTAGCCGCGGCGCTGGCGCCATGCCGAAGGCGCTGACCGGCAGCTCATAGAAAAGGACGAGTCATGAACGTTGATCGACTTGAGCGACTGACCGAAGTAGTCCTGGAACACGGATTGGACGGGATTGTCCTGATGCCCGGACCAAACATGCTTTATTTGAGCGGCATTCACGTCCATGTCAGTGAACGGCCGATCTTACTGTTTATCCCGGCCGATGATGATCCGGCCATCATTATCCCTGCGCTCGAAGCGCAGAAGGCCCGCAATGTCGGCTTAATCGAGGATCGCATCTTCCAATGGTACGACGACCAAGGCTATACCGGCGCCTTCCAGCAGGCTTGCGCCCACCTCGAATTGTCCGACTATTTGCTGGGCGTCGAGGCGCTGCACATGCGCGTACTGGAGATGGAGTTGCTGAGTCGCTACGCTCCCGGCCTGACTACGGCCCATGCCGAGCCAATTATGAGCGCTTTGCGCCTGACCAAGGACAAGGATGAAGTCGCCGCCATGCAGCAAGCCGTCACCATAGCCGAACTGGGCCTGGAGAGATTAATACCGCGCCTGCAAATCGGGCAGACGGAAAAACAGATCGCTGCTATGCTGTCGCAAGAGCTGATGGAGGCCGGCAGCCAGGGCAATCCTTTTGGACCAATCGTGCAAGCAGGCCCCAATGGCGCCATGCCACACGCGGTACCCTCAGACCGGCCGATTCAAGCCGGCGACCTGATGGTGATCGACTGGGGGGCGATCTTTAACGACTATCCGTCCGACATCACCCGCACCTTTGCCGTGGGCGAGGTCAGTCGCGAGTTCAAGCGTGTGCATGACGTCGTGCGCCAGGCCAATGAGGCCGGACGAGCGGCCGTCCGGCCGGGGGCAACCGGTCGGGACATCGATCGTGCTGCGCGGGGCGTCATAAACAAGGCCGGCTACGGCGATTATTTCATTCACCGCACCGGGCATGGCCTGGGCCTGGAGGTTCACGAGCCGCCATATATCATGGAAAGCAATCGCGAGCCGCTGGCGCCCGGCACCGTCTTCACCGTCGAGCCGGGCATTTATCTGCCTGGCCAGGCGGGCGTCCGCATTGAAGATGACGTCGTCATCACCGGCGACGGTGCTCAATCGCTGACCTCTCTCAACAGAGAGTTGATGGAGGTCGGTTAGCCGCCTGGCCTGCGTCGAAACCCGACCGAAGGCAAGATGGTCTCAACCCCTTTTCATGCCAGCCGCTTTACAATCCTTAGCCTACCAAGCCAAATGAAGCAATGCCCGATGTCCGTTGACCATAATCACCCTTTGACCCGCCATCGATGGTGGTTTATCCTGCCGCTGCTGGTGTTTCTAGTCCTTGTCTCAGCCTGTCAGGATCCGGCCGACGGCGACGAGGAACCAACAGGGACCACCACTATCGTCGAAGCTTCCCCAGAACAGTCGGTGCGGCCCGAGATGGCCACGGAGGCGGCCTATCCACCCTCGGTCGAAACGCGGGCGCCTGACCCGTACCCGGTTTCTGGCACACCCACGCCGACCCGTACGCCGCGGCCCGGTGATTCTGGGACGACCGTTGCCAACTATCCTGTGGAAGCATACTTGCCCCTGATTGAGAAGCCAGTAGCACCTGCGCCCACGCCGACACGTAAGCCAACTGAGACGCCCACGCCGACCATTGACTTCAGGGCCGTTCGAGCCCAATTACAGGCCCAAGGTCAGGACCTGGGCTTCGCCAAGATCGGCTTTCATGCCGGTATAGGCGGAAACCGCACCGGGCTAGGCGAATGGATGGGCCGGCTGGATGCGACCGGTGTGCCCTTCTTCGTGAAAAGCGTCGACGATGCTGGACCGTTGTTGGAAGCGCAGCAGATCGTCAGAGACAGCGACACGCCACACATCTTGGTCTTCCGGCGCAGCGGCAACGAGTATGATACCCCCAACTACGATCTACCACCCGAGGAAGCGGCGCGCCAGCATTGGCAACTGCATATGGAAGCCTTTCCGTCCGAGCTGGATCCAAGCCTGGTATGGCTAGAGACCCTCAACGAAGTAGATAAGGGTCGATCCGAGTGGCTAGGTAGTTTCGCCTTGGAGACGGCTCGATTGGCGATGGCTGACGGCTTCCGTTGGGCGGCCTTTGGATGGTCGTCGGGCGAACCAGAGGCGACCGATTGGCAAGCGCCGTCGATGTCGGCCTTTCTGCGCCTGGCGGCGGCCAACCCTGACCGGCTGGCCATCGCCCTCCACGAGTACAGTTTTTCGATCGACGATATCGCCGATCAATATCCTTTTAAACTCGGCCGTTTTTTACTGCTGTACCAGGTGACCGATCAACTCGGTTTGCCGCGGCCGACGGTGCTAATCACCGAATGGGGTTGGGAATATCAAGATATCCCCTCAGTTGAGCAAGCGCTGCGGGATATCGACTGGGCGGCCGCCATGTACGCAGCCTATCCTGAAGTCAAAGGCGCCGCTATCTGGTATTTGGGCATCGGATTCGGCGATATCGCCGATCAAGCACAGAAATTGATCGCCCCAGTGGCGGAATACTCGCAAGGCACGTACTTCGCCATCCCGTTACCGCCCGACCGCGCCCCAGTAGACCCTGAATCATATCGGCCGTAGGATTTAACAATATGCGAGCGCCGCGAAGCGCGCGCAACCACGTCAGTGCTGGAAGCTGATAGCTGCTTACTGAAAGCCGACAGCCTAAAGCCAATCGCCAAAAAGGAGCATCATATGACTGAATGGACGAAGAGAAGACGACTGGAGGCCATTGTCAACGGCGATCGGCCGGACCGACTGCCGGTCGCCCTATGGCGTCACTGGCCAGGTGATGATCAGGATGCCGCTGCCCTGGCAGCTGCTCATCTGAAGTGGCAGAAGGACTACGACTGGGATCTGGTTAAAGTGTCGCCCGCCAGCAGTTATTGTCTGGTCGATTGGGGCGTCGAAGATCGCTGGGAAGGCGCAGCCGAAGGCACCCGGGTCTACGGAAAGCGCCTGATACAGGAGCCCGAGGATTGGCGTAAGCTCAAAGCACTCGACCCTAAACACGGTATGCTGGCCGCGCAGCTTCAGGCCCTCAAGCTGGTCGGCGAAGGTCTTGGCAATGGCGCGGCCGGCGGCACCCCATTCATCGCCACCATCTTTTCACCGCTGGCCCAGGCCAAGAATCTAGCCGGTGGTCAGCGGCTATTCAGCCATTTGCGCAGCCATCCCGACGACGTCATGCACGGCCTGGAAACCATTTGTGACAGCGTCGTTCGCTATGTTGAGGCGGCCAAGTCAACCGGCATTAGCGGCATATTCTATGCCATCCAGCACGCCCGCTACGCGCTGATGAGCCCGGTAGAGTACCAGATGTTTGGCCGGCCATTCGACGAGAGAATCCTATCGGCCGCCAGCGATTTGTGGTTCAACATGATCCACATCCATGGTGAAGAAGACATCATGTTCGACCTGGTGTCCGCCTTCCCGGTCCAGTGCATCAACTGGCATGACCGGGACACGGGTTTCTCGCTGGCCGAAGGCCTGGAGCAGTTCTCTGGCGCCGTCAGCGGCGGCGTTTCGCGCTGGTCACTGTTGCAAGAATCGCCCGAGCAGGCCTTGGCCGAGGCCAAGGAGGCGCTAAACAAGACCGGTCGTCAGCGTCTGATGCTCGGCGTGGGCTGCGTGATCATGACCAATACGCCAACCCGCAATATTCGCGCCCTGCGCGCCCTCGTCGACGAGGTAAGTTGACCACCTAGCGGCTAAAATGAATGGCCTAGCGAACACCGTGGCCCTTATCTCACGGCTTTTTCACGGTCGACTGGCGCTTAATTATTCCCGCCGAGGCTATTCGGACCCGAGGAAACTCAATTCTGGAAAGCTCCGGTGATGGCGCCAGGTATTCTTCCGCTGTGTACCTCCTGGCTCGCACCCCGGCGATACCTGGCGCCTGACCCAACCCGACAGAGTGCGACGCCGCATTCGCCAGAACGTTGCAGATGGCACGCATGGTTACCTTCGCCAAAGATAGTTACCGGAATAATCCGGCTAAAGGCCATCCTATGAAGTGGCCGAGAGCCGTGCTACACCTGGACATGGATGCGTTTTTCGTCAATGTCCACCTGCTCAAACATCCTGAAGACGCGGGGTTGCCGTTGGCCGTCGGCGGCCGGCCAGGTAGCCGTGGCGTGATAGCCTCGGCCAGCTATGAGGCGAGACAATTTGGCGTGCGCTCGGCCATGCCCTCTAGCCAGGCGATCCGT
This sequence comes from Promineifilaceae bacterium (SeqCode), assembly GCA_041570195.1. GTDB lineage: Bacteria > Chloroflexota > Anaerolineae > Promineifilales > Promineifilaceae > UBA11865. Next base: position 14,257 of record JBFFWQ010000019.1, on the reverse strand, counting down.
CTCTGTCCCCAGTTGAAGATCGTCGGCCGCGACTGGTCGGACATCAAAGCCGCTTCGAGTGCGGTGATGACCATTCTTGGTGAGTATGGCCCCGTGGAGCAAATGAGCGTCGACGAGGCTTTCGTCGATCTATCAGAAGTGCCTGATCCCCAAGCATTGGCCGAAACCATCCGCCGCCGCGTCAAAGAGGAGACCAGGCTGCCAGCCTCGGTCGGCCTGGCCACCAGTAAGTTGGTAGCCAAAGTCGCCTCAGATCACGACAAGCCGGAGGGTTGTACCATTGTTCCACCCAGCCAGGAAGCCGCCTTTCTGGCCCCCCAGCCGGTGCGCGTCATCTGGGGCATCGGGCCGCGCACCGCCGAGCGCCTGGAGAATCGACTCAACATTCGCACCTGCGGTGAGCTCGCCGGCCACGATACGGCCGATTTGGTTACCATATTTGGCCGGCATGCCGAGTCGCTCCAACGCCGAGCCATGGGCATTGACCGGCGCGAGGTTCACTCACAAAGAGGGCCTCCCAAGAGCATCAGCCAGGAATGGACTTTCAGCCGGGATGTGAACGATCCTGAGCTTTTGCAGGAGCAACTGCGTAAACAGTCGGCCAGCGTGGCTCGCTCCTTACAGAGGCGCAATCTGGTAGCCCACACCGTGCGCGTCAAGTTTCGCTGGGCTGACTTCACGACCTTCACCCGGCAGAAGTCGCTGGAAGTAGGCATCGACGACGAAGAGAAGATCTATCGTATGGCGCTGGCAATTTGGTCAGAGAATTGGCCGCCGGGCCAGCGCATGCGCTTATTAGGGGTAGGGGTCAGCAGTCTGGAAGAGCCGGCCGCCAGGCAGTTTGACCTGGGGATATGATCGGGTAGCAGAGGTTGATCCTTCAGCCGGCGGCGCCAGCTGATCACATTTCTACGCCGGGTACTGGTTCGACTTCAAGCCGGCTGCTATCGCGAGCGAAGCCGATGATGTCGACGCCGGTCAAGATCAGCGCCGCAACGACCAGGCCAGCGGCCGATAAACCAAAGCCCACTGCGTAGGCCAGCGCCGCGTCTTCCTGGACGAACAGCATCACATCACGGATCACGCCGCCCATGAAAGTGCCCGACCCTTTTGAGACCAGGATGGCCACGGTCCACAGACCCAGGTAGGCGCCAGAGTGTGGGTCAGGCGACATCACGGCCATCAAGCTCAGACCGCCGAAAGTATACAGACCAAAGCCGGCGCCAAATACGACCAACCCGCTCAGAAACATCGACGGCGCCGGGCCGAAGGCGCTGACCATCACCAAGGCCATTCCCAGGGCCATGATGAGCAGCCCGACGCGAGTGACGCCCGATAGCGTTTCCGGCCGCCGTTTGCGCCAGATAAAGAACGAAGCCACGAGAACAAGCACGGTGGCGGTTCCCCAGTAGCCGGTCAGGCGGGTCGTTTCGCCCACATCCCAACCGAACACATCCGCGCCATAGGGTTCCAGGATATTATCCTGCAGCCAGGCCGAGAAGGTAGCCGCAAACAGGAAGAGGAAAAAGCGTCGGGTGCGGCCGTCGCCCCAGATGCGGCCGAAGGTGACCCGTAAATCGATTCGTTTACTATCGGCCGGGCCCACACCGTAGCCCCGGTTCGCCCTTTCAGCCCCGAAGACGCTGAACCACCAAAAGAAACCGCCGACGAGGATCACAAACAGGATCAGTCGCCAAAACATGGCCGGGTCGTAGCTGGCCAACATCGCGCCAAAACCGATGGCGGCGATTGGGAACATGGCGATCAGCACCGTCTCCACGATGCCGATGGCAATGCCCTGCTTTGACTTGGGCGCTGAGTCGCGGACCAGGGCCAGGTAGGGGCTACCTGAGATTAATGTACCCAGGCCGTAGGCCACAAAACAGAGCAGCAGCATGCTCCAGGCCAGGGGATCGCCGGTATCTTGCTCCAGGCGCACCGTGCTGGCGCCCAGGATGGGAAAGGTGATCAGCATCAGGCCGCGTCCCAGCCAGATATAGGAGGTGCGGTGCCAACCCCACAACGGCCGGGTGTCAGAGCGGTGGCCGACCCACAAGCTGATCGGGGCCAGGAAATACCTCAGAGCCAACAATAGGCCGACGGGCCAGGCCGGAATGCCGAAATCCGAAATCATGATCCGGTTCCATACACCGGCGGTGAAGATATCTGCCATAGCCGAACCGATCTGAAAAGTGCTCAGACGCACAACCCGTCCGAGACTGAAAGGTCGGCTTGCCTCTTTTAGCTCGGTCGTCGCGGCCGGAGCGCTAATCTCTACCTGGCTGTCAGTAGTTGCCATGTCAAACCTAACCAATTTGGGCATCAATCTGGCCCGAATCGTCTACCAATGTTTACATTTGTATAGACTTTCGAAGTATAACAGAGGAAAACTTATCAACAAGACCCCACGACCAATTCGCCGCTGGTCAATCGCCCCAAAAACGCCGCCATTCTTCCAACCCGCGACCCAGCTGGGCTTCTCCGCCGTGCGGGTGGGCCCAGCCAAGGCGCCAGCGACTCCGCTCCCCGTGTCGCCATAGATCGGCTGTCCAGGCACACCAGCCATAGTGTGGCGGCTCACTTCCGTCCCGCGTCGGCTCCCATTGTAGCCACAGCACCGGCCGCTTCGGCCCGGCGGCCCAGTGATCGATATGGTAACCTAAGGACTGGCCCTTGTCCTTCAGATAACTGGTCATCCAGGTATTGTAAATCACGACCGGAATCGCCGGATCGCCGTCGCCGAGCGACCCGTGAAGAAATCGCCCCAGGTCATCAGGCAGGTCGGCCGGGCTCAGCCTGGCCGGCGCCGCGCTCTGGCCAACCTGCTTGAAGGCGGCGATGCCCTCTTGTAGTCTCGTCAATCTGTTAACCTGGTCACCCCAGACAAAGGCCATCAAAGTCAGCTCTTCATGCCTCGTCTTCAGCGGGAACGGTGCCAGGTCACATCCATCGCGGCCGACGATGCACGGCAAAGCCCGGCCGTTTAGGCCAGAGAAATTGGGCAACCGTCCATAACACACGGTCTGAAACTGAAGTGTGCGGCTCAGGCCCAGATTCAGCAACGTGGTCCGGCTCTCGGCTTCCAGCAGCCGGTAAGCTCGCTGCTCGGCAACCAGATTCAGGCCGGCGCTGGCCCCAAGGTCGACCAGCCGTGCGGCCGGCCAGCGGGTCAACCACAGCGGCAACAACCAGCAAAGGCCGCGGCCGGTCTCGTTGGTTTGCACTTGCGCGCCCTGTATGAAGTCGGCCAGCACATCGCGCCGGGTCAGGATAGCCTGGCGCAAAGCCGCTTCCAGTTCAGGCGACTCTGGCGGTTGCGCGCCGCCGACCGTAGGAAAGAAGCAACGCAGCTCCTCGGCCGCCGGTGAACCGGCTAAAACGTCGCGGTGCAGACCGGCTGCCAGCAGCAGCGTCACCTCTAACGAGCGACGTTCACGGCCGGCAGCCACCAGCCAATTCGCCACCGCATCGCCGTCCGCTCCTGGCGCTTCAAGCCAGCCTGCCACTAGGCCGAAAAGACACGCGTACAAGGGCGAATAGTCTCGGCTAAAATCCTCCTGATCGCGGAATTTCGCCGCCAGGCGGACGCGGCTCAGATCCTGGCTCGTCTCCAGTGACGAGCTTTGGCTCACGGCTTCTGCAGGATATGAGTCACCACCGTCGCTCCGCTACCGCCGATGTTCTGGGTCATTGCCAGTCGGGCGCCGTCAATTTGCGCATTGCCGGCATCACCCCGCAGCTGAAGCGTCGCCTCGACCAGTTGGTACAGGCCGGTAGCCCCCACCGGATGACCGCGAGCCTTCAGGCCGCCCATAGTAGCAATGGGAATCCGGCCGCCGGGCTGGATTTCTCCCTCCTGGGCCAGGCGTACACCTTGGCCGCGTGTGGCGAAACCGGCCGCCTCCAATGACAAAGCGGCCATGATGCTAAAGGCATCATGGAGCTCGAACAGGTCGATATCTTCGGGCCAGACGCCGGCATCTCCGTATGCCTTGGCCGACGATTTCTGGGCCGCGCTTAGCCAGATAGGGTCCGGCCGATCGTGGACACCCAGTGTATCGATGGCCGATGCCGAACCGACCACCCGTATCGCGTGTGGCGCCTTGGCCGACGGCACTAGCAACAGGGCCGCCGCGCCATCGCCGATTGGCGACGCGTCAAAAAGGCTTACCGGTTCGGCCACCATGCGGCCGGCCTCGTAAGCGTCCTGGTTTATCGCCTTGCGGAACAGCGCGTTAGGGTTCTTGGCCCCGTTGGCATGGGCGTTGAGGGCAAAAGGAGCAAAATCGGCCTGGTCATAGCCGTATTCGTGCATATAGCGACGCATGACCAAGGCATTCAGGCTGACGAAGCTCACGCCATGAATGACTTCATAATCGGCGTCGGCCGCACCGGTCAGCGCGGCCGTAACCTCTTTGCCTGAGGTCTCGGTCATCTTCTCCACGCCAATAACCAGCACCTTGTCGACCATGCCACTGGCCACGGCGATGATACCCTGGCGCATGGCCGATCCGGCCGAGCCGCAGGCCGCCTCCAGCTTAACCGCTTCCACACCCCATTGGCCCAGGTAGTCGGCCACCAGCGCGCCGAGTTGGCGCTGCTGATTGAGGCTGCCGCTGGTCATATTGCCAACGTAAATGGCGTCTACCCGGTCGACGCCGGCATCGACCATGGCTTCTCGCCCGGCCGATACGGCCAGGTCGCGCAAGGACATATCCCAGTGCTCTCGCACCGGTGTCTGCCCAACTCCTACAATGGATACTTCACGCATACATCTCTCCAATTCAAATTCAGCAGCCGCAAGTGTATCCAGCTTTGCCGTCAGAAACTATCAGATCGACCGCCGGTACTGTCAAACCCTATTTTCCCGAAAACAACTGCGCGGATGACCCGGAAATAGTTTGATGAGTCTCCGGGAAAACGACCGAGACCAGGCTTACACAAGCCGGGCTAGATTCATTTCCGATTAGATGCCTTTGATTAGAGAATAGCGCCAGGGTCGGGTGTTCCGGTCCGATCCTACAGGCTGCCCCGAGCGAAACTCGCCCCGGCCCTGACGGCCGGCTGGTGATTGCTTTTCGTTTATTCGTGCCCGTATACCGTTCTCGCTAACTGTTTTCAACAGTTTGGATCCAACCGAAGCGGTCCTCGATCCGGCCGTATTGGATGCCGGTCAACTCCTCATACAGGCGCTCGGCCACCGGGCCCACCTGGTAATCATTGATGAGGTATTCTTCATCCTGGAAGCCGAATTTCCCTACCGGGGCGATGACCGCGGCCGTACCGCAGCCAAATACCTCGCTGATCTTGCCCGACTGGATGTCGGCCAGCATCTCATGCACGTCCACCGGCGCTTCGCTAACCTGGTAACCCAGATCCCGGCCCAGTGCAATCACCGAATCGCGGGTAACGCCGGGCAGAATACTGCCGGTCAACGGCGGTGTCACGATATGATCGTCGCCGTAAACGAAGCAGATATTCATGGCGCCCACTTCTTCTACGTAGCGACCTTTGATAGCGTCTAGCCACAGCACCTGGGAATAACCCTTCTCGGCCGCTTCGGCGCCGGCCATCAAGCTTGCGGCATAGTTTCCGCCGGTCTTGGCGTCGCCGACGCCGCCAACCACGGCCCGACGGTACTTGTTCGAGATGTATACAGGTACCGGGCTAAATCCTTGCGGGAAATACGATCCCACCGGCGACAGGATGATGTAGTGCAGATAGGATTCGCTAGCATGGACGCCCAGAGCCGGCTCAGTGGCGATCATGACCGGCCGGATATACAGGGCGCCCGGCGGATCGGGTACCCAGCTTTGTTCCAGGGCTACCAGTTGAATCACGGCCGCCAGATGGTCCTCGACGTCCACTTCCGGCATGGCCATTCGCCGGGCGGAATTGCTGAACCGCCGCATATTTTCCCACGGCCGGAAGAGATTCAATCGGCCGTCCGCTCGCCGATATGCCTTGGTGCCCTCAAATATCTCTTGAGCATAATGAAAGACCGACGTGGCCGGATCCAACGTGAGCGGTTGGTAGGGGCCGATGGTGGCCTCGCACCAGCCTTCATCGGGCGTGTACTGCTGCATAAACATGCGGTCTGTCATCGTCCGGCCGAATCCGAGTTCTCCTGACACGCCACCGCGAATTTCTGAATCCTTGAGAGGGATGACTTTGATGTCCACGACAACTCTCCTTGTGAGCTGGGAGGCAAATTAACAGGACCTTGTAGACTATCCCTAGTGTACCTACTGTTATTCGCCAGGTCTAGTAGTCGTTAGTTGGTCGAAGCGGCGCGGTCAGGTAAACTAAATGAGAAGCGTGAGTATCGCAGAGGACAACAGGATTGAAAGACGAAACCGAATTGACCGAAAAAGATAGCGACTGGCTGCCCCTGGGAAAGGCGGCCGTCTTGTTGGGCGTACATACCATGACCCTGCGTCGCTGGAGCGACAGCGGCCGTTTCCCCAGCTATCGAACCCCTGGCGGTCATCGGCGCTTCGCCCTCAGCGACATCCAGGCCTACCTGTTACGCCAGCGGGGCGGCGAGTCCGATGACGTGGACCAGGACTGGGCCGACTCCGCCCTGGTCACTACCCGGCAGCAGGTCGCCAATCAGCCGCCGGCGCGCTGGATGCAGGCCATCGACCAAGAAGAATTACGCGATGAATACCGGGAATTGGGTCATCAATTGATGGGCCTGTTGTTGCAATACGTGGCCGCCGAGGATACCAATGGCTCCTTCGTCCAGGAAGCGAAACGCATCGGCCGGAGTTATGGCGTCTACGGCAGACGCGCCGGTTTGACGTTGACCAATATCCTGGAAGCCACGCTTTTCTTTCGCGATATTTTGGTCGAGAGCAGCCTCAAAATCCCTTCGACGACCTACGTTGAACCGGATGCCAGTCTGCGCATCCTGCGCCGCGTGAACGAGATCATTAACGCCGTTCAACTGGCGGTGACCGACTATTACGAAACCGTCGGCCGTATGAGAGATTAGCCGCTATCTGGAACACGCCCCACCCGTCGACAAATCGACAATTTGGAATCGGTTGGCAGGCTGGTGGGCGCTACTCCTCCCCGAACTGCTTAACTTCCTGGCGTTATCGCTTGCAGCAACCTCACCGTTGCTTCCGCGGTCAGCGCTTGCTGCTCAAGATGATTAATCTGCGGCGCCTGATCGCCCCGTTGCGGACCGTACCAGCCAAATTGGGCGTGGTTGCCACCCTCGATGGCTACCCAGTCGGTGTCTTCTGGTAGCCGCGCCCGGGCCGCTTCAACTGTCTCGGGTTCCGATACGCCGTCCGCTGTGCCGTAGATGGAAACTGCCCGGAGCGCGTTCTTCGACAGGTCGTTTCCGCCAGCCGGATAACTCGCCCAGAGCGCCAGCCCGGCGACATCTTCAGGGTTGCCACCAGCATATTGCGCGGCCATAGCCCCACCCAGTGAATGACCGCCGACGGCCCAATTCTCGATTTCTGGATAGGCTTCGATAACGTCTGCTGCCTGGTTGGCGCCAAAGATGGCCAGATTCAAGGGCATAGTCGGGATGACCACCAGGTAACCGGCAGCGGCGATTTCGCGGGCGGGCGGCGCATAGGCTCTGGGATCTACATATCCTCCGGGATAAAAGACCAATCCCGTCTGGGGAGTTGAACTAGCCGGTTCAAATACGTACCAGTCGTCGCTTTGTACCTCGACGACATCATCGGAGATGAGCGCGTCAAGGGCTTCCTGCTCGGGTCCGGCCGTTGCGATCCGGCTGTAGGCGACAAAGCCGATGACCAGCAGGGCCAGGACGACGCCAATGATCACCAGGATAGGCCTGATTCGCTTCATTTTCGTTTACCTCTGTTTATCCGCCACAGCAACTCGCCGCCGTCAGAGCCGTTTGGCCAGAAGCCCACATTGCGCAAAACGGCCGCCGACGCCTCATTAACTGCCAGGGTACGGGCCGTCACCGCCAGGCAATCCGTCGCGGCCAGGGCCCAATTAACCAGGGCGCCCACAGACTCGGTCGCGTAACCACGCCCGCAATAGCCGGCATCGATACCATAGCCGATTTCAACCTCGCCGGCCGCGTCGGGTGGCCCCTTGAAACCGGCCAGTCCCCCGGCGTTCAATTCGGCCTCAACGATGATCAACCAGTAGGTAAGCCAGGGAAACAAAGCCTCGTCCGTCCCGGCCATGGCCGATAGTTTCAGCCCGATTGCCCGCCGCAGGGCTGGCGCCAAGGCAGCTTCGTTTAATCGAACGGCCATCTGCCGGCCGAGATGCCCCCGATCGACCAGGTACAACCGCAGCTGCTCGGCCGTTAAGGCCGTCAACCGTAGATTTTTGGTGTTTAGCGAGGCGGAATCGATCATGCCAGGGGCTTATAAAACTTGTAGCCGGCTTTCTGATAGCCCTTGCCCTCATAAAAGGTATGGGCCTCCCGCCTACCGATAGCGCTAGTCAATTCCATCCTCTGGCAGCCCCGTTCGCGGGCGATTTGTTCGATCCGGGCCAACAAAGCCGATCCAATGCCCTGGCCCCGGTAACCATCTTTCACCACGAAGGCGGTGATCTTACATAGCAGTTCACCCCGGTGAAAGTAGGCCATGAAGTGAATGCTGGCCACGGCCGTCACCTCCGGGCCGCTTTGCGCCACGAGGATCTTGTCAGCGTCACTGGCCGATATCTCCTCCAGGCGCCTGGCCGCATCCGCAAGGTCCGTAAGATAACCCAACTGGCCCAGCAGCAGCGCTACGTCGTCCGCATCGGCTAGTCGGGCCGCTCGAATCGTGACCTTGCCTGTAGGCATCGCCTCATCAGCGGAGCTCACGTTTACGTTTCCTGCCCAGTCCAATCGCCGCGATCCAGAGTCGCCGGCAAAGCGAAACGGTCGTCAGGTCCCGGTTCGAAATCCAGTACCTGGACGACCGCCTCAACCGGCAGCGGGCCGTAGATATGGGGGAACTTCTGGCCGCTCTGGTAACAATCTTCGAAGCGAATCTCGGCCGTTACCCGGGCCGGATCGACGACCAGCAATACTAGCCCCTGCCGGCCGCGATACAAGGCGTCGGCCACCGGCACCATCTGCTCTGGCAGCGAGCAATGGATGAAACCGTCCTCGGCTAGGCTCTCCGGCCGGTATTGACCCGCCTTTACGGCCGCGACCCATTCCTCCCGTTCGGCGGTAATTAAAAGCCTGGACATGTCCTCCTCGCGCTATCAATTCAGGCCGAATGGTACCGGCCGTCCTCCGGTAAGGCAACCACAATGTGCGTGCGAACCCTGGTATTCCCCAGCACAGTTCGGTGACGCTTTGCTCGCCTCTCAGTCCTTTCAGAACGATGCGAAACTACTCCTCAGTTCTGACGATCGCCGTCGACCACAGCAAGCTTGATCAGATGCAAGCGACGATCGTTGTGAGGCAACGGGGGTCACGGAATGAAAGCCAAATTCAAATTTCGAGCCCGGCCACTATTATCTTCTTGGCCATGGAGCTTCTTCAGTTGTTGTATATCGTTCAAGCGTTGCACGGCCGCTTGACTTGAATATGGCGACACGCCTATCTCACGTAACATGTTACTGACAGCGGTCATTTTATCGATGCGTCGTTGCGCATGGACACGGCTGATTGTAGCATGCCGAAGAATTGGGTGCGTCAATCATCAGGTTGCATGCGATTCTTGATATGACGAATGTCACTGTGGTAGGATACTCGCCTATGACAAATGCTCTCGGCCGATATATTGGGGTGAATTCTCGACCCCGACTTCTTCTTCTTTATCCCGAACTACATCAGAGTACCCTTTTATTTCGTCGCCGACGTCTTCAATTCTGATTTGTTGCGGCAGTTTCTGTGGTTGCTACCGATGATGCCTCTGGGCGTATCAGCGGGCAGATGATTGGTTGTGCGGGCGAGCAAGAAGCTGTTCGATTACATCATTCTACTCTTCTTTTTGTGGCCGCTATGTTATTGATTTCTACGTGATGTCTTCGATTACCGGCTAATACGGAAAGCCGCATACGGCGACTTACTTCATCATGACTTCAACGCTGACAGACGTCGACAAGATTAACCGTCTGCCCTGGTTAATAGGGGCCCAAACGCTAAATATCGTCTTCGTCCTACTAACCTTTTCTGGCACCGTCTTTGTACTCTTTCTTGACGAACTGGGGCTGGACGATGGCCAGATAGGCATCTTGCTGGCAATTGTTCCTTTCCTGGGCATCATCGCGCCGTTTGTCGCTCCCACTGTCAGCCGCTTTGGCTATAAGCGAACCTATGTCACCTTCTGGGGGATTCGCAACATTGTTATTGCTTTTCTGCTGCTGACGCCGGCCGTCCTGGCCCGCTACGGTTCCCATGGCGCGTTTATCTGGGTGGCAATCATCATCCTGCTTTTTGGCGCGTGTCGAGCCATCGCCGAGACAGGGGGATATCCCTGGAAAAAGGAAGTTGTCCCGGACAACATTCGCGGCAAATATACCGCTGTTAACAGCATGAGCACCACCGTGGTCAGTATACTGGTTATCGTGGTGGCCGGGTACGTCATCGACTCTCTGACCGGCCTACGCCCCTTCATGATTCTGATCGCAATTGGCATAACCTTTGGCGTGCTTTCCGTTATCGGCTTTGCTCGGGTACCTGCTGAAGATGTCAGCCAACGCCAAATAGAAAGCGGCGGCCATTTGCGCCAGATGAATCAGGCGATACACAGCAAGAACTTCGTTGTATTTCTGGTGATTCTGGGATTTGCTACCATCGGCGGGCGCTCAGTGATTGCTTTTGTGCCCCTGTTCATGAAAGAACAAGTAGGTCTCTCCGAAGGGGTCGTTGTTCTATTGAGCGTCGGCACATTTATCGGCGCCCTGGTTACCTCATTCTTGTGGGGCTGGGCGGCCGACCGTTACGGCAGTAAACCTGTGATGCAGCTAAGTCTGTACTTGCTGCTGCTGCTTCCGGTGGCCTGGATACTCCTGCCCCAAAACAATCCGGCCAGTGCTTCCCTGGCGATGGCCATCGCTGTGGTTGCCGGAATAGCCACGTTAGCCTGGCAAATAAGTTGGACGCGTTATCTATTCGTCAATGCCGTCCCTGAGGAAAACAAATCAGCCTACCTCGCCGTTTTCTACGCCTGGTTCGCAATCGTGGCCGGGCTGGGTCCATTCTTGGCCGGTCAGATCCTTTCTGCCTCAAGGAACCTCGAAACTCAAATATGGCTCATCTCTATCGATCCATATACACCTTTATTCGTCCTAAGCTTCATCTTTATCCTGATTGGCGCCGTCATTGCCGTCCGTCTGCAAACTGAGGGAACGACGACGTTTCGCCACTTTGCCGGTATGTTCCTGCGCGGCAATCCCGTCAAGGCATTGCGCTTGTTGGTGCAATATAACTTCTCCGGCGATGAGATGACGCGGGTCGTGGCCACTGAACAGATGGGAGATGCCCAGAGTCTACTGAGTACCAATGAATTGATCGAAGCCTTGCGCGATCCCAGCTTTCGCGTTCGACAGGAAGCCATCCACTCAATTGGGCGAATGCCGGCCGAAGATGAGTTAGTCGACGCTCTGATCGAAGTCTTGGAGGATCCTGAGTCTGAATTGAATATATCTGTTGCCCGAGCATTGGGGCGGATTGGTAGCGGCCGAGCTATTGCAGCACTTAGACAGGCTCTATCTTCAGGTTACCGGCCGTTGGAGGCTAATAGTGCCCGTTCCCTGGCCATGTTAGATGATTTCGAAAGCGTTCCTCAAATTATGGTCAAGCTTCAACAGGAGCCTAATCCAAGGCTCAGGTTGGCTTATGTCTCTGCATTGGGCAGGCTACGGGTCGAGGACTCTATTGAGCAGCTCTTTGACCTATTGCATCAAGCCCGATCTGAGGTATCTCGGGGCGAGATTGGTTTAGCCATTGCCCGCATCGTGGGAGATGAGAAGTACTATTTGCAGCACTGGCGATCGCTACAGTCCGATTTCGACACCTCGACGGCCCAGGCATTACTGGCCTTCCAGAAGCCGGCCGAGCGCTGTGGGTTGCCCGAACTAGCCGAGGTGGCGGAGGCAAGCGCCAGCAGATTCGCTTCGGGAGATCTGGATGCCGGTATCACCAGTCTGGCAACCATGTTGCAGTGGCTGCCCAACGACGCCCTGGGTAGAGCAATGCCGGTGGTATCGCAGGGCTGTATCACCGGCCTGCAAGAACATGGCAAGAGACGAAAAGAGTATATCCTGCTCTCTTTGCATACCCTGGACGTAGCGCTCAAGCAACTGGGCCGATAACGCATGCGCTCCTAATGATGAAGATAGGGACGCCCAGTGAAGGATGTCCCTATTAACATATAGACCCAGTCAGATCTAACGATCGGCCGGACAGTACTGCTAGAAATCGCCAACGCAGATTTCTTCCCAGGCTCGGAAACCATCGGCAGTGACGGCGTCGCCTTATCTGCGGAGCTCACGTTCCCGCTTCCCACCCCTATCAATCGCCTGGAGCCAATGTCGCCGGCAAAGCGAAACGGCCGTCCGGCCCGGGCTCGAACGCCAGTACCTGGACCACCGCCTCAACCGGCAGCGAGCCATAGATATGGGGGAACTCCTGGCCGCTCTGGTAACAATCTTCGAACCGAATCTCGGCCGTCACCCGGGCCGGATCGACGACCAGTAGCACCAATCCCCGCCGGCCACGATACCAAACGTCGGCCGCCGGCACAATCTGCTCCGGCAACGAAAAATGGATGAAACCCACCTCGGCCAGGCTATCCGGCCGGTATTGACCCGCCTTCACGGCCGCGACCCATTTCTCTCTTTCGGCGATGTGAAGTAGTATGGACATGCCCCCCTCGCGCCATCAGATGAGGCCGAATGGTACCGGCCGATCGGCCGCCGGGCAACCGGTTGACCCTGTCCATCGTTAAACAGGCTGTTCTGTTACTCGATGTAGCTGACCAAGTCGGAGGAAAGTGGCCCACCCATGCGTGCTGGTCGACCGATGGCGATCATATGGCTGCGCCGAGTTGATGGCCCGGGACAGTGTCAAACTAGATATCTTCCGGCTGCGAGACGAGTCGCTAGAAGAAACTGAGAATCTGCTCGATATGCAGCCTGTATATTGATCGCCTCATGATTTCTATAGCGATTGACCTGTTTGCAAGACCATTTAGGGCGACGATGAGCATTACACTTCACCATACAGTAGTGTCGAGAGGAAAACTCACGCCTTGCCGCAGTGCGTGCTGATCGTGCCAGTCTATTCGACCTCAATCGGTCCGGCTTCGTACATCGGCCACCAACCTGCCGGGTCAACGAACTCCTGGCAAACAATCACGTACGTGCCAGAGGACAGGTATTTATGAATAGTTTGTGACTGACCGTCGACGCCGAATCGGCGCCAACTCTCGACGCCCTGAGGGGGTGGTAGGTCGCGCAACGAGAGTTCTGTATCCGACTCGGTCTCGGCCATCACTCTGGCCTCCTCGATCTGTTCCGCGAATCCCTCATAAGTCTGCCCGGGAAGGATCGTCCACATGTCGAAAACGCCACCAGGGCCATCGATGACAACCTCAATGGCGTACGCTCCCGGAGCGACGGAATCCTCAACTAACTCCAGGCTGCACCCTGACCGGGATAGGGTGAGTGTCCCCAGCAGCGGCGGTTCGTCTGTCGTCTGCGATTCGGCAAGCACGTCGCTGCATGCGCTAAGCAGCAGTACGAGCGTCAGGAATATCATTACTCTTAATAGCCTACTACCGTCCATTCTTACTTTCTCCTTTTGCGGTCAGACCGCGTTGCGCTGCTATGAAGTGGTCAGGTCCGTCAAGGTAAACTACGGCCTGTTGGGGATATAGGGGAAAAGAGCCGGCGATCATCCGGCTCTTTCCTTTTGGCTACTGGGGATCGAAATGAATAGTGCCGGTCAGAGTCTCCTCCGCGTTCGGCGGATCTGCGAAGACAACGGAGAAATCTCCTTGTCCGCGCACTCCTACGAAGTCTCCTGTCCCTTTCCAGGCCGTCCAATGACCATTCAAGTCACCCGGTCCGGGAAGGGGGACTGTCGCGAAACCGAAGGTGAAAGTTCCAACCCCTTCAGTTTGGCATGTAAAGATCTTGTGGATCGCGCCCGGCCCGGGCCCGCGTGGAATGTCCACAAACGTCCCTTCTGAGCAACCGAGAAGGGCTGCACCCTCCGTAACTTCAAAGGTTCCACCAAACGGGAAACTGGCAAAGCTAAGCTCTGTCTCAATTGTTACGGGACCAGAAGGCTGAGTGG
>JBFFWQ010000018.1:0-65616 GCA_041570195.1 Promineifilaceae bacterium (SeqCode) | reverse complement strand
TCCGATGAGGCGGCCACAGAGGTACCGGCCGAGGAAGCGCCAGCTGCAGGAGCTGAAGAAGAAGTTGCTACTGTGGCTCCTGCTGCCAGCGCTGGGCCGGTGCGCGGTGGGACTTTGACCAAGTCAATGCAGTTACAGTTACTGGATCACCCTGCTCGCTTGTCCTGGGTTGAACAGGCTAACGTCGTGCGCCAGATCAGTGAAAATCTAACGGAGACAGGATCAGACAACATCACCCGGCCCTATCTGCTCGATAGATGGGAGGCCAGCGAGGATGTTTTGACCTGGGACCTGTACCTGAAGGAAGGTATCACCTTCAACAACGGCCAGGAGCTGACGGCCGACGACGTCATGTTTACCATGGGCGAGTGGCTGAACCCGGACGTCGGTTCCTCCATGCTGAGTTTGATGTCCTATCTGAGCGGCATGCAAGACGTGGAGAAGGTGGACGATTATCACGTTCGCCTTCATTTGCAAACGCAGAGCATTAGCGTGCCAGAGGATCTTTTCCACTACCCGGCTGGGATTCTGCCCAGGGACTTCGAAGGAGACATTCTCAAGCAACCCGTCGGTACCGGCGCCTTCACACTGGAGGAATACTCTGAAGGCGAACGGGCGGTTCTCAAACGCCGGGAGGATTATTGGCGCAATGGCGAAGACGGCGATCCCTTGCCGTACCTGGACGAAATCATATACGTCTCTACGGACAAGGACGCTGGCGTTGCCGCGCTGCAGTCTGGCCAAGTTGACTCCCTCTATGATCCGCGCCCAAGCGACTTCCAGGCATTGAAAGACAATGCTGATTTGCTGGTCAAGCCGGCTAGCACGGCCCAGGCGCTCATCCTGCGCATGCGGGTCGACCTCGAACCGTGGGATGACAACCGGGTCCGGACAGCCCTCAAGATGTCCCAGGATCGGGAGAAAATCTTGCAGCTTTCCTACTTTGGAGAGGGCGATCTTTCCATCGACGCCCACGTGGCTCCTATCCATCCTGACTCCTGCGAGAAGGACATTCCGCCGTACGATCCCGAGGGCGCCCGAGCGCTCATGGAAGAGTATGCGGCCGAGAAGGGCCTTGAGCTACCGTTGCAAGTTACACTGGCTACTAAGAATGACCAGGCTGAACCGGAGCTCGCTCAGGCCCTCAAGGAACTGGCTTTACCGGCCGGCTTCGACATCACCCTGGATATCACCGAGGCATCCGGCTACTGGGACCGCTGGACCGAGGTCGATCTGGGCATTACCTCCTGGACTCACCGGCCGTTGGGCATCATGGTCTTACCGCTGGCTTACATTGAAGAAGGCATCGGCGCCTGGAATGAAACTCGCTGGTTCGACGATGAATTCGAGGGGCTATTGCGCGAAGCGCAGGCCACCCTGGATGTCGAAACTCGGCGAAGCATCATGTGCCAGATCGAAGACATCATGCAAGAACGGGGCCCCATCGGCAATAGTTACTGGAAGAAGGTCTGGAATATCACCCACAAGCGATTCGAAAACGTCGTATCGCATCCAACGGCTTACGACCTGTTTTTCGACGTCTGGGAAAATCCTAATAAGGCGTAAATTCAGAGTTAGATGGCCTGCCTATACGGGCAGGCCATCTTATCCCTCCGATCTCGTCGCCCGAGACTTGGTCACAGCCAAGTCTCGGGGTGTTTGGGCAGTTCTACATCCCCTTAAACGATGGTTTGACCCGTAGCTCTACTGGAGCATATATCAAAGGTCAGCTATCGAAGGAGTAAACGCATGGCTCGTTTTCTCGGCCGCAGCGCCATTTCCGCCGTCGTGACCATGCTCTTGGTCTCGATCTTCCTGTTCTTATTGCTGGAAACCCGAACTGATAACATCGCCCTGCGAATCCTGGGCGTATTTGCCACGGAAGAGCAGCTGGCATCTTACAAAGCTCAACTCGGCTTAGATTCTCCGCCTGAACAGCGTTACCTCGATTGGCTTATAGGCAGCGAGTGGCGGGCTGAGGACAGGGTAGGCTATGACCTGGTGGCCGTTAGCAACCAGGCCACCGGCGAGCTGGTATGGTGGGCCGACGTGGATGGCACATTTACTCGCTGGAAGATGGAAGACGGCCGGCTGATGACGCAGCAGCTCCAGCCAGATGGAGACGTCGCTACCCGAATCATCAGCATTGACTGGGTGCCTGAAGAGGATGGGTCCGAAGTTTTCTGGGGCGTTGACGACAATAACCGGGCGGTAAAATGGGTCCGGGGTTCGGGGGAGACGGTCTGGGTTTTAACCAAAGCCGGTCTGCGCCAGGAGGGTGACGGACCCCAGGAATATATCCCGCTACGTAAAGGCATTATACGCGGTGATCCGGGCGAGTCCCTGCAATACGGCCGCCCCGTCGCCTTGACATTGGGACCCCGCCTACGCAATACGCTGGTATTGGCGGGTGTGGCCTTCATCATCATTATGCCGCTGGCCCTCTTCTTTGGCATCCTGGCCGGCATCAACGAAGGCAAGGCCATCGACCGCACCATTTCGACGCTCAGTTTGGGCGCCACGGCAACGCCGGAATTTGTTACCGGCATCTTTTTGATCCTGATCCTGGGCATCTGGCTTGACTTGGTGCCTGCCGTGGCCATCTGTACCAGTCCCAACTGCGTCTTTGAAAATCCCTCGATTCTGATCCTGCCGGTGCTCACACTAACGGCTGTGGAGCTAGGCTACGTGGCCCGCATGACCCGGGCCAGCATGGTCGAGGTGATGGATGCGCCCTATATTCGCACGGCCACTATCAAAGGAATGCCTCGAAGCCGGATCGTCCTCCGCCATGCTTTGCGAAATGCTCTGTTGGCTCCAATAACCGTGATCATGCTCCATGTCAACTGGCTGATCGGCGGCATCGTGGTCGTCGAGGTCATTTTTGGCTATCCCGGTCTGGGTAAGTACATCTATGATGCGGCCGTCTTTGGCGATTATAACGCCGTGGAAGCAGCGGCGATGATCACCGTCGTTATCGCCGTCGGTACGCGACTGATCGGAGATTTCGCCTACACCATGCTCAACCCACGGATTCGTTATGCGTAGCGATAGAACGACCAGAAGCATTACTGCAATCTTCAAGCATTGGAGAAGTGACCATGGCTGCTGAAGAATCACTGATACGTACGCCGCCGCGGCCGTCTGTCTGGCTAAGAACCTGGAAGAATCTCTCAATTATCTTTGAGTCACGGATCGCAACCGTGGGTTTGATCATCGTAGCCTTTTGGGTAATTGTGGGCATCATTTCCTTGTTCTGGACGCCTTTCCCTGAGAATGCCTCCATGTTCACACAACAGCTGCCACCAAACGCCACTTTCCTGGTCAGCTTCTTGGTAGTTGCCGCCGGCGTAATTGGTCTAGCAATATCGAATATACACCGTAATATCAAGATGGGTGGATTGTTTATTCTGGTGCTGATCGAAATCGTCATCGTTGGCTGGCTACTTCAAACCGCTACGCCCAACTTGCTTGGCACGGACAATTTAGGTAGAGATGCCCTTTCCCGAATCATGGTCGGAACCCAACCGGTCCTGCTCAAAACTGATTTTCCGGCAATGCCGCTTGGCAATTATCTTATTGCCGCGGCAGCGATAGCCTTTGTGGTCAGCCTTTTAGGCCCCGTTGCCTTGTTATCGGCCCTGGCCCAAATCGGATACCGGCTGCAGTTGTTCATCCTGGCCGCCGTGTGGTTCATCGCCAGCCTGGTCTTGTTGTTTGTATTGCCCGATACCATCCGGATAGGTGATAGGGTAATAACGGTGGCTTTCTACACACCGTTTATCATGACGCTGGCCATCTTATATGTAAGCCTCTTCTTATTCGGATGGATCCGAGCCAAGGCCCTGGGCTTGACCGATCCGATGCGAGTCTGGACCATTAGCCTGTTGGCGGCCCTCGTACTGGCCTTTGTCGGAAACTCGACCGCATTGCAATCAAGGATGTTGCCGCCATTTTCAATTCCGATTGGTGTGGCCATATGGGGAGTGATCGGCTCACTACTCGTTGGTTCGATACTCGGCCTAAACGCCGGCTACCGGGGCGGTTGGTGGGACCAGACGATTATGCAGGGCTTAGACGCCCTGATCGCTTTTCCGGTGATCGTCCTCTACTTGGTATTGATCGGCGCCTTGGCCGGGGCGGACCAGGAGACGCGGGCTTTGGTTGTGATCCTGGCCATTACCATCACTGGCACTCCGGGCGTCGCTCGCCTGGTGCGCAGCCTGGCGCTTGACATCAAGACGCGCGACTATATTCGCGCCGCCGAGACGCGCGGCGAGAGCGTCGGCTATATTATGCTCAGAGAGATCTTGCCCAACGCCCGAGGTCCGATTCTGGTTGATGCCATGTTACGGGTGGGTTATGCGATTTTTGCTATCGGCACCCTGGGTTTCTTGGGGCTGGGGCTGCCGCCTCCGGATCCAGATTGGGGCACCATGGTTGCCGATGCCCGCCAGTTCATTTTCGCCAACCCGGCCGGCGTTGTCTGGCCGGCCATCGCCGTAGCCAGTCTGGTCATTGGCCTGAACTTCTTCGCCGATGGTATGCGAGAAGAGTTGACCCGGTACCAGAAGTAAAGGGAGACCCATGGTAGAAGCATCGACTAATAAAAAACGGAAGGGCGCTCCGGTTCTTAATATCGAGAACCTGTCCGTCGCCTACAAAGTCAGGGGCGGCGAGATCGAAGCTGTGCAAGACGTTTCCTTCGATATCTACCGGGGCGAAACCCATGGTATCGTGGGCGAGTCTGGCTGCGGAAAAAGCACGGTTGCCTGGGCCATCGTCAACTTCCTGGGGGCCAATGGCTACGTGAAGGATGGCCACATTAAGTTTCAGGGTCAGGACCTGGTTGGCCAGACAGGGGAAGAATTGCGTCGTCTCCGGGGCGATCAGATTGCCATGGTCTATCAGGATCCGATGCAAGCCCTGAATCCCTCTTTGCGTCTAGGTGACCAGATGAAAGAGGTGTTGACCGTGCACCGGGACATGAATGACGAGGAGGCTTCTGAACGCAGCATTCAGATGTTGGATCGGGTATATATGCCCGATCCGGCCAATGTCATGAAACGATATCCACATCAGATATCTGGCGGCCAACAGCAACGGGTAGTCATTGCCATGGCCTTGCTTAACAATCCAGCCCTTTTGATCATGGATGAGCCGACGACGGCTTTGGATGTCACCGTGGAAGCAGCTGTTCTGGACCTGATCGCCGAATTGCGACGGGATTTTGATACAGCCATCATGTACATCACTCATAACCTGGGTGTTGTGGCTCGGGTCTCTACCCGAGTCGGGGTGATGTATGCGGGCGAGATGGTAGAAATAGGAACGGTCGAACAGATCTACGACGACCCCCAGCATCCGTACAGCCAGGGTTTGATGCGCTGCGTGCCCAAGCTGGGCGCCGACAAGGCCAGCAGCATGCTTTATCCTATCCGAGGCCGGGTGCCGCCGCCCGATAGCCGGCCGGCCGGTTGTGTTTATGGACCTCGTTGTGACTATATCCAGGAGCGCTGCCGGCGGGAAAGACCCAAGCTGCGCTTGTTGCCAAATGGTATGGCCGTCCGTTGCCATTTCGCCGAAGAAATCGATCCAAGCCAGTGGCGTCCACCTGAGGATCTGCAACTACCGATCGCCGTCGAAGGAAATCGATCTGGCGAGACCATCCTTGAGCTGAAAGACCTGAAGAAATATTATGAGGTTCAGGGAGGATCCTTGCGAGACATGATTGGCCTGGCCGACAAACGCTATGTGAAAGCGGTGGAAAACGCGAGCTTCAAAGTTGAAAAGGGCCGTACCCTAGGCGTCGTCGGCGAATCCGGTTGCGGCAAGAGCACGTTGATAAAAACCATCATTGGCCTGGAAGACAGCACCTCTGGCGAAGCGGTGTTCATGGGTTTTGACGTCACCGATGATATTTCAACCCGGGATGAGAAGTTGATCCAGGAGCTTCAGATGGTGTTTCAGAACCCGGATTCGACGATGAATCCCTCTTATTCTGTCGGCCAACAGATCGCCCGGCCGATGCATCGTTTCAAGACGGTGCCAAAAAAGGAAGTCCGGGGCGAAGTTATTAAATTGCTGAGGGCCATGCGACTGGGCGAGAATTACTATGATCGCCTGCCACGCCAGCTCAGTGGTGGTGAGAAGCAGCGGGTGGGCATCGCTCGGGCCCTGGCCAGCAAGCCGGATCTGGTGTTGTGCGACGAGCCGGTCAGCGCCCTGGACGTTTCAGTACAGGCTGCGATCCTCAATTTGCTCCTGGAAGTGCAGCAAGAATTTAACACGACCTTGATCTTCATCGCCCATGATCTAAGTGTAGTGCGATTCTTCTCTGATGACGTGGCCGTCATGTATTTGGGTCAGTTCATGGAAATCGGCCCGGCCGACGCCATCTACACGCCGCCTTATCATCCTTATACAGAGGCCCTGCTCTCGGCCGTGCCCATACCCGATCCCAAGGTAGAACAGAAGCATATTCGCCTCGAGGGATCGGTGCCAAGCGCCATCGACCCGCCGAGCGGCTGCCGTTTCCACACCCGTTGCCCAAGACGACAATTGCTGCCAGATGGAGGCAAGATATGCGAGGAAGAACTACCGCCCTGGCGGGAAATTGGCGGGGGGCATCGGATTTTCTGCCATATCGAGGAGGACGTATTGCGCACCTTCGATCCAGTGATCTCCTCTGGCGACACGCCCGATGCTAGACAATACCAACCAATACCACAAGGAAGCTGATCATGCTTGTTAACGATTGTATGACCCGACATCCAATCTTGATATCGCCTGAGATTCCGGCCTCAGAGGCGCAAAAGATTATGTCCGAGAACAATATCCGGCACCTACCTGTAACCGGCAGTGGCAAGCGCCTTGAGGGATTGATCACCCGTCAAAGCTTTGCCCTGGCGCCTGACGTACTGGCCAGCCTGGACGTGTGGGATATCACCCGCTATCTTTCCGGGCTGAATGTGAAGAGCATCATGCTAGGGCGGGACAAGGTCCATACGATCGAGCCAGATAAGACGGTTGAACGGGCCGCCCGGATAATGAATGAGCACAAGATCGGCTGTCTGCCCGTCATCGAAGATGGTGCGGTCGTGGGCATCATTACCGAATCAGATCTTCTAGACGCGCTCCAGGAAATGCTGGGCATGCCCGAGACTGGCGTTCGGGTGACGGTACGTATGCCCGAGCGGGCAGGCGAGTTTGCCAAATTGAGCGATGCGCTGCGCGAACATCGCATGGGCGTGATTGGGATAGGTACCTATCCGTCCCGCCGCCGCGAGGGTTTCTGGGACGTTGTGCTTAAAATCAGGAATGTAACCGGTCCTGAGGTAGATACCGTCCTCGGCAATATCCCTGACCAGGAGATAATCGACCTCAGGGACGTGGTCTAACGAAGGAAAGGGACTGGCGAAGATCGTCAATCCCGGTGAAAAGCGCCGTTCGTCCGGCGACAGATGTGGAGCGAGTGACGTAGATCATCTGGCCGTAGCGAGTATTGCATAGAAATACGCTGATATGGCGGCTGAATGCCAGTTGAGTGTGGCTCCCCTCTAGCAATATGCAATCGCCGTTGGCCCGCGCCTCGGCGCCCAAATCGTATTTGACGGAGTACCAATTGTAAACATCGGTGAAATTATCAGAGGTGCGGTAAGAATTATCCCAACGGTACTCAAACGGCAGGCCCCTGTAGTTGCTATGTTTTGAAAGGGGTACAGAACCGGGATACTGGGCCGCCTGCCGGTCATGAGCAAACAGTAGGACCAGGATTCCCGCCAGTACTACAACGCCAACCAGGGCAGCTAATCCACAGCCCAGCAAGATAGAGTGATTGTAGGCTCGAATTTCTTCATCCATGGAACAATCTCCACTTGGGAAGTCTCCGGTCGGAAAGGGTTCCGCCGAGGACCGTCCCGCCATCACCTCAATAGTAACCGTACCAGGTTTGGACACAA
Source organism: Promineifilaceae bacterium (SeqCode) (assembly GCA_041570195.1). Taxonomy (GTDB): domain Bacteria; phylum Chloroflexota; class Anaerolineae; order Promineifilales; family Promineifilaceae; genus UBA11865. The sequence goes on along the minus strand of JBFFWQ010000018.1, from coordinate 57,655 downwards.
CCGGCCAAGCTACTGGGACGATCCAGCTTGGTATTGTAATCGGCGATTCGCGGATCGCCTGGGGAACGTGCGAAGACGTTCAAGTTGGAGACCGACCCGACTTCCAATCCCCTTTTTCAATTGAAGAGGGTATTGCTTTCATCGAAGAGAAGATTAATCCTCTCTTGGTGGGGCAAAAGCTGGTCACTTTCCGCCATCTGGCCAGCGTGGTCGAGTCGATAAGGGAAACCGTAACCATAAGCAAGCCTGTACCCCAGCCGGAAAGGCGGTCCCAAATCGTCTCCCGCCGGGCGATCATCAGCGGGTTTCTTTCCTCCTCTGAAGCGGATGAATCAGTGGCTGCGACTGAGCAGATTACGATTGAACGAGCGATCCATCCAGCCATTGGCCATGGCTTAAGTCAGGCCTTATTGTCGGCTGTGTCGATGGTTCGGGGCGTAACCGTCGCCGAGATCATCGCCGAAGAATTCGATTTACCCATCCCATCGACGGCCGTTGACCTGCAAATGCCTATCCAACGCGGGCAGAAGCTGCAACTGCACGATCAGATCTCAGCCCTTTCTTATGCCGTCGGCAGGACTGACTTTGAAGAATCTTTAGGACCAAACGGCGAGCGGATCCAACGATTTGTACGCCAATTGCGGGAGAGCCTGGTCGAGGCTGGTTATGCGCGGCCGATGACGATTCATCTGGACACTGCTGGAGGCCTGGGACAGATCTTTGGCCAGGACATCGGCAAGGTCTTGGGCGCTCTTTATGGTCTGGAGCAAGCGGCCAAGCCGTGCCTGGTTCGCGTACAGGACCCACTGATCTTGGACGATCTTGATTCTCAGATTGAGGCCCTAGGCCAATTGCGCAGTTACATCCGCATGCGCGGGATGTCGCTGCAATTGGTAGCAAGCGCCGGAATTCATACGCTGAGTGATATTCGGTCCTTCGTCCAGGCCGAAGCAGTTCATGTGCTCCACCTGCAGATGTCCCGGCTGGGCACCATCCAGGAGTTGATCGTAGCCAGCCAGGAATGCCGGGCTCGCGACATGCGGATCTTGCTGGAAGGGGCTCCGTCGGCCGTCACCAGCCAGGTGGCCCTGGCAATGCAACCTGACCTCTTGACCTATCCAAGAGACCGGCCGGCCGGCGCCAGCATCGCCGCGTTTCACAATGAGATGGCTCGAACGCTAACCTGGTTGACTCAGAAAGCGACATGAGCAGGTTTTGAAGCAACTTGGTATCGGTCAATCTTTTCGTGTCCCAGGAGAGTAGATCATGATAACCGCCCGTGCAGATGTTGTTGGCAGCCTGCTCCGGCCGCCTGAGCTACTGAAAGCTCGCGATGACTTGGCCGCCGGCCGTATTAGCCAGGTGGCTTTCAAGGCCATCGAGGATCTGGCAGTCGATCAAGCGGTTGCCTTGCAAGAGGAGGCCGGCCTGCAAGTCGTCACCGATGGTGAACAGCGTCGCCTCTCGTTCCAAAGCCAGTTACCAGAAGCGGTGGAAGGCTTTGGCGAATGGGATATCGATGCCTTCTTGTGGGGCGATTGGGCCGGAGAGGAAGGCATCGGGGATTGGAGTTGCGAGCGACCCCAGCAGCTTGGCGTCACCGGCAAGCTGCGTCGCAAACGGCACCTCTCGGCCGAAGAGTTCACCTATCTTCGGGCCAGGACGACGCGGGTTCCCAAAATAACCCTGCCTAGCCCTAGTTTGTGGGTCAATTTCTGGTCGGCCGAACATTCGACGGCCGCCTACCCAACCGTCGACGGTTTTCTGGCCGACGTGGTGGATATCTTGCGTGAGGAAGTTGAAGAGTTGGTCCGTCTTGGCGCCAGCTACATACAGTTGGATGCTCCCCATTACCCCCTGTTGCTCGACCCTAAGACTCGGTCTTTCTATGAGTCACGCGGGTGGGACCTGGAGGACTATCTGGATAGGGGCATTGCCATGGATAACGCGGTCATCGGCGACTTTCCCGGGGTGACCTTCAGTTTTCACCTCTGCCGGGGCAATCAGGGAAGTCGATGGCTGGTAGAAGGGGGTTATGACCTGATCGCCAAGCCGATCTTCCAGGGCATCCACGCCCAGCGCTTAATGCTCGAGTACGACGATGCGCGTTCGGGTTCATTCGTGCCTTTACAGGATGTTCCCGAGGATAAAACGGTCGTTCTGGGACTGGTGACGACTAAGACAGCCCGGCGCGAGAGTGTCGGCGAACTGGTCCGGCGTTTAGAAGAAGCCAGCCAGTATATCGACCTGGAACGGCTTGCCCTCAGTCCCCAGTGCGGTTTTTCGACATCGGTAGTCGGCAATGCCATTACCGTCGACGATGAAAAGTACAAGCTTGGAACGATCGCCGAGACTGCCAGGCGGGTTTGGGGATAAACAATTCGATAGAGTCGTCGCCTCGAAAGTTCCGATGGGGACCAACGACCCCAAACAGGTGGGCCAGGCAGTCGACAGTTGGGCTGTTCATTCACATAAGAAGCTCTCGGGCCAGATGTAGATCAGTTGGCAGGGCTTGTCTGCACCATACGTGCCGATCTACAGTGAATTTTTGGACGATCATCAGTAGGGCGGATCGCCCTTTTGGCATTAAGATAGTTGGTACTCTGCCAGTGTGCCGCGAGGAGGCAAATGAACGACCGACATCACCATGACCCGTTGACCCAAGCTCATTCACCACGTGATCTACCACGACGTGACCTGCCTCCCATACGGCCGCGGTTTTCCATGTTGGGCCGCGAAGATTGCCTGCGCATTCATCGCGCCTCCTGTGAGATTCTGCGGCAGACAGGTGTCCGCGTATTTAGCCCGGCCGCCATTCGCTTGCTGGACCAGGCCGGAGCCCTGATCGAGGAGAACCTGGTGAAGATACCACCTTCTCTTGTCGAGTGGGCCTTGGCTACTGTTCCGGGATCATTCAATCTTTATAGTCGAGGCAACGACCAGGTGGCCATCAAGTTGGATGGCAAGGGTGTCTATTTTGGCCCAGGCTCTGACACTTTTCGCTATCTAGATCCTCGCTCTGGAGTTCGTCGTGATTTTCTCCTGGCAGACATCGGCGATTGTGCCAGGGTGGTCGATTCGCTACCCGAACTTCATTTCATGATGTCGCTGGGCGTGCCGCGAGATGTGCCCGAAGCGACCTATTTTCGATACCAATTTGCTGCCATGTTGCGCAATACTACCAAGCCCATCGTGGTCGTGTGCGGTACGAAGGCCGACATGGAAGCTATCACGTCCATGGCCGCCGCGGCCGCCGGCGGTCTGGACGAACTTGTTCAATATCCAAGCATCTTGCTTTATTCCGAGCCTTCGACACCCCTCCGACATAGTCTGGACGCAACCGAAAAACTCCTTTTTTGTGCCAAGCATAAGATCCCAATCACTCACTCGCCGGCGCCAATGATGGGCGCGACAGCCCCGGTGACCTTAGCCGGAGCGGTAGCTCTGGGCAATGCCGAGGTGCTCAGCAGCCTGGTCATGCACCAACTTGAGAATCCTGGCGCCCCCTTCCTTTATGGACATGGCGTTCATCACATGGATATGAAGGAGATGATCAGCGTATACGGTGCGCCCGAATTCCAACTCGCCCGGGTAATGGCGGCCGAAATGGGCCGCTTCTATAGTCTGCCCGTGTGGGGTTATGCCGGGCATAGTGACAGCAAAGTCATCGATGGCCAAGCCGCGGCCGACGCCCAATTTGCTGTCCTGGTTGCTTTGCTGTCCAGGACCAACCTCAACCACGATGTGGGCTATCTAGAAAGCGGCTTGACCGGTTCGCCAGAGATGATGGTGTTGACGAACGAGATCATCTCCATGACCCGGCGATTCGCCGAAGGAGTTCGCGTCGACGCGGAAGCTTTGGCCGTTGATGTTATCAATGATGTCGGACCTGGCGGAGAATTCTTGAGTCACAAACACACGATGGATCACTGGCGAGCGTTATGGATGCCGCAGATCTTCAACCGCCAGCGATTAGATCGTTGGCAAGATCAGGGAGCGAAGGACATAAACGCGACTCTGCGGGAGACAACCATAGGCATCCTGGACGAACACAAGATACAGGAAGTGCCTGCTTCGGTCGATGGAGAAATCGAAAGAATCCTGCAGGAGGACACGACATGAGAGGTATAGAAAACGGCTGCAATAAGGCCCCAGAATTCTGAGCTTTGAAGGATCGGTAGTGGAATTAATTGAAAGCATCATCGCGACAACACCGGTCGAAGAAGTGGTCGCCAGCATATGTGGTATCTGTCCGGCAGGCTGTGGTGTGCATGTCCACAAAGTCGACGGCAAGATCGACCGGCTAACTCCCATCAAAGAACATCCTCAAGGCATCGTCTGCCCCCGGGGTATGCATGCTCGGGAGATCGTGTATTCACCTGACCGAATCCTATTCCCGCAAAGGCGAAATGGTGCGCGCGACCAGCAGCTATTCGAGCGAATCACCTGGGATGTGGCCTATGAGGCAATCGTCGACAATCTGCATCAAATCGCCAGGCGGCACGGTCCTGAGTCCGTCTGTATCTACACCGGCCGGGGGAACTTCGAATACGGCCTAAATGAAGCATTTGCTCCTGAAGGAACCGTCGAATCGTCGGCCAATGCCGTCTTGTTTCCCTTTGGTTCCCCCAACGCAAGCGGTGTCGGCTCGCTTTGTTATGCAGCCTACGGCATGATCGCGTCTCGCGCGTGTTTTGGTGAGTATATGCGTAACATGGTCGAGGATATCGACCAGGCCGATCTGATCCTTGTCTGGGGTGAAAACCCAACCACGGATTCGTCGCCCATTAATCTGCCCCGGCTTATGAGAGCCCAGCGCAGTGGTGCGCGGGTCGTGGTCATTGATCATCGCCGCAGCGAAACTGCCCAGGCCATGCGGGCCGAATGGATAGGCATCCGGCCGGGAACCGATGGCGCACTGGCTCTGGCCATGATTCACGTCTTGATCGCTGACGAACTGTACGATCTTCCCTTCGTCAAACAATGGGTGCATGGTTTTCGTGCATTGCGCGACTATGTGGCTGCCTTCACCCCTGAGCGTGTTGAACAAATCAGCTGGGTGCCGGCCGATCGAATCCGTGAGTTAGCGAGGGCTGTCGGCCAGGCAGAAGGATGCTCGATTCTAACCTATACTGGCCTGGAGTATTCCAATGGTGGGGTCCAGGCAATTCGGGCGGTATGGGCGCTGCAGGCCATCGCCGGTCATCTGGACGTGCCGGGCGGCAAATTGTTTAAGATGCCGGACCGTTTGCAGCTCAACCGCATCTTGACCCCTTTGCCACTTGATTCGCCTAAACCCCTTGGCGCCGACGAATATCCGCTGTACTACGAGGTTCGTAAGGAGGCCCATGCAGCCCTGTTGCCCCGGGCTATCTTGGAGGATGATCCTTACCCCGTGCGGGCCTTGATCATCAGCGGCTCATCGCTCATTACATCGTGGCCTAATCCTGACTTGTGGCGCCGGGCGCTAGCGGCGCTCGATTTCCTGGTGATCGTCAATCGTTTCCCTACGGCTGATGCCCGCTACGCCGATATCCTTTTGCCAGCCACGACCATGTTTGAGATTGAATCGTACATGATTCACGATGGTTATATTCAACTCAGGCAAAAGGTGATTGAGCCGGTCGGCGAGGCTCGTAACGATTACCTGATATTCTCCGAATTGGCTCGCCGCTTAGGTTATGGGCAGCTTTGGCCGCAAACGGAAGAGGGCATGATAAGAGACGCGTTGGGCGACAATGGTTTTACCCTGGAAGCCTTGCGCGAGTTTCCTGAGGGTTTGCCATTCGACGTGCCGGCCATGATCTTTCGCAAATATGAAGCAGGCTTACTGCGGGCCGATGGCGCGCCGGGCTTCAATACGCCAACAGGAAAGTTCGAAGTTGCTTCGGAATGGTTCCGGCAAAATGGATATGATCCTTTGCCGGCCTATACCGAACCCATTGAGGGTCCGTTGGCTGCGCCAGAAATCTCCCGGAAATACCCGCTTGTATTTAATTCCGGCGCCCGAACCCAGACCGCCTTCCGTTCTCAGCACCACAATATACCTTCCTTGGCAGCTAAACAACCCTTCCCGCTGGTTCACCTACACCCAGAAGATGCCTATGCCAGGGGAATAGTGGATGGAGATCCTGTCTACGTACTCTCTCCTCGAGGCAGGGCGCCATTTAGGGCTCACGTGACGGAACATATCGTACCCGGAGTTGTCGAAGTGAATATGGGCGGTGGGGGTCCGGTTGGGCCGGTGGACTGGCAACGTGGCAACGTCAACCAATTGACGGACTTCGATAATCGCGATCCAATTTCCGGTTTTCCGGTATACAAGGCCTTAATGTGTAACGTGGTTAAACGCGGCCAGGGTAATGCTGCCAATCAGGGATCCAAAACGCATCTAAACACGTGATTCGAAAGCCGGGAAAAACCAGGGCAAGAAGTCCGAACGGACATAGGACCTGGAGATCTATCGATCGGCAGCCCCGATCAAACCACGAGAAAAGAGATAACAATTCGTAGTCGTTAACTGATCCGTTTGAGGTGGAGAATGCCAAATAACTTACGAACGATAGTTGCATCCAAGACAAAGACGGTGGAGATTAGCCGCACTGGACCGACTTCAGTCATCGGCGAACGAATCAACCCGACCGGCCGCAAGAAAGTCCTGGCTGCTTTACAGGACGGGAATTTCGATATTGTGCGCCAGGATGCCTTGAGCCAGGTTGTGGCCGGCGCTGTAATCTTGGATGTGAATGCTGGCGTGCCGAGCGCGGACGAACCCGTCTTGCTCGGCCAGGTAATGCGTACCGTGATGGAAGTGACAGACGTGCCCTTGTGCATTGACACGGCCGATCCAGATGCGCTGGCTGCCGCCCTCTCGTTGTATGAGGGCAAGGCTCTGGTGAACTCGGTCAATGGCGAAGAGCGATCCCTGGAAGCGATTTTGCCGTTGGTCAAAGAACATGAGGCCGCAGTCATTGGTTTGTGTATGGATGACGAGGGCATCCCGGAGACGCCCGAGAAGCGGCTGGCGGTCGCCGGAAAGATCATTGAGCGCGCAGGTCAACTAGGTATTCCGCCCGAGGATATCGTTGTCGATCCCCTGGCCTTGACTATGGGAGCTGACAGCAGCGCCGGCCGAGTTTCCCTGGAGACGATCATGTTGGTCGTGAAAGAGTTTGGCGTTAACGTGACGATGGGCGCCAGCAATATCTCCTTTGGCCTACCCGATCGCAAATACGTCAACGCTGCGTTCATTGCCATGGCCATCCATGCTGGCCTGACCTGCCCGATCACCAATCCTCTGGTGAAGGAGATAATCACGGCGATTCTGGCTGCCGATTTGGCAATGGGCCGTGATGACTACGGCATGAATTGGATCAAGGCGTTTCGCGCCCGCCGGAAGCGCGAGGCAGGCGAGACATGAGACGATATTGAGGCGCCCCGGTCACGGGATCACTTGCCGACCACATTGGGGCTGACGGCCATGCCCCGAACATCGCTGTAGCCGTTCATCTGGCCAGAGGGTCCTTTGGAACCGCGTAAATGCAGGCGTTCAGGGCTCGAAACCAACGGGCTGTTAGCGGCTGTCATGAGAGCGGCGGATCCCTTTTTTGCTTCGTTGCAGCAGTGCTGCCCATAGCAGCTGGATGCGCAGCCGCGACCAGGTATGGATGGCCAGCGCGCGCTGCTTCGCCTGCGCTTCGTAAGGGCTGAATAGACAACGCGTATAGAGTCCGGTCAACCAATAGACCGCTTCTGGAGCTGAGGCCAACGACCCATTCTCGGGCTCGCTGCCGGACAGTGCAACCAATCGCGCACTCAACCGGCCGGCGAATTCGTGGGGCGTCTCGCCTGGCTCTGGTCGCACATCCAACCGATGGCCACCACGACTTAGTCGTTTGAAGAGCTGTATGATGGTCCGGTTTGGACTGAGGTAGCGCAGCCGCCAAATATCTACGAGCCACCAGCTAACGGTAGCCACGGCAGCGAAGAGCATCACCCCGGCCGCAGCGCCTAGCACCAGGTTCCATCGGGCGCGACTACGAGCCTCGGTAATCGGTTCTAATTCTGCTTCTAGCTCCGATTCAACCGGCGGCCGGGCCTTGGCCGGGCGCTCGATGATGGCCCGGCCGCCTGTAGGCTCAAATTGAATCCAGCCATAATTCGGGAAGTAGATCTCTGGCCAGGAGTGGGCCAGATCGGCCGTGACTGTGAAGCGGCGTTCTTCCTGGTCATACATTCCGCCGATGAACCCGGTGGCCAGGCGCGCCGGCAGACCTGCCGCCCGGGCCAGAACGACCATGGTGGTTGCATAATAATCACAGTAACCGCGCTGAAGCTCAAAGAGGAAGTAATCGGCTATTTCACGGTCGGCCGGCGGCGCGGGTAGGCCAAGCGTGTAGGGAAACTGGCGTAAATACGCCTCGATGGCCCGCGCCCGGTCATAAGCTGTTAGCTCGGTAGCCGTCAGATCGCGCGCCAGCGCCCTCACCCGGGCCGATACATCATCCGGCAGGGCCAGATAGCGCTCTGCGATCCAGTCGGGTATATCTCGGCCAGCGGCGCGCAGCTCAGCCTCGCCGAAATCGGGAACGAAGGAATCCACGCGATAGGTGCCTGTATTGCCATCGGCCGCCGCTGCCGCGAAGAAGTCTGTATAAGTTTCGGTCGCACGATAGCGGGCGCGCCAGGCGATCTGAAAGGCCTCATCTACCGTCCATAACGTGCCGGCGGCGTATAGCAGCCCGCCGAGTTCGGTCAGGGGGCGCACTTCCTGGCGTACCAACTGCTGGCCCTCCAATGCTCTCCCGGCTGTTTCGCCGGCCGCGTAGTCGATCGTGCTCGTGCCCCCGGTCTCCCAGCCGCGACCATTGTAGCGGTCATAGGTCTGGCCCCGCCAGTAGCGCAATCGGCTTGCCTGGGCACTAGGCCCTTCGACGCTGATGGCCATGATTGGCTGCTCGGATAACTCGGGTCCAGAACCGATCAGGTGGCGCGCCGGCAAGCCACCAAGGCGTTCATTGGCGAAGGCGTCGACAGCACGCGCATCCGGTGCAGCTTCCAACCCTAATGAGCGGGCCAGTTCCTGGTCTCGCTGTTGCTGGGACCGGTTTCGGGCCAGGTCCGCCAGGCGGTAAATCGAAGGCGAAGGCATGATGAGCATCACGATCATCAAAGCCAGCGCCAGCCCCGAGGTCGTCCAGGCGACCTTGCGGCCGGATTTCTGCGAAAAGTTGATTTCATCCGCCTTCCACTTCTGTTCTCGTTTGGCGTGCGATATAGTGGCTTTCAGTATCAACATCAGTGCTAGCGCGGGCGCCAGGTACAAGGCTGACGTGCCGGTGATGATGATAATAACCGCCAACAATATTAAGGCGGGAAGTAGAGCGAACATTGGTTGGTTACGCCGCCGCACGGACCAACCGGCCCAAAAGGCGGCCGCCCATAGCACCAGCAGCCACAGAATTGCGGTGGCCACCGGGTCGAACAGAGGCTCTCCGCCCGTCAATGCCAGGAACCAATCGTACAATCGCGTGACGAGCGCACTAGTGGCAGCCGCAAGTTCATCTCGAGCAGTGACAAGGGAAGTGGACGCGGGCATAGCGCTTGAGAGTATCGCCTGGCTGACGAAGGCGACGAAGGAAACGGCCAAAGCTGCCAATGGCGCTAACAAGTTGCCGACCTGGATTATTATCAAGGGTGGGCCAAGCAGCACACCGAGGATGATCGTCAGGTGACCCGCGGCGACCGCTGCCAGCCCCCATCCGAGCGCTAACCCCAGAAGAGTCGTTGGCCATAGGAGACTAAATTCAAGGCCGTCTACAGCGCTGGCAACCCGCAAGAGGATGATAAAGAAGATCGCCAGAACCAGGCCAAGCGCCAACCAGTTCTCCCGGCGCATTCTTCGATTCAAACGGCGCAGCCATCTGCGCCTCATGTCAGCTCTCTCCAATCCAGCGCAGCGTGGTCAAACTTTGGTTCCCAATGACCTCGTTGCGTGCGGCGCCATTTGCCGATTTGCCCTGGCTGCATTTCGGGCCGCTCCAGGAGATCGGGCATGATAAGATGGTGGGTGACGCCCAGATCGAGCAACGAGCCCAAAACGCCGGCTGCCTCTCCTTGCCCGCCAAATGCTGCCCGATCCAGCAGTAGCACCGTGGGTATGATCCCGCGCCGCATCAGCAGCAGCATGGGGTTGAGCCATTGTCCCTCAATATCGGCCGTGATGATGATCAAGCTGCTACGTTCTTTCAGCGTGGCGCTGGCGCCGGCCAATTGCCGGGTAAGGGGCTGATCGCCGGGCTCTACCAGAGCAAGTTCGCGCAAGATTCGCCAGCGCTGATCGTCTCCCAGTTTCGGCGGCAGCCAGACGGCGCCCTGGCCCAGTCCGGAAGTCGCCAGGCCGACGGCCGTGCCTCCTTCTAGTCCTTGCGACGCCAGGGAAGCGGCCAGGATTATGGCTTGTTCTTCAGATGCGTTCTGCCCAACGCCAGCCTGCACCTGTTGGTACAGATCCAGAAAGATCCACCAGTCGCTGGCCGGTGTACGTTCGAAAATACGCACAAAGAGATCATCGTGACGGGCCGAGGTGGGCCAATGAATTCGATGCAGACTGTCGCCCTGAGCAAACTCGCGCACGCCGGTTGCGCTTATTGAGCGGTCTGGCGAGCGTTCTGCGATGGGTCGGCCCTCTCCTGCTCGCGCAGCGGAGGCGATGTCGATGGCGGGCAGCTTCACGATGGGCGGCATGACCATCATTGTCGAGAGGCCGGGATAGTCAATCGTGACGCGATAGAAACCGAAAGGATCGCCCGTCTCGAAAGTAGTGGGTCCCAACGTGAACAAGCCACGGCGGTAGCAAACGCCATCCGTGAACCAGTGGATCAAGGCCCGTCCTCCCACCGTTCGCACTTTGCTGGCCTGGTAGCCGGGTAGGGTAGAATGATCGCGCACCGTAACCCAAAGTGCTGGCGCCCAACCACGATTTGTCAGAGTAAAACGTTCCTGTAAGTTATCGCCGACCTGCGTCCAGCCAAAGCGGCGCTCACGCGTCAGTTCCAGACTCCTGGCCAGCGAATAGGCCCAACGATTGCCAATCAGCCACGCGCCACCCAGGCCCACCAGCAGGATCATCCAGCTTTTATGGGGAACAATCAGCTGTAGTAAAAGCACTAGCCCGAGCAAAAAAGGAAGGTAGCGAGCCTTTAGCCGGACGCGAACTCTTGTCGGGGAGGTCATTGGGCTAGTATAACACGCGGCCGTTGATGAGTAGTTTCGTGGCGCCGTGGCCGCGGAACGGGAGTGAGTGCTTCACAATGCGAAGCGGCGCCGTCGATTCATCTTGTTATCAGTATGCTCGAACCAAAATCGTACTGACGTACCTATTGACGTGATCGGCCAACTTCGCCTATAATCAGCACGTGCACGTCTCGGAACAGGGTTTCATAATACGCAACAACTTAATCTCGCCAATCAAGTAACGCAGCGGAGCGTTTTGCCGATGCCTAAAGATAAGCCGAGGACGACTGAAAGCGTCCAATCAGTCGCGCGGGCGATAGCTATTCTGCGCAGCTTCACTGAGTACGAGCCTGAACTTCGCGTGACCGAACTGGCCCATCGCCTTGGCTTGCACAAAAGCACCGTTTCCCGCATCTTGGCGACACTGCAAGCAGGTGGCCTGGTTAGTCGAAATCCAGAATCGGGGAGGTACCGGCTGGGATTAGGATTGATCGGCCTGGCCGGAGTGGCTTTGGGGCGACTGGACGTGCGCGGAGTGGCCCAGCCTTATCTGAATGACTTGGTGGCATCTACGCAGGAAACAGTAAACATCACCGTAATAGAAGGTCATGAATGTGTGAACATCGAACGGGCGCGCAGCCCCCAACCGATCCGCTACGAAGGATGGATCGGTCGGCGCACGCCCTTGCATTGTACGGCGGCCGGAAAAGTGCTGTTGGCCTATTTGCCAGACAGGGAACGTTCCGTCAGGCTCGCACTGCCTTTGGTGAAGTACACAAGCCAGACGGTGACTGACGACCAAACGCTCATCAATATCCTGAAAGAAATCCGGCTGCAACGATACGCCATTGTGCATGAGGAGTTCGAAGCGGGGTTCAGTGGCATCGCTGCGCCTATATTCAATCATGAAGGTCAGGCTGTGGCTGCCGTATCTGTCTCTGGGCCGACCTACCGCATGGGACCTGGGATCGTGGAAAGCTTCATAAATCCCTTACAAGAAACGGCGCAAACGATCTCGGCCGAGATGGGATTTGGCCAGCGTCGCAGCGTGAGCGATGTATCGATACCGGGCAATGGCAATGATGCATTACGATAAGTGATGTTCGGCCACTGGCGCAGGCAACTGCAACGAGGAAAACGATGGATCAAGAATTGACCTTGAAACCGGCCGAGGTTGTCCGAGCGAGGCCATTTACTAACCCTGAGCGAATCGTTTATGACGTCAACACATTGCGTTTCATGGTCGATCAATTGTGCCTCTTCTTGGAGGATCAAAAACATTGCGCCAATGGCAAGCCCCCCATCATTGTTCACCAGCCTAACCGGGATAATTGGTTCTACCGACTGGTTGTCGCCCAGCCGGAGATATTGTCTCAACCGGGTGAACTGGCTTTTGTCGGTTTTTTGGGCCACCGTCGGGAAGACGCCAACTTGAAACTAGGTGATGAATTTGACGAGATCTTGGTCGGCGAGATCCCCGATTATCCGGGATTGCTTAGCTATAGCACGATGGCTATGTTATCAGGCGATTTCAGCAACCTGGTTATATTTGCAGATACAAGCGTCAAGAAGCAGTGGAGTCGAAGTCAGGCTCACGATCAAGCGGTACAAGATCTATCACCTGAATACTACGTATCGATCAAGCTTTACAACGGGCATTTGCCTGGCGGCATAGCCGATAGTCGCGCCTTGCAAGTGACGCGCATCAAATACTTCGACTATCAGGATAATCCACGGTGGCATGCCGTGCGGGAGTTCCATAATGGTTCTTGATCGATGACCAGGCGCCCAGCGCGCCGGCGACAGGCCCGGCGCAAAGTACAGCCGCTAACGCCGCTTGCCGATAAACCGTTTCGCCGGCTAGTCAATCCTATGGCGCCGGTTGAGATGTTATCATCAGAACAAGTGGACCAGATCGACCGAGCATCCATGCGTATTTTGGAAGAGATCGGGATTGATTTTCTGGAGAGTGAAGCCATAGGCATTTGGGCAGCAGCTGGGGCTCGGGTAGATTATCAGAGCCAGCATGTTTGGCTTGACCGGCCATTGGTGCGGGAATTAGTGGCCAAAGCCCCGTCCGAGTTCACGCTTCACGCACGAAACCCTGCCCATTCACTGTGTATAGGCAGCAATCACATCAACTTCGCTACCGTTGGAGCAGCGCCCTATTATGCCGATTTGAAGAGCGGCCGGCGGCCGGGAACCCTAGATGATTATCGCCAGATGGTTAAACTGGCCCAGATTTGTGGGCCTGTACATATTGTGGAAGGGTTACTCGTAGAGCCGCAAGACGTACCCGTGGCGCTGCGTCATCTGGAGAAAGGATTTTCTCTTTTGACCCTTAGCGACAAGGTATATACGACGGCGGCCCATGGCCGGATAGCAGCCACGGATTACATCCAGATGGCTGCCATCGCATTTGGAGGCCTGGAGACGATTCGCCAAAATCCGGTTCTGGCCAGCAATGTAAACGCCAATAGCCCTTTACGTTTTGACGAGCATATGTTGGGCGCCCTGATCGTCTATTGTCAGCACGGCCAACCGACGATCATAACGCCATTCATATTGGCTGGGGCAATGAGTCCGATCACGATGGCTGCTGCTATTGCCCAACAGAACGCGGAGGCGCTGGCGGGTATCGCCTTAACCCAACTGATTAATCCGGGTTGCCCGGTGATTTATGGTGGTTTTACAACCAATATTGACATGCAAAACGGCAGTCCTGCCTTTGGCACCCCTGAAGGAGCACAGGCTCTCATAATAGGCGCGCAGATGGCCCGCCATTATGGCCTACCCTATCGGGGTAGTGGTGGTTTGAATAACTCAAAGATCCCCGATGCGCAGGCGGCTTATGAAACTCAAATGACTCTTTGGCCGGCCGTTTTAGCTCACACCAATATCATATTGCATAGTGCGGGCTGGCTGGAAGCGGGGCTGGTCTGCTCGTTGGAGAAGTTTGTCTTGGATCTGGAAGGACTGGCCATGATGCATCAATTCCTGTCCGAACTTGAGATCAATGATGAGACGCTAGCCTTTGACTCGATTGCTGGGGTGGGGCCGGGAGGACATCATTTTGGCACCGATCACACGTTGGAACGCTATCGGAACGCGTTCTATAAGCCCATCATCAGCGACCGGCGCGGCTATGATAATTGGTCGGATGATGGGGCCGATGACGCACATCAGCGAGCGTACCATGTGGCCCAGCGGCTGCTAGCATCCTATGACCGTCCCCCTATAGATACGATGGTGGAGCAAGAACTGCTAGCCTACGTCGAAAGAATGAAACATGTTAGAGAGGAGGAACAGCATGGGTAATTTACCGGAATCCGTCAGATACACCATCGTCGGCGCGGGCGTACACGGGCTTAGCACGGCCTGGCATCTGGCCATGGAGTTGGAAGCGCGCGGCCGGGGTAGTGGCCAGGACATCGTCGTGCTGGATAAGACTGGCCCGGGCGCGGGGGCATCCGGCATCGCCTGTGGCTGTGTCCGCAACTTTTATATGACCGAACCTATTCACGCTCTACTTCGTCACAGTGTGGACGTCTGGATGTACGATCCCGTCGCCTTTGGATTCCAACAGGTCGGTTATGTCTCGGTAGGCGAGGAAAACCAGATCTCTGATTATGAACGCATCCACAAGAGCCAGAATGCCGTTGGTTACCATTCTGAACTGTATGTGGGCCAGGATGCGCGCCGCTATCTCAAGAATATCTGGCCCGACTTCAATACCAGCGGTGTCGAAGTGACCATATTCGAACGGGTCAGCGGCTACGCCGGCACTGACCAGGTTATTAAGGGATTAGCTCAGAAGTGCGCCGATCATGGCGTAAGAGTCATTGGCGACGTCGAGGTGCTGGATTACACGTTGATGACTGGGCAAGTCAAGAGCGTGGTGACCAATCACGGGGAGATAAACACCGATCTGGTTATTTGGGGGCTCGGCGCCTGGACGCCCAAACATTGGCAAATGCTCGATCAACCCATGACTTTGGACTGCTATTATCCCGATGGCGACGTGGTCAAAGACAAAGATATGTGGACCTACTGGCGTTTGCTGGAGGGCGAGGTTTACTACGACCAGCCTTATCTCACGGCCGATGGCCTGAACCCGCCGGTCTTGCACGTTGAACTGATGAATACCCCGGTCGTCGACGAGGAAAGCGGTCGACAATTGAGAGACTATACGTACGTGTATTTCAAGAATGGCAACGAAAGGATGGATCAACCTGGATTGCAAGGAGGTACGGTTCCGGTCAAGATCGGGCCAGAAGCCATCCTCGATCCATATGGCCACGCCAACGACGCCTATCAGGCCGGGACCGAATTCGCTGACTATCTTTGCGCGGCGATGGCCCAGACCATGTCCCGCTTTCAAGGCATCCGCCCTAGCTTCCGTAAGCGACGGAACGGCGGGATTGGCGCATTTACGCCCGATAATGTACCCATCATCGATTGGGTGTTGCCTAATGTATACATGATCGCTGATAGTAATCACGGATTCAAGATGCTTGGCGCCGGGAAACTGGTAGCGAAGCAATTGATGGGTGATGATGTGGCCGAACTGAAACCCTTCTCATTCGGTCGTTTCGCTGAGGGCCGGACTTTCGGCTCGACCAATAGCCATTCACCGTGGGTGTAGGAAAAGGGCGGGCAGGTTATCAGGCCGTCGACCGGCCAATCATGCTTTGTAAAGGGCCTTCAAATGGATAAACTCGTCGTCACTTCTTGCCTGGCAGTCAACACACACGACGATGGCCAAACCGTCACGGACTATATAGGTCAAAAGCTGGGAATCAAAGCTGAGTTTGTCGTCGACATTCACTGGCAAGAGCGGAAGCGACTTCTCGATTGCGGGCAGATCCAGCTGGGCTGGATCTGCGGCCTGCTTTACGCGATGAAGGCCGACCAGCATGATCCCCAGATAGAGCTTCTGGCAGCGCCCGTGATGCGGGATCCCCGCTACCAAGGTCAGCCAGTTTACTATTCAGACGTCATCGTCCAACGTGATAGTCCATTTAATTCCTTCGACGATTTGAAGGGTGTTTGCTGGGTCTACAACGAAACAGGCTCCTATTCCGGTTATTACGTCGTATGCCACCATCTTTTAGAACGAGATGAGTCTCTCAATTACTTCGGTAAGGTGCTTGAGTCAGGCACCCATTTGAACTCTTTGCAGATGCTTATTGATGGCCGGGCCGACGTAACCGCCATTGACAGCACTGTCCTTGATTACGAAATGAGACGCCGGCCATTTCTGGCCCGCAAACTGCGCGTGATCGAGACGATCGGACCAAGCCCGGTCCCGCCCTGGGTCGTATCCCTTCAGCTACCACAGGAACTACGCCACCGGCTGCGCGAGCTCTTACTAGCCATGCATATTGATCCGGAAGGCCGGGCCCTTCTGGCTCATGGAGAACTGTCGTGCTTTGTGCCCGCTACCGATATCGGTTACCAGAGCATTCGCGATGTGGCCAGGGAGGCTCGCCCGGTGGCGCTGTCGGCGTGATCAGGACCGTCGTGCCTGGCGGCGACGGCCGGTCCGGCGACGGCCTGCATCTTTTTCCTCCTGCGGCCGGTTGGTCATGATCCACGTCGTGCAGTTCTCGTCATTGCCCATCATCACATCGGCGACCAGGACCGCTTGTTTGATCTCCGGTTCGATGGGGTTGGTGATGGCTGAGGTTAATCCAGCAGCGATGGCCATAGCCAAGAATGTGGCATTGAGCGGGGCGCGGTTGGGCAAGCCAAAGGAAACGTTGCTGGCTCCGCAGCAGGTATTGACGCCCAGTTCATCACGGCAGCGGCCGACGATGCGAAATACTTGCCGGCCCGCGTAACGCATGGCGCCCACAGGCATCACCAGGGGATCGATGAGCACATCTTCCCTGGGGATACCGTGATCTTGAGCCCTTTCGACGATCTTCTTGGCCACAGCCAAGCGAACATCAGGATCCTCCGAAATGCCCATTTCATCGTTGGAGATACCGATCACGGCCGCGCCGTATTTCTTTATCAGCGGCAAAACGGATTCCAGGCGCTCTTCCTCACCTGTTACTGAGTTGACCAGGGCTTTTCCCTGGTAGGCTCCGAGACCTCTTTCCAGGGCATCGACGATGGACGAGTCGATCGACAAAGGCACGTCGGTCACTGATTGCACGAGTTGAATCGCTTCGGCCAAAATGGCCGGTTCATCGGCCAGGGGAATGCCGGCGTTCACGTCGAGAGCATGGGCGCCCGCTGTGATCTGGACGATAGCATCGTGCTGCACCCGATCATAATTGCCTGCAGCCATCTCGGCCGCCAGTTTCTTCCGACCGGTGGGATTAATGCGTTCGCCAATAATCGTGAACGGGTGGTCCGGACTTATAATAACCGTTTTTGATTTGGAGCTTATGATCGTCTCAGGCAAGGTTGCCTCCTTCGAAAACAGCTCTTGGCTACGAGCTTCTAGTGGTTAGCGTTTACTTCAGTGGTGGTGCACTGTAGCGCGTGACGTCTCCTCCCAAAGAAGATGGGACGCCACATAACACAGATGTCGAGGTTCATTTAGAGCCGCCTTTGTTCGTTCGTCTGCGCCTGCTGGGCCTAGCTCGTGGATCAGTGTCCCGCGCCAGGGGCTGCATGGGCCGGGGTAACAGACCAGCTTCTTCGATGATCTCCGCTACTAGCTCTTCCTGCCGGTAAGCCATCACGTGGACGCCAGATACGCATTTTATATCCTGAACCTGCTGGATTATTTCGACGCAAATCCGCTTGCCTTCTTCCCGCTTTTTATGCGCAGAAGTCTTACGCAATCGATCCACGACTTCGTCTGGGATAACTACGCCCGGAACATGGTTGCGCAAATACTCGGCCGCTTTCTCTGAACGTAGCGGGCCGACACCTATTAAGATATGGACCTTTTCGTCCAATCCCATGTCGCAGACCTTATTCAGGAACTGACGTAAACGAGGCACATCGAAACAATACTGCGTTTGGATGAAGTCGGCCCCGGCTTCGACCTTCTTGGCCAGACGCAGCGGCCGCCAGTCATATGGCGGCACAAATGGGTTGCTGGCTGCGCCTAAGAACAGCTTGGGAGGCGCCGCGAGCTTACGACCGCTCAGAAACTTACCCTCGTCTCGCATGATCTTGATGGTGCGTAGGAGTTGTATGGAATCGAAATCAAACACCGGCTTGGCCTGCGGCTGATCGCCCACGCTGACGTCGTCGCCGGTCAAGCACAAGACGTTACAGACCCCCATAGCAGCGGCGCCCAGCACATCGCCTTGTAGGGCAATGCGGTTTCGGTCCCGGCAAGATACTTGCAATATTGGCGCATAGTCGGCATGCGTCAACAAGGCACAAATGGCCACACTGGACATGTGGCAGTTAGCGCCCGAAGCGTCGGTAGCGTTTATGGCATCGCATACGGACGACAGGACGAGGGCGGCATCAAAGACTTCTTGCGGGTTGGCGCTGTCAGGCGGATTCAGCTCGGCCGTAACCGCAAAGCGCCCCGATCGAAGGACCCTCTCTAGGCGACCGTCTGACTTAAATTCGGTTTCCACGCGTCAATTTCTTCTATTCTGATAAACGGTTTCGGCGATGCATCCTCCCAACCGGCCGGCAATTCGCCGTGTTTGCCGGTCAGTATGTTGATCCAGGCCGAAGATCCTTCTAGCTGATGATTTACTGGTGGTTGCAGCTGCATCATATCGCGGCCAAATGCGGGCATATGTTTCGAGCGCTCAAAGGCCATGACCCAAATGCATTTCATCTCCGGGATAACCTCGCAATGGCCGTTCGATCGGACCCCGCCACATGGTCCATTACGTAATTCTTTGGGACAGGTCATGGGACAGGTCATGCCAGTTGAGTGAAGCACGCACTGACCGCACATTTGGCAATCAAAAATAATGCGCTTGCTCAATTCTTCAGCCGGCCGCAACCAACGATCGACCCGTTCGTAGCCCAAGCGAGAGATCAGCGGGTCGAAGAACGAAAAGAGCCGGTCGGCAACCTGGTACGAAAGCTCAAGGATGTGTGGATAATTCTGGAGTCGACTACCCGGGTTCATCCTGCGGCAGACTCCATTCTATGATGTTCCTTGCTTAATTTGCATGAACTTCTTCGCCGTTTGGACAGCGACGGCCGCATCACGGCAATAGGCGTCAGCTTCGATGTCTTCGGCAAATGCCTCGTTGAGCGGCGCGCCGCCTACAAGCACTATCAGATCTTGGCGTATCCCTTTTTCTTTGAGAGTGTCGATGACCACGCGCATGTAGGGCATGGTGGTCGTCAACAAGGCGCTCATGCCCAAGATATCTGGCTGGTGCTCCTGTATCGCAGCCAGATACTCTTCCACAGAGTTGTTGATGCCGAGATCAAAGACTTCAAAACCAGCCCCTTCCCACATCATACTCACCAGGTTCTTGCCGATATCGTGGATATCCCCTTTCACTGTGCCAATGACAATCGTGCCGATCCTCGGCGCACCAGTCTCGGCCAGGAGGGGTCGAAGTATCGCCATGCCGGCTTTCATAGCCTTGGCTGCCATAAGCACTTCGGGCACAAAGAGAATGCCATCGCGAAAGTCTTCTCCGACAACATCCATCCCGGCGACCAGGCCTTTTGTTAATACATCATAAGGCTCCATACCCCGAGCCAAGAGCTCCTCTACTTCCTCAACGATTTCGTCGGCGTATCCATCGTAGAGATCCTCCTGCATGAGTTCCAGAAGCTCATCGGTTGGCAGATCTTTGATATTGATTTCGTCGCTCATTGCTCTCCTCGGATACCAGCACGCACAAAACCTGAGGGTCGCTCAGGCATGCGGATTCCATGAATACAATAACACATTGACACCAATGTTACCTCCAATCAGGCCCTCATGCGCCGCCGGCGAACACGCCGGCGGCCATTCACCGTTTTTTTCGGCAGGATACCTTCCAGCTGAGAGAACGGGTCCGAAGCGTGCGGGATATGAAGGGCGTGAACAAATTCATCTTGAAATTCGAGGTCGACGGCCGTCTCAATGTACTTGATCTTCCGAGAAACCTGTTGCGCCTCTAGCCTCTTGTTGCGGTTTAACAGGGCGATTCGTGCGCCATCGCCGGCCGCATTGCCAATCGCAAAAACCTGGTCAAGCGGGCAGTCTGGGATCAGTCCCAGAATCATCGCATATTTAGGATCGATGTAGCTGCCAAATGCGCCGGCCAGGAAAACCTGGTCCACCTTGGAGATATTGGCCCGGCTCATCAACAATTTGGCCCCAGCGTACAGAGCAGCTTTGGCCAGTTGAATACTGCGTACGTCGTCCTGAGTGACGAGGATCGGCTCACCCATGGTCGTATAGTCGCCAGGGGTCAGAATGTAGGCACCCTTGCGACCATTCCACTGAATGCGCCGGCTTGGGCAGTCGGGGTTAAAAGCGCCATCAGGGAAGATGATCCCTGTCAGAAACATCTCGGCCACGGCCTCGATAATGCCGGAACCACAAATACCGGCCGCCAGATGTTTGGGCTGCGAGGCCAGGGGCGCGTCCGCTCCCAAACTCCATTCATTAGACCAGCGGGATTCACCAATCACGCTGAAGCGTGCTTCAAACGTCTGGGGATCGATTCTCACCCGCTCAATGGCGCCTGGGGCGGCGCGCATGCCATAGGTGATTTGCGCCCCTTCAAAGGCTGGCCCCGTTGGACTAGAGGCGCTGAACAGCTTTTCTCGATTGCCCAAGACAATCTCGGCATTTGTACCTACGTCGACGATCAACGTCATCTCATCCCGTCGATAGGGTTCCTCGGCGATAAGCACGCCCACATTATCGGCGCCAACGTGTCCGGCTTCGGAGGGTAATACGTGTAGATTCGCCCCAGAATGAAAGCGTAATTCTAGATCTCTGGCTTTAATATCCATGGCATCGCGATTTGCCAGGGCGAAAGGCGCCCCGCCTAGCTCGACGGGGTTGATACCTAGCAGAATGTGGATCATGGTCGTATTGCCCACGACGACAGCTTCGTGGATCTGGCGCGCTTGAAGTCCTGCTTCCCGAGCGGCTCGAGCCGAAATTTGGTTGAGGACCTTGACGATGGCCAAATGCATTTTGTCGAGGCCATCCCGGTGGGTCATGGCGTAAGAAACGCGGCTCATCAAATCTTCGCCATAGGTCACCTGGGGATTCATCACCGATTCTGTCGCCAGAACTTCACCGGTGCGTAGATCGCACAAGTAGCCTGCGACCGTTGTGCTGCCGATATCCACCGCCAGACCATAGATGCCTTCCTGGTAGCCTGGCTGCACATCAATCACCTGGCGTTCTTGCCATACGATTACCGTGACTGCCCACTGGCCTTGGCGCAATACGGCCTGCAAGCGGCGCAGCGCCGGCAAATCGATGGTTAAATCATCCAGTTGCCACTGCTCGGCCAGAGCAAATTCGAGCCGTCCCCAATCACCCCGATGCTCGCCCAGTTGGGCTTCTTCCACTTGGACGTAGACCTGGCGGATGGCCGGCGCTATCTCGATGAGTCGCTCGGTCGCGGTTTTACGAATGATCTGCTTCTGGGCCTGGCTTTCCTCCGGAACGTGGACCAGAATGTCATCCTGGATATATGCTGAGCACGAGAGGCGGTGCTCGCCGTCGCCCAAACGATTCAATAGATCAGTCTCAACGTCATTTGGCGGCGTCACATGATCGGGCTTACTGACAATGCCATGTTTCTGAAACGCGCCGTCTTCGATGCGAACTCTGCATTTGCCGCACGTCAGCCTTCCTCCACAGATGCTCTCGATTTCCACGCCCAACTGGCGGGCAGCATCCAACACGGACATCCCCTGGGATACCTTTCCCCGCCGTCCTGAAGGGACAAAGATCACCTTCGGATCCGGTGGATTTGCGCCATCGTTATGCATGTGATGGCCTCGAACCTGGTACAATACAGTACACTTTACTTGCTTTCCCGATCAGACTGTTCGGCACGTATCGTCCTGACACTCCTCTGCCAATCGAGCTGTAGATACGCCGTTTCTAGTTCCGAGACCACAGCCGCCGCCACTTCCTCGTTTGAACCTTCGCGTTCCTGCGTCTCGCCCCAGCGAAAACCGTCCAGGTATTCGTCGGTGCCCGTCAAGCCAGCGGCCATAGCTACGCGGTCAACAGCTTCCTGAAACCGGGGCGCCAGTTCAAGTCGTACCCGGCTGCGCCTGCTGCCGGCTCGGACTTGAAGTGGAATGTCATGCCAATACAAGATTTGGTATTCTGCCAAGGATTCTACCTGTTTCGAGCGCTAGCCAGAAGAAGAAGGCTGAGCACTAAGCAAGCCAGAGTTCGAAGAACGGTATAGACCTTCCGATGTGGTGGCCTGCTATCAGGAGAATAGTTGCGGATCGGCTTCGTAGTGAACCTAGAACCGCAACTGTTCTCCACCTAGATCGGCGATCGCCGTTAGGTCATGTTGTGGACTCAACCAGCGACCGATACATGACGTAGGCATCAACGTAGCCCAAGCTTTGATGGTGAAAGGCGCCCGGCAACGTGCCCACGATGTCGAAGCCCATCTTGCGCCATATGTGTAGGGCTGCTTCGTTGGTGCTCACCACCAGATTAAACTGCATGGCCAGAAAACCTAGCCGGCGGGCTTCGTCTAGCGAATGGACGCACATGGCGGTACCCGCACCCTTGCCTTGCGCGGCTGGGTGAACCATGTACGACGCATTGGCTACGTGTGAACCAAAGCCGGGGTGATTGGCCTTCAGAATATAGGTGCCGACGATAGTATCCTCTATTTCCGCCACGTAGGTATGCATATATTCCGCCAGCCAATACCGGTCCAGGTCAGAACGGGGCGTATCTGGCGAATAGACATAGGTATCGCCGCCTTGGATAACTGCCTCGAAGATCGACCAAATGGCCTCCGCATGTTCGCTTCGGGCCTCGCGTATTTCTACCTGGGGCATCTTTATATACTTTGGGGAATATCCGTCTCGTTGCCAATCGCCTCAACCAAGGCCGGCAGGATCTCGTGCAAATCGCCAATCACGGCGTAGTCGGCTTTGGCCATGATAGGCGCCTCGCGATCCGTATTAATGGCCAAGATGTGTTTGGAGCCCATGCAGCCTACCATGTGTTGAATAGCCCCGCTGATGCCACAAGCTATATAGAGGTCCGGTGCGATCCGGGTGCCGGTCTGGCCGATTTGGTCGGCATGCGGGCGCCAGCCCAGGTTGGTCACCACCCGCGATCCGCCGATGGCGCCGCCCAACAAGTCGGCCAATGTCTCCAGCGGCGCAAAGCCTTCAGAGCTACCTACGCCACGGCCACCGCCTATGACAACCCGGGCTTCGGCCAGGGAAATCTTGTCGCTTACCGCTTCCTCGCGCTCGACTAATCGCACTCGAAACACCTTGTCTTCCAA
This sequence comes from Promineifilaceae bacterium (SeqCode), assembly GCA_041570195.1. GTDB lineage: Bacteria > Chloroflexota > Anaerolineae > Promineifilales > Promineifilaceae > UBA11865. The sequence continues at coordinate 34,019 of JBFFWQ010000018.1, read as the reverse complement.
GGATGGCTCGAAAGTATTCACATCCAGGGTGCCACCTTCGGCAGCCTCGCTGGCTTCGATGGTGTGGGCAGCAACGCTAAAAAGCTTAGGTTCGCCGACCAAAGTTGCCTCTTCTAATAGACTGCCTCCCCAGCGCAGCCTGGTCACGGTATACGTATCGCCAGTGCGGACGGCCGCGCAGTTGGCAGCCATGGGTAAGTTCATTATCGCCGCCACATGGGCCAGCACTTCGTTACCCCGCTCTGTTCCCGGAGCCACAATGGCCGCGGGCGATAGAGTATGCTGAAGTTCCACGATGGAGGCCGCCCAGGCCTCGGGCGCATAATCTTCCAGGCCAGCATGTTGCACGAGATGGACTCTCGACACGCCATAAGCCGGCAAGTGATCGGCAAGCGGCCGAGCCACTTGGCCGATTAACACGGCTTCCAGTGGTTCGCCAAGCTCATCAGCCACCGGCTGGGCCAGGCTGAGCATTTCCAATGAGACTTTATTCAGGTTTCCCAGATCATGATCGACGACTGCTAGCAACATCGTTACAGTAACCTCAGATCTCTAAGGAGGCCAACGACTTCTTTGGCTGCCTCCGGGCCCTTGCCAAGGATCTCCACCTTGCTGGCCTGTTCGGCCGGCTTCTTCAGGCGGATCTTCTGCAACCCATCGCTCCCAGGAAGTGGCTCCACGTGATCGATCGGCTTCTTTTTAGCCTTCAACCGACCGGGCAAAGAAGGGTAGCGCGGCAGGTTGATGCCTTCCTTGACCGTAACTACGGCCGGCAATTGCAGCGAGAAGATTTCCCAACCGCCAGAAGCTTCGCGACGAGCCAGTATCTGGCCGTTTTCAAACGATAGCCCCTTTACGCCTGTAACACAGGGCAGATCCAAGGCATGGGCCACGCGAACGCCCACCTGGTAGTTAGTGGAATCTGCAGCTTCATTGCCGAAGAGCAGCAGGTCAAAATGATGGCCTTGATCACGCTGGTCGCCGATTGCGGTCGCGATGGCGCTTGCGGTGGCCTGGGGTCCCCACTCAGAGCCCTCAGTTTCTAAGAGGACGGCCCTGTCAATGCCCAAGGCCATGGCATCTCGCAACTGTTCCACCGCCTCTTCGGGTCCCAAAGTTAATACGACGGAAGACCCGCCATATCGCTCCACCAATTGGACGGCCTCTTCAACAGCGCATTCCTCATGAGGGCTAATAGTGAAACCGAGATTACGGGTCTCAATTTCCTGCTGGTCTTCGGTAAGGAAGATGTTTGCGCCCGTTGCCGGGACGCGTTTGATACAAGTTATTACATTCATGGTCGCTATGCTTGCAAAAAAAGCAAATCCTTGTCGATTTGATTGTCTTCCGTGCCTGGGCGATGGGCGTTTGCCCAGCTTCCATTAGCACTTCATTCGTTCATCGGCCGGATCAAACAGCGGTCTGCTGCCCACAACCGCCACAGTCACCGGGTATGATTCGGCCATATATTCGACCGAAAGCTTGGTACCTTCCCGAGCATAGTCAGGGGGCAGATAGGCCATGAGAATATGTTTACCTACGGACGGTCCAGTGCCAGCGCTGGTCACATATGAACGGCGTCCTTTCCGGTCCACAATGGGATCGCCATCTGGCGTCAAGATCGGTTCACGCCCTTGCATATAGCGCTCTTGACCAGAAGCGGACGCGTGATCGTCAACTGCCAACGTGCATAGAACCGCCGCCGGCTCTTCGTCGCGGGCTTGGAGATAGGCCTGGCGCCCGATGAAGTCGTCCCGTTTGACCTTCGGCCGGTCAAGACCAGCCTCCACCGGATTGTATTCACCGTCGAGTTCAGCGCTCATGAGGCGGTAACCTTTCTCAATTCGCGCGGAAGTGCCGTATACGCCGATGCCGGCCGGCACAATGCCATATTGCCTTCCGGCCGCCCACAATGTATCCCACAGCTTTAAGCCATGCTCCATTGCCGTGTAGATCTCCCAGCCTAATTCGCCGACGTAGGAGATCCGCAGCGCCCAGCACGGAATGCCATCGATAGCTATGTCTTTCGCCGTGGCAAAAGGAAAACCGCTATGGGACACGTCGTCTTCAGTAACAGAAGCTAGCACATCCCGGGCATGGGGTCCCCAAAGACCCACGGTGCACAAAGCAGATGTCATGTCGACGAAGTGAACGGAGCCGTCGTCGGGCAGATTGTCCAGGAACCACTTCTTATCTCGGCCGCCGTCACCGCCACCGGTGACGATTCGAAAATCATTTGCGCTACGCCGCATGATCGTCAGATCGGCCTTAAAACCGCCATGCGCGTTCAAGAGTGGCGTGTACACGGCCCGGCCGATGGCAACGTTCATTTGGTTTACGGTCATTTTCTGGATGTAATCCAGCGCACCCGGGCCCGTGATGTCAAAGATGGCAAAAGCGGTCAGATCTACAATGGCTCCTCGATCACGCATCGCCAAATGCTCCGCGGAAATGATGGGTGACCACCAGCGAGCGTCCCATTCATGCGGGCGTTCAAGAACCTGGTCGGCGTATTCGTCCAATAACGATTTGTTTGATTCATACCACTGCGGCCGTTCCCAACCCACAGTTTCAAAAAAGACGGCGCCGAGAGCTTGCTCGCGTTCGAAGAATGGGCTGACCCGTACTTGGCGATTGGACTCCCACTGCTCTCGCGGGTGGACGATGCCATAAGTCTTATTGAAGCCTTCGGAAGTCCGAGCCGTGATGTGTTTCTTGGATCGTGAATAGTCATAAAAGCGGGCCACGTCTGAAGCGTGTATGTCGATCTCTGACGAGCCTTCAGTCATCCATTCGGCGATAGCTCGGCCGAATCCCGGGCCCTCTTTGATCCAAATGGCCGCCGCCGACCAGAGGTTCTTGACCTCTACTGTTTCACCGATCACAGGCATGCCATCAGATGTTAATGACAGCAAGCCGTTAATAGCATAACGGACGCCTGCTCGTTCGTCGCCTAGCAATTCGGGCATAAGCTCTAATGCTTGCTCCAGCTGAGGCTCAAAATCCTCCTGTGTAAAAGGAAGCTCAGTTGGCGAGAGGCGGGATTCCTCGATCGACGGGATATCGTCGGGCGCCATCAGGATCGGTCGGTGGGCATAAGATCCAACTTCCATGTCGTTTCCATTTTGACGCTCGTACATGAAAGTGTCCATATCACGAACGATAGGGTACTCAATCTCACTGGAAGTTTGTTCGAAAAGGGAAACAGGACCGACGCTGATCATCTGGTGAACGGCCGGGGTCAAGGGAATAGTCGCTCCGGCCATGCCAGCAATACGCGGGCTCCACACGCCACAGGCAATAACCACGAATTCAGCAAGGATATCGCCTCGGCTCGTTTTTAATCCGCGTACTCGCCCATCTTTGACCTTCACGTCCAGCACCTCGGTGTTCGGAAAAACGCTCAATGCGCCTAATTCCTGGGCGTGCTCGCGCATGATCGTCCCGGCCCTCAACGAATCCACAACGGCGACTGACGGTATGTAGAATCCGCCTAGAATGACGTCTGTATCGACAAAGGGCACCAATTCCTTCACCCGGCTGGTGTCAACCAGGTGTGCCTCAACACCCCAGGCTTTGGCTGAAGCCATGCGACGCCTTAACTCTTCCATCCGGGCCTCGGTGCGGGCCAGTTCAATGCCGCCGCATTCGGTATAGACGCCCATCTCCTTGAATTGGGCCATACTATCCAGCGTTAGTAGCGTCATCTCCTTCGAATGGTCGATCGGGAAAATGAAGTTCGAAGCGTGACCGGTAGAGCCGCCTGGATTTGGCAGCGGTCCTTTATCAATCAGGACGATGTCACGCCAGCCGAGTTTGGCCAGATGGTAAATGACAGAATTGCCGACGATTCCGGCGCCGATAACGATTATTTTGGTCTGATCAGGTAAATCACTCACTTCGTATGCCTCCCATAGCTCCTTATCTTACTCTCCGAATGAAATATCACTGGCACAGCAACTTCAGTTTGGAATTTCGTCTTTCCGACGAGTGATGAAGTTAAGTAGTTCCTCTTCTACGGCCGGATCTAGCGGCGGCTCTTCATACTCCCGTAGAAGCTGTTTGTATTTTTTGTTCGCCCGTTGGGTACCGTCTTGCGCGCCGTCAATTTCCCACTGTTCGGCCGAGTTGTAATCAAATAACTCGGCCCGGTAGAATGCCGTACGGAAGTGACTCATGGTGTATTCGGTACCCAAATGATGCCCGCCCGGCTCGACAGATCGAATCGAGTCCAGGGCAAATGCCTCTTCTGAGAGGTCTAACCCTTGCAGGTATTTGTGGAACATGCCCAATAGTTCGCAGTCGAGGACAAACTTCTCATAACCGGCCGCCAACCCACTCTCGAGCCAGCCGGCGGCATGCAATACGAAATTGACCCGGGCCATAATGGCCGGCAACATAGACATAATTGATTCATAGCCAGCCTGGATATCGGCGATCTTAGCGCTGGCAAACATGCCGCCACTGCGAAATGGTAAACCATAGCGGCGAGCCAGTTGGGCGCTGAGATAAAGCGAAAGTTGGCTTTCCGGTGCGCCGAAAACTGGCGCTCCACTTTGCAGGTCGATGGTCGTTTGGAACGAGCCATATACAACCGGGGCGCCGGGGCGGACCATCTGGGCGAATACGATGCCAGCCAGAGCCTCCGCATTCAACTGGGCTACCGTGCCGGCCACAGAAACCGGCGCCATGGCCCCAGAGAGCACAAAGGGTGTAATAATGGTGGCCTGATTGGCACGCGCATAGACTTTCAATGCCCCTAGCATTCGATCGTCAAGGCGCCTGGGGCTGCTGATATTGATCAATGACAGCAAGGCCGGCTGCTCGCGAATCTGTTCGGCGCCAAAGAGGATCTCGGCCATGGCCACGCTGTCGGCCGCGTTTTCTGCCGAGGTAACCGATCCCATGAAAGGTTTGTCGCCATACTTGATAAGGCTGAAGAGCATGTCGAGGTGGCGAGTCGTCACGGGTTCGTCCGTTGGTTCGACAATGGTGCCGCCTGAATGGTGGATGACGGGACTGGTGTGGGCCAGCCTGACGAAATCCCGAAAATCTGCCAGCGTAGATTCTCTCCGTCCCCGATCGAGGTCGACGACATATGGCGGGCCATAAACAGGAGCAAAACATAGATGTCGACCGCCGATAATTACGTTCCTATCTGGGTTGCGGGCAAGCTGGGTGAACTCACTGGGCGCCTTGGCGATGTATTCTTCGACCAGGTTGGGATCGAAACGGACGACGGAGGCCTCGTCCACCTTGGCTCCATACTTTTTAAGGATGGCCAACGCTTCTTCGTCGTAGAAAGCAATCCCTATTTCAGAAAGAATGCGCAGTGAAGCCTCGTGAACGACCTCAAGTGATTCCTGATCTATCAGATCATAGACCGGCAAGTCGTGCAAGGGCTGGACTACGCCAGCAACAGAAGCAGCTTCTGCATCTGGGGTTCGCCCCCGTCGCCTGCGCGACCGTCTTCGCCGACTTTCTTGCCTCATCACACCACCTCTAACTAACCATCGTCAAGTAATGACTATATCGGGATCAAGTGCGCCAGTCGGAACGGCCGAGCTAAACATCACCGATTGTATTTCTTCCTGAAAGGTTCCAATGTGCCGCTCCATCAGCCGGGCAGCTCGATGGCCATCTTTAGCTTGCAACGCCTCCAGTATGAGTTGGTGCTCTCTTAAGGCCTCTCGCATATCCCCAATTCTTGATAAGAAGTAATACCAGAGTCGCAGGCTTAGGGCGTAGTGAGTCACCAGCGTATCTCGCAGGAACTCATTATCGGCCGCATCATAGATGATCTCGTGACACGTTTTGTCAATCGTTATCAACGCCTGATTATTGTCTGCCGTACCGTCTAGAGCGCTCAATGCGCTTTTCATGCGATCCCAATGTCTGTCGGCGCCCCGCTCGGCCGCCAGTCGAGCAGCCAAACTTTCCAACGGCAAGCGCATCTCAAACAGTTGCTGCAAGTCCCGGATTCCGATTTCTGCCACAAAGATACCGCGACGCGGTGCGATGACAACCAGTCTCTCTAGCGACAGCCGTTTCAAGGCTTCCCGGATCGGCGTACGACCAAACCCCAGTTCTTCCTTCAAACCCGCTTCGTTGATGACCGAACCAGGAGGAAGCTTTAAGGAGACTATCTCCTGTTTAATGCACTCGTACGCTTGCTCGCTTAATGAGACCTGCTTCAATTTCTGCTGCCCATACCTGTTTGTCAGGCCGATTGAGATATTCAGCTTCCTTCGATCTGACCTGAGGTAAATCCCAATCCTAGAGTCTTGCCGCTTCAGCGAAAACAAACTAATATATCACGGATATATCTGTGTAACCGTATTATGACACATGGTGCCCAGCGTGCAAGGCAAATTCAACAAACGCTTGACTTTTGCCCCGCATGCCCCGTAGAATCTCATTGTACTTGAAGCATACTATTGATTCGGCAGGACACCCGACAAATGCCGGAACAGGATAAGCAACGATTTGTAGCTATTCAGACTCGCCGGCAACTTTCACAGAGGTTGTACAGGTGAGTTCGCCTGGTCGAGTCAAGCATCGCCGCCGCTCTCGGCGCCCGCAGGAAAAACCCAACGTTGCACCGGCCGGACTTCAGGGTGGCCAGTTCAAACCCCTCTGCGCCGAGGATATCCGCCGTATCCACCACGCCTCGTTGGAAGTGTTGTCGCGAATTGGCATTGAAGTGATGCCTTCTGAATGCAGGGAGATCTTCCGCCGGGCTGGAGCCAGGGTCGATGACGAGAGCAACCGGGTCTACATTCCACCCAGCATGGTCGAGGACTGCCTGGCCACGGCCCGGAACGAGGTCATCTTGTATGGCCGCGATCCCAAGCATAATCTCAACTTGGGCGGCGTTCGAGTTTATATGGGCACTGGCGGGGCGGCTGTCAATGTCCTTGATCTGGAAACCGGCCGTGTTCGCGAATCGACCCTGGAAGATGTTGCCCAAATCGGCCGGCTGGTCGATGCGTTGGATAATGTCCATTTTTACCTGCGGCCGTGCGTGGCTCGCGACATCCCCATCAATCGTCTGGACTTGAATACCTACTACGCGGCAATAAGCAGCACGACAAAACATGTGACCGGCAATTGCTTCACCCTTGACTCGCTTCATGAAGTTCTGGAAATGGCGGCAATGATCGCCGGAAGCGAGCAGAAACTGCGCCGAAAGCCGATCGTCTCTTTCGTCACCAGTTGGACCGTTAGCCCCTTACGCTTTGCTCCTGAAACGGTGGAAGTTTTAACCGAGATCGTTCGCCAGGAGATGCCAGTTTTCCTTTCTTCGGCGCCGCAATCAGGAGCCACCAGCCCGGCCGCCCTGGCGGGTTCCCTGGTTCAAATCAACGCCGAGGAGCTGTCGGGCCTCGTTTACTGCCAGCTGGTTAAACCAGGAACTCCTGTCATTTTGGGTTATGTTCCCTCTGTTTCTGATCTGCGCACCGGCAATTTTACAGGGGGCGCGCCCGAATTCGCTCTCATGCATGCGGCCGTGGCCCAGCTAGGTCAATACTACAATTTGCCGGTATACAATTCGTCAGGCTTAAGCGACGCCAAGATCCCGGATATTCAAGCCGGCTATGAAAAAGGCTTGACCAGCTTGTCGGCAGCTCTTGCAGGAGCCAATTACATTCATCATTCGGCCGGTATGCTTGAGTCGATGTTAACAGTTGCTTACGAACAGTTTGTGATCGACGATGAAATCAACGGATCGATCATGCGTATGGTTCGTGGAATTGAGGTTACCGATGAAACGCTGTCGGTTGACGTTATTGAGGAAGTTTGCCGCGGAGAAGGGCATTATTTAGGCACACAACAGAGCCTAGAACTTATGAATTCAGAGTATTATTACCCGCATACGGGCGATCGCCAGCGTCGGGCTGATTGGGAAGCGGACGGCAGCCTGGATATGCGCGAACAAGCCCGACGAAAGGCCCGACTCATCCTCAATGACCATGAGCCTGCACCCATCCTACCAGAAATTGACGCCGCAATCCGCAAACGCTTCGAGATATTGTTGCCCCCCAATCAGCATCAGACGCTATGAAAACGGCATTCATCATGTGTGGAGCGCTTGCCCATGAGGTTATTGCCATCATCGATCGACACGGTTGGGATGTAGACCTGGTTGGCGTACCTGCCATCGACCACATGTACCCGGAGCGCATCGCTCCTGATGTGGACAAACGCTTCCAGGAACTTCATGAGCAATACGATCGGATCTTCGTCCTCTTTGGCGACTGTGGATCCAGGGGGGCCCTGGATCAACTGCTGGAACGTTATAAGATAGAGCGTATAGAGGGTCCTCACTGTTATGAGATGTACGCCGGCCAGCGTTTTCAGGAACTAATGGACGAAGAACCGGGCACATTCTTTTTGACCGATTTCCTTGTGCGGGCCTTTCGCGGAACGGTGCTCAAGGGTTTGGGTCTGGATCGATATCCCAATCTAAGGGACGAGTACTTCCGCAATTACCGGCGCATGGTGTATCTGGTACAGAAAGAAGACCCGGCGTTGTCACAAAAGGCTCACAATATCGCCCGAGATCTCGGATTGCCGCTGGAGATCCGTTATACAGGCTATGGTTCCTTCGAACGGCGCCTGGTGGCCAAAATGGAAGAATGGCAAAGTGAAGGTCAATAGGGGGACATGCCGATACACCGATAATCTTCCGCGTCGCCATAATTGCTGACAACTTCTCTCCTTAAGGAAGTCGCCTAATGTCTTTGAAGTTGATTCGCCAGGCCATAAACGGCAACCGGCCGCCGCCTCGCATGTGGCGGCAGAGATCATTGAAGGACCAGTATGATGTGGTCATCGTCGGCGGCGGCGCCCATGGGCTGGCTTGCGCTTATTACCTGGCTAAGGATCACGGCATTACCGATGTGGCGGTGTTGGATAAGCGCTATATTGGCTCTGGAGGGAGCGGCCGCAACACAACCATCATTCGTAGCAATTACCTGACTCCGGAAGGGGTGCGTTTCTACAATGAAAGCGTGAAGCTCTACGAACAGATGTCGGTTGAGCTGGATTTCAACGTCATGTTCAGTCAACGCGGTCACCTGACCCTGGCCCATACCGACGGCGCTGTACGTACCATGCGTCGCCGGGCGGAAGTTAATCAGCTCCAGGGAGTTGACTCGCGCTTGATTTGGCCGGAAGAGATTAAGCGTCTTTGCCCGCCTATCGACGTAAGCCAACACCCACGTTATCCGATTTTGGCGGCCCTCTATCATCCGCCGGGCGGCGTTGTCCGACATGATGCCGTGGTGTGGGGTTACGCGCATCAGGTTGACTTGAGCGGAATCCATATCCACCAGATGACGGAGGTGACAGGCATCGAAGTTGAGAAGGGCCAGGTGGTGGGCGTAGAGACATCGCGAGGGCCGATCAAGACCGGGACAGTGCTGAATGCCACAGCCGGATGGTGTACGACCATTGCCGATATGGTCGGTGTTAAGCTGCCGGTGACAACTTTTCCGCTTCAAGCTTGTGTAACGGAAGCGCTGAAGCCATTCCTTGACGTGATTATCGTCTCAGGCAGCTTGCACGTTTACGTTAGCCAATCAGATCGCGGCGAGCTGGTCATGGGCGCGGCTGTCGATCCCTTTGCCTCCTATTCCATGCGCGGCTCCTCGGCGTTCATTGAGGGCATTGCCGGTCACATACTAGAGCTATTCCCATCCTTACATCATGTGCGATTGCTTCGACAATGGGCTGGGCTGTGTGATATGACCCCAGATTACAGCCCGATCATGGGCGTAACTCCTGTCGAGGGTTTCTTGGTAGATGTCGGTTGGGGGACTTATGGGTTTAAGGCTGTGCCAGTTTCTGGCAAGAGAATGGCCGAGTTGATTGCAACGGGCAAGACACCCGACTTGCTAAAACCATTCCGCCTGGCCCGTTTCTACGAGCATGACCTCGTCGGCGAGAAGGGCGCGGCGTCCGTCGGTCATTGAGTCACGGTAAGTGACGGAGGAAGCCAGTGATCCTCATCAAATGTCCCAATTGCGGGGACCGCAGTGTACAGGAGTTTCGTTATGGCGGTGAATACAATCCCCGGCCGCCCGAGCCTCTAACGGTCAGCCCCGACGAGTGGACTGACTACATTTACATGCGAGACAATAAACAGGGGTGGCAGAAGGAATGGTGGTATCATGGCGCTGGCTGCCAACTTTGGTTCCTGGCCGAACGGCACACGAAGTCAAACGTGATTGAACGTACTTACCGTTGGGGAAAGGAGCCGCGCGAGACATGACAAAACGGCAAAAGAACCGGCTCTCTCCCCAACCGGGTGAGGTCATCGATCGCGATAGCAGTTTCTCTTTCTCCTTTGATGGCCAGACCTGCCATGCCCATCCAGGGGACACTATCGCCTCGGCTCTCGCCGCGGCTGGCGTAAAGGTCTTCAGCCGGTCTTTCAAATACCACCGGCCGCGTGGGTTGCTGTGTTGTGCCGGGCAGTGCCCGAACTGCCTGGTCCAGGTTGGCGACGAACCGAATGTGAGGGCCTGCATCCGGCCGGTTGAATCTGCAATGAAGGTAAGGTCGCAAAACGCCTGGCCATCATTAAAACGAGACGTGATGTCCCTGACCAGCCTGGGGGATCGCTTCTTGCCCGCTGGTTTCTATTACAAGACATTCATCCGGCCTCAGTTTCTCTGGCCTACTTTCGAAAGGATGTTGCGCCGGGCGGCCGGATTGGGTCAGGTGAACCTCGATACAGAACCGGGTCGCTACGACAAGGAATACCAGCACGCCGACGTGGTCGTGGTGGGCGGCGGTCCGGCCGGATTGAGCGCGGCCATCGCGGCCAACGCTGAGGGGGCGCGCGTTATTCTGCTTGACGAAAATCCGGCTTTAGGCGGCCATTTGCGCTTTGCTTCACCTGGTACTGCTGCGTCCCTGCCGAAACTGCTCGAGGCCATCGGGCAAGAGCCGGACCTTGCCGTCCATTTGAATACGACGGTCTTAAGTTGGTATGAGGACAACTGGCTGTCAGCGGCCCAGCAGGATCGTCTCTTCAAGATCCGCGCCCAGAGCGTCATCTTTGCCACTGGCGCTTATGAGCAGCCGCTGCTCTTTGACGACAATGACTTGCCAGGCGTGCTGTTAGCCAGCGCTGTCCAAAGAATGATAAACCTCTATGGCGTCGCTCCGGGTGAAAAGGCCCTGGTTGTCACGGCCAATGACTATGGCTGGGCGGTGGCGGCCGATTTGAAGAGTGCCGGCCTCCAGGTGGCCGCTGTGGTTGACGAGCGTCCGGCCAGTGATTCACCGCTAGTCCGCCAAGTGACATCTGAGGAGACCCATGCCTACTGGGGTCATACGATCGTGGCGGCAAAAGGTTCGGGTGAAGTTAGCCAGGCGATCATTTCCCCAGTGAACGGACATGAGCTAACCGGTGCCGAACAAATGGTGGACTGTGATTTAATTGCCGTGAGCGTCGGCTGGGCGCCTGCCAGCGGCTTGATATATCAGGCAAACGGCCAACTGGCTTTCGATCGGCAAATAGGTGAGTTCTTACCCCAGGCGTTGCCGGCGGGCATATTCGCTGCCGGCCGGGTAGCTGGCACTCACGAACTGTTGGCTCAGCTTGCTGAGGGGCGTTTCGCCGGACGGGAAGCGGCCGCCTTTCTGGAACTATGTGAGAGGCCGTCGGAGGAAGAACGAACCGGGATTGAGGCCATCAAGAAAGATCAAGTGGGCCGTACGTCTGACCTGGTTTTCGTGCCCGGCAAAAAGAAGCAATTCTTGTGCTTTTGCGAAGACGTCACCAAGAAAGATCTGGAGCAATCTATCGCAGAAGGTTATGACAGTATTGAGCTTCTTAAACGCTACAGCACCATTTCCATGGGACCATGCCAGGGCAAAATGTGTTCGCTGAATACCGTTCACCTCTGCGCTCGAGCCAACGGCCAAACGATCGAAGAAACGGGCACGACGACCGCCCGCCCACCCATGACGCCCATCTCATTGGGGGTGCTGGCTGGCCAAAACATGGAACCGGAGCGGATATCGCCAGTTCACGAATGGCAAAAGAGGCACGGCGCCAAAATGATGGTTGCCGGTTTATGGAAACGGCCAGAACATTACGGCGATCCAGAAGCAGAGGTGCGGGCCGTTCGAGAGCGGGTCGGCCTGATCGACGTTAGTACCCTTGGCAAGTTTCGGCTAGATGGTCCCGGAGTGCCAGACCTTCTAGACCGCATTTACGTCAACAAGTGGCAGAACGTAGCTATGGAGCGTATCCGATACGGTTTGATGTGCAATGACGAGGGCATCATCCTGGATGATGGCGTGACCGCCCGGGTTGCTGCCCGGGAATGGTATATGACCACGACTTCCTCTGGGGCAACGACTATTTATGAGTGGATGCAGTGGTGGGTGCAATCGGGCTGGGGGGATGGTGTCAATATAAGCGACCTGAGCGAAGTGAATGCGGCCTTCAATCTAGCTGGGCCAAAGGCCCGCCAGGTGCTGCAAACACTCGTCGAAGCAGATCTTTCCAACGAGGCATTCCCTTTTATGCATCTACGCCAGGTAGAAGTGGCCGGCGTGCCTTGTCGCTTGTTACGGATTGGTTTTACCGGCGAGCTGTCGTATGAGATTCATTGCCCGGCCGGTTACGGCCGTTTCTTGTGGCAAGCGATCATGTCGGCCGGCGAGCCTTTTGGCATCACTCCCTTCGGAGTCGAAGCTCAACGCATACTGCGCCTGGAAAAGGCTCATATCATCGTCGGCCAGGACACTGACGCCCTTTCGGATCCGATTTCCGCTGATATGGCCTGGGCGGTCAAACCAGACAAAGCTGACTTCTTGGGCCAGCGGTCTTTGATGCGTATCGCCATGGATGGCCAACAGCAGCGCCTGGTAGGGTTCAGGATCAGAGATGGCAGAACGGTGCCGGAAGAAGGCTTGCAGATCGTGGAAGCAGGCAGTGAGAACCGGAAAGATATCATTGGCTGGGTTACATCCAGTCGTTATAGCCCTACATTGGCAAAACCGATTGGCCTCTGTTGGCTGCCGGAAACCGTAGCCAAAGAGGAGGGGGCGACCTTCACCATTCGCCGGAACGGCGCGACAATCGAAGCGCAAGTGCATCATGGTCCGTTTTACGACCCAGAGGGCGAGCGATTGAGGAGTTAGATGAACTCGAGCCAATTACCTACCAAAGCGCTACCGTTACATGATGTTGCCCGAGAGATTGGGGCGACTTTCGTCGATCTTGCCGGTTGGCAATTGCCCCAGGTTTTCACCACGGTTGAGCAAGAGGAGACGATCGCCAGGCGCGGCGTTGCCCTCGCCGATAGCTCGGCCAGTGGCAAGATCGTAGTCGAGGGAAAGCAAGCGGAAAGCGTTCTACAAGCGGCCTGGGCCATACCATCGCTGGCAATTGGCCAGGGCGTGGTCCTGGGCTCCAGATATGTCTATCGTTTGCGTGACGATCAGTTCTTTGTGCATTTGGAACCCGGCGGAGAAGACTCCGCAGAAAAGATATTGACCAAAGAAGGGGAACGAAGTGGTGATTTAGTCACTGTTAGCGACATAACCCACGGTCGGGCTGAATTGCTATTAATTGGCCCATTTAGCGCCGGGCTGCTTAGCCGCCTCTGTAGCCTGGATTTCCATGCCAGCCAATTCCCTGATCTGAATGCTAGACAAAGCAGCGTGGCCAAGACCCGCCAACTCATTCTTCGCCACGACATGAAGCCACCGGATGGACCAGCGGTGCCGCTCTTCTCATTGATTGGTGGCCGCTCGCTGGCTACTTATCTGTGGCGCACGATCCTCGAGGCAGGTCGCAGCCTGGATGTTGCTCCGATTGGCTGGTTTGCCCTGGAAGCGTTGCGAGTAGGGGGTTAGCCAGCAGGTCTTTAAGCCTGGTATCAAATTCATGTGCGGCATTGTCTGCTTCTATGGCCATTCTGGGGGTGTCACCCGGGTTCTGGATGCCCTGGAACTGTTGGCTTATCGGGCCCCGGATTCGTCCGGCATCGCTATAATTGGTGAAGACGGACGCTTCGCTTTGCGCCGTGTGGTGGGCACAGGCGAACGATTGCGGAGAAGAATAGCCCTCCAACCCCTGCCCAAGATACTTCCTGGGGATATGCAGGTGGTTATGGGACACGGCCGGTGGGCGATGGTTGGCGCGGTAAATGAAACGAATGCCCATCCACTATCCGATCGGGCTCAAGATCGCATCGCCTGCGAAAACGGTTCCCACAATGCCACCCTCATGTTGGGTGTTCTTGCCGATCAGAAGCAATGGTGGCAAGCGCGTGGCTTGCCCAGCGGCGAAACGGTACACCGATCTGAGAACACCACCGAGGTTATTACCTTCGAGTGGGAGCGAATGGCCTACATGTTGGCCGAGGGACAGCTTCCGCCCGATAGCGAAGCCTTCTTGGAAAGGCTAGACCAGCAGAGAATCATAGAATCGGAGGAACGCGCCTTGCGTTTGGCCATCTGGCGGTTACGAGAAGGCAATGCCCATGCCTGCGCCTTTTACAGCAGGCGCCGCCCGGATGTGCTTTATGTGACCAGCCACCGCAAGCCGATTGCTATCGCAACCCGGCAGTTTGACGACGGATCCCGTACCTTGATGGTGGCTTCCGATGTCAATGCAGCGCTCATGTTATGGTCAAAGGATGAGGTGAGCGAGGCTGCGCGACGAATATCTGATTTGCGACGGGCTGCTAAGGAGGATCTTATCCCGGCCGATAGGGCGCAGGATGAGATTTTAGAAATCCTCAACACTTTTACCGTGGAGGCGTTGTTCCTGGACAACCAGCTTCACCATGGCGAAGAACTGTTCGTTCGCATCGAAAAAGAAGGGCATGCTGACCAAAGCGTACCAGCTGTGCTGGTAAGCCGTTATGATGGCACGTCGGTTCCTGTTTCGGCCCAGACCATGCAGCTCAACCCGGCCATGGTTGGCAAACAGGGTCATGATTCCTACACCGAGAGTCACATTGCCGAGATACCCGATATTATGGAGGGCATCGCCGATCACTATGTTCGGAACGGGCAGCCGGCTTTGGAAAGCGCTTGGGAAAATGGCCGCTTGTTGGCGCCCGGTCTAAATGAACACGTCTTGGTCGAACAATATGGTCCTCGCCTGGAGAAACTTGGGCGCTTGCTGATCATCGGCGAAGGCAGCTCCTGGCGCGATGCCCAGGCGGCCGCCCCTTTGTTTCGCCAATTGTTGCCCGGAATCCTGGTCAATGTGTACCGGCCGGTAGCGGTGCTCAATTTGGGCCAGGCAATAGACCAGGCGTGTGATTTGGCCATTGAGATCTCCTGGTCCGGTACGACTGATTCGCTATTGAAAGTCGATAGCTGGCTGGGCGAAACCGGTGTGGTACGCTTGGCGATCACCGGCCGACCGCAAAGTGATCTGGGCCGGCGGACTGCCGTCAGTGGCGGCACATTGGACGTACAGACTGGGGTCGAAGTCTCAGTGGCGACGGTCAAGGGTTTCCAGGCCATCCTGATGACCCTCAACTTGCTGGCCTTACGGCTAGCCAGTATGTATGAGGCCGGTCATGATGCTTCCATCCTGGCTCGACTTGTGGATGAACTAACGCATACAGTCCCTCGTCACGTGCGACGTCTCATCGAAGACGAGGAGCGCCGCAGGCGACTGCGCCAGGTAGCCCGGCAATGCCGCCTCTTTAACAAAGTAGTCGTGGTTGGCAATAGCCCGATAGACATCGAAGCCGAGCTAAAAATCGAGGAATTGGCCCAGATTGTAGCGCGGACCTCGGATTTTCATGCCGCCAGCCTGCGGCCGTTGATCGAACGAAGCGCCCTGTTCGACGACGATCGCCGGCGCGTGCTGTTTATCATCAATGCTACTTCGACCGAAGCACAACGGGAAACCAGTTACCTCGTCAACTACCTGCGAGATCTTGGTGTCCGTTGCCTCATCCATACCACGGCCAACGATCGACTAGACTCCTGGCTGGAGGCAACTAACGTCGAGCTTTTCGTCTCACCAAAGGTTACTGGGGCATTCCAGGCGCTAATTGATGCGCCCTTCTTCTTTGATCTGGCCGTGGCAATGGCTTATGCGCGAGATCTCTCACCGGAGGAGATCGACCGGCCGCGAAATCTAGCTAAATCTGTCACGGTGACTGGCGCAGAACCGCGCGAAACGGTCGAAGCTCGTCGTAGCTTCGAAAACATTTCCCTGGCCGAGTTCGCCAGCGGCCGTCAGGCATATGAGGCTTGGGACCGGGCCAGGCATGGCCCCTCACGGGCGTCCCTCCAGGCGACTGTGACCTTGCGGTCGGCGATGGCCGTTATTTCCGAACCCTTGCCCGACAAACTTGCGACGCTTGGCGCTGGCCACCTCGTAGTACTGACCGACACGGAAGCTACAGAAACAGGTGCCCGAATGGCAGCCGCGGCCTGGTCAGATTTGCTGGCCGTCGACCTGACCGTCTACCGGCGCTTTATTGACGAGCTGCCGCAAACCCAGCCTGATACCGCCAGCCTCCGGTTAATCCGCGCTGGCGCCATCCTGGCCATTCGGGATTCTCAAACCATTGCCCTACCATCGGACCTTTCGCCTTTTCAGTTGGAGCTTTTGGCCGCAGTCTACTTGATCGGCCTAGGTATACGCCTGGCGCGGCGCCGGGGAAGGGACACGGCATTGTGGGAAGCCAGCCTGGCCCAGATCCCCTTGCATCTGGCCAGATTATTGGCTGACGAGCAAGCAGAAAAGGAAATCGGCGACATCTTGCGGCCGTCTGTGGCTGCCGGGTACGACAAAGTACAGATTATCGGCGGCGGCCAGGATTACGCGTCTGCCGGCAGCATCGGCCGTTCACTACGAAGCCGGGGGTTCATGGCTGAGGCCTTGTACACCGACTCTGCCTGGCATGGTCCATTGGCAACCGTTGGCGGGCCGGACGCTGACCACGACACGCTGATCGTCGTCCTGGCAACCGATCCGCTCTTCCAGGCGGCTGCCCTGGTTGATACGCAGGTTTACCGGACGAGAAACGCCAAGATACTGCTTCTCGTGCCTGAAGGAAACCAACATCTGCCAGCCGTGCAAGGCGTTGGCGTCGAGGCCGTATGGGCGGTTCCGGCCGTACCTCGCCCTTTCTTGCCGGTGATAAATTCGGCTGTTGGCTCGATATTGGCTGAACAGATGGCCAGACTGTGGCAGGAGAAAGAACATGGCTGAGATAGGCATCATGATCGAAGGTCAGGAAGATTTGACCTGGGAACGGTTCTTCAAGATGGCCGAGACGGTGGAAGGAGTTGGCTTCGGCTCATTGTTTCGTTCCGATCACTTGACGGCCCTGGAGGGATTTCCCCAGCGCACCTCCCTGGCGCTTTGGCCATCCCTTACGGCTTTGGCAATGCGGACCAAGCGCATTCGCTTTGGACCGATGGTCTGTCCAATAACCTTTCGTCACCCGATCATGCTGGCCAAAATGGCGGCCGCCGTGGACCAGCTATCTGGCGGCCGATTAGACTTAGGCTTGGGAGCTGGCTGGTTTGGCGGCGAGCACCGCATGTTTGGTGTCAATTACCCGCCTTACAAAGACCGGTTGGAGATGCTGGATGAAGGTGCACAGGTGATCAAGCTCCTGTGGACGGGCCGACCAGCCAGCTATGAGGGCAAGCATTTTCAGTTGGCCAAGGCCGAAACGCATCCTGAACCGGTACGAGCCAACCCAACAATCATCATGGGCGGCAAGGGCAAGAAAACACTGCAAATCGTGGCCCGGCAAGCCACAGAATGGAATTTCTCCTACGAGCGAATCGAGCTCTTTCGCCAGAAGTCAGCCCAGCTAGATGAGAATTGCCAGGCTATCGGCCGCGATCCGGCCACTTTGAAGCGCTCGTTGATGATCCCATTTGTCATTGGACGGAACGAACTGGTCATTCAGAATCGTATCGACGCCCACCGGTCAGTGTTCCCAAGCCTACCGGCAACCCTCCCGGACTGGCTGGCAACCGGTTATCTGGGAGGCAGCCCCCAGCAGTTGATGGACCAAGTCATGGCCTTCGTCGAGGCCGGCATCGAACGATTCATGCTGCAGCATAACGACCTGGACGACTTGGACTCCCTGGATTTGTTGGCCAGTGAGCTCCTGCCTCACTTCAATTACTGACCTGATACTATGTCCGTAAAAAACGCATTCTCCGATATGGACAGACTATGTTTAGATGGCCATTTGTGGCTCAGTAGGCTACTTCTCTTCCCTCGGTCGGAGATCGCCGATCGCTTCCACGCCGGCCCTAATTACCGGTTCCGCATCACTATAACTGCTTCCCTGCACTTGCCGGGGGATTCAATCTCCGCGAGAATACCTTAAGTGTCGCTGACATTGTCGAGGCGAAATGGTTTGAAGCGTGCCGAAACATCGTTGCGGGTAACGGAATTCATTCACGAAACTAATTGGGACGATCTGCCGCTCCCGATTCAGAGCCAGGCGCGGCGCTGCTTGCTCGATACTCTGGGCGCTGCTGTTGGTGGGCGGCAGACCAGGCTCTCCCAGATAATCCACGATTTTTGCGCCTCGACATATGCCGGTGTTGGGGCCCAGTTGTGGGTGGATGGACGGCCGGTCTCGCCGCCAGGCGCTGCGCTGGCCAACGGCATGACCATTGATGCCCTGGACATCCACGACGGTTTCACCCTGACCAAGGGGCACGCTGGCGCAGCTTTGGTTCCTGCAAACTTTTCGACAATAGTCTTAAATGAGCCGATCAGCGGCCAAGAATTCTTAGCTGCCCTGACGGTGGGCTACCAAATCGCTCTGAGAGCCGGTCTAGCCCTGCATGCCACGGCATGTGATTATCACACTTCTGGGGCCTGGAATGCCCTTGGCTGTGCGGCTATCATCGCCCGGCGTCTTGGACTTAACGAGGACCAGACCCGACATGCCCTTGGAATCGCCGAGTACCATGGCCCGCGTTCCCAAATGATGCGCTGTATTGATCACCCGACGATGCTAAAAGATGGCTCAGGCTGGGGCGCCATGACCGGCGTGAGCGCGGCCTTGTTGGCCGGCGACGGTTTCTCGGGCGCGCCTTCCCTGACGGTGGAGGCAAAAGAAATCGGCCGATTTTGGGCTGATTTAGGGGATAGATGGCTGATCGCCGAGCAATACTTCAAGCCATTCGCCGTCTGTCGCTGGGCCCAGCCGGCGATTACTGGCGTTCTTATGCTACAGAAACAGCATGACCTTGATCCGCAAACCATCCAGCGCATCCGGGTAGCCACCTTTCACGAGGCTGTACGGTTGAAGGACGCTCACCCAGAAAGCACAGAGGTTGCCCAGTATAGTCTGCCGTTTCCGGTAGCGGCCGCCCTGGTTCACCGGCAACTTGGGCCGGACGAGTTAAGTGGTCAAGGTTTGCTTCATCCGCTCGTGAACCAATTAGCGGAACGGGTAGAACTGGTGGAAGATAGTGGTTTTAGTGCTCGCTTCCCAGCTGAAAGAATCGCCCAGGTTCAAATCAGGACCAGAGATGGTTCCATGTTCGACACGGGCGAGGTTGAGGCGGATTGGGGGGCGGAATATCCGCCGACCGATGACGTATTGCGCGAGAAGTTTCGCTGGTTGGCGAGCGCGTGCCTGTCGCAAGAGAGGTTGACAGAGCTCGAATTGACGATTTGGCGTGTTGCGGAGCTGCCGGATATCAGTTTTCTGGGCCAGCTCCTCGCCCAACGATCCGATACAATGGATCAATGAACCCGGACACGAAAGTCATCCGCCTGTTGGAGAGTAAGAATATACTCTTTCGTCTACTGCCGCACGATGAGCCGGTTTACACTGTGGCGGCCGCGGCCGCCCAACGTGGCGTTGTCAAGGAAGAGATGGTGAAGTCAATTTTACTACGCGACAAGAACCACCACTATGTGATGGCCTGTGTCACTGGCGATGCTCGTCTAGATCCCAAGGCCGTGCGCGCCTATCTAGGCGGTGAATGGGCCAGGCTCAGATTTGCCTCGGCCGATGAGATCTACCAGAAAACAGGCTATCTGCAGGGCGCGGTTGCGCCAGTCTGCTTGCCCGAAGATGTGCCGGTGATTTTTGACGAGGCGATCGGGCGCTGCAAGATGGTTAATATCAGTAGCGGCGATCCGCTGGCCGGCCTCGAATTGGATCCTCAAGATCTGATTTCAGTGAGCGGCGCCCAGTTGGCCCCGATTGCGGCGTGATCCTCGCGGAATTTGAACGGTAGCGGCCGCGCTAGCTGTTTTCAGGAGTGAATTGAATGGCATTACCAAAGAAAGTTGAGTACCTGATCATTGGAGCTGGCGTTCATGGTTTGTCCACCGCTTATCACCTGGCCAAATACCTGAAGGCCAACGGGCAGGGTGGTGGCGAAGATATCCTGGTAGTCGAGAAGAGTAGCATTGCCGCCGGCGCCTCGGGCGTAGCATGCGGCAATGTGCGCTGCAACTATTATCAGGAGCCGATGACACGCTTGATGATACACTGCATGGATATTTGGGAATCGGATCCCGACTATTTCGCTTATAACTCGGTCGGCTACCTGACCGCATCTTTCGCCCCCATGCGGGAGGGGTTGGAAACTGTTCATAGGCGCCATCAAGAGCTGGGTTACCCCTCCACGCTCGTGGTCGGCGAACGTGAAGTCAAGCGATACATGCAGAACATCTTCTACGATTGGCGGGCCGAAAGACTGGAAGTGCTGTTACACGAACATCGGGGCGGGCACGCCTGGAGCCGCCAGGCGATCCATGGCCTGGCCATTAAAGCTGAGCGAGAAGATGTTCAGTTGCTTGTTGGCCCAGAGGTAACTGGCTTTCAGTTCAGCAGCAGCGGTAATGTCACCGTCGTAGAAACAGATTTTGGCAACTTGGAAGCTGGTCATGTGATCGTCGCCGTCGGTCCGTGGATCAAGAAGCTTTGGAATCTACTGGCCCTCCCGCAGGATGTGCCCGATCCCCAAGAGCCAGGACAAAAGACGGAATTATGGCGTTTCCTCGCTCTAAGGGAGGGCGAGATTGAGGTGAATCCCTATATCCACATTACCGACGATGGCCAACGTCCTCCCTTGATTCATGTTGATAGCGACGTGCCATTGTATGGCGAAGACGGCCAGTTGGTGTGGGACCGGCCCTGGGGCATTTACGTTAAGCGCGACAAGCATTCCGTACAGGGCGGAGCGGTACCTGTTAACGTCGGATCTGATATCGCCGTCGATCCCTATGGCACGCGCAGCCCCTATTATTGTGTTGACGCTAAGTTTTACGATCTTTGGGTGGCCTCGCTAGCTCACTGCATGAAGCGCTATGAGGGCAAGCGCCGGTTTGCTTCCAAAGTACCTTCTGGTGGCGTGGGGGCTTTTTCGGCCGACAACTTCCCGATATTTGACTTCATGCGCCCCAATGTATATGTCATTGCCGACTCGAATCATGGCTTCAAAATGATTGGCGTTGGCGAACAAGTGGCCGGCATCCTGACCGGCAAGTCAAGTGAACTGTTGGCACCCTTCGCCTATAGTCGTTTTGAGGGGCAAAGGGCGCTGCCGAAGTCAAACGCACCGTTTCCATGGATGTAAACTGACAGCGGCAGTTGCCGAAGAGCAAGAAGGGAAATATGAGCAAGACCAAGACGGCAGACTTTATCGTAATCGGCGGTGGGGTGGTGGGCTGCAGCGTGGCGTGCAATCTGGCACAGAACGGGGCCAGGAATGTTGTCGTGCTGGAGCGGGGCGAAATATGCTCTGGAGGGACGGCGAAATCATGCGCCATCGTCCGCACCCATTATTCTATTGAGGCCAATTTACTTCATGCGGTTGAGAGCCTGAAGGTCTTCGCCAACTTTGATGAAATCGTGGGCGGGAGCGTGGGCTGGCGCCGGACCGGTTACTTGATCCTTGGTCCAGCAGAGCACCGCGAACCAATGATGGCGGTCTTTCGCAAACAAAAGGCCTATGATATCGATACGGCCATCATGAGCCCGGCCGAGGCGCGAAACGTCCACCCCCTGATTCAGGTTGAGGACGTCGACGTGATTGGTTACGATTCGATGGCTGGCTATGCCGACCCATATCTGACCACAACCGCTTATGCGCGGCGCGCCAAGGATTTGGGAGTTGGCATAGAGACTGGCGCAGCCGTCACCGGCATTGACTTGAACGGGGCGACCAAGATGGTACATACTACAAATGTCGCCTACGAAGGCCCGGTTGTGGTATTGGCGGCGGGCCCATGGGTCAATCAACTTGGGCGTATGATTGGCGTAAGCTTTCCTTACGAGGTCAGCCGGCACAAGGTCATCACTCTCAAGATCGACCAACGCTACCAGCCCGACTGGCCCATCGTCAAGGATCTAACGACGCCCGATAAGATCTACTTCCGGCCGGAAACGGGCGGCGTCGTGTTGGTTGGCACGGGCGACCATGGCGATCCGATTGAAGACCCTGATACCCTGCGCGACCGCGTCGATTTGGAGCACGTCACGCGCATTGACAGGCTCATCTCAAACCGGATGCCGGCCTTTAAAGAAGGGCGATATATCTCCGGTTGGACGGGCCCATACGATATCACCCCCGATTGGAACCCCCTGGTCGGTCCGGTGCCAGGCCATGAAGGATTATTCGTAGCGACCGGCTTCAGCGGACATGGCTTCAAGCTGGCCCCCACCATTGGCGAAGGTCTTGCGCAAACCATATTGGGCCAGGCGCCTCGCGTACCCATCGATATCTATGCTGTGGACCGATTCAATGCCGGCCAGGAACTTCACGGCGCATATGGCATCGGTTCGATTTCCTAGTTCGTCTCGACCAGCAATAAGTTTGCTGCCTTTAGCAAGGATGAATTCTATGGCAGAGAGTATCTCAACCTACCTATGGCCTGGGCCGACACATTTTGGTATTGGTGCGGTTGGGCAGGTGGGCCAGGAAGCCCGGGCGCTCAGGGCAAATAGCGTCTTCATCCTAACCGACCCAGGCATCATTTCCGCCCGGTTACTTGAACCGGTCATCGATTCCCTGGACGCTACCAGACTACCATACACGTGCTACGCTAAGATTCCGGCCAACCCTGATATTGGCTCGGTAGATGCGGCTACGGCGGCAACTGGAAAGGATGCTCTTTCGCACTGCATCGAGGCTTATGTGTCGACCAAGCAGAACCCGGCGCTGGATCCTATGATCTTGTACGGCATAGAGCTGATAGGCGGCAGCCTCCGTCTCGCCGTTGCCCAGCCTAGCAATCGAACGGCAAGGCGAGACATGATGTTGGCTTCGATGATCGCCGGCATAGTTATCAGCTCCAAATGGTTAGGCGCCTGCCACTCTCTGGCCCACCAACTATCGTCGTTTACCGCTACGCAACCTGGCGTTGCCATCGCCCTGATGCTGCCCTACCAAATGGCCTTTAGTCTGCCAGGAGCCATCGAGCGTTCTGGGGACATCGGCGCTGCCCTTGAGGGCCTGGGCGGACAAGGCGGCTCGGAAACCGAACGAGGCCGGCGAGAATGGGCGGAACGAGCGGTGACGGCCGTGGAGGAGCTCATTGGCGATATCGGCTTGCCTTCCCGACTACATGAAGTGGGTTTAACCGAGGAGATGATCCCGCCCATGGCTGAGAACGCTTACCATCTTGACGGAAACTGGCCAACCAATCGGGGATTGGTAGGCGAGGCTGATTTCAAGAACCTTTATCAACAGGCATTTTAAAGCTCACGCGGTCCGATAACGTGGCATTGCAGGTACAAAACGGGTTGCGACGAAGATTGGATAACACCGGCATCGGCTTTGCCGGGGTCGACGGCGTGTGGTGGCGGCCGGCCTGTGAACCGTTTGAGCTGTCTAAACAAGTTGCCCAACAGCTCGAAGCGATCGGGCCGGCGCTATTCTCCTTTTTTGATGTCGTCGTCGACTCATACCGGCGCGGGTCAAGTCGCCGATTGATGGAGTTGCTGGAATTCAAGGTGCCTAAACATATCCCGCGCTTTGTCGCTGGCGGTCGCGTTGAGTCGCTACGTCCTGATTTTCAACTGTGCCCGGTCGACGGGGATGATTCATCCTACCAGCTAATGGTAACCGAGTTAGAGATATGCCCTTCGGCCCACGGTTTCGCTCACGCCATGCAAACGGCCTATGGGCTGGCGACCGACTTGGCCGATGGTTTCGTCCGTTATCTGGCCGGTCGTTGTTTTTTATTCGCCGGAACCCAGGCCTGGAGCGAGTTTCTTTTTGAACAATTAGCTTTCTGCCGGGCGTTGGAGGATGCTGGTGGAACCGGCCGGGTCCTCTATGATGTGCCCCTGACTGTGCTGGCCAAGGAAGTACGCCAGGGGGAGCGTTGGCAACCGCCTATCTTTGGCATTCCTTCTAAACCCCAGAATTGGAACGGCGACATTATCGGCCGGGTGCGGAGCCATCATCTGGAACAGTTCATGTGGCCTGATGACCAGGAATGGCCCTCAGATGTCGATGACACCGTTGTTTTTCGTTTCGGTTACTTCGATTGTTTTTCGGAGACCAGGCTGCGAAACTTTCAACAATGGCAGCTGAACGGGGCTAAGTCGCTCAATCCCAACATCTATTTTTTGGAGAACAAGACCCTGATGGCTGCGTTAGAGCTACCGCAGATTCGCCAACAACTAGACGAGAAGGACCTAAGCGTGCTGGATCGCTGCATTCCGCGAACGATACTTCTTACAGAGGAAAGTTCAACAAGGATAATCGACGAGAAGGATGACTGGGTGGTCAAATTCGCTGCTTACGATGGCGGCGATCGATCCTGGGGCGGCCGGAGCCTGGAAATGGGCCGGCAGCATACCCACAATAGCTGGCTTGAGACAGTGGTAGACTATCTGGCCCTGCCCTGGCCGGTCGTCGCCCAACAGGCCATCCCAACGGCCCGCGTTGACCAAAACTACCTGGATGACGAGGACAAGATCCGGCTGTTACGGGACGGCAGCACCCGTCTGCGGGTCTATTTCTTAAGGGACGACACATCGTCTGGCGCTGCGTCCCGCCGTGCGCTAGCTTGCGGAGCGCATGTCACGGTGTCAGGCGGCGATGCAGGCGTTGCCGAAGGGTTAGCGGCAGTCCAGGCTCCGGTCGTTTTTGTTTGACTCGAAATGATGTGGCCAGCTGATATCGGCGAGAAGGAACAGCGGGTCGAATGAGTTTCAAAGGCCAAATGGAATGAGACGAGAGAAGCGTTCAAGACGACACGAGCGACGAAAAGTGAACTATCTACCGCCGGGCCTGGAGGGTGGGCAATACAAGCCGCTGGCCGACGCTGACGTGCGGCGCATTCATGAAGCGGCCCTGGCGGTCCTCGAAAGAACGGGCGTGGAGGTGCTGGAATCTGAGTGCCGCCATATCCTGGCGCAGGCGGGCATGCGAGTGGATAAAGCCCGTGACCGGGTCTTCTTCCGCCGTGAAATTGTTGAGCGGGCCCTGGCAGGCGTGAACAAGGATTGCATACTGTACAGCAGGGACGGCCGGACAGATTTGCATCTCCGAGGTAGACGGGTGCATTTAGGCACCGGCGGCGCGGCCGTCAACGTATTGGATCTGGAAACAGGTCGGGCCAGAGAGACGGTTGTACGCGACTTATACGACATCGGCCGGTTGGTCGAGACGTTGGACAATATCCACTTCTATTTGCGTCCGGTAGTTGCCCGGGACGTACCCAACGAAGATATCGACGTGAACACCTTCTACGCCTGTTTGACGGCCACCAACAAGCATGTCATGGGCGGCTGCTATTACGCCGAGAAAGTGGCTGATATCAAGCGTTTAGGCATCCTGCTGGCCGGTGGGGAAAAGGCATTCCTGGATCGGCCGTTCTTATCATTTAACCTGGGTTTCATGGTCAGCCCGCTTCGCTTCGCCAAGGAGACCGTCGAAACGTTGACGGCCGCTGTGCGGGCTGGTATTCCGGTGTCGCTGGTATCTGCCCCACAGGCTGGAGCTACGGCCCCAGCCTCGTTGGTGGGCGCCCTGGTCCAGGTGGTGGCCGAGGAACTGGCCGGCATTACCTACGTCCAGTTACTGCGGTCGGGCCATCCAATTCTGATGGGTGGCATGCCCCTGGTCTCCAACCTGCGCACGGGCGGCATGATCGGTGGCACGGCCGAATTGGCTTTGATGAACGCTGCTTCAGCTCAAATGAGCCACTTCTACGGACTGCCGGTTTACAGTTCATCGGCTCTGACTGATAGTAAAGTGCCTGACGTGCAGTCGGGATTCGAAAAGGGTTTAACCACGGCCGCCGTCGCCCTGGCCGGGGCGCAATTCAATCACCATTCGGCCGGCATGCTAGAGTCGATGCTGACAGTGGCCTACGAGCAATATATCATCGACGACGACATCAACGGTCAGGCCATGCGCTTGGTGTGTGGCCTGGAAGTGACCGAGGAGTCACTCTCCCTGGATGTCATTCACGATGTCTGCAATGGCGAAGGTCACTACCTCGGCCATTCACAGACGCTAGCCCTGATGGAAAGCGAATATCATTATCCACACTCGGTTGATCGCGGCTCCAGGGACGATTGGGAAGCAGCAGGGGCCCTCGATATGCGCGAGCGAGCCCGCCGGCAAGCGCGCGAGATCCTACTTAACCAGTTTCAAGAAATCGTCCCCGAAGAAATCGACGATCAAATTCGCCGGGAGTTCAACATCTACTTGCCGCGTGAGGTGATGCAGCCACGTGGACATCAGTAGCCGGCAAGAAAAGTAGCGCACGTAGGAGAGAATTATGCTCGGTGGTACACATGGAAAGATCCTGCACATTGATCTCTCCAGCGGCGAGATCGAGATCGAATCTCCACTAGACGACTTTTACAGGCTTCTGGTTGGCGGAAGAGCCATGGTCGCTTACTTGCTGCTGCGAGATCTACCTCCGGGCGCTCATGCCCTTGGCCCAGAGAATCTACTCATCTTCGCTCCAGGCATCATGCAGGGTACGAATCTACCTGGTTCTGGAAGGCACGGAGTAGGCGGCAAGTCCCCCCTGACCGGGGCCATTGCCAGCTCTGAGGCCGGCGGTTGGTGGGGGCATGAGTTTAAGCGCACTGGATTTGATGTCTTGGTCTTGCGCGGGCGGGCGGAATCGCCGGCATATTTGTGGATCGAGAACGGTGAAGTGGAGATCCGGCCGGCCGAACACCTGTGGGGCCAGAAGACCTTGCCAGTGCAAACGGCTATCCGTCAGGAGCTAAACGACGATCGTATCCGCGTCGCGCAGATCGGCCCGGCCGGCGAGAATGGGGTTCTTTACTCTGCTATCATGCACGATGTCAACCGGGCTGCCGGCCGCAATGGTCTTGGCGCGCTGATGGGCTCAAAGAATCTCAAGGCTGTAGCCGTTCGCGGCACATTGAAGGTGCCGGTCGCCAACCGTACACCGGTCGCCGCCACGGCCAAATGGCTAGGCAACAACTACAAAGAGCTGGCCGCCTGGGCCGCCGAGGGTATCGGCCGGGGAACCCAGGACTCGCTCATGAATTGGTCCTACCTCGGCGGTCTGCCAAGCAGGAACTTCGGCCAGCCCGTGTTTGAGGCGCCGGAATTGCTGAGCGGAGAACGCAACTACGAGATGTTCCTCAAGGGGCGGGACACTTGCCAATCGTGTCCTATCAACTGCAAGCAGGTCTTCGAGAACGACGATGAGGACAACTATCGCAAGTTAAATCCGGAGTATGGTGGACCTGAATATGAGGCCATGGCGGCCCTGGGGCCGACCTGCGGCGTGACAGATAACCTGGCCGTGTCAAAGGCCAATGAATTGGCCAACGGCTATGGCCTGGACGTCATCTCCACTGGGACCTCGATCGGCTTCGTGATGGAATGTTTTGAGCGGGGCATCCTCACGGCCAAGGACACCGGTGGACTGGAATACCGCTGGGGGGATGCGGATCTTCTGCTTCGTTCAGTTGAGATGATTGCCAAAAGGGAAGGCTTTGGCGACGTGATGGCCATGGGCGTGGATCGTATGAGCCGGCGTTTTGGACCGGACACGAACTCCTTTAATTTGACCGTCAAAGGGCAGGAATTGCCCATGCATGAACCCCGCTTGAAGCATGCCATGGGCATCGGTTACGCCGTTGCACCGGTGGGCGCCGATCACATGATGAACGTTCACGACACCGACTTTGTTCAGGAAGGAGAAGGACTGCGGCGGGTCAACAGCGCCTTGCCCGAGGGCCAGCCGATCGGGCCCCTCTCAAATACCGTACTCAATGAAGACAAGCTGCGCCTTTTTGTGACCGAATTAAATTGGATGCACTTCCAGGACTGCGCCGTTAATTGTCACTTCTACCCTTACCGGTATGAGCATTTCGCTCAGGCTCTTTCTGGTGTAACCGGCCTCGACTACACGATTCAAGATATATTGGACGTCGGCGCCCGGGCCCAAACGCTGTCACGGCTATTCAACCTGCGGGAGGGCTTCACGGCCGAAGATGACCGATTGCCTAAACGGGTCCGCAAAGCATTTGAGAAAGGTCCGATCGCCGGGGTGGAGATCAGCGATGAAGAATTTGCCTGGGCCAAACGACGTTATTACGAATTGATGGGCTGGGACGCGGACTCGGCCGAACCGGGTGATGCGTGTCTGGACCAATTGCAGTTACGGGGTCTGTTGGCAACAACAAGAGCGACAAGCACATGAAACATACCATCGACGCGATTGAAATCCAGCATTATCGATTGCCATTGGACCCGCCATTCCTGGCATACTGGGATCCCCGGCCAAGGGTGAGCCATACGACGACCATCGTCCGGGTGCGGGCCGGCGACTATGAGGGCGTGGGAGCCGGCGACGCCATGCTCGGTTTCCAGGGGCTCGAAGAGCTGTTTATCGGCCGGGACCCTTTCTCCATCGAGCGGCATGTGCAAATATTGGATACGCTGCAGTTCCACTACGGTCGCATGTGGCCACTGGAAGTAGCCTTGTGGGATCTGATGGGCCAGATAACCGGGCAACCGCTGTGGAGAATGCTGGGCGGCCGAAGCCGGCGGGTGCGGCTGTATGCTTCCACTGGCGAACGAAAAGTTGCCCAAGAGCGGGCCGAGTCGGCCATCTGGCTCAAAGAACTCGGCTTTCCAGCGCTAAAGATTCGTTTGCATGCTCCGAATCCACAAGATGATATCCCGGTAATACAGGCTGTACGCCAGGCAGTTGGGCCGGACATGGCTATCCTGATCGATGCCAACCAGGCCTGGCAGATGCCGGGGGATGAATCGGCCCACTGGGATTTCAAGACGGCTTTATGGGTGGCCCAGGCACTGGATGAAGTGAATGTATTCTGGTTGGAGGAACCGTTACACCGCCATGATTACGAGGGCCTGGCCGCATTGCGACAAAGGGTGCGGTTGCGCATCGCCGGTGGGGAAGGGAACCGCGAATTTGCCACGTTACGACAATATCTCAAGCATGGCTCTTTGGACGTCTACCAGCCCGATGTCGTCTGGAGCACGGGCATCCTAAGGGCCAGGCAACTGGCTTCGGAAGTCCAGATGTCAGGGGCCATCTATTCACCCCATACCTGGGGCGATGGCCTGGTATTATTGGCCAACTTGCACGTGGCCGCGGCCGTGTCTCGGGCGCCCTTTGTTGAGTACCCCTTTGATCCACCTGGCTGGACGCCGGAAAGGCGAGACTTCATTCTGCCGGTCCCTATAGAAGCCAGTGATGGATATGTCACCTTGCCGGAGGCACCGGGGCTTGGGGTGAAGATCGATTGGCAACAGTTGGAGAAGTTGAAGGTTTGAGCCTGGGCACTGGAGGTAACGATGAAGACGAGAGCTGCCGTTCTGTATGAACCCCATCAACCATTTAAAATTGAAAGTGTGGAATTGGCGCCGCCTGCCGATGGAGAGGTTTTGGTCAAAATGGCCGCCGCCGGCGTCTGTCACAGCGACTATCACCTGGTGACGGGTGGCACCAAGCATCCCATGCCTGTCGTAGCCGGGCACGAGGGCGCCGGCCTCGTCGAAGCCGTGGGTGATGGCGTGATCGGCATAAAGGTGGGCGATCCAGTCGCTCTAAATTGGGCTCCTAATTGTGGCGAGTGTTTTTACTGCCTGCGTGACCGGCCGAACCTGTGCACCACGTACGTCGGACCATTATGGGCCGGCACCATGATGGACGGTACAACACGCCTGTCGATCGGCGGTCAACCTGTTTATCATTTTAGCGCCGTGGCCTGCTTTGCCGACTACACCGTCGTGCCTCAAGAATGTTGTGTCAGCTTGCGCAATGATCTGCCACTGGATGTGGCGGCGCTCATTGGCTGTGCGGTGACTACCGGCGTGGGGGCGGCCCTCAATACGGTCCGGGTGGAACCGGGCAGCAGCGTCGTCGTCTTCGGCGCCGGTGGGGTGGGCCTTAGTATCATCATGGGCGCTCTGCTGGCCGGCGCCCGGCAGATCATCGCCGTCGATACTAACGAGACCAAGGGCGATCTGGCCCAAAGCTTTGGGGCGACCGACGTGTTAATCAATAGTCCTGATGTGGTCCAGGACATCCGTGACCTGACAGAGGGGCGGGGAGCTGATTATGTGTTCGAGGCCATTGGTATACCGGCCGTACAGGAGCTATCGTTGGAAGCTGTTCGCCCGGCCGGTACGGTTGTGTTGGTTGGCGTCTCGCCCATGGGCAGCGGGACTAATCTGCCAGGCGCGATAATTACTCGACAAGAAAAGACCGTAACCGGCTCTTACTACGGCACGGCCAACACGGCCCGGGATTTTCCGCTCTATGCCGACCTTTTCCTTAAGGGTAGGCTAGACCTGAATGGACTGATCTCAAGGAAGTACAGGCTGGAGCAGATCAACGAAGCTTATGCTGATATGTTAGCCGGAGAAATGGCACGCGGTGTGATCTATTTCTGATTTCCGCGCTACCAACAGCCCGATGTCATCGGGCTGAACTCGGGTATTTTTGTTGAGCACCCCAGGAGGGACTCGAACCCCCAACCTTCGGATTAGAAGTCCGGCGCTCTATCCTTTGAGCTACTGGGGCAAGGTGCTTCTACCTCCGGTAACAACTGTTTCAAATGCCTCAAAAATCTCCAATATGTTGATTGAAGCGTAGCACAACTGCTACACCTAACCGAAGATCTTGTCCATCTTGTCAGCTGCTTCCTGTTGTATGTCAGGTAGGATATGCGAATAGGTGTCAAGTGTCAACGAAATCGTTGAATGGTTGAATGACCTAACATCTCCTGCACGATTTTGGGTGGACTTTCTCTTTAAGAAGCAATGTTGCGGCCGCCTGACGCCGAGCTTATCGCGCCGCATTTCCGGGAAGCGCCGGTCCTCGGCCCTCATACGCGCTTTGGCCCGCTGGTAGGCTGCGATGGCCTCCTCGACTTCGTTAGGGAACTGCGTTCGGTACTGTTCCACTGGCTCATTGGAGTAGGATACACATCCCTTGGGATATGGACTGCGCCGACAAACGGGGATCATGCCTCGCCATTTCAGGTGAGGCTACTTAACATTGTGGCTGACGTACAATCAGGAGGGGAAAAGTGGGCGCGATCGGACTCGAACTACTGACTTCACGGATGTGAATCAAATAAGGGAGCGGTTGTCTTCAATGACAATCTAATATACCGGATTTCGAAAGGAAAGTCACCAGCAATACATACTGTCTAATGCAGGCGTCGCTTGAAATCTCTATGTAGGCTTTAGAACTCCTCCGCGATAATTGTCTTGCCTCATCAGGCGTCCGTATGCCGAAACGGATGCTACAGTTCAGCCTTGATTAGCAGCTTGCGATTACGGATACTGCGTCCAATAGCCTTGGCAAGAGGAGCGGTGTCTGTCGACTCATCCAGACCGGGAATCTCGACATAGGTGGTAACGAGCGTTTGCTCCTCGCCGAGGGCCTCGAATGTCATCCTTGCTCGCGTTTCAGCCCCACCATCACGAATCACAACACCCATCGATTGATTGGGCTCGAATTCTGTCACCTCCATCGTCCCTTCGACTGGAGTGCCGCTATGACTATTTATCCGGTGGATGACGGTCCCAACGCCTATTGGTCCATCCGTTAGTTTCTCCAATTTCATCTCCGGATCCCAGCGAGGATGGTTACGGACGTGTTCGACGGCAATAAATTGAAACACTTTATCAATGGACCGGTTGTGCGTTTCTGTAAGTTCAAGCTTTGCTGTCATTACTCAACTCCAGTCTATAAAACATAGATATACGCGGCTAATCACGAATATCTTTGTGAAAAGATCAGGTCTTGGATCATTAGCTTAGCTGAAGATTCAGCTAATAGACTCATTGTGCCTCAAACTTCCTGGCCGCCAGTAGAGGCTTGGAGCCCAGCCGCGGCCGCTTCTTTTAATTGCTTTTCAGAATAATCGTCTTTGGAATCCGGCAACTCGCCCTGGGATCGATAATCCTCCTCAATCCGGGTTTTAAAACTATTGAATAGTCTTCTGTTGATGGGTTTGAACATAAGAGACATGACGCGCAGCATCGTACGCCCAAAGAGGGGTCCTTCCGGATAGGCGATTTCTCTCGTCAGTCGGGCGCCCGATTCTATCGATTGCAGACGGTATTCGGCGAGATAGCTAACATTGTGATTCATGGGAAAAAGCTCTTTGAGGAGCATGCTTTCGAATGGCTGCCACTCCAGGACAGTCTGGGGCACCACGTTATCGCCGTGGTAGCACTGGTAGACGCTCCCGGGAGCGATGCGGCCGTCCTTGCTATTGCTTATCTCCATTCTATCAGTGCCTATGAGGCTGTTTCGAAACTCCGGCTGAATCAAGTAATCCCAGACACGTTCACGGGGCATATCGATATCGATAGCATCGGTCCACCAGGTCTTTTCGGCCGGAAAGGTAACCTTCACCGCCTCTCGCTTCTCCTGCCATACAGGATGCATATCCTGGATCCAGACCTTCACTTCACCCAGATGTTCATAACGCTCCATATGAGGCGTCATGCCAGTCACTAACTCTCTAGTATCCAGTTGCTGGATCGCTTCTTCCGTGTATAAGGCGTACGCCCGAACACCAGTCTCTTCTGTCACGCTGTTCTTGAGCAAGCGGTGCAATAAGTTAACGTCGCTGCCGACTAACTCCTCATGGTCATCAGATATCCGCTGGATACCGAATTCCCCAAAGTGGATGAAGAATTTCAAATCCAGGTTTGAAATATTGGCACAAGCGTTACATTTACAGGTGTTGTTGACAACCAACCGCTCTATCGCTTTTCGGAAGGTTACGTAGGTGTCTTCGATTTTTTCGATAAATGCCTGGCCATGAAAGAAGTTTTCCCTCAAGCCGTAACTGATCACGGCGTCACCGGCCAAACGCGAGATGACCAGGGGGGGACGGGTGTTTTCGACTAACAACTGCAATAAGGCCGTTAAGGTATCTTGGGCATGTTCCAACTCTGATTCACTTAGATACTGGGTATACCCGGTGATATCCGCGATTAGAAAGTAGCCATTGTGGGTCTTGGCCATGGTTTGCTCCTATTTGGGACTGAGCAAAGGCGAATGCCTTGATAGAAGGACGGGAACCGCCAGTGTTAAGTGACCGGGGTTCGAATGTCCTCGATCTACTTCTGAGATCGGCCGCTCAGCAAATGCCGTGCAAGGATCAGGTGGCTGCGTGATGTTAGCTCCTATGAAGGGCCACCAATTACTCGATGATTTTAGCACTTCATTACCTTGGTTACAATACCGTGTGCCGATATTCTCTGTCGGTCTGAATCGAAGGAGCCGGCAAAGACTCAAACGCGAATCATTGCGCGCTGAATTGATCGTCGCGGACCTGCGTGAATTTGAGATTCCTGCTCGCCGCCTTCGTCAACGTAGGTCGGCTGTAGGCTGGGCAGGAACTGCAAGGCGTTGATCAAGTCCACGCCGGTCAGCGCCTCGATCGTGGCCGGCACCTGGGAGACGATATTGGCCGCGTCGTTGGTGATCTGGACGAGCCCGCGCCGCCTTCGCCGCCGGTATTGATGACCACGATGCGGTCGGTCTGGATCCGCAGGGCAAC
>JBFFWQ010000017.1:0-67736 GCA_041570195.1 Promineifilaceae bacterium (SeqCode) | reverse complement strand
TTGTTTTGTGCTTTCTTAACAAAATCACAAGAGGCTCTTTTTGTCTATCTCTTTTCTTTACGGGTTTTTACTACACCCCTATTTGACGCCTGGTATTCTCTTTGCTTTGGCCTATAATTCCAGTAACGTAATGTGCTGCTTGTGCCTCGCCAAACGTCTCTGGCCAGATTGGAAGAAGTGTTACTAAGAAGAACAGTCTCGGTTCGGCAACTGCCAGAATAATCATGAGATTAACCGTTATCATTCCCATCTACAACGAAGCAACGACCCTTGCGATTTTGCTCGATCGCGTGCGGGCGGTCGAGATAGAGAAAGAAATCATCGTCGTCGACGATGGCTCGGACCAGGCCACGAAGGAAGAATTGGCCCAGGCTATTGCGGATGACGTCATCCTGCTGACCCATCCAGAGAATCGCGGCAAGGGAACCGCCATCCGCACCGCACTGGCCCAGGCTAGCGGCGACGCCGTCATCATCCAGGATGCTGACTTGGAATATTTTCCCGAAGACTACGCGCAACTAGTTAGCATGTATGTGGACAACGATGCAAGCGCAGTCTATGGAGTCCGCGATTTGCGTCACCGATCGCGCTTGATGCGTTGGGGGAACCAGGCCATGACGTTGGCCACCAATGTCCTCTACGGTCAAGATCTGAAGGATATGGAAACGTGTTATAAGCTCATCGATCGGGAGTTGATGCAGTCGTTGAATTTACAGAGCCGGCGATTTGAGATTGAAGCCGAGATCACGGCCAAGCTGTTACGATCGGGGGTGACGATTCTGGAAGCGCCGATACGTTATGAACATCGGGAGGAAGGTAAGAAGCTGACGCCGATGGACGGGCTACCGACGCTGGGCAAATTGCTCACCAGCCGCGGCTGGCGGCCAGATCAAAGTTAATCCAAGGGTTCAGCTAGGAAGCAGGCCGGCGATAAATGCGCCTATCTCGGCCGCCACATCGTCCGGCCGCTCCATGGGCAACAGATGCCCGCTCTCTTGAAACTCCTTGAATTGGGCGCTGGGCTGCAGTTGCTGCCACAGCGACCAGGCTCCTTCCATCAAGGTGTCCGTCTCCCGAGCGCGTATAGCCAGCGTCGGATGGGTAACTTCCGGAATCAACTGCCAAACGCGGGTGGGCGGCAAGGTATAGATGCGCGCTTCCCATTCCGGGGAATAGAAGAGGTGGACCCCGCCACTCTCGTTTTCAACCGTGCCGTGCCGCACGTAATCCCATAACGCTTCGTCAGACAGGCGGCCGAAGACCCGTTTTGAGCGATAATGGTCAAACACATCCTGGCGGCCAGGCCAACCGTTGCGGCGGTTGCGGGCAATCTTGACGAGGGGCGTCTCGTAAGGTTCTTCTAAGGTCGTGCCGGCAACCAGTAATTCAAGCACATGCTGGGGTAAGAAGACCGGTTCGATGAGTACCAGGGCACGGAAAAGATCCGGACGTTTTAAGGAAGCCATCATGGTTGCTACCGCGCCCAGTGAATGCCCGACACCTATGACATGCCTGAGACCCTGTTGATCGAAGAAACGAATGAGATCGTCGGCAACTCCATCCCAGTCATTCAGCTCGTCCGGCCGGCTGCCGGGCCACAACGGCCGGTGATGTACGGCCAGAACATGATAACGCCCAGCCAAAAACGTCAATAGCTTGTGGTAGGCCCCAGGTGGATAGGCATTAGCGGTGGCAAAATGGACCAGCGCCCCCTGGCCGCCAAAATCCTCAAAGGGAATATCGGCGTTCATCATCGCTCATCTACAAAAGGTGCAGGGCCATTTGCCCGGCCGGGTTGAGCCTCATGATCCAGGCCAGGTCCTTCGTCGTGAACCAGGTCGACGCTTTCGGCATGACGGGAGAGCATGTCGATCAGGCGGCCGGTGGCCGCTTTCGTCTCCGGTCCGATCTCGCCTGGGGGACCCACACAGGCCGGGCAGCCATCACGGCAGCGACAATCGGCGACCAACTCGCGGGCCGAAGCCAGCAACTCGTCCCGTAGTTCAAAGAGTCGCTGGCTGAAGCCTACGCCGGCAGCGATGCGCTCGTAGACGACGACGGTGGGCGCCTGGGTCAATGGGTTGCGATTCTCGGCGCTGACTTGAATGTCGCCTGGATCGCACATGAGGAATAGTGGGGCCAGGTTGCCCAAAACATAGGCCAGGCCGCCAAGGGCCGAGCGGGTCTGCTGACCAGCCTCGGCCCGCCGGTGACAGCTGGCGCATAGGGTGACCAGATTATCCAATTTGTTGGCGACACGATAGGCATCATTCTTGTCACGTTCGTAGCGGTAGTCGCGAAAGGGCCGGATATGATGGACATGCAGGCCCAGGCCTGGCCTAGCTGTCGCGCCGCAGGTCCGGCAACGATGCCCATCCCTCTCCAAGGCCTTCAAGCGCTGCTCCCGCCAATTAGGTCCATAGTCATTGGGGGCGACCAGGATGCCCGCGGCGACTAACCGCTCGGTCAACTCCCGGCCGAAGACGAGCCAGTAACCGTCGGTGTCCAATTCGCTCTCGGGCAAATTGATCTCGCCAAAGCCCAATGTCTCGTGGGTGTAACGCTTGATTTTACGAAAGCCGGTGGCCCTGGTGACGACCACCACCTGGCCGTAGGCATGGGAAAGCCCGGCCGCGTCGGACTCGACTTCGGGGCTTAAGCTGCGGATGGTGCTGCTCATGCTGGAACGGGTGTAGTAATCCACGTCCACCGGCAGGACATCGGCTAACCGGCCGTCCCAGTCCAGATTATCGACCCGGTAAGTGCGGGCCAGGTGCATGTAGATGGCGCCTTCGTAGGCCAAAAGGGGAACACTATCCAAATCAATCTCGCCTATCACGTGGGGCGATGGTCCGCTTACATCCTGGATGACGACCGTATCGTCGCCGCTGGTGCGCAATGAGAATTCGTGAGCCGGTAAACCTTGGCCAAGCCAATGGTATTGATCGTTGGTCCGGTAGGCAAGGCCGGCCTCGGCCAGTGTTTCCAGCAAGGAAGAGACATCGTCGAAGCTACCGAAAGGCTCGTCTTCTCGCAAGGGGATCTCGTATGCAGCGCAGGCCAAATGGCGGGTGATGATGCGCAGATTATCCGGATTGCAGAGCGCGTTCTCGGGTGAACGGCCGAACAGGAAGCGGGGGTGGCGGCAGATGTATTGATCCAGCGGACTGGCGCCGGCAACCAGGATGGCGGCCGACTGGGCCTCTCGGCGGCCGGCGCGGCCGGCTTGTTGCCAGGTAGAGGCAACGGAGCCGGGATAACCGGTCAGGATGGCGGCCGACAAGCGGCCGATGTCGATGCCCAATTCCAGAGCATTGGTAGCAACGACGCCGCGAATCGTCCCGTCCCGCAAGCCCTGCTCGATGGCCCGGCGCTCCAAGGGCAAGTAGCCACCGCGGTAGCCGACGACCGACTCCGGCCGGCGCCCCTCTTCGGTCATCTCGTCCTTCAGATAAGTCAGCAGTAATTCCACGCTCTGCCGGGCCCGGGCAAAGACGATGGTTTGGATGTCCTGGCTCAAAAAAGAAGCGGCGGCGTCCTTAGCCACCAGGATAGCGCTGCGGCGCAGCCCCAGATCCTCATCCACCATAGGCGGGTTGTAGAGGATGAAGTGTTTCTCGCCGGTCGGCGCGCCGTTGTCCGGCTCTTCAATGGAAATGAAAGGCTCTTCTATCAGACGCTGGGCATGTTCTTTAGGATTGGCGATGGTAGCCGAGCAACAGATAAATTGGGGATCGGCGCCATAGAAGCGACAGATGCGTTTCAGGCGGCGCAGCACATTGGCCACGTGACTGCCGAAGACGCCGCGATAGACATGCATCTCATCGAGGACGACGTATGACAGTTGAGAGAAGAGGTTTCGCCAGGCCGTATGTTGGGGCAGCATGCCGGCGTGGAGCATGTCCGGGTTGGTGATCAGGATGCCCGACGAATGTCGAATCTGATGACGTTGGTTTTGGGGTGTGTCACCATCGTAGCCGTGGGCGACGACAGGTAATGAACCGGCGGCGATCAAGGCCGAGGTTTCCGCCAGTTGGTCGTGGGCCAGTGCCTTAGTGGGAAAAAGATAGAGGGCCCGAGCGGACGGCTGGGTCAGTAGCTTATCCAGTACGGGTATCGTGTAACAGAGAGACTTGCCAGAAGCCGTGGCCGTAGAAATGACGACGTTGGCGCCAGACAAAGCCGACTGAATCGCGGCCTGCTGGTGGCTATAGAAATCGGTGATTCCGCGAGATTCGAGCGCGGCGACCAGGCGAGGCGCTAGCTTTTCTGGCACGGCAACAGCACGCGCCCGACGCGGGGGGATACGTTCCCAGGCAACCACCTGGCTCATAAAATCACGATTCATTCGTAAAGAAGCTAGCACGTCGGGTAGTAACATCAAGTCAATTATAGCTTGTTTAAAAGTGTTCTTTTCGGCATGTTTTTATTATCCACCAATTTGTTCATTATTATCTATTAGAAATAGTAGTCGTCGTAGGGGGTGTGGATATGTGTATAAGTGCTTGCTTCACCCTGCATACGGGTTCTGCCCACCTGATGCCCTATATCTGTGGTCGTTTGCGCTGTATGGTTCGGAAAAACCTGTGGATGGTACAGCGGATAACTCCTGATAACTTATGTCGACCCAATTTGGTCGAAATGAGCCTGCTTAACTCAAAATCGGTATATGTGGAAGTCGTGCCAGCGAATGTCCCGATATATAGGCGTTTTTCCGAAGAAGAACAAATGAGCGGCGGATGAATTCTCCACCGAAACTCGCAGTTTTCCACAACTTTCTCACACTTATCCACAGAAAAGACAAAAGACCGGGTTCCTATCGAACCCGGTCTTTTGTCGGTGGTTCCTTGCCCAGACCCATATATGGGGGTATGTCAACTAATCATGCTGTTTCTGAATCGTAGAGGATGGCTTTGATCTCCAGGGCGTCGCGGCGCACTGTATCGTCAGTTTCCAGGAGCTCGGAGATCTTGTCGTGACCGTACAGCACGGTTGTATGGTCACGCTTGCCCAAGTGCTCGCCAATCTGCGGATATGACATGCCGGTTTCGGTGCGGGCCAGATACATGACCATCTGTCGCGGAAAGGCCACCATACGGCTGCGGCCTGAGCCTAGTAATGCATCAACGGTCACGTGATAGTAGCCGGCGACGATATCGACCACTCGCTCGATAGTCAGTTTCTCGGGCCGGTGCAGAAGATCAGATAAGGCCATGCTGGCCAATTGCTCGTCGATTTCTCCGCCAGTCAATTCAGCGTAGGCAATCACCTTGTTCAGGGCGCCTTCCAATTCGCGGATGTTTTTGCGCACGTAATGGGCGATGGTATTCAGGACGCTGTCAGGAACATCTACGCCACTGGACTCGGCCTTGGCCCGCAGAATGGCCATGCGCGTTTCGATATCGGGCAACTGGATATCGGCCATTAAGCCCCACTCGAAGCGCGATTGAAGTCTTTCTTCCAAGGTGACCATGGCTTTTGGCGGCCGATCGCTGGAAAGCACGACCTGCCGGCCGCGACTATGTAGATCGTTGAAAGTGTGGAACAGTTCCTTTTGGGTGCTTTCCTTGCCAGCTATGAATTGGATGTCGTCGATGAGCAAGATGTCGGGGGTTCGATACTGCTCGCGGAATGAGGCCATATCCTGGCTGCGAATCGACTGAATCAGGTCGTTGGTGAAAGTTTCGGAAGAGACATAGCGGAAGTCAAAGCCAAGATCCCTGCTGCGGTGCCCAATAGCGTGAAGTAGATGTGTTTTGCCCAGGCCAACACCGCCATAGATGAAGAGTGGGTTGTACGTGCTGCCCGGCTGTTCGGCGACCGAGAGGGCGGCCGCGTGAGCCAACCGATTGCTAGCCCCGACGACAAAAGTGGCAAACGTATACCGGCTCTGCGTCTGGCCATTCGCAGACGTCAGGGTGTCGCCGGCGGTCTGCATCATCGTCTTTCTGGTCACGCCATTGGACGTGGACGGCGTCGGGGATGACGAATCGCCTTGTTCGTCAGACCGAACGATGAAATCGACAGCCACCGGCTTGCCGGCGATAGTTGACAGGGTGCGGGTGATGGTGCCGCTCAAACGACTTTCAAGCCAGTCTTTGGCGTAATCGTTGCGCACACCGACGACGTAGGTGTCTTCTTCAGCCGATACCAGGCTGGCATCCCGTAGCCAGGTATTGAAGGTGGCCTTCGTCATCTGAAGTTCTAATTCCCCTAGGGTCGCCTTCCAAGCTAGTTCTGAGTTCATAGTCGTT
Source organism: Promineifilaceae bacterium (SeqCode) (assembly GCA_041570195.1). Taxonomy (GTDB): domain Bacteria; phylum Chloroflexota; class Anaerolineae; order Promineifilales; family Promineifilaceae; genus UBA11865. Next base: position 61,482 of record JBFFWQ010000017.1, on the reverse strand, counting down.
TTAACCGTACTTGTTGCCGTCAGGCAACCTCCACCAAGCAACCCAAAAAGAGTCCTGAACCAGGTTACTTAAACCCAATATGCAATTGGCATCCGGTGATGGACCCGTTGTCGTACCCTTTCCGGCCCCGGGGTACGCACACAGGGCAATCGCTCAACTAGCGAAAGGCGCAACTGGCCGTGCAAGCAATTCTATGTTGGCTACGCTGGTACTGAGATCAAAATCAGATCAGAGTGCAAGGCAATCGATCAAACCTAGACCGGCGTCGCTCCTACTTCTGCCAGTGGCCGCAGGCAGAAGAGAAAAATCCTCTTCCACCAATAACCGGTTGGTCACTGACCCATACAACGGCACCACTCCTTCTACCGTCAAACATTCTAACAGACGATGGCGGCGGCCGCAATGAAAGTTGACGTAAACAATGTTAAAAGGTTCGATCTTTTTAGAAAGAGATTCTCTAGAGCGTTTTAAAGTTTTAAGGTTGTGTTTTTGGAAATGGCCTGCACCGCTATCGATGGGCTCTGCGAGCGAGGGTTTACCATATTTACCGTTGAATCGCGGGCGCCAGCCGGCCGATTGACAGGCAGTAAACACCGTTGGATACGACTCGAAACGTGAATTTTGATGCACTCCAATGCAGTTGGTTGCATCGGATGGCACGGGCCAGAATGAAGTAGGGAATTTGCCGGATTCTGCCGCACTCTCAGCCAAAATGCCAGGTTTATGCAACCAATCACGAAAATGGGCGCCTAATTGCTTGACAATAGGCTCGTAAATTGTCTAGAATGCCAATCAGCGGGAAGGCATATTTCCCTCCGACCTGACATTTTAGACTTACTGACCTGGAATCACCATCCGAGGCACAGAGCAATCGTTGCGCGTCGCGTGGCGTTTAATTCAGAGGCGACTTTTCGGGCCAGTCACATTACATGGAGGAAAACATGAGCATTATTAAGGTTTCGGCCCGATCACGGACAGCATCGGTCGCCGGCGCTATCGCTGGCGTGGTGCGTGAGGCTGGGCGGGCCGAAGTACAGGCCATTGGCGCGGGAGCGGTCAACCAGGCGGTGAAGGCGATCGCCATCGCCACGGGTTACCTGGCTGATGAGGATGTTCACGTCGTTTGCGTACCGACTTTTGCCGAAGTGGTGATTGACGACCAGGAAAGAACGGCCATCAAGATTTCGGTGGAACCCCGCTAAATACTCTCAGTTATTATTGACAGGCAGCTATGCGCGGCGGCCGGTGTACCCAAGAGTCTGGCGGCGGCTATGTTCTGGCGTTTAGTGATCAGAGCGTATTAGCATGCTGATTCGTTACATACTGTATGGGTTGGGCGGTTGGTGCGGTGAAGTCGTATTCACTGCGCTGACAGATAGCTTTCCCAAACGAGACTGGCGGCTGGTGGGAACGACCTATCTATGGATGTTTCCCATTTATGGCCTGCTGGTCGTGTTTTATGAGCCGGTCCATGATTTGATCCGGGATTTGCCGGCGCTCGTCCGGGCGCTCATCTGGTCCATTGGATTTACGACCGTCGAACTGGTTACGGGCTGGCTGATCGCCCGCGTTAGCGGCCGCTGCCCATGGGATTACAGCGACAAGCGCTTTGCGATCAATGCCTACATTCGCTGGGATTTTTTCCCGGTCTGGGCAATTATCGGGCTGGTATTAGAACCCGTCCATGATTTTCTGGTTCGACTTACGCCAGCCATTGAAGAGGCTCTGCAGATCCTATGATGTTACATCCGAACGATTTCTTTGACTTGAGCGATTCGCTGGCGGCCGAGATATTCGACGGCTGCGAAATCGTGTGGCAGGCATTATGGGGCCTGGCTGCGCATGTTGAACGACTTGTTGGCCATGGGCAGACGATTCTTGGCGACGTATCACCGGGCGCCACCATTGGCCCACAAGTCTATGTCGCCGAAGGGGCGCGGGTGGCGCCGGCGGCCTTTGTGATGGGGCCGGCCTATATCGGTCAGGGGGCGCTGGTGAATCATGGCGCCTTTGTGCGTGAGAATGTGATCATGATGCCGGGCAGCATACTGGGCCACGCCAGCGAGGCCAAGCACAGTTTGTTGTTGAGCGGTGCCTGTGCGCCGCATTTCAATTATGTTGGCGACAGCATTCTCGGCCAGAACACCAATATCGGCGCCGGCACCAAGCTGAGTAATCTGACTTTGGTTAGCGAGAAAGACGCGCAAACGGGGAAAAGACCGACGATTAAGCTCGTCGTCGACGGGCAGGAATATGATACGGGACTGGCGAAGTTCGGCGCGATTCTGGGCGACAGGGCCCAGACCGGCTGCAACGCGGTGCTCAATCCTGGCTGTATCATCGGCCGGAACAGCCTGATCTACGCTAATGTTAGCTTGCGTAAGGGCTACTATCCGCCGGATACGGTCGTCAGGTTGCGACAGAGTATTGAGCTGGGGGAGCGGAGGTGAGGGGGCGAGTGGCGGGTGGCAAGTGGTAAATGGCGAATTAAGTTTACATAATGAATGATCTGGAGAGTAATGATGGCGGGTAATGAGTATCACCAGGGGCCGTGGAGCCTGGACGATCTGTTTACGGCTTTTGACGGGCCAGAGGTCGAGTTGGCACTGGAACGCGTCAAGGCGTTGTTGATGGAGATTGAGGCGGCCAGGGCAGATTTGTCGCCAGAACCCACGGATGAGTTTGTGACGGGAGCGTTCCTGGAATTGTTGGAAAAACACGAGGCGCTGGATAAAGAAATCAGCGCTCTCTTTGCCTTTGCCAGTTTGAGATTCTCGGCCGATACACAAGATCAGGCCGCCCAGGCCGCGCTGGCCCGTTTTCGCCAGATGGCGGCCGAAGCGCACAACCGAGTCCTTTTCTTTGAGCTTTGGTGGAAGAGGCTGGACGAAAAGGTAGCTGAACGGTTGCTGGGCAACAGCGGCGACTATCGTTATTGGTTGGAGGCGCTGCGGCTGGAACGGCCGTATACGCTGTCAGAGCCGGAAGAACGAGTGGTGAATCTTAAGAACGTTAATGGCTCGGCGGCGTTAATGACCTTGCTGAGTACCATTACCGCCCGCTATGTATTTAACCTGGAGATCGGTGGCGAGATTCAGGAAATGACCCGAGATGAGTTGACTGTTCACTACCACAGCCCGGACCCCGAACTCAGGGCGGCCGCCTACCAGGAGTTGCTCCGCGTATATGAGCAGGATAAGCCGGTGTTGGGCCTGATATACCAATCGCGGGTACGGGATTGGCAAAGCGAAAATCTACAGCTGCGGGGATTCGCCACGCCGATGGCTGTTCGCAATCTGGCCAACGATGTACCAGACGAAGTCGTCGATCTGCTGCTAGAGGTTTCCCGCCAGAACGCGTCGATCTTTCAACGATATTTTCGCCTGAAGGCGCGTTGGCTGGGAATGAAACAATTGCGTCGCTATGATATTTATGCGCCGGTCATCAAAACGGAGAAACGTTTTGCCTATGCTGATGCGATCGATCTCGTGCTCAGCAGCTACCGTCGATTCGATCCCCGGGTAGCCGAGTTGGCCGAACGGGTATTTGCCGAGGACCACATCGACAGTGAAGTGCGCAAAGGCAAGCGGGGCGGTGCCTTCTGCGCGACTGTATCGCCAGACCATACGCCGTGGATATTGCAATCGTATCACGGCCGGCCGCGAGACGTGGCCACTATGGCCCATGAACTCGGCCATGCTGTCCATTCGATGTTGGCCGCACACCATAGCGCGCTGACACAGCAGTCATCGCTGCCATTAGCGGAAACCGCGTCGACATTCGGCGAGATGATCGTGATCGATCGCCTGTTGGCCGAGGATCCGGATCCTGAGACGCAGCGCGACCTACTGTTTCGCCAGATGGACGACAACTATGCCACCATTATGCGCCAGGCTTATTTCGCCATCTTCGAGCGCGACGCCCACGAAATGGTCAAGAAGGGCGCGACCATCGACGAGTTGAACGAGCTGTACGCACATAACCTGGCCGAGCAATTTGGCGATTCAATGAGCATTAGTGATGATTTCAGGCTGGAATGGCTGGTGATTCCACACATTTACCAGGTGCCGTTCTATGTTTATGCCTACGCCTTCGGTCAGCTGCTGGTTCTGTCGCTATACCAGCAATATCTTGAGGAAGGGGATGCCTTCAAGCCGCGGTATTTCGAGATACTGGCAGCCGGCGGCAGCGACGCTCCGGCGCGGATCCTGGATAAGGCGGGCATCGACATCCGATCGGCTGAATTCTGGCAAGGCGGCTACGAAGTTTTGCTCGACGATCTAGAGCAGCTGGAAGCTCTGGAAGTCATCGTCGCTGATTAGGGAACGGACAGCGCCTTCAAATCGGGTCGATGCGTCGGTCCGACGCGTCGGATTGACGTGACGCTTGATTAGCTGCTGATTCCAGAGCGAATCGCGCTGGAGGAGATATCGTGCCTGAACCGGCTGCCGGGCAGTGGCCGGAACAGGTCGTCGAGGGAATCAGGGACGCGTAGATCGCTGGCTTCATGAAATCTGCCATTATCGTCGCTGCGGCCGGCGACCAAAAAATCGCAGCGACGCTCGCGAATCTCAGCCAGGGCGGCCAGCATCTGATCCTGGCGACCACCGTAGTAGTGTGGCTGCAGGATGCGAGCGGCCGTATCATAACCGATGACGAAAGTCGTTCCGGGGAATAAGCGGGCCTTGGTCAGAAAGGTCGGGCCGGCGCTGACGAGGACTGGGTAACGGCCAGCGAATTGCAGCAGACGACCCAACACCTGGTAGTCGGCCAGCGGCGGTTTGTCGGCGTTGATGGCCGTGAGTTCGAAGATCACGTCTTTTTGCAGCTCCTCGGCCGCGACCTGGGACAGCGCGGTATGGCCCTGGTGCAGCGGGTTGAAGGCGCCTGGCAAGATGGCCGCTCCGTTGGTCGTCTCGCCTAGCAGGCCATCGGCTGTGATCGAGAAAAAGCCCTTCTGACTCTGGAGCAACCGCCGACTGGCCTGGCCTACTTCATCGCGGCGGCATTCGTGTTCATCTTTAGCAGTCAGGTGCAGTGGCAGTCTCTTCTCCAGACCGTAAGCCTCGGCCAGCGTATTGAGTACCAGCCGGCTGATCAGTCCTTCTTCGTCCTTGCGGTCTCGAGCGCCTTTGTCCAAGTGCAGGCTATGGTGGACGATCTTTTCGGCCGTCCAAGCGCAAATGTGGGCCCGGTGGGGTCCGAGCTTTGGCCGATCGGTGACGATGGTCGCGGTGCAGGCCAGGCCGATCACCGGGTCGGGACCCTTAAACAGACGCTGGGCGCGGTTGACAGCCCGGCCGGCCAGCAAACCGGCCGTTTCCGGGGCCACGTATTGACTTGGTACCTGGCCGAGGAAGTTATTAAAGGATGATTCGTCGTAGGGCACGAGGGCTTCCAGCAGAGTCCGACTGGCGCCAGCCACGCCCAATAGCCAGGCGACGGCCTGTGTACCCGCGCCGGCGGTGACGACCAGAACCCGGCCCTGGCTATCATGAAGTTGCTGCACCAATTGGCGAATCTCGCGCTTCATCACGGGAATTGTAACATTTACATGATGTCTTGCTAACTATGGCGCGGTGCTGTTCGCCAGCTATGAACCGCTGGCTCCCTGAAAGCCACTTATAGCCCTTACTCAAAGTCGTTTGGCCGGCGTAACTCCGTATTGAACATGAAACTCGGACGAGTCGTCCAAGTGTCTTGCCCGTCATCGTTGCGCAGGTGATCAAAGAAACCCTGGACGCGGCTGTCAAGCAAGTCAACCTGGTGCAACAGGATGGCTTCCAGGGTCTTGGGTACTACGGGCGCGCCCCATTCGAGGGATCCATGGTGTGAGGCAACCAGATGAACGAGTTGCCGGCGCTCTTCTTCGGAGACATTGGCCAACTTGTCGGCTGTCAACTCGATGATGATCGTGGCCCGGACGATATGGCCGACGAGCCGGCCGTCGTCGGTGAACTCGAAAGAAGCGGTCGTTTCGTATTCCAGGGCCTTGCCGAGATCGTGGAGGAGGGCGCCAGCCACCAACAAGCTCTTATCCACGTAGGGGTAGTGATCGGCCAGGAAGCGGGCGATTTGAGCCATGCTCAACGTGTGTTCCAGCAGGCCGCCGACGTAGGCATGGTGCATACTTCGCGCGGCCGGCGCGTTGGCGAATAGGGTCAGGAACCGTTCCTCCAGCAGAATGGCGGCCACCAAGTCGCGCCAAGGCTGCGCCAGTTCATCTATAAATCGACGCAATTCAGCGATCATTTCGTCCGCTGACCGACTACTGGAGGGCAGGAACTCGCTCATGTCCGGGGCGGCAAACGGGTTCAAGTCGGTGGCGGTGATTTGCAGGGCATTCTTGTAGCTGCGGACCCGACCGGTGACCAGGGTGACCATGCCTGCCTTCACCGATTGCTCGACGTCGGGCGGCACGTCCCAGAAGACGCCGTTCATTTGGCCAGTGCGATCACGAAATGTGCTCAGAAGATAGGGGCGTCCGTCCTTGGTTTCACGGCGGACGACGTCGGCCAAGAGAAAGGGTTCGTTGAACAGATCGGCGCCGTCGGTCAGGTCAGTTACATAGATGGACTTCACAAAGAACCCCCTTTTGGAACGGGTATAGCTATTTGGGATTTAGGAATGGATACCGTACAATCCGGTCGAGATTATAACGTGCTTTGGCCATTGCCGCTTGCCAGGTCAATCAGTTCTGGTCAAGGCGAACATTTCGAGTGACAACAAGCGATGCGCAAGATTATCGTAGGTATCAGTGGCGCCAGCGGCGTCATCTATGGCATTCGGTTATTGGAGATATTGAAAGAGACGCCGGATGTGGAAAGCCACCTGGTTCTGAGCAAAGCCGGGGCGCAGACGATCGGTCTGGAAACGGATTTCAGCCCGGACCAGGTTCTGGCTCTGGCCGACAGGACTTATCGGTTCAACGATATCGCGGCGACCATCGCTTCCGGGTCGTTCAAGACTTTTGGCATGGTTGTCATACCCTGCACCATGAAAACCCTGGCCGGCATCGCCCATTCGTTCAGCGATAACTTGCTGCTGCGGGCAGCCGACGTGGTTCTCAAAGATCGCCGCCGGCTGATCATTGTTCCCCGGGAAACACCGTTGCACCTGGGCCATCTGCGACTCATGACCCAGGTGGTGGAGATGGGCGCCGTGCTCGCGCCGCCTATGCCGGCCTTTTACCATCGCCCGGAGAGCATCAACGATATCGTGGACCAGACGGTGAACCGGGTACTCGATTTGCTGGATGTCGAATTGCCGAAAGATCTATTTACCCGCTGGCAAGGAGGAGGCGAAGCCGGCCGTGGCCGGGATTAGCAGCGCCGAACAGCTTGCCGAGCGGCGCCGCCAGGCGCTGGCCTATCTGGAACGGCATACGGTGATGACCCTGGCCACTTACGGCATCCAGGGTGTATGGGCGGCGGCGGTGTTCTATGCTAACCAGCATTTTGACCTATATTTCCTGTCGGCCGGCCAAACGCGGCATGGCCAAGATCTTGGCCTAACTCGCCGGGCGGCGGCCACTATCCAGGAGAATTACAGCGACTGGCCGGCTATACAGGGCGTTCAATTGGAGGGCGACGTGGATCAGCTGACCGGCGAAGAGCGGGATTTGGCCATCGACTTGTACCAGCAGAAGTATCCTTTCTTGAGGGCGGCCGACCGAGCACTGCAAGCGCAACTGGCCAAGATCAATTGGTACCGCCTCAGCCCGGAGCGACTGTACTTCATCGACAATAGCCTCGGTTTTGGCCACCGGGATGAAATCGATTTATACGCCGACGGTGGCTGAGACGCTTCTTTCCAGGCTGGGCCGAGCGCGACTAAGAGAAGACCATGAGCCGGGAAGATAAGGAGCGCTGGGATGAGAAATGGGCTGCGGCCGGCGACGAGAGTTACTCTCCCCACCCGTTACTAACCAACAACACCGATTATTTGACCGGCGGCGAGGCATTGGATCTGGCTTGCGGTCGAGGACAGAATGCTATCTGGCTTGGCCGGCAGGGTTACCAGGTATTGGGCGTTGACATCAGTCCGGTTGCCGTGCGATTCGCCCGGTCGGAAGCGGCTGCCCTGGAACTGTCAGACGAAGTTCGCTTCCAGACGGTTGACCTCGACATCTGGTCGCCGCCGCCGAGCTTTTTCGATCTGATTTGTGTATTTCGTTTTCTCGACCGAGACTTGTTCGGGCCTATCCGCGATGGGGTTCGGCCGGGTGGCCTGGTCTTCTACAGCACTCGCCACCTGGGCACTCTAGCCGACCATCCGCGGGCAACTGAGGCGTTTCTCTTGCGACCGGGGGAGCTGGCGGCCGTCTTTTCTGACTGGCGGATTCTGCATGACCATGAGGGAGCGGCCGACGCCGAGTTGATCGCTCGAAAACCCGGGAAGTAGGGAATCAGACGGGATTGACAGGATGGCGCCCAGATGAAGGGAATAGGACGCCGATTGAGACAGACCTGACAGATAGAGAAGAGATTGACGGCGAAAGATTACCCTCTTTATTCACGAAGCGGGGGCCGCAGGAGCGGAGACGGGCTGGGGATTAGCGGGGCGGGCGGGGACTTATGCCGTCGAATAGTTCGTCGACGAGGTCGGACAGCATGGCGAATATCGGGTAGCTATCGGCTTCCGGCGTATTGGCCAGCAAACTGACCAGAACGGCGCGATAGTACCAGGCCTGCTCTTCCTTGTTGCGGCCGATCTTCTTCCAGACTGAAGCACCTCGCAATCGCTCGTTGTAGCGAGTGTGGCTCAAGTTGTGATATTTGTCGGCGGCCGAGACCAACTTGACAGCCAGGGAGGCATCCCGCAACGATTCAATCATGTGTAGTTTGCGCGTTTCCCAGCGATTTCCTTTTTTGGGTGGCTCGGTGCAGCCGGCCACGATATCTCCGACTTCATCGCCAAAGAGCTGGCGGATCTCGTCCATGGTAACTGGCGTATCCTCCACGGTGTCGTGCAGCAGACCGGCGGCGACGACGGTCTCATCACAGCCCATGCGCAACAGAATCATGGCCACGGCTACCGGATGGGCGATGTAGGGCACATCGCCGATCTTGCGTCGCTGGCACTGGTGGGCGCGGGCGGCGAAACCGATGGCTCGGTCAACGAGATCGATCATGACAAAGGGGTTTTAGGGGCGGTCTTGACCGTTTTGGGCGTAGCGATTGAGGATCACCTGGAGATAACGGGTATGGCCAACGGTTTCGTACAGGGCGATCGAAGCCTGATCCAGATCCAGCGGGCCTTCCATCTCGCGCATTTCAGCCAGGTAGGTGGCGTCGCACATGATGACCGCTTCCTGGAAGCGCCGCTCGCCGGCGATTCTCAGGGACACAGGTGCTTTCGCTAGGCTGCCGCCATTTTGAACGCGGATCACCGCCGCCCGGCGGGCCAGGCGCAGGACGTCGTTGACGTAGCTCTTGCTGATATCTTCCCGGCCGTGGCTCTGGTAATAGCCGGCTAGCCGGTCGACGATTTGCCGCCACTGAATTTGGTCTCGATGGTCTAAGAGAGCGACCAGGTCTTTGAGGATTATCAACCGGATCTCGGACGGGATGACTCGTAGACCACGTTTTTTCAAGAGGCTGCGGTAACGCAGGTGCAGTTCATCCGGACGGACAAAGTCGTCCGGCCGCTGAACGAGCAGCGTCGTGCCCCGGTGTTGAATTTGCACGACGTCTGGATATCCTTCCAGGAATTGGCGAAAGTTCTCGGCGCCCAATTGGTGCTCGTCGAAAGCGCCGTTGCTCAGTTCTTGCATTTTCTGTTTGAGCATGCTGGCGCGCACCTTCGACTGGTCGACCAGTAGCTCATCCAGCGCCTGGCCGATCAGGGCCTCGGCCTCAATTTTGGCCAATTGTTGATCTTTGGGATTAGTTGCCGGCCGGCTGGCCCCGTCGGCGCGACAGACGTACAACGTGCTGCCTTCCTGCAGGACCCCAATCAGATCTTGATAGCGGTCCAGGAAGCGGCGGAATGTCTTGTCGCCTTGCAGCGTTTCGTCGAAGGCGCCCTCGCTAAGCTCCTGCAGACGCTGCTTCAGAACGCTAGCCCGGACCAATTCGCGATCAGTCAAGACATCCTCGGCAGCCTGGCTTAGCAAGCCACGGATCTGCTCTTCCGAGAGCTGCCTGGGATTGCGGGCAGTCATCTGGGGCGACTGGCCCGGTGCCGGCCGGCGCACGTATAGCGTGGTTCCCTCTTGGTAGAGGTAGACAGTTTCCGGATGGGCAGCCAGAAATCTGGAGAAGTTGCCTTTTCCTTGAGGTGTGTGGGCGAAAGCGCCTTTGCTGAGGGCCATCATCCGTTGTTTGAGCAAACTGGCTGGAGCCTGGTTCTGATCCTGCAGCAACTGATTCAGGGCGCGCCCTAGCAGTTTATCCATCTCGTCGTCGACCTGACCTAAGGCTTCGCCAACCAGATCATCGTAGTAGATGTAATGATCGCATAAGTGCACAAGTCGCTGGCTGGTCGTATGCTTGACGCCAGCGCCGATCACGCTCTTGCCCCGCTTGCGCAAGGCCTGCACCAGGGGGGCGAAATCACGGTCGCCGGTCATGAGGACGTAGGTGCCGAAGTTCTGGCCGTCGATGAGGGTACCCATAGCGTCGACGACCATCTGCATATCGGCCAGGTTCTTACTATTGTTGCTCAGGCGGACGGTCGACTCCAGCTCAAAGCCGGCCGCGGCCAGGGAACGGGTCATATTGGCCCGCTGACGCCAATCACCGTAGGCGCGCTGGAGAGCGATGCGGCCGTCAGAAAGAGACTGGATGCGCTCCAGGACAAGTTTGATATCGAAGGTCAGATCGGCCTCGATGGCGCCAATGACCAGATTGTCCAAATCTAGATAAATCGCAATATCGTCGCTCATTGAATTAGACCGCCCCCGCCAAACAAGCTCGCCCGTGGCTTTTACTGACTGAGAATGATGTTCGTAAACATCGCCTTTTCCACTATGAGTAAGTTTCGTTTAGCAAGCCGCTTGCGGGCCAGTACCGACCTGATGAGATCCTTTTTGCAAATAAGGCATCTCTTGTGATGGCCAAGATAACATCAAAGAAGTCAGTCGATCGCTTCCATTTTACTGTAAATGCGCCATCCAGCAACGTCGTTCTCGTGGCGTCACTTCATTGCTTCAACGTCAATTCGTTGTTTCCCGGGAAACAACCACGCCAGTACATGACATAAAGTCGCCTTGCCCGGCCATTAAAGCGTGTTACCATCATGTTGGCGTCGGTCAGATGGGTCGGCGTCAGGGTCGATTGTTGCCGGCAGTGCCCGGAGGTGGGTTATGAAAGAGTGGTTATGGAGTGGTAAGCCGTGGCAGGCGTTCAAGAATTTCGCCATCATCTTCTCCTTTGTGCTGAATATGATCTTTTTGGTGTTGCTGATCCTGGTCGCGTTTTACATTATCCCGGTCTTGAATGATGTGGCCGAGCCGGTGGTGGCCGGTTTGAACGACAGCTTCGAGGAGATGGAGAGCGCCCATATCAGGCAGACCATCACCATCGACGATCAGATTCCGGTGGTTTTCGAGTTGCCGGTCCAGACCGAAACGGTGACGACGATCCTCGAGCCGGTGCCTATGACTATTCCGACCCAGTTTGTCCTGCCTGGAGGTGGTGGTTTCATCAACGGTAACGTATCCTTCGCCCTGCCAGCCGGCACCGAATTGCCGGTCCAGCTAGACGTTATCGTGCCAGTCAGCCAGTCGGTGCCGATCGCCATGTCTGTGCCGGTGGATATCCCGTTATCCGATACCGAGTTGAGCGAACCTTTTGGCGACCTGCGGCAATTATTTGCCCCGCTGGACAGCCTGCTGAGCAACCTGCCTTCCAGCAACTCCGAGTTTTATCAGCGGATGAGACAGGCCATGGAATCTGAGCCCGCGCCTGCGGCCGAACCAGTTGAATCCGCAGCTGAGAACCCAGCGGCTCGGAGACCAGCCAACAAATGAGCGATCGTCCCCCGGTCTGCGACTACGAGGGTTCTGACTACCGGACGCGCTTCTGGGAGAACCAGGGTCGCGAATATGAAGACCAGGCTGAACGGATTGCTTTGCGCCGGCTCATGCCACCGGCCGGCGACACCCTGATCGATATTGGCGCCGGGTTCGGCCGTCTGTCGGACGAGTATAGCGGCTACCGGCGGGTCGTTTTGTTTGATTACTCCCGCTCGGTACTGCGCGAGGCCCAGGAAAGGCTGGGCGACGATCCGCGCTTTATCTTCGTCGCCGGCGACTGGTACCGGATGCCTTTTGTCGCCGGCCTGTTCGAAACGCTGGTCCAGGTGAGGACTATTCATCACGCGGCCGACGTGCCGGCTCTCTTCGTTCAGCTGGCCCGCATCGCCCGGCCGGGCGGTCGCTACATCCTGGAATTCGCCAACAAGCATCATTTGAAATCGATTATGCGCTATTGGGTCGGCCGCCAACAGTGGTCGCCTTTTCAACTGGCGCCAGTGGAATTTGTCGACCTGAATTACGACTTCCACCCACGTTGGATTCGGCAGGAGTTGACCAGGGCACAATTCTCGCCTGGCCGCACCCTAACCGTTTCCCACTATCGCTTACCGCTGATCAAGAAGATCGCCCCAGTCTCGTTGTTGGTCAAGATGGATAGTGTGGCCCAGTTTAGCGGCGACTGGTGGCAGTTGACGCCGTCCGTCTTCATGAGCAGCGAAACACCGGTTGGGGGATCGCCGGCCGAGCCGGGCGCCTTCTTCGCCTGCCCAGAGTGCGGATCGACCCTGGACGAAACAACCGGGGACTTCCTGCAATGTAACGAATCGGGTTGCGGCCGACGCTGGCGTCTGCAAGAGGGCCTGTACGATTTCAAAGAAGCCCTCTAGTCCGCCACCTGCCACTTATCAGATGCCACCTGCGCTCCCAGGCACCTTGCCCGCCACCCCTTGCTGTGCTATGCTCAAATCATGATGCACTGCGTCATAGAGTGGTAATTCTTGATGGATAACGAAGGCTTGCACACATTCCAGGCGAAAGATGGGCTTGTTCTCTGGTTCCGGCCGTTGACGGTTGAGGATGCCCATCATCTGGTCGATCTGTTTGAGCACATGGGACCGGAGAGCCGTTTCCTGCGCTTTAACCTGGCCTTGCCAAACCCAGATCCCGAACTAATATGGTCTGAAGCGCGGCGATTGTCGCGGCTTGACCCGGAGCGAGACGGGGCCTGGCTGGTGTTCGCCGATTTGCCTGACCAAGATGACGCGCCGGTAGGCGGCGTGCGCTATGTACGCCTGGATGACGAAACGGCCGAAGCCTCCCTGGCGGTGCGGGACGATATGCAGAGAAAGGGCATCGGCGGCGAGATGCTGCGTTTCCTGGTTGAACAGGCGCGAGCTGCCGGCGTCCAGCGCCTGGTAGCCACGGTGCAACGAGGCAATCGGCCGTTGTGGCACCTGTTACAGAGTTCCGGTCTGGAAATCGAGATGGCGTCGGAAGGCAGCTATACCAATATCGCCGTCGAGTTGACTCAGCCAGAAGGGCTATAGGCCGGCTGCGGATCGGCTCCAGCACGACGGGTAAACCCCTCATGACGACCGTTCATCGCGCCTCCCATAGCCCGGTAGAAGGGGCCAAGCCATTTCTCAAGTGGGCCGGCGGCAAACGGCGTCTGTTAAGTCAATACGCCGGGTACTTCCCCCCACCCTCGACCATCGGCCGCTACTATGAGCCCTTCATCGGCAGCGCGGCCATCTTTTTCCACTTGCAGCCGGCCGAGGCTCGCCTGGCGGACGTCAACCAGAATCTGGTCGAGGTATACCGGGTTGTCCAGCAAGACGTCGAAAGAGTTATCTGCTCCCTCAAGGGGCATAAGAACGAGCGCGACTATTACTACCGGGTCCGGGATCAAGATCCGGCCGAATTGACGCCCGCACACAGGGCGGCCCGGCTGATTTATCTTAACCGTACCTGTTATAACGGCCTGTATCGCGAGAATCAGAAGGGCCGATTCAACGTGCCCTTCGGCCGGTACGACAATCCAACGATTTGTGATGAGGATCGCCTACGCCGGGCGTCTCAGGCGCTGCAGGGCGTCGAACTGGTCGACGATGACTTTGAAGTGGTCGTGGCGCCGGCCGGATTGGGGGATTTCGTCTACTTCGATCCACCTTACGTGCCTCTCAGCAACACGAGTAATTTCACCGCCTACAATCGATATGGCTTTGACCTGGATGACCAGCGTCGCCTGGCCGAAGTCATCGGACGACTGACGCGGCAAGGGTGTCGTGTTATGTTAAGTAACTCCAGCGCGCCGCTGGTGTATGAATTGTATGACCGGCCGGAATACCGCCTGGTGCCCATCCAGGCCCGGCGCAGCATTAACAGTAAGGCTGGGGGGCGAGGGCCGGTTAAAGAGTTGTTGATTCTCAATTACGGGCTGGGGACGTAAGTTGGACGAATTTGTAATACGTCACCGATTTGCTGGATCGGGCTACTGGGAGTGGATTACATTTGAGGATACGCCCTCCTGGATCGTGGGCCGGGGGTTAAGGCGGAGGAAGTCAAGTTGCGGGGCCGATTTTCAGAATCGGCCTACTGGGACGGCCGAATGTTCGTAAGGCGAACGAGCCTACTTGTCGTTGGGGTGGTGTTGGCCATGGCGCTGGTTACGTCGCTGGGGTCGCTGCTGGCTTTCCAGGATGACCAACCGGAGCCGCCCGATACCAGCTGGCGTTTTGGCGTTGTCGAGAGTTATGAATCGCCAGCGCATGCGGCCAGACTTGGCGTAGGATGGACGAGAGTGCCCTTTCATTGGGCGAAAGTGCAACCTGGGGCTTCTGGTGACTGGGAGCCGGAAATAGGCCAGGAGCAGCTAGAGAGCGAAATCGCGGCCGGGCGGATGGTCGTTGGGCTGCTGATCGGCATTCCCGAGTGGGCCACGACCGAAGACGGATTGCCTGAAGGGCTTTACCTTGACTACAACGATCCGGCCAATACCTGGGCTGAATACGTGCGCCGGGCGGCCTCGACTTACGCCGGCCAGATCGATCACTGGGTTGTCTGGAACGAACCGGATATCCAGGAGACGGAGATCGCTCACACTTGGGACGGCACGGTAGCCGATTTCGCCCAATTGCAGCGCGTGGCTTATCTGGCGGCCAAGGAGGCCAATCCAAAGGCGGTTATTCACCTGCCGGCCTTCACCTACTGGGCCGACTATTATGCGGAGACCGAACAATATATGGCGCGTCTTTTAGACGAGATCGTACGGGATCCGGAAGCGGCCGAGCACAATCATTACTTCGACGTGGCCACAGCTCATCTGTACTTTCAGCCGGGCCAAATCTACGAACTGCTGGGCTTTTTCACGGAGATCATGCGTGAGCGAGGATTGGCGCAGCCAATCTGGCTGGCCGAAACGAATGCGCCGCTGAAGGACGATCCGGATTGGCCGGTAGAGGATTGGACCTTGTCGGTCACCCAAGTTGAGCAGGCTTCTTTCATGCCCCAAGCGCTGGCGGCGGGCCTGGCGGCCGGAGCGGAACGCCTCGCCGTATATAAGTTGAAGGATACCGAAGGCGATAAGGCGGCTAATCCGGAGCCATTTGGCCTGGTGCGGTTGGACGGCAGCGAGCGGATGGCCTTCGCTACCTTTCGACTGGCCGTCGATTACCTGGATGGGGCTGTCGGGGCCGAGCGTGAACGATGGGACGAAGTCGGCCAATTCAGGGTGGACCAGATCAAGGGCGATGGTTCTGGCCAATCGACCACGGTGGTCTTCTCGCGCTTGCCGGAATGGTTGCAGGCCGAGGTGCCGGCTACGGCCGAGCTGGCGACGCTGGTCGATATGTGGGGCACCAAAAAGGTTATCACGCCGACCAATGGTCTTTACACGGTCGATCTGGCGCCGGCCTCTTGCAGTCACTCCATTGGCGATTATTGCATGATCGGCGGCTACACCAGCTACCTGGTCCAAGAGGCCGAGATAGTATTGCCAACTGAAACGCCAACCGCGAACCCAGCCCAGCCTGAATCGCCTGCCGAGACGCCCTCGCCGACAGACATGCCGACACTGCCCCCCACCCCCAACCCGACGGCACCGGAACCTACGGAGACGCCGAGCCCAACAGCCGCGGCGTCAGCGACGCCAACGGCCGGGGCCCTGGCTGAGGCTGCCCTGGCCGACAGGCCCACAGCCGACAGCAGCGCCCCGTCTTCGGCGACGCCCCCGACCGAGGACGAGGCGGCCGGGGTAACATTCATGCTGCTCATCGCGGCCAGTGGCGCGATCACCCTTGTGTTAGCGGTGGCCTGGCTCACGCAGCGGCATCGGAGTTGATTGAGTACGAAGTTCATAGTATCGAGTTTCGAGTCATCTGGTTACTTGAGAGCTCGTAGATAGGACGCGGACGAGCAAAGCCGGCTGGTGGCACAGGCGCCATGCAGCTCAAATGATCGTAAGTGGGCGGCTAGTAGATGATGACCACGGCATAAGCATTGGTTTAGATCGGGGGCGGTTAACTCGCCGGACGGGGTAAATAGGAATAAGATCGTTGTATTGGGCTGGTTTGGCGCACGGCGCGGCCGGCCCGTTGTTTTGCCAACGCCTCGGGCGGTTAACTGAAATAGCATGAAACGATTCATTCTTCTCTTTAGCGCGGTCTTGCTGGCTGTTGTGGCCATGACGGCCACGAACGCATCGCCGGCCGCGACCCAAAGCGCGGCGCAGGTCATTCTAAACGACGAGGCCATCGTCGACTTTCCCGAATCAGTTACTTTTCGCTTAAAATTAGACGAAAATGCAGCTATCAGCGAGGCCAAGCTGACCTACCAACTGGGACGCAGCGGTTGTTTACAGGCCGGAACGCAAGTGCCAGTTGAAGTCAAGGGCCCAACTTTGGAATGGACGTGGGTCATGAGCCGTTCGGGAAACCCACCGCCAGGGGCGGAGATGTGGTGGCAATGGACCTTGACCGATGGGGCTGGCAATATCAAGGTGACGCCCAGGCAGGAGGTGACCTTCGCCGACGAACGGTTCGACTGGCGCATGGTGGAAGCGGGCGGGACAGGTGATGAAGCACCCATCCGGCTGCACTGGTATGAAGGCGACGAGGTAGGGCCGATATTGCTGGAGGCGGCCGTGGCCGGGTTGGATCGCCTGGAACGAGACGTTGGCATTGAATTAGACGGCGAGGTGAAATTCTTCATCTACGGCGACACGGCCGAAATGCGTGAGGCGATGCTCTACAGCCAAGATTGGGTCGGAGGAGCGGCTTTTGGCGACTACAATACGATCTTAATCGGGGTGGAGCCGGACCAGGCAGAGAAGTGGGGCAGCAGCACGGTGCAGCACGAACTGGCCCACCTGGTCATTGGCCAGTTCGCCCAAAGTTGCCTAGGCGGCGACCTGCCGACCTGGCTTAGCGAAGGCCTGGCCGTGTACGCCGAAGGGGAGCCGGACGACGCGACGCAGCGCGACGTCGAAATGGGCATCGAGTTCGACGCCTTCGCACCGGTGCGGAGCCTCAACGGCGCCTTTCCGGCGCGGGGCGACGAGGCGACCATCGCCTACAGCCAGAGTTACAGCCTGGTGGCCTACCTACTGGACACGTACGGCCCGGAAAAGATGCAACAGTTGTTGCTAACGCTGGCCGACGCGGCCGGCTATGATGACGCGTTGGAGCAGGTCTATGGCTTCAACGCCGACGGTCTGGAAGAGGCCTGGCGAGGGGCCATTGGCGCTCCGGCCCGGACCATCCCGGCCACGCCGACGCCTATCGCGGCCGCGGCTATCCCGACGGTCGATCCGCTGGGGGCGGCGCAAAGCTGGCCGACACCGGCGGCCGCAGAACCACCGGCCGATGCAAGTAATGAGGTATCTTCGTCTAGTGAAGGGTCCTCAAGTGTCGAAAGCTCTTCGTCCGGCCTGTGCGCTCTGGGCCTGGCGCCGCTGTTGCTGATCGGCGGCCTGGTCGTTTTTCGCGGCCGGCGAGGCCGGCGCGAGACGCCGAAATGAGCAGGCGACCGTCATTTTTCATGCTAATCAGCGGCAGAAGGCCCCTCTTTCTGGCCGGGTTGATGCTGCTGGTCCTGGGTTGTAACAGCGTGGGCCAACTGCTGCCCGAAGGCTCAGAATCACGCAGCAACGGCGCCAGGGCGATGAACCTGGTCGCCGACTATGACGTCGACGAAGACCAGGCACTTTATTTGAGTGGCGGACAGCCCCGGACGCTGGATCCGGCCCTAAGTCACAGCGGTGCCGGTGGCCTGCTGGGGGCTATCTTCAGCGGATTAGTTACTTTGAATACCGAGTTGCAAGTTGAGCCAGAGTTGGCGGCCGGCTGGGACGTAAGTGACGACGGCACTGTTTACACCTTCTATCTACGACCAGAGGCGACCTTCCACGATGGCCGGCCGATCACTGCCGAAGACGTGATTTACTCCTGGGAGCGGGCGGCTGCGCCGGAGATGGCTTCCGATACGGTCCAGACTTATTTGGGCGATGTCGTCGGGGTGGCAGACGTGCTGGCCGGCCGGGCCGAGCATGTCAGCGGCTTGCGGGCCATCGACGATCACACGTTGGAAGTTCGTATCGACGCGCCCAAGACCTACTTCCTGTCCAAGCTAACTTATCCGGTAAGCTATGTGGTCGACCGGCAGAACGTGAGCCAACCCGACTGGCAGCGACGGCCGAACGGCAGCGGGCCGTTCACCTTGCAAGCCTGGGAAGATGACGAGATCATGATCCTGGCCCGCAACGAGGATCACTACCGGACGCCGGCCGTGAGCAACGTGGTCTACCTGATGGGCGCCGGCATCCCGATGAGCATGTATGAACTAGATGAGATCGATCTGGTCGGCGTCGGTGGCGGTAGCCTGGAAAGGGTCCAGGATCCGAACAGTCCGTACTTCCCCGAACTCCGGGTTGGGGCTGATATGTGTACGACCTATGTTGGCTTTGACAATAGCCGACCGCCGTTCGACGATCCGCTGGTGCGCCAGGCCTTCAGCCTGGCCATCGACAGGGAACGGATCACTGACGGCCTGTACAATGGCAATGCTCTGCCGGCCGCGGGCCTATTGCCACCCGGTATGCCAGGCTATAGCGGCGAGGTAGGCAACTTAGCTCACGAGCCGTCCGCCGCCCAAGCGCTGCTGGCCCAGGCCGGCTACGACGATCCGGCCGATTTCCCGGCCGTCACCTTCAACACCTCTGGCTACGGCGGTGTCGGTCCATTGGTCACGGCTCTAATCACCATGTGGCAGGAGAACCTGGACGTCACGGTTGAGCCATTGATGCTCGATCCCTACGAGTACCTTGACGAGCTTTACGGTGGGAACACCGGCCACATTTTTAACGCCGGATGGTGCGCCGACTATCCCGACCCGGAGAATTTCCTGGATGTGCTTTTCCACAGCGGATCCCAGCAAAACTTGACCGGTTATGGCGATCCGGCTGTCGACGCTCTGCTGGAGCAGGCGCGTGTGGAGAGTGACGTGGCGAAGCGGCTGACCCTTTATGGCGACATCGAGCGGCAGATCGTGGCCGCTGCGCCGGCTGCCTTCCTGGTGCATAGTTTATCGGCCGTGTTGGTGAAGCCGCACCTGAAGAATTATGTCCTGACGCCGATTGGCGTGCCGCAGTGGCAGAATGTAGCTATAGAACGGTGACTGGAGGCTAGGGCTTGGGGGCTAGCGTTCGGTTGCCGGTGGCTGGTGGTTGGTCGCTGGTGTTTGGTTGCTGGCGTGATGTTAGGGGGCGGCTATGGGGGCGACCACGTGGGAGACGTCGAGGCCGGCGAGGGCTGCTTTGCCGCGGACGGTCAGGTCGGTGATGAAGTTGAATTGTTCCCGGCCGTCGATAGGGTAGGCTTTGAGCCGGTAATGGGTGCCCCATGGTTTCTCGCGCACGATGACGGAAATCGGCCGGCTGATGTGTAGGTAGGGGCTGGTCAGGGCTACTTTGCGTAACTTCTGGCGTACTTCATCAGCGTTGTGTTCAGGGTGCAAATAGAAGTCGGCCACGCATAGATGCTCCCGATTGCCTTTATTGTCGTTATATATGGTCGCGTCCCATAGTTTTTTGTGCGGGATCAAGACGGTGGAGTCGTCGGGCGTCCGCAACTGGACCGCGCGAAAGCCAACGGAGATCACTTCGCCATAAGCATCTTCGATCTGGACCCAGTCGCCGACGCGATACGGTCGCTCAAAGACCGTGACCAACCCGGCGATCAAGCTGCTAGCGTACTCTTGGAAGGCGAAGCCTAAGGCGATGGCGGCGGCGCTGATGGCGACCAGCAAGCGTTCCGGGGTCGGATCGATGATCAGCGGCATGATGCTCAAGATGGCGGTGGCGATGATGGCCAGTTTCAGGACAGGCACGGCTGGCAGCAGGTAAAGTCGGAAACGACTGGGCGCTCGCTCAGCCAGCCAGGGGAAGAACCAATGAACGAAGCGGTTCAGGCCCCAGGCGACGACGGCGATCACCAAGATGCCCACAAAGTCGATTTGGGTGAAGTCCTTGAAGAGTTCGCTAGTCTGAATCATGTGAGGGATAGCGGTTAGCTGTTAGCCTTGATCTGTTAGCTGGCAGCCGAAGGCTGACAACCGAGCATGCCTTAGAACGCATCGACCAGGTAGCCTTCGTTTTCTATGAAGCCGCGGACGGCCGGATAGCCGAGTAGGGTGATGCGCCAGTGGTCGTCGGCTGTAAGTTTGACCAGGTTGGCTTCCTGGAGTTGGTGAAGGGCGCGCCTGATCTGGCTGTGGGATAGGGGAAGGAGTAGCTCGAGCAATTCGGCCGGCGCGCCGTCATGTAACAACAAGGTGTGCAGGATGAGGGACTCAGTGGTTCCGGCCGAGTGGGGCGTTGCGGGCAGAGGCACTTGCGACCAGGGCTTTACCCAAACGGTGTAACAGCCATCGGACGGACCCATGGTGCGCTCAATTTCCTTCTTGGCCTTAGGTGTTACCTGCAGGCATTCCCGCCACCAAGTCCAGGCGACTTCCGGCAGGCCGCGACTGTAAGCGGCCAGCTGCCTGATCAGGGCCCCGGCGCCGGCCCGTTCGCCGAAGGCTTCCATCTTGCCCGGTGTCGCGTTGCGACTGATAGGGTCAGCATAGTCGGAGACGACCATGAATATGGCCTCGCCGTTGCCGGCGTCGCGGAAGACGAAGCGACCGCCGTTGGTTCGGGCCAGGGTGGGCAGCCAGAATTGCAGCCTATTGCCGTCGAGCGGGGCCAGGGTCAATGGCGTCGGCAACATGGCGTCTATCTGCAGCGCTTTCACCAGGTAGGCCCAGGCCCAGCTGTCGCAGGCCATGAGACAGCGCCGGCGGGTTGAGGCCAACCAATCCAATAGGCGGCCGATGAGGGCCAGGCCATCGTGATGGCGCAGGTAACAACTGCCTAATTTTGGGATGACGACGGGAGCCAGCGCATCGCCCTTGATATTGTCGAGCCAGGCGTCCCCGCCGGCCAATATCTCGGCCGGCGTCGGCGGGCCGACGATGGGCCAGCCTTTGCGGCGGCCCAAGGCGGCCACTGTCCGGTCGACGTTGCTGCCCGGCGGACCTATGACTACCTTCACACTTCGCTTGGGATCCCTGGTAAAGAACCAGTTGTGCAGAGCACCTTCCAGGGCGATCACCATTTGCTCAAGGTCAGGCACCGGGGCCGCGCGATTGAGCAAGTAAGGCGGCGCAGCGCTAAGGTGGCCACTATCGTGGCCGGCCTGGCGGGTTGGCGGACGCAGCAAGCGCCGGAACGCGGTTAACCGGCCGCGCACCACTTCGCCGGCCGGGGCGCTCGGCTTCGAGTAGTGGCTCAGTGAGATATATTCCCAGATGGCTTTATAGACAGCCAATGGCAGTAACCTCTCGTCGATGGTGGCTGGGAACGGTAAAGATGGTGGGGCTTACGCGGCGTGATTACCGCGAAGGATCATGGATGGTCGGGCCGGATCTTAAGCGGCGCCAAGGCCATGCTGGTCAAAGGTCGTTCCGGCCATTGTCGGCCAGAATAGCGAAGATCATGAAGCCAATGGCGGAGCCAATGAAGGCGCCTAGCAGGATGCCGCTCGCAAAGGTGAACATATGAACCTCCAACAATGGCAAGCGCTCAATCCTCCGAAGCGTCATGGTTCAAACGACGAGCGCTGTTGCCTACTCAGTGGCAGGCTGCGCCTGTCTCGGCTACAAGACGCGCCTGCCTTTCGATAAAGGTCTACCGAATCGGTCGGAGGTCACCCGCTTGGGTCACGGCAATTTAAGCGCCATTAATGTATGCGTAGGGTAATCGTATGGTGGGGGCTGGGGGACGAGGATCAGGGACCAGGGATCGGGGATTGGCCGGCCGCTGCCCACTAACCACTAGCCACTAGCCACTATCAACTGGTCACTGACCACTGTCCTTACAGCGAGGCTTCAAACGAATGTTTGCCAGAAGAACCGTCCGGGCGGGCCGCCTTGACGGTTTCTATCTGGGGGGTACCGTCGGCTTCGGCGCAGCGGACTTCGAAGGTGTGATCGCCGGCTTCGAAGGGCCATTCGTAGCGCCAGATGACCCAGGTCGTCTCGGATAGGGGCGCCCGCAAATGGGCCTCTTGCCAGGGGCCGCCGTCGACGCGCACCTCGACCTTGGAGATGCCCCGGTCGCCAGCATAGGCGATGCCGCCGACGGGCACCAGCATCTGGCCCCCGTCGTCGACGATATGGTCGACGGCCACCGTGTCGACGACCGAGGTAGTTTTGACCTGGGCGACCTCGTCCCAGTTGCGCTCGACCCAGTAGCCTTCCTGGTATTGGTCGATGACCTCGATGGACGTGATCCACTTGGGCTGTTTCATGCCGTAGCGGTCAGGGATCCAGATGCGCAGCGGGTAACCGTGACCGGTGGGCAAGGCATTGCCGTCCCAGCCGTAGCAGAACATGATGCGCGGGTCGTTGGCGATTAGGTCGAGGTCGACGGTCTCGTAGAAGCCGTCGCCGCCGGTGATGAACAGGTAGCGGGCGGAGTCCTGCAAGCCGGCGTCGGCCAGCACGTCCTGGGCGCTGGCGCCGGTCCACTGGGTGGTGCTGATCAGGCCGGTGCCGACTCGGCCGGAGATACAGGTCAGGGTCACATATTGGTGGCGGGGCTCGTAATTGTTCCGAAAATCGTCAATAGTCAGCATCAGCGGATTGTCGACCAGGCCGGTGATAGGCAGGACCCAGGTCGCGCCGTCGATGACGGTCGGCTCGGTCTCCAGGAAGACCTGATAGTGGTCTTTGATGGGCGTGTATTCCGGCCGGGTGCCAGGCACGGGCACGACCGGGTCGTTGGCGTTGGGGAAGGGCGACTCCGAGCCACCTTCGGCCTTGTGGGCCATGGTGCCGATCAGTGCCTCTTCCTGCCGACGGCGCTCCTCGGTGGCCAACACGGCGCCCAGCCCGGCGCTGACCACCGTGACGGTCGCCGTAGCCGCGCCCAGTTGAACCAGGAAGCGGCGCCGGCCGATCTTTTCGACCGATCGACGCTCGTCCGCTTCCTGGGCATTTGGCTCGACCGACTCTGTTTCAGTTGCCCCGGACTCGACCACGGCGGCCGCGGCCGACGCCTCGAAGCTTTCCAGGCGGCGATAGACCAAGCCCAGCGCGGCGCCCCAGGCCAGGAAGAGGGCGGCCAGAATGGCGGTATAGATGATCAGGTAGGTCGTCGAGTCGCCAGCGGCCATGGTCAGGGCGATACAGGGCAGGCCAAATATGACGCCCATGACCAGCCCAGAGAAGAGGCTGGGCTTGACGCGCCGGCGGCGCATGATGGCGAAGTAAACGGCCCCGGCCAGGGCGCCGCCCAAGACGAACATGATGATGGCCATGGCCCGTTCGGCCGTCTTGGCTGTATCGACCACGCTGACGCCCAGGAAAAGCATGGTGTCGATCATGAGGTCGATGCCGAAGGTGACCACGTCGCCCGGCAACTCGCGGGAGAACCAGTTGAACAACTCATAAGGCACCAGCGGCAGGCCAAAAAGCTGGCGACCCAGATACATCAGCCCGGTCAGGGCGGCAGTCAGCAGACCTCCGACGAGCGTTCCAGTTAATATGCCTTGTTTTCTCATGACTGACTCCTGCAAGAAGCTTTCAGCCTTCAGCCTTCAGCTATCGTCCTTCTACCATCATTCTTCGGCCAGCAGCGTCTGTATGACGACTTCGGTCTCCTCATAAGCGCCCTCGCCTATATGGGTATAACGGATGTGGCCGTTTTTGTCGAGGACGTAGCGGGTGGGCCAGTAGCGTTGGTTGTAGGCGCGCCAAGTGCGGCCGTCGTTGTCGACGGCGATAGGGTAAGTGACGCCCAGGTGCGCAGCAGCTTCGATCACGTTGTTCAGGTCTTCTTCGTAGCTGAACTCGGGATAATGAACGCCGATCACAGCCAGTCCTTCCTCGCGATATTTATCATACCATCCCCTGACCCAGGGGATCACCCTCTGGCAGTTAATTCAGCCGAAGGTCCAGAACTCGACAAGAACGACTTCGCCTTGCAGCGCGGCCAGATTGAGCGGTCGATCGGTGTTGAGCCAGACCTCGTTGGCAATATCGGGCGCGGGGCCTAAATTGGGCAGGTCGACGGCCGGCTGGGGTGTGGGCCTTGGTTCGGACGTTGGCGTGTTTGGCGGCGTCTCGGTAGGAATAGCGGCGGTTGCCTGCGCTTCAGTGGGCGCGGCCGTCAGATCGCTTGGGCTGCCAGTTGCGGCTGTTGGCTGGGCCACTTCGGCGGCCGGCTCCGAGCTGGCGGCGCAGGCGGCTGAGAAAAGAACGATAGCCAGGAAGGCGGTCGATTTGAATGGGGCAGAAAACGACATAGCTAATTATATCTCCTGATGTCGGAGGATAGCGACGGGAGATTACGGCCGGGTTGAGTAAATCTTACAGAAGTGTTACGGGTGGGGAGCGGCGCAGGTCCTGAGATGAACGATAAGCCTACCGGCTACTCTGGTGACAACTAGCCTTTAGTCAACTGTCCAAGCCAAACAAGACATCGCCAATAAAGAGAACAGCTTTACGATTCGGTCCAAGGGCTGCTACTTGGCATTGTTCCTGATGACATTATTCTCAGCAGGATAGCCGGAGATCACTATCGCACTGTGGCCACTGCCGTCGACTATGTTGCTTTCGACAACATCGTTTTCCGAACCAGGGCCGAGGTAGATGCCGGCCGAAACTTGATTTGCATTCATCAGGCTATCCTGGGCCTGCTTAGCATCAGCGTGTTGTCTTTGATCGTGGCTGCCTTCGAACTGCAATATATGCCTCGATCGAACATGCGAACTCGAACAAATATCCCATTTCCAGTGATCACAACAGGGTCCTTCATAGCGTTTATGCTTGATTCGACCTCAATTCCAGCATGGACAAATCCGATCGGATCGCCCGTCGTGTCCTCAGGGTCAAAAACGATCCGGTTTCGCTCGACATGGATCTCGCCCGAGTTATCTATGAATGTCAGACCCCACTGAATGTTCTCAAAATCGTTTTCCCTGCCAATTGCCTGTGCCGTCGTTGATACGATATCGATCGGAATCCTCAGGCCGTTTAACCGGATCTCTTCGTCAAGAAATATGCTGGATGCGCCAAATGTGGGATCAAACCTTTCGGGATGCTCTCGCACCTGACCATGGAAGTAGTTACCCTCGATCTCAATATGCCCGCTGATGTCGGCTGCTTCACAAAGAACTGGGAATCTTACTTCTTGCACTGTGTTGAACCTGATGGTCGACATGGCCCCTTGTGGGACATCACCACGGCGGGTATTACAGGCAAGCTCAAGCTGTGAACCGCCAACAAACTGATTGTTTCGAATAGTGGCGACGGTTGTGGCGGCCGCCATAATCGCTGACCAGGTTGCATCCTCAGAAGGTAGATCGGCGATTTCTCTTTTGGTCGCTGCCACTTCACGAATTCAGGAAATTGGCGAAGAAACGTCACGTTGCTCTCTTGTTCCATCCAGCCAAAAGCGAATGGAACATCACAACTCAATAGTTCATCGAAAATTGGCTCGCCCTGGTCCCGGAAAACTCACTGAGCCGTCCTTGACGTCCGGGCTCGGTCCTAGGACCTGACCGACGAACAAGTTCTCAAAGGTCTCCACTTGCTGAATCTTGCGCCGGCCGGCAAAGAGTTCTGGATTTGACTGGGAATGGTTATAATCAGAAGAGATCCGACCCGATTGAACCGCAGCAACATCATCGTTTGCCGAATTCTGATATGAAATTCTCTGAATTCCTGACCTCGGCCGTCAACTCAATAGCTAGCATTCCGCCGGCCAGAGCGGCCGCTGGCGTGAGCGCGGCAGTCAGTTTCGTCATGGCCTTTGTCCTGCTGCCTAATGCCAATTCGAATGCTCCGGCCGGCAGTCGACAAACAATCACCGTCGCCGGCGCGCTCATTAGCGCCTTCCTGGCTTCCCAACTGGCAGCCTACATTCTGCGCATCGTCGAACGTCGCCCTTCCTGGCTCGATCGCAGTCCAGCACAGAAACTTGGTATTGTGCTGGTTCTGGCCCTCGTCTCGGCCGCATTCGTGCTCGGACTTATGCTCCTTGTCAGCTAGTCGGCCCGGGATTGTCTGCCCGCTCATGGTGGGCCGTACGGCCTCGCCGACGAGCATATCCTGAAAATTCTGTTGGCTCCAAAACTGGACCGGGCGCCCCCCGCCCTAGAACAAGCGTTGCTGCCGCGATGCCACATGAACTCGCCGCAGGTCCTTCTCAAAGGTGAGCAGATAATCCGTCGGCTTACCGCGGCCGCCCCCAATCGGCGTAGAGTTGACGAGCTTGAAACCCTTTATCGTCCATTCGTCAATGATCGTGTCGATCGGCCCCTGGCCCATGACAGAATCCCAGCTCTTCACGTTAAAACCATTGCCAACGGCTCCGGCGGGAATCTTGACTGTTTTGATTATCTTTCGCACAGAGCTGGTCCTATGGAATACAGTGGCGCTCATAGACTGACATGGTATACCTATCATACTGACTTCCACCGCCCACGCCGATAGCCCAATAGACCCACGGCCGCGCTCGTCGCCGCCTAATCCGTCTTCTGACCGGTCCACCTGAACAGCGCCAAGCCCGGCCGGCCATCGATTAGCGGGTAATTTCGATCGTTATGTCTAAAACTCTTGACTCTGGTTCTTGACGGTACTATAGTACCATCCGCTTGCGTTAACATTCCGCCATAGGAGGGTTCGGACATGATGGATTCCTCAGCGCCGATGGGGGTGGTGGCCATCTTGTTCGCGGCGGGAGTCATTTTGCTCATGGTGCGGGAGATCGCCTTCGCGATCTGGGAGGCTATCCCAGACTGGCTGAAGCTTTCGCTGGTTCTTGTGATGGTAATTGGCTTTGCTGTGGTGGCAAACAATATGCTGAATTGACGGCAAGACAGGCTCAGCAGCCATCATCAATTTACCGTTAACCATATACCTCTATAAAAGCGCCCCGGCCGCTTTCCCTTGGCCCGGCAGGTCATCTGGCTTGTCGTGCGCGTCAAGAGCCAACGTTTTCAACTCTTTGAAGCCGAAGTGTGCATCCAACAAGCCCCGATTGGTAGGCGTTTTGTGACGAACTTGTGACGCGGGATTGATTCCTGCCAGCAGTTTGCCAAACCGGCGGCTGCTGGCTGGCAGGCACGATTGGCATGATGCCGGGAAGAAGGTCATTGATTTGTGTTTTGCGGCGCGACAGGCGCGACAGTCCGCGGACCGGGGTTGGAACTGGACGGTAAATAGAAGCTGCTCACCGGCCGGCAGCGCGCCAGATCTGTTGAGGGCGCGTGAAAGCATGGTATTTTTCCGGCCTTTGAGCGCTCTTTTAGAATAGGAAAGCGCAGTAATTTATTATCTGTGCCGTATATTTCTTTTCGCTGAATTCGATTTATAACCAGCATTTATCTGTATCTATGTTACGAGGGTCGACATGCCCAAGGTCTTGTTGATTGACGATGATCCCCAGCTGCAGGAAATCTTGACCAAGGTATTGGTCAAGCAGAAGTTCAAAGTAATTACCGCGGATGATGGGACTGAGGGCTTGCAACAAGCCAAGAAACACAGTCCAGACGCCATTGTACTTGACATAATCATGCCAGGCATGGATGGTTTTGAGGTGGCCCAGCGGCTAGGCAGGGATCGTACGTGTGCTCACATACCGATCATGGTCTTGACGGCTTATGCTGCGGCGTTTGCCAGGAATGCGGCCGAGGAGGCTGGGGTCAAGGACTTCGTCGCCAAGCCGTTCACCATCGACGATTTCGTCACCCGATTGAAGGCCATGATGGTGCCTTAGGGATTGGACGCCGATCTGAATAGATGAGGAGGAGCCGGCAGGATTGACTGGATGGGGGTAAGATCGCTGAGGGCAGTGATCGGAGAAATCGGCGGCGGGGAAGAGGTGAACAGTTTGGCATGTTGTAAGGAATCCGTAGCTAACCCTGGCGAAGGTGATCGTCGAAAAAGCCGATGATGCGCTCCTCGAATTCAGCCGGGTAGTCGGTGTCGCACTCGTAGTGGTCGGAGTCCGGGCAGAGCCAGTAGTATTTGGGCTCCCCGGCCGTGGCAAACAACCACTCTCCGCTGGCGGCCGGCAGTTGTTTGTCATCGCCGCCGTGCAGTATGTAGACGGCACGCGGGCTGATATCATCGATCCATTCCTTGGCACTCACGACTGACATCTCGCAGTCGATCTCTGTATCGACCCAGAAGAGCATGTTTCCTGCGATCAGATTAGCGACCCAGGGCGGTAAGCCAGTCATCCAGGCCGTAAATGTTTCGACGGCATCCTTGACCGATGATGGCGCGCTGTGGGCGACAACCGCTCTAATGCCTTCGTTCTGCGCGGCGTATTGAATGGCCAGCGTGCCGCCCATAGATTGGCCCATCAAGCCGATCCTGTCGGGATCGATACCCTCCTGCTGTTTCAGAAACTCAAACCAGGCGTCGAAGTCTTCCATCTCACGATCGTCACAGCCAAAGGACAGGGTATCACCATCGCCGAAGTTGTGATTTCGAACAGAGATAAGCAAGGCGCCGTAACCGTGACGCTCAAGCGACTTGGCTTCTTCCAGCATATGATAGGGGAAGGCCGTCGCGCCGTGCATCAACATCACAGCCGCGCCATTCTGAGATGGCATGTACCAGCCATTCAGCGTCATGCCGCTATCGTTGATTACCGATACCTGCTCAAGCGGCAAGCCGGTCTCCTCGAACTTGATGACCCGTATAGGATTCTTGCTGCCCTGAATCCAGCCGGCCTCATACTCCTTGTTTATGCGCAGTTCTTGCTCCTGGAGAGTGTTATGGACGAAATTGCGGGCCTCGTTCCGGCAGTAGATGTTCACGATGACGAAGACGATCAGCGCCATTCCAATCACAACCCCCAGTGTTATCCCAAGCCCTTTTTTCATGGAGACCCCCTCATTCGCCAGTCAACATACGCTCAGCAAAGGTAGGCAGACG
Source organism: Promineifilaceae bacterium (SeqCode) (assembly GCA_041570195.1). Taxonomy (GTDB): domain Bacteria; phylum Chloroflexota; class Anaerolineae; order Promineifilales; family Promineifilaceae; genus UBA11865. The sequence continues at coordinate 32,012 of JBFFWQ010000017.1, read as the reverse complement.
ATACTCGGTAAACGGTTTCTCGCCCGTCCTTTCCTGATTGTGCCACTTACTCTCTGCGAAAGTGTGTCAATTTTGTGCGAAGTTGTGCGCTTATGATGTTGTGAGATGACTGGCCGATGAGATATGATGGGGTTAGGGCTGGGGGCTGGGGAACAGGGATTAGGGATTTGTGAATTGGAAGATTGAGGAGTAATAGATGACAGTAGCGCATGGCGGGGAATTGGTAGCCCGGGCGCTGGCGGCCCAGGGCGTTTCGACTATCTATACCTTGTGCGGCTATCACACCGCGCCCGTATATGATGGATGTTTGAACCACGCTATCGACATCGTGGACTTTCGTCACGAGCAAGCGGCGGCCCACGCGGCCGACGCTCACGCCCGGCTGACCCGAAATGCCGGTGTCGCCCTGGTGACGGCTGGACCGGGGGTGACCGACGCGCTGACCGGGGTAGCCAATGCTTACCAGGCCCGCAGCCCGCTGGTGTTGCTGGGCGGGGCGGCGCCGCTGAAGACCAAGGGCATGGGCGCCCTGCAGGAGATTCCCCAGACGCCGATGTTCGAGACGATCACCAAGGCCAGTTTCACCGTCGAGCAGACGGAGGCCATACCCGAGCGCCTGGCCGAGGCTTTCCGCCTGGCTCTAAGCGGCCGGCCGGGACCGGTTTTCGTCGAATTGCCGTTCGATATTTTGTTCAACGTGATCGACGCGCCAGAGGTTGGGCCTCGTTTCGAGCGAGAAGCCGTGATGCCGGACGTAGCCGACCTGCGGCGGATATTTGAATTGCTGCGCGCGGCCGAGAAGCCGCTGATCATCGCCGGCACGCAGGTTTATTGGGACGAAGGGCACGACGCGCTGCGGGCCTTGACCGATCAGACGGGCATCCCGGTCTTCACCAACGGCGCCGGCCGGGGCACGCTGCCCATGAATCATCCCCACTGCTTTAAGGCCTCCCGCTCGGCGGCCTTGAAGCAGGCTGACGCTGTGCTGCTGATCGGCACGCCGCTAGATTTCCGGTTGAAGTATGGCAAGAAGGATTGGAATCCTGAAGCCAGGTTGATCCAGGTGGAAAATGATCCGGCCGAGCTGAACCATAACCGGCCGGCCGACGTGGCCGTGCTGGCCGACGCCAGGTTGGTGCTTGACGCGCTGGCGGAGGGTCTTCAGGGCGTCCGCTATGACGCCTGGTTGGATCAGGTCCGGGTGATGGAGGAGCCTAAGACGGGCCAGCTGGCCGAGTGGATGACCCTGGACGATGTGCCGATCAATCATTTCCGGTTCGCGGCGGCGGTCAACGATTTCGTGGACGGGGAGACGATCTTGATCGGCGATGGCGGCGATATCGTCAGCGCCTGCGCCAAGGTGGTCGAGCTAACCCGGCCAGGGCAGTGGTTGGATCCGGGACCGTTGGGTTGCCTGGGAGTGGGCGCGCCATTCGCCATCGCCGCCCAACATCTGTACCCGGAGAAGAAGGTACTGATCATTAACGGCGACGGCTCCTTCGGCCTGAATGGCTTTGAATTCGATACGGCGGTCCGCTTCAACTACCCCATCGTCAGCATCGTCGGCAACGACGCCGGCTGGGGCCAGATCCGCAGCCCGCAGAAGTTGATGGTTGGGGCCGATCGGGCGGTGGCCACATCCCTGGCCCCGACCCGCTACGATAAGGTAGTCGAGGCGCTGGGGGGTCATGGCGAACATGTCGAGCGGCCGGAACAGATCGCGGCCGCCCTGGAGCGCGCTTTTGCTAACGGCCGGCCGGCTTGCATCAACGTAACGCTGGACCCGGAAGGTATAGCCAAGACAGGGGCCAGTTCACCGTATATCGTCTAGGTGGTTGCGCTCTACGAAATGTCCAGTCGGACAGAGACAAAAATAGTCCATTGGTCCCATTTACAGAGGCGGGATTCTGATCGATAATGAATGGCAGATACGAGTCTATTCCCTATATCCTCTTCCCACTATTTTTCAAAGGCCCGGCTATGCCGGGCCTCCCCCTTTTTAGGGCAAAAACGTCGCCAGTAAGACCTAACAGATTAATAGTTGCCGGTCCGGCTCTCCTGACTTACGCTTCGGCTCATCCAGGAGGTTGTCACGCGGCGGCTCGCTCATCGCCAATCGATAAGGACGATCGACATGACCGGCTTGCAAGATCTGTTTCTACATGATCCTGACCTGATTCTCTTGAACCATGGCTGGTTCGGCGCCGACTTCTACGCTGGCAACTGCCACAAGTGGCATTGGTTACATTAGCAAAATCATTCCCTGTCAGTACACAGCGCGCGTACAATACCTATTCCCCTTCTTCTATTGGCGCCGAAACCGTGACATCGAGAATGTCAAGAATGCGGCGCCGAAACTTGTAACAGTCTTCCCCAGACATCAGTTCATCGGCCATTTCTGCATTCGACTCTTGCATCTCTGATAATTGACCTCAGCAAGAAAGTTGGTTTCAAGAGTTCCAGACAACTCCTCCTTCTCTTGTTGTAGGGCACGAATGGCGGATTCGAGTTGCAGCTTCTCTTCAATGAGCAACTCGCGGGCAATGTCGCCACTTACATATAGATCGACCAGTCGTCGATACTTCTCGCGATGCTCTATCAGCAACTGGTCAACGATATGGATACGCTCTCGGCTTGGCTTGTTGGCAAGCTCCTGCTCTACTTGGTACGCACGCCATCCGTTCTCCCACGTTTCGGGATCAAACATGACGTAGTAAATCCAATTCCAGACTGTAGAATCGACTAACTCAACTCGAAATGAGGGCAGATCACAGCTTGTCCCATGGAATTTCGGATTCCCTGACAGATTGCAGATATAGTATTGATACCGCTTCCCGTCTGGATAGAATGCCCCACCGCTCATGCTAGATTGACATTGCCCACCGCGAATGTGCCCGGAGAGCAAATACTCATGCTGTCTGTTGCGCTGCGCGCGCTGTTTGCTTTTCATGTCTGGCTTGGGACATCTCCCAGATGCTGCGATCAATAATTGCAGAAACTTCAACTTCGAGTGCGCCAAGTTCGCTGCGTACTCTAAACTTCCAGACGCCAGCATAGGTTTCGTTGATGAGAATGCTTCGAACGCTATTTGGATTCCATCGACCATATCTACTCGTGCGCCATGTCTTGTCGGGCTGTAGATCCCCGTGGGTCGGAGCTGATTTGCTGGTCAGTTCGTTTGCTATCGCGCGTATGCTCATCGGGCCGTCGAGATTCGATCCCTTTGTGTGCAAATCACATATCATTTGAATCACCTTGGCCTCCGCCATTGCCAGAACCTTTTTGAGTTGCGGTAATTCAAAGGAGGCTCCAGACGCTCCCCGATCATCTTCGGCTAACTCCGCAACTATTCGCCAGTTCTTCACCTAGGCGTGTTCGCGGCACATATCGACCTGACCCGCGAGGTTTCGGCCGCCGTTGTCTCCATCGCCACTGCTTGCCCTGGCATGCAATACTGCTCGTTTCGTCGCTTTGCCCTCCAAGATAGGCCGGGCAGGTCGCCCCGCCCAGCGACTATTACAAACTGTCCTATGCTGTAATGGGATCGGCTGAGGTGTAAGCTGTCTACGTCATTTGTCTTAGTTGAAATGGCTCAAAATATGCATTTCGACTGGGTTGAGTTCCATCAACAGGCCGATGAAGCCGGCTTTTTCACAGCATACAATTAGACGAAAACTCGAAGGAGAGGTGCAGCTATGTCGACTGGAAGATTTAAACCACTGGCGGATCGTTTAGTTGTGGAACCCATCGAACAAGAGGATGTGACGCCGTCTGGCCTGGTTATTCCCGATACGGCTAAGGAGAAACCACAACAAGGCAAAGTGACCGCCGTCGGCCCCGGCCGGCGTGACAAAGGCGGTCAACGTATTTCGATGGATGTCTCGGTGGGCGACACGGTGCTATTTGCCAAGTATTCCGGCACTGACTTCAAGCTAGATGGTCGGAAACTACTCATATTGAAAGAAGCCGACATTCTGGCGATTGTCGAGGACTAACTTGAGACCAGAAGAGTATACAAAGATTGGGAGAAGTGATTATGGCAAAACAACTGTTGTTCGCTGAAGATGCGCGGGCCAAACTAAAGAAGGGTATTGATATGGTAGCCACCGCGGTAGCCACCACGCTTGGCCCCAAAGGCCGTAACGTCGCCCTGGACAAGAAGTGGGGTTCGCCAACTATCACCCATGACGGTGTGACTGTGGCCAAGGAGATCGAGCTAAAGGATCCCTTTGAAAACATGGGCGCACAATTGCTGAAACAAGCGGCTATTAAGACCAATGACATCGCCGGAGACGGCACGACAACGGCCACAGTGCTGGCTCAGCATATCGTCCACGAAGGGCTCAAGAACGTCGCCGCTGGCGCTAGTCCGATGATGCTCAAGGTGGGCATTGAGGCAGGTACGACCGCCCTGGCCAATAGGCTAAGGGAGATGGCCATCGCCATCGACAGCCACGAGGAAATAGCTGCCGTAGCCGCCATTTCTGCCCAGGACGAAGAGATCGGGCAGCTCATCGCCGAGGTCATGGACCGGACTGGCAAAGAAGGTGTCATCACCGTCGAGGAGTCCCAGAGCCTGGCGTTCGAGCAGGAGTACGTGGAGGGTATGCAGTTCGATCGCGGCTATATCAGTCCCTACTTCATCACCGACGCGGATGCGATGGAGGCTGTCATCGAGGATGCCTACATCCTCATCCATGACAAGAAGATCAGTTCGGCCCAGGACATCATCCCTCTGATGGAGAAACTGCTGCAACGGGGCGACCGCAATTTGGTGGTCATTGCCGAGAATATCGAGGGTGAAGCGCTGGCAACGCTGGTGCTCAATAAGCTGCGAGGCACCATCAACGCCCTGGCTGTTAAAGCGCCAGGCTTCGGTGACCGCCGTAAGGCCATGCTGCAAGATATAGCTGTACTAACTGACGGACAAGTCATCACCGAGGAAATGGGTCGCAAGCTGGAGAGCGTACAGATCGATGACCTGGGACGGGCAGCCAAGGTGGTGGCGGACAAAGACGATACCACGATTGTGGATGGCGGGGGCGACCCGAAGCAAATCAAGGCCCGCACTGAGCAGATCAAGGTCGAGATTGAGCGGAGCACGTCCGATTACGACAAGGAGAAGCTGCAAGAGCGACTGGCCAAACTGGCCGGCGGCGTGGCCATCATCCGTGTGGGCGCGGCGACCGAGGTGGAATTAAAGGAAAAGAAGCACCGGGTAGAAGATGCCTTGAGCGCCACCCGGGCGGCCGTGGAAGAGGGGATCGTTCCTGGTGGTGGTGTCGCCCTACTGAATGCGCTGTCCGCTTTGGATGAGGTAGATGTTGCGGAAGGTGATCCGGCAACTGGCGTGCGCATCCTATACAAAGCCATGCACGCTCCAATGCGCAGACTAGCCCAAAATGCGGGCTATAAAGGCGATGTGATCATCGCAAATGTTCGAAAAGCCCAGCAGGAACGGGAAGATGATCAGGTTGGCTTTAACGTGCTTACCGGTGAATACGTCAATATGGTCCAGGCCGGAATCATCGACCCGGCCAAAGTGACCCGAGGGGCCCTGGAGAGTGCCGCCAGCATCGCAGGCATGATCTTGTCCACCGAGGCACTGGTATCCGACAAACCCAAGCCGTCCAAGAATGGCCAGCGGCCGGGCGGCATGCCAGACATGGATGACATGAGTTATTGAGCGTCTGCTGGCGAGAAAACTGCCAGTTCCGATAGCCAGAATAAGCCGTTCTGGTATGACCAGGGCGGCTTATTTCATGAGCAAAATCAAGGCGCACTCGAACTGAAAAGGCATCGCAAATGACTAGAGTCGCAACCCGGCGGCCGTTTTCACAGGTTCTGCTAGGACGACCGCTAGAAACGTCTGCCGCTCCTCATCAGGCCATTAGCAAGGTGCCGGCGTTGGCCATCTTCGCTTCTGACGCGCTATCTTCAGTCGCCTATGCGACCGAGGAAATCTTGCTGATCCTAGCCCTGGCGGGAACCATCTACTTTGGCTTATCCATCCCCATCGCCACAGGAATCTGCTTGCTATTGGGGATTCTCACCATATCCTATCGGCAGACCATCTATGCCTATCCTAATGGCGGTGGCGCTTACATCGTCGCCCGGGATAACCTGGGCGAGCTAGCGGGTCTGGTGGCGGCGGCCGCCTTGTTAACCGACTATATCCTTACGGTAGCGGTGAGCATCTCTTCAGGTGTAGCCCAGATGAGCTCGGCCTTCCCGGCGATTCAGCCATTCCGCGTAATCATCGCCGTTGGCCTGATTGCCATAGTCACGCTGGTCAATCTTCGTGGCCTGAAGGAATCGAGTACAGCTTTCGCCATTCCCACCTATTTCTTCCTGGCCATGGCTTTCTTGACACTCATCGTTGGCACTTGGCGCTGGGTGTCGGGCACATTGGGCACGGTGACTGGTGTGGAGATGGTCCAGCATACTCTCCAACCGCTGAGCCTGTTCCTCGTTCTGCGGGCTTTTAGCAGTGGCTCAACAGCCCTGACTGGCGTAGAGGCCATCTCCAACGGCATCAGCGCTTTCAAGGAACCTCGTTCACGAAATGCGGCCAGGACCTTGGCAGCCATGAGCGCTATTTTGATCACCCTCTTCCTGGGCATCACACTGTTGGCCAACGCAGTTGGCGCCGTGCCCTTCGAGGACGAGACGGTTATCTCTCAGATAGCCCGCGCTGTATTGGGCGATGGTCTGCTCTATTTCCTAATGCTGGGGGCCACGACTATCATCCTGATCATGGCCGCCAATACCAGTTACGCTGATTTCCCCAGACTGGCAGCTTTGGCTGCCGGGGACGGTTTCCTGCCCAGACAATTGACTTTTCGCGGTAGCCGGCTGGTCTTCTCATGGGGTATAGTCGGCCTGGCCATCGTTGCTTCTTTGTTAATCATCGTCTTTGATGCCTCTGTATCGGCGCTTATCCCTCTTTATGCCATTGGCGTATTCTTAAGTTTCACGATTTCGCAGATAGGCATGGTCGTGCGCTGGCATCGGATCTCGAAAATCAAGCCCGGCGAGGAGATCATGGGTAGAGAGGTGATGTCAAGGCACGATCCTCGTTGGCGAACCAAGCAACTCGTCAACGCGGTGGGCGCCCTGGCTACCGGGATTGTGGCCATGGTTTTTGCCGTTACCAAGTTCAGAGAAGGCGCCTGGATAATTATCTTTCTTTTGCCCGCGCTGGTCTGGGTCTTTTCTCGCATTCATCGCCACTACCAGGAAGTAGCCCGCGGATTGAGCATGGCCGGGGTCAATATGCCGGTGGCTGCTCGCCGAATGCAGACTCTGGTGTTGGTTGACAATCTCCATGCCGCCACCATCCGGGCCATTAATTTCGCCAATTCGCTGGAGCGGCCGTGGACCGCCGTGCATGTCTCAATTGACGAGAGGCGCACGGCCGATCTGCAACGCAAATGGACGGCCAGGATGAGCGAACACGAATTGGTCATACTGCCATCCCCTTATCGCAGCCTGACTGAACCATTGGTGGAGTACGTCCAGCAAATACGCCAGCAGTATCCAGAGTCTTACATCCACCTGTTGATGGGCGGGTTGACCATGGGTAGCTACTGGGAACAAGCCTTGCATCGCAATAGCGCGCTAACGATCAACCTGGCCTTTCGAAATATGGAGGGTGTGGCCATCACCAACATTGCCTTTCAGCTTCACCATGAGGATCCAGCGGCAGGTCAGGTGGGCAACGATTTGTGATCGGTCCGTACTTATGGGGTGATCATGTCAATCGCCGCTGCCTGCGACGTCGGGCAAAACAGGTCATTTGACTTAGCAGCAATCGTCTTTTGACCAATGTCAGATTGTTCAAGAATCGATAGGATCTGGCGTATGTTCAGGAGCTGGCTACAGCGCAAGAAGCTGGGGGCATCGTCCATGGCTGACGAGAACATGCGGGTGTTCATTGTCGACAACAATGTTGCCTGGCGCGACGCGATTGGTGCGCTTCTCGACCAGCAAGCCGACATGAAAGTAATTGGTAAATGCCCTTTGAACCCGCGCACCTTGAGCCAGTTGACTGCCGCCAGGCCGGACGTCCTGCTGCTTGGTCATGACACATGGTCCGACGAGCTGCAGGAACGCATTTGTCAACTCAGGCAGGATTTGCCAGACATGGCCATCATCATTCACGGCCGGTTGGGCCAAGTGACTTGCGCCAATGTGATGGAGGCGGGTGCAGCGGCCTATCTGCCAAAGGGCTCCTCACCAAGCACAATCCTCAAGACGATACGTGATGCTCGCTATGATCTCGACGTTGTCACCTCTAATAGCACAACCTAGCGAGCACATTCGGCCAAAAAGCCAGGCATGAAGACAGTCATTCCACACAGCTCGCCAGACTCTGAACCACCGCCGGAGTCAGCTATTGACCTCGCCTGTACAGGGTAGTGTAGCCCAAAAACCTGTACCTATCATTTGGGCTCTTGGTGTGGTCCCCAAGGGCAGTTCTTATAGTCAATGTTCCTTTTCGACATCGTTCAAGTGCTGCTCCAGGCATTGCCCGGGGGTTGCCGGGTTTCAGGAACCAATCGTAGTCGCCGACGATCCGTGAGACCGATGGGGTGACGGTGCAGAGGCCGCCCGGCCTCGCACTTCCGCCAACCTATGTAACCCCGCCACCAATCCCAATAACAGCCAGAAGATGGAACCCGGCTTGGCACCCAGGGCAATGGTATCGGTCAGGCCGTAGACGAAATAGCCCAACAACCCGGCCGCGAAACCGACGGCCAAATACCGCGCCCGTTCAGTGCCGGCCGTCCGCCACACTTGCCACAACAAGATTCCGGCCAGGAGCCAGAGGGCCAGGTAGGCCGCCAGCCCGGGCAGCCCTAAATCGAGAGCTGTTTGCAGCAAATGATTGTGGGCATGCGCGATGTCCTTATCGAATGGCGTGAGCAATAGGGGATAAAGGACCGGCGCTACCCTGCGGAAGGTGCCCATGCCCATTCCGGTTAGAGGGTAATCCTGGATGCCGTACAGGGCCCGGTTCCAGATCTCCAGCCGCAGTTCCAGGCTGTTCTGTAGCGATGCTGTGCCAGGGATCTCCAACGCTTCCTCACCTGCCCAGCCCGGTTCTGGCGGCGTCTCATCACTCACCAGCCACCATATGGCGCCCATGACGAGCAAGGCGAAGATGAGCGACACGGCCAACATCACGTACCAGCGCTTACCACGGAAAACGAGGAATAGGAAAAGCATAGCCACGGCCAGCCCTGCCCAACCGCCGCGCGACTGAGTCAAAAGAAATATGCCGGTCATGAAGATGAGGGCGGCCAGGCTCAAGGCCAGGATAACCGTTGCCGGCCGGCGTCCCAGCCTGGCCTGCCACCGATCAAGTTCCTTGTAGCTGATTGTGGCTACCACGATGAAAACTGGCAAGACCCATAGCAGGGTGCCAGCCACCGGGTTAGGGCTGAAACCTTCGGGCGCGGCTGCCGGGAAAAATACAAACTGTGGCAACAAGGCAGTGATCTCGCGTAGGACGGGAAACTTGGGGATCCAGTTGGTGCCGACCAAGGCAAAGGTTGCGACGGTCAGGCCGGAGATAATGAGGATGCCCGTGCCGGCCGCCATATGGCGCCATGACCGTCCGCTGGCGGCCGCGGCCGCGTAAAAAACAGCTATCCCGTAAAGCAAGCCGGTAGTTTTACCCAGGCTGAACTGGATGTCGAAGGTAGCGAATTGGCTGACCAGTAGCATGAGTAGCAAGGCCAAAATGGCCACGTCGAAAGGTGTAGGACCGGCGAAGCGGCCGTAGGCGACCTTATGCAGCAGCCAGAGCAAAGGGATGATCAGAAGAGGTGCAATTTGGAAGGGGGATGGGAAAAGCTCGGATGGTAACAGCAGGAGTAAGATCAACAATTCATAGTTTACGATTTGGCGAGACCAGCGAACCCAGGTCGAATTCTGGGGTGACATCAGGAGTCAGTCACGTCAAGCAGACTGGTATTCGGGCACAAGCATGCGCAGGTTTTCAATGATTCTTTCCCGATCGTTCTGCTGCGCCGATTGGAGCAGCGCTTCTAACGCCGTCTCAAATTGGTCCGATATGCCTTGCCCGTTGATGGCGATGAAGATCTTTTCATGCCGGGTTGTGCCGTGCCGTTCGCTGACTGCAAATAGCTCTTCTGACAACTTTTCGCCGGGCCGCAGGCCAATGTACTCGACGGCAATGTCAACTTCAGGTTTGAGGCCAGACAGGCGGATCATGTCACAGGCCAGATCGACAATTTTGATGGGCTGGCCCATATCCAACACAAAAACCTCGCCCCCTTCGCCCAAAACGGCCGCCTGTAAAACCAATTGCACGGCCTCGGGAATGGTCATGAAGTAGCGATTGACCGCCGGGTGGGTAATGGTCACCGGGCCGCCGGACTCAATCTGTCGTTTGAAGGTCAGGATGGCGCTGCCGCAGCTGCCCAAGACATTGCCGAAACGCACGGCCACATAGGGCAGGTCGTGCTCTTTCGCCGCCCGATAAACGAGCATCTCGGCCACTCGTTTGCTGGCTCCCATAATGCTGGTGGGGTTAACGGCCTTGTCGGTGGAGATCATCACAAAGCGAGCTACGCCCGTCGCCAGGGAGGCGTCGAGCAAGACGGCCGTGCTCCACACATTATTGGTGATGGCTTCGGCCGGGTTGCTCTCCATCAGTGGCACATGCTTGTGGGCAGCGGCGTGAAAAACGAATTGGGGCTGAAATTCCTCGAAGACGGCTAAGACGCGTTGGGGGAAACGCGTGTCCGCGATCACCGGAGTGATCTTGCAGCGGTCTTTCTTTAAGCGTCGCAGTTCATGGTGGGTTTCGAAAATCGCGTTCTCGCCGTGACCCAGGATGATGAGTTCCAGCGGCGCACAGTAGAGGATCTGGCGACACAGCTCGCGGCCGATGGAGCCGCCCCCGCCGGTGACCAACACCCGCCGCCCGGCGAGTAAGCGGCTGACTGACTCGGTATCGGTGCGCACCGGATCCCGTCGCAGCAGATCATCAATGGCGACATCGCGCAGTTGGCTGATCGTGACTCGGCCATTCAAAATTTCAGAAAGGGCGGGGACGACCTTGGTTTCCACCCGGATTCGTTTGCACGTGTCGACGATGTCGCGAACCATATCGCCTGGCACCGAGGGCATGGCGATGACAACGCAGTTGATGCTTCTGGTTGATATAACTCGCACCAGGTCCTTCCGACCACCCAAAACAAGTAATCCATGGATGCGGATATTGTGCTTTTTGGGATCATCGTCCAGAAAGGCTACCGGATAGTAACCCAGATCGGGGATGGATTTCATCTCGCGGAGGATCATCTCGCCGGCATCGCCAGCCCCGAAGATTAATGTCCGGCGACTATTTCGGCTTGGACTATGACGGTGGCCGGAAGATAGGCGAACGCTAAAACGGGCGCCGCCCACAAAAACAAGGACAAGCAACGCGTCAATGAACAGGGCTGAAAGGGAAATCGCGGGTAAGGTGAATAAGGAAATGAACCAGGCCACAAGGGCGATCAGGATTGTGGAAATGATGACAGCGATGCCGACCTGGTAGAGCTCGTCGGCACTGGCGTAAGCCCAGTACCGTCTGTAGAGACCTGCCTGGTAGAAGACGACCTGCCGTATCACCAAAGCCACGACTGTATAACCAAGCAACTCCTGGCGATGATCGGGGATCGCGCTCAGTTCGCCCGATTGCAACAACAGGGCCAGGGTCGGCGTTGCGAGCAGGATAAGTGCGTCAATAAAGAAGAAGTGACGATTGCGTAGACTGAGTAGGTATTTTGACATGGCAGTAACGACTTGTGACCTTGATGCGCCACACCCTTGAAGTCCGGAGGAGTGTATGCCGCAACTTCCGGGCTCACTCCACCAACAACGGCTCTGGCTACAGTATCTAGACCAGACGACAGCAATCTTGTCGGTCTAGAAAAGCTCCTGCTATCACCCTGCCACGGCCGAAACGGTGACTTGTGGCTTTGCCCGCGGCACGATGACCGACAAAAACGAGAGTCTTTCCTATGTGATATTATTCATGAAAACTCATCGCCGATCAAGTGACGATTGACACGGATTAGTGACTGAAACAAGTCACAATCTCCAGGACAGCCTCAATAACATCGTCCACGTCCTGTTCCACCATTTTGCTATACAGGGGGAGGGAAACCTGGCGCTGATACTCTTCAAACGCGAGAGGAAGATCCTCAGGCCGGTAGCCGTAGGTTTGTCGGTAATAAGGGTGCAGGTGCAGGGGAATGAAATGGACACTGGCGCCGATATTACGCTTTCGTAGCTCTTTAATGAAGCGAGTCCTGTCGATAACGAGGTGGTCCAGGTTTAGGCGCAACATATATAGGTGCCAGGCATGCTGGCAGTTTTGGCGATCGAATGGTACTTGCAGGGCGTCTTCTTGCTCAAAGGCTGAATTATAACGTAGGGCGATCTCCTCCCGACGCTGACGCATTATTTCCGCCTTGGCTAGCTGGGCCAGACCCAAACCGGCGGCGATGTCGGTCATATTGTATTTGTAGCCTGGGGCAATGATCTCATAATACCAAGAGCCTTCATTCGTGTAGCGTTTCCAGGCATCCTTGCTGATACCATGTAGCGCCATCACCCGGCAGCGCTCGGCCAGAGCTTTGTCCCCGGTGCAAATCATCCCGCCTTCCCCAGTGGTTATGCTCTTAGTGGCGTAAAAGGAGAAACAGGCGAAGTGGGCTGGGGCGCCATCTTCGGCCGTAGCCGAATAACCGATGGGGTTACCTTTGTACCTGGCCGGGAAGGCATGAGCGGCGTCTTCGACAACGGCTAATTGATTTTGGTGTGCAATGGTCCGGATCGCTTCCATCTCGGCCGGCAAGCCGCCGACGTGAACGGGTAGGATGGCCCGCGTCCGCCTGCTGACGGCCGCTTCAATCAACTCCGGGTCGATGTTAAAATCATGGGCTCGGATATCTACCAAAATCGGCCGGGCATCGAAGTAACGGATGACTTCGGCCGTGGCGGCGAAGGTGTAGGAGGTGGTGATTACCTCATCCCCTGGTCGCAGGTCGATGGCTTCCAGGGCCAGGTGCATGGCAGCCGTGCAAGAGTTGACGGCGATCGCCTCTTTGGCCCCAACGGCCGCAGCGAAAGCTGCCTCGAACTGGGTGGTCTTGGGCCCCGTAGTCAGCCAACCCGATTCCAGCACCTCCTTAATCTGGGACAAGTCTGTTTCATCCAGGTCGGGCAAAGCAAACGGCAAAAGGCTGTCCCTCTTTTCAGTATCTCGCGCACCATAAAGAAGGGTTCCGCGGCTTGTACCCCGATCTGGCTACCCCAAAAAGCGGCCCTGGCCTGCAATGACTCGAGCGATCTGGGGTGGGGGAAGGCTCTTGTTTCGGTATGGTAAGCCGCCATCGCTTCTAACTTTCGCTCAAGTGTGGCGGTGATATCGACCAACACGTTAGGCGCAAAGAGATTCTCTGGATAAGGTCCAGACCATTCGCTAGCCGATGGGGTTTCGAAAGTTAAGATTCGTTTCACTGAAGCAGCGTTGTAGGGACGGGTGGCTGTCAGCGTCGCCTTATGAACAAGTAGATGATCGTTGTTGATATCCCCCTTATGATGGGTGTAAATCACCTCTGGTTGCGTGTCAGCAATTAACGACTCGATCCACTGGGTGATTTCAATTAGCGGCAGTAATTCCAAAGCCTGATCTGGAAAACCACCGAAATGGAGGCTTTCAATCCCCAAAATAGTGGCTGACTTCCGCGTGTATTCACGCACCAAGTCGATCGTCTCCTGTTCGTAGCGGACTTTGCCCACGTCAGCTATCAGACCGACAATGACCCGATCACCCAAGAGCCCGTGTCGCGCCACCGTCCCACCCAGGCCCAGAACTTCGTCATCCGGATGGGCTGCAATAACAAGTACGGTCTTGCTCATTTTCTATAGAAACCTTTTAATCGTCATGATTGTCAATTACCGCGTCAAGTTGGTTGGAGCCAGCTCGGTCCTATCTGTTTCGTTTAGGTCTTACGAATTAACAATTCTTCCACCCGATAGGACCTCGTCCCGATTGAGTCCAACATTGAATAGCATGTCAAGATAGCTGAGGAATGGAACAAAATCACCGAAGCGTTGCGAGTAAGACGGGTAGTCGTACTCATGGAACAAGGTGTTGATTCCCAAGGAATGAAATGCCTTCAGATCAAGATATTCTCGCCCAAATGCCCCGGAAAGGTAACTCTTAGCCTCCAGATATGAACAAATGTTTAAGAGGTAACCGGACCCCTGACCTGTAACAGGCAATTCGGACGCAGAGATGAAGCGGCAGCCAATATTCAACAGGCGCAGAGCCGGATCCCATGAGCGTCGATCCAGCTGGACTAGCTGCTGGTAGGGCGTCTCGATAATGGCTGTTATCTCCGCAGTATATTGATGATAGAAGTCTGCCCGGCCGTACAAGGACTGTAACGTGCCCAAGGCTTTGCGTTGCCATAGGATCTCATTGTTTATACAGGTCTGGCGGATAAGTTGCGAGCGGCTTTCCTTTTTTATTGGAACGGTTAGCCAACTCCATCCTTTTGGGCTTTTCAATTTCGTTCGGTTTTCTTCATGTCGTGGATTAAACTGGACCGTATCAAGGATCACAAAGATGTCGGCGTTCATCATGCGATGAAGATAATGTAGTCCTGGGAAAAACCTCGGCTGGCTTATCACACATATAGACATATATTTATCGGTTCGTTTCCATCATTCGAGTCATCAGTCTGCTAAGATAGCCGCTAGGACTGACTATCTCTAGACCTCTCACAACCTCGAGCCGCTGGTGTCGCTCCAGGTACGAGCAGGTGTCCATTGCATTTGCCTGAATGTATCCCAGCGTACGATAAAATGCCTGCGCCCGCTTGTTGCCGGAGCCAACCTCAAGTGTGAGTGACTTTATGCCTGGTCGTTCGACCACAGCTTTCCAATGGGCGGCAAATAGCTGGCGGGAAACCACACCATTCCGGCATCCAGTCACAACAGCCACTCGATGGGTATGGGCCTGGCCACTATTTCGCTGGGAGGCGATCCAAAAGCCCAATAATCTGCCATCTGCAGCCAACATCACGTAGCTTAACCCCGGTTTATCAGGCAATGGATGAGCGAAGTTAGCTGCTATCCATGGTTCATCTGCATACCTTTGACCAAGCTCGGCGAAGGTTTGCTGATCCAAAGCAACTAGTTGGTCGAGCTTGGCAATATCGGCAAACGCACAGAGGAGATTATCGTTTGCGCTGAGATCCTTGCTTATGATTGCGCCGCCATGCTTAACATCACGGACCAAAACAGGGCCGACCAGATCAGGGCGTTCGATGGGGTCGGCGATAGAATGAGGAAGGATGACGGTTCCCGCCTTTAAGTCTTCCCTGGCTACACCGTGTTTCAATTCCATGGGCTAAGAATCGCCAACCTCGACACTTTGCACTTCGGGAGGAACCAGCCATGAATGTATGAGCAGGCACCATGCGGTTTGAGCCAATATCTTGAAGTCCAGAAGCAGATTGCGCTGGTCTATGTAGCGCAACTCTACAGCAAGTTTGGCTGGCAGATGCCGCTCGAGATAATACTCCTCCATGGAGATGCCTTCTGGTGGTGGGTCATGGTAAGTCATATCTGGAAACCAACGCACCTGGGCCGGGGAAGTTATGCCCGGCCGAACTTCAAGGGATCGTCGTTGCTCATGCGTATAATTATGCTGAACGATGTCCCAGTCCTCAGGCCGCGGCCCTACGATCGACATATCACCGCGCAAGACATTCCAGAATTGGGGTAACTCGTCGAGCTTTGATTTGCGCAGAATTCTTCCGGCCCGGGTTACACGCATATCGTCTTTTTCCGAGATCCGGCTGCTGTTTTTTTCTTCTCCGGCAACCATGGTCCGGATCTTCACTAGATAGAAAGGACGGTTGTGCAAACCTGCCCGCTTGGACAAGAAAAACGCTGGCCCCGGCGAACTCATCTTGGCAGCGATACCACCAATCGCTATCAGGGGCCAGGTCAATACCAGAAAAGGAAAGGCAACGATGATGTCGAATAGACGTTTGGACATCTCAGAGCAATGGATTGGATAAGTCAAGATGCCTTGTGGGCTACAATTTAGATAGGGTATTCTTTTTGGCCTCTATTACCTGAAGAAACTGGGTTTCACGGCAATTCATCCTCCAGGAATGAAAAAGTGTCAAATTGCTCATTGATAGTTCCATTCTCGTAATGTATCTTCCATGAGCGGAGCTATTGATTCGAGTTGATCAGAATTAAGATTCTTCCGGCCCTTGCCGACAAAACTGGTTGTAACGGACACCACTTCTGGACTGTTAGCATAAGGCTGGGGATCAATAGAGGCAAAGCACGCGATCCGCTCCAGATGCTCTTGGGGGCGCTGAACGAATTCTTCGTAATGAATCGTCATGGCTCGATCAGGCGTTAGTTGGGCCAGGCTGGTCGCGGCTTTCTGAACGCATTTTGTCCATTGAAGCGCGCACACTCGAAGCAAATCCAGATCGGCCAAATCGCGGTCGATGCCCTCATATCGGGGACCCCAGGTGTCAATCTTAACCGCCTGTGCCCGGCGAAATGACCGGCGCAGGGCGTAACCAGCATAATAACGCGCATAACCGAACGCTTCAATGTGGGGAAAAGTAAGGGCTTTTCTGGCGATGTATGTCCAATTGGGACGGGAATTCCATTGGCGATAACTCGATTCAACCACGTCCCGGCCCTCACGCAGCAAATGGATGAACAACGCATCCGGAAAAACAGCCCGCACAAAGGGCACGCGCAAACAGTTGCTGACTGTTTTTTCAATGAGAAAGGGCGATCCGGCACTGTACCGGCCGATTCCTGCCACTATTCGGCCTCTTTTGTCCGCCGTCAGCAATTCTGGTGGAAGCTCGTCATGAATATACTCTTCATTTCCCAGCCGCCAGATATAGTTGATATCATACGGAACCCGATCCACGGCCGGGTGAGAGGCCACCAGGTCCCGAACCAACTTGGTGCCTGAGCGAGCTGCGCCAATTATGATGACTGGTTGGAATTCAGGCATGATCCCTTTCGATTCTTCCAAAGGTAAAACCGCGATCGTCATACGCGAGAAGCTCATAACCCAAGTCGCCCATCATGCCAATATAGCCTTCTCCGGTAATGGCAAGGCTAATGTAGGGTAATCCGGAAGCTATCAGACCCTTCATTCCACTCAATATCTCTTTCTCGGCTCCGTTGGTCGTAACGCTTACGAGATCGACCTTTGTGATACCCTGCTCATTAAGCAAACAGTCGATCGTGTTTGCACGAACCTCCACCAAGCGGAATGATTCTAATCGATCCGCATCATACTCCTTGCAACCTTTGCTGAAACTGGACGCGGGATGCGAATCGTTGATGTAGATTTGCAGGTATTCCTCTCGCGACCAGGCTGCGGTTGAGCAGAATACAGCATTTTGGATTTCTTGCCGCTCAGCCATTGACTCGAATGCTCTAACGCTTGAAGCATCTGGTTCTATAATGACCACCTTTCCCCGTGGTCCGGCAAACAAACAGAAGTACATACCCCTCGAACGGCCGGCCAATAAGGTGTCACTCGGAGCGCCAACTTGCACCACAATTGATCCATCGTCCACAAGCAAGTATGGAAAGCTACCTGCTCTTAGCCTTCTGCCTATGCCATACTTGATCCTGAACGGCACTAAGCGCATGATCGAATTATAAGACCTGACTGCCAGGCGGTGAACCAACAGGTCATGGGACCACTTGAAGCGAAGGTATTGTCTGTTCATGGTTCACCAGGTATCTACCGCCTAATGTGTTACTCTGCGATTCGTTGGAACAAAGCCAGGTAGCTTTGAATCGAGTGTTCCCTATTGTAAACTCGCTCGTTCAACCGCCGGGCCCGATCGCCCTCGGCTAGCCTGCGATCGGGGTCTTGATAATAGCGTAGAATGGCCTGGGTCAAAGCATGAGCGTCATAGAGTGGGACGACGGTTCCGATTCTCTCCTCCAACACCATACGGGCAATCTCGCCAGATGTTGAGCCTTGATAGAGTAGCGGCTTGCCTACCGCCAGGGCGCCATAAGCCTTGGAGGGAACGGCCGACCCCTCAAAACCATCGCGCAGACAGACATAGTGGATATCGGCCGCGCTCAAGCTTTCCGAAAGGCGATCCAAGGGCTGATAAGGGAAAAACATCACGTTATCGAGCCCATACGTTACTCGAGCTGCTTCGATTTCTCTGCGCCGGGACCCAGCGCCAATAAATACAAATCGAATATCATCTGTGTCTTTAAGTCGCTTTGCCGACTCCAGGATATCGTCAAAGAAATGAGAGACGCCCATATTGCCTGAGTAAAGGACGACAAACCGATCGGTCAAATCCCAGTCTGTTAAGAGTCTATTTTCAGCGGAAGATATGGGCTGAATCTCAGCATTATTGACCCAGTTAGGGATCAGATGCAGCTTTGCTTCTGGCATGCCATCGTGATGCAGCAAATCCCGCGTGCAGCGGCCGATGACGACCACGGCATCTGCGTTCTTCAAGGCAAAACGGGATGTAGCAGTTAAGAACTGGGTGATCGAGCCGTTTTCGGGCAGCAAGCCACCTTTAATCGCGCCATCGGGGTAGAGATCCATCACCAGGCAAACATAGCGCTGACGTCTCAGTAAGCGCAGGAGATAACCCCACAGTGAAAACAATGGCGGCTGAGTCATGAAGAAGTTGAGATCAACTGACCGGCCAAACAGCGAGTAAATCACGGCACCTAGGGTATAGCTGACCATCGCCCATACTTTCTGCGCTCTGCTGGTCGCTAGCCCTTGTCCCGCTTTCACCCGGCGGATATGAATGAGCGGGTGATCGAGGCTGCTTTCCAACGGTTCGCGGCCGGGCCGATACTCCATGCTGGAAATGACCAATTCGCTTTCGATGCCCTGGGCAGCCAAAGCAGGTATCAGGTCCCTGTAAAAGGTCGTTACTGGTTCGAAGGTATTGAAGAATCGGATATGCATGAACCCGCAATCACAATTCACGAATGATCGTGGCTGGATTTCCGGCCACGATAACTCCGGGCGGCACCTCTCCGGCGACTACGCTGCCAGCGCCGATGACGCTCCCCTCGCCAACGTGGCTGCCCTTCAATATCAATGCTTGCATCCCGATGAATACGCCGTCTTCAATCACGATCGCCTCGCTCTTGCCTGCTCTGGGGTCAATGAGTCGGTCACTAATGGCCAGAGGGTGCGAGTCTGAGTCCAGTATTGTGCTGTTGGCGCCTATCGTAACGTAGTTACCAATTGAGATGGAAGTCACCGCGCAGATCGTAGCGCCTGAAAGCCTAATATGATTCCCAAGCCTAATCGCCGCTCCCTCAGACCAGGTCGCCAGAATTGTCCTGTGATTGACGCCTATAGGATTGGAACTGAACCAGTTCCGCATCTGCAAGTAAGAACCGATGGAGATGTGACTGCCGCCATGTTTTTGTATGAGCGGCAGGCCGAATATTCGCCAGCCCGGCTGCCAGGGAATTCCGTGCCAGGCGAAATAAAGCCGGACAACTGGCAGAAGAGCATAACGTAGAAGTTCGTTATGATATTTCCAGGGCGTCAGTCTGTATTTCTTTCTCATTGTTGCTTATCGTCGACAAATCTGCTCTAGCTGTCGCCAACCGCCGATCGATAACATTCCTCAATACGGTCCAAGATGGTTTCTGGATCGAAGTATTTCTTGATGAAAGACTCTGTCTGCTGGCTGAAGTATTGTAGTCTTTCCGGATCGTTCAACATCGTTGCCAACGCCTCTTGAATGGCGTTAACGTCCACGGCCGTAGCCAGGCCAACCCGGCCGTCCACCAGTTGGCTGATTTCGATGGAGTCGGTGAGCAGCACTGGCGTCCCGGCATAACAGGCTTCGACGACGGCCACTGGTAAACCTTCTCCGCCGACCGACGTCAGGGCATAAAGATCGGCTGCGCTATACGCTTCGAATTTCTCCTGACCATACAGCGGGCCGGTGAAAATTACGCTACCGACCATGCCCAACTCGTCCGATAGTTGCTCGGCTCGCGCGCGAAATCCATGATCGGGCCCGACGACCACCAAGCGAACGCCAGGATCACCCAGATTGGCGACGGCCGTAATCAATAAATCTAATCCCTTTCGGGCCTGAAGGCGAGAAAGGAACAAGATCATCTTCTCCTGCGCGCCAATGCCATAGCGAGCCCGAAAGACGCTCCTGTCGGGCCAAGGGACGGGCAAATCGGGCCTTATGAGATTCGGGATTTTAACAACTGCACTGTCAGGGATTCCCAGCCGTTCATAGTCGCCGATTTCCGCCTTTGTCAAGGCGATAGCTCGAGATACTCGGCGGGCTGTCAAGCGTCCCATGGTACGATCGAATGCCTTCTTAAGCGCCTGACGGCCGAATTCAGTGGTCATCGTTCCATGCGCCTGAAAGATAAACGGCTTCCTGTACAGTTGGGTAAAGATTGAAGCACCCACATAAAGGAAGTGGCGGTAGCCATGAATATGTACGACGTCTGCCTGACGGAAGCAATGTCTGAAGCGCCACAGATCGGGAGCCACGATGAACCCGATCGAACTTCTACTCCGGCCGAACCAGCGAGCTTTGAGATAGGTAACCGGAAGCCCGTCCCACTGCCCAATAAATGACCTGTCACTCATCCGAGTTTGATAGTCCAAGATGTTGGTGGTCAGAATCCTTACGTCGTGACCACGTTCCTGCAATTCTTTACCCAACACATCGACAATGTGCGGCGGGCCACCCCATATTTGGCAAGGGTAGAAGGCCAGTATTACTTGAACGATACGCATAGCTGATCGTAGTAAGAAAGGTCGGCCTTGGAAAAGTATTCGACCCATTGGCCCGATTCGCCTCTGCGGGTGAACTTAAATCCTTCGTCCATGACTCCCGGCCGGGTGAGACCGCTATTTGATTCAACCTGCCGGACAATTGCAAACGTAGAACGGGCCACAGCTTCCCGAGCATGTTCGTCGTGGATAGGAATCGAGAGGGCGGCCAGCAGGTGGCGAAAGCGACTGCCCGTGTCTTGGAGTAACTTCTCGTAGCGGACTACGATATCCGCGCGAGATGACCAAGACGTATGATGTTCGAGGCACGGCTGCAACCCATAGCGCGGGTGCCGAATAAACTGAGAGAAAGATTCCTCAAGGTGCACTTCACTGTGGGCTTTCAGGAACTCATAATAGGACACGGCGATATCCCTTGGATCGCGAGAGATATAAGCCACTCGGCTCGGCAGAGCGAATAGAATTGAGTTGTAAGGCCGATGAGTCTTGACGATACGCGGGATCGACCGGTAAGGCCAGGTGGTCAAAAGGTTACTGTACCCGAGGGCCGGCATCGTGCCGTCAAGCGTCGGGAAGTCGATCGGCTGGCCGTCCAGTTCCTGCAGGCTCAAGTAGTTGCAGAGAAGAAAACGAATCCAGGTGCTGCCGGCCCTGGGGAAGGAAGCCAGGATCACGTCGGCCGAGCGTAACCCGGCGAAGCCCGTGGCATAGCGCCAGCCCAGGTTCAATTTCGATCTCAGACCAGCCATTTAGCTGCTCACGCTATCACCTAGTATTCGCTCAAAGAGATGGGCAGCCTGTTCGTGATAGGCGGACCAGGAGCGCTTCTCGGCTGCCTGGCGGGCCGCGGTGCCCATTTCAATGCGCTCAACTGGATGTTCGTACAGATGAAGCATGGTCTCGGCCAGGGCGTCGGCATCGCCAGGTGGAATGATGAAACCTTCCACGCCATCGTCGATGATATCTGGACCGCCGGTGTGGCTCGTCGTGATGACCGGCAGGCCGCAAGCCATCGCTTCCAGGATAACCAGCCCAAAACCTTCCAAGATAGACGGAAAGACAAAAGCATCTACCTGGCTGAAGATGGCCGGCAATTGTTTGTTTGGGACATAGCCCAAATAGCGACATCCTCGGGGCATGGTATCCAATATATGTTCAACGTCCATGATATTGCCGCAAAGCCAAAGTTCAGCATCGACCAGGCCCAATCGCTCAAAGGCATCTAGTAAGTAACGTATGCCCTTTCGCTGCCCGATCTGGCCTACAAATAAGAATCGGAACGTATCCTCGTGCTTTTCTGGCTCCTTGACAGTAGGAAGAAAACGATAATCATTCACGCCGTAAGGGATAACGAAAACCGAGTCCGGCCGGATGCCGTTCTCGATGCACGAATTCTGGGCGAAAGTGGATCCGACCAGTACGTAGTCGGCCATTGCGGCTTCGTCTATGATGTGATCAAAGCCGGCGCCGGTTACGCCCGACAAGCCGAGTGATGGAGCCAATTCGGGCCATCGCTCGGCTTCCTCAGCCAGGATCCGCCTGGCCGATATAGGATGAACAAAGGAAAGATCCAAGATTCGTTTCACCTGGCCATTCGAGAGTCTTTTAAAGGCATGGTAGGCAAAACGATCGTAGCAAACCAACGCTTCGGCCTGGTTTGAGGCGATATCGGCAACTTGATGCTGAAAATGGGGTGAATTCCGGTGCAACCAGGATAGCATCGTTCCATGTGAAATTAGGCTTGCCCGCCGCAAGATGACTGGCAGCAAGGCTCTGGACGTATCGATGGTACGCACATATCTCGGAGCCAAATCAGGATGGCTCCGGTGCACTTTGGCGAATACATCCTGCTCGATGCGTTGCCGGACTGACCCTGGCAACCAGGTGAGAAGCGAAAATGGGGGATGTCGCCAAGATGCGTACAATCGCGATATCAACGCGGCAAGCAAACCGGCTTTTTGCAGACTGACTGCCAGCTGCAAGGAGTGCTGAATATTCGGGTGGGCGACGATGACCTTAGACATGACCGGCTTCACCTCGACGTGAAATGGCCTTCGTCAACTTCGCGGCCGATCTGCTTTCTATTCTTCTTTCGTAGGTTCGTTGACTCATCCTGGCTAACAGAGTAACAAGTAGAATAGGACCCAAGGAGAAGACGATATTCACCGTGACCCAACTGGCCCCACCTCGATGATAGAGCTCCCACATCAAGCTTAACCAGACGGCAAGCAGGACCTGGTAGATAGAAACGGCCGGCCGCCGGCGCCACATTGAGTAAATCCAGGCCGACAAACCGCCAAAGATGGCCATGCTCAGCATGACGCCAGGAATACCAAAGCCGGCATAAAAAAGTCCGAATATGGGCGGCGCATGCGAGCGGGGCACATAATGCTCGGCCAGGTTTTGCACGCCCCGAATGATGGGTTTTCCAGGCCAAAGAACTCTTGGGATGGGCGTATATAATAGTTCCTCGAAAACCCGACCATAAATAAAGCCTGCTTTCTCTGGAAAGACACGTAGCAGGATCATCATGCCAGTTGCCCCGCCTCCGTCCGTCAAGTCCCGCTCGACGATCCCGGTGATTATGCCAATATCTAGATCCGTTGGGCTTATATCGGCATAAGCTCGAGAGCGGAGGGCGACTAAGCCACCGGCCAGAAGGAAGAAGATGACCAGAGTGATTAAGATCGTTCGAACGGCCGGCCGGCGTCTCCTGATCAGGTAATAGTAGACAACAGTCGCCAGAAGCAAACGGAACGTAATCCCCCGGTTGCCTCTCGCCAAAAAAAAGATGAGGCTCAATAGCCACAAAGAGCCAACCGCCACTCTTTGCCACCGAATGGACTTGAGCACAGGATAGGCCAATAACAACAGCGCTGGAAGTGAGACCCGGGCCATGAAAAGGTAGAGGATATTCGTTTCCGCCATGGCCCAAAGGATCCCGTAGTAGCTGTCTTCAGCCAGGGCGTTCAATAAACCAAGGGGAATATCGACCAGTCTGAACCAGATGATCAATAAGACAATGGCGACCAGTAGACCGGCGAAGGCCCATCTTCGTACATAGTGTTCAAGAATCAGTTCTGGCTTCCCGGCCGAAGGATCTTTTGGTTTCTCGTTTAGCCTACGATTACGTAGCAAGTAGTAGCCGACGTAAAAACCAAATAGCGCCAGTCCGCTGAGCAATATTGCCTCGACCGCTTCATTGCGAAAGCTGATGCCGCTGTTGACGATGTCGCCCCTTGCCAGGAGCAGGGTGGGTGCGATGACAAAAGAAACGATAGTGGCCAGGCAAAAAAGATAAACCGGCTCGAATGGATCAAATGACCTTGAATAATAGCCCAGCAGAAAAGGCAATACGGCCAGAAACAACAATAGCAGGATGCTAGTTGCTTCCAAAAAGCTCCAGGGCAACAGATCAAGATATGAAATGACTAGCCCGATGACGACAGATGCAATCGCTATGAGCAGAATGGCGCTCGATTCCTTTCTCATGCGGTGTATGGTCGTCATTTTGACCTTGCTCGCACTTGTTCGATCTGCTCCTGGAAGAGGGCACGAATGCGTGTCACCAGCTAGTTTCAGAGCCCTTTTTTTTGGGCCACAACGAAAATCTGCCTCCTTAAGAATATCAGGGAAGACAGCCACGCAGCGGCCGAATAGACAGTGGGGTTCAATTGCCATAGCTTATGCCCCACCTTTGGCGGATGGGTCCGGTTAACGATCTCTATTCTCAGTGGTTCAAAGCTACTTATGGACAGTAAATTGCCAATGGTGTTTGGCGTCCACGTGTACAGGTGCATATGTTGATCGTTGGGGCGCCATTGCCGCTGTGAAGCATTGCGCCAATCGTCCAGTGGGAGAACGAGAAGTAGCAACCCGCCAGGCGCCAGAAGATCCTTTAGCCTTGAAAGCGTCCGGGCGGGCAAAACGACGTGTTCCAATACGTGTGCGGAGATAATGCGGCTGAACATCAAACCTTCAAGATCTGCTACGGATGCTCGCACATCTAATCCCCGCTGCTGTGCAAATGAACGAGAAGCAGGGTTGATTTCTATACCCATCTTCACCTTAGCTGGCAACTCATGCAGAAGATCGCCGACGCCACAGCCAAAATCGAGCACGCTTTCACCATCGTCGACGAAAGGTCTGACAAGATAGTAGTACCGACGGAACGCAGCCCTACTATTTACGCACTGCCTCGCGAAATAGGCGGCGTCATAGAACTCCGTCGCTCTGGCATCAAGATCAGGGCGTTCAAATTCCGGCAATTCAGGATCGGTTGTGGATTCCATCCCTTGTATCCCGTTCAGAAGGGGTAAGATCTATTACTTCGCTACCCCCGACAACCAGCTGAACTCATGCAAGCTCGCTCCGTCCAGCCCCAATCTGGGAAAAGAGCTTCCTTAATCGAAAAATCTCATTCCAGCGCACGATACGAAACAGTAAGGTGAAACCGGCGTAAGTGAAAAGCAGCGCAATCGACGCCAGCGTCAGAAGAAGCCAATTGGGAAGCGCACTGTCGAGCGTCTCCGCCAACAAGAAGGCTACCACGATAGCAATGGCCAGGGGGATTAAAAGGGTAAATCTCATCCACCGTAAAGGATTGATCCGGGCGCTTCGATGTAACTGAACCGCAAAAAGCGTGTTTAAGACCAACAAACCAGCCACGGTAGCAACAGCCGTCCCGGCCGCGCCCCAAATTGGAATCAGCAGCAGATAGAATAACATCGTCACCGAGGCCATTATACCGTTGACAGTCAGAAATAGCCTGGATCGGCCCATCATGACCAGGGTGTTGCCGTTGGGCCCGGTGATACTATGGATAAAAAAACCTATGGCCAGAATGCGCAATGGCAAAGCGGCGCTCACATAGGCGGGGCCAAAGAATACCGTCAGCAACAATGGCGCAAATAGGACAAAAATGGCGGCAATGGGTAAGGCCAGCATGAATATCAGGTCCACTACGCGGCCGTACAAGGTCCGCATCCTTTCGGTTTGCCCTGCGCTGTATTGATGGGCCACATTGGGCGATAACATGAAGCCAAAGGCGATCAGGATCATCGCCGGCAGTCGCCCGATGGTGATGGCGGCCGAGTATAGTCCGGTTTCGGCCGCTCCCCATTCTCTTTGCAAGAGGAGAATATCCATCTGCCATACAACCAGGCCAAACAAGGAGCCGACTAGCAATGGCAGCGAGAAGCGAATCAGCATCTGGAAATCGCCGCCGGCCAATTTCTGCAGACTGAAAAGGCGAATCGAGCGCCGTCGCAAGGTGATCAACGCCAATAGCACGGGCAAAAGTAAGGCGCCAACGAAATAGAAGGGCAGGAAGTCCAGCAATTGCCAGCCCAAGAGCACGGCCAAACCCGCGCCGCCCAGACGGGCGGCCGGTAAGAGGATGTTGTTGAGCAGCACATAAGGGCGGGCATCCTTTTGACCCTGAAAAACGGCCGACATCACCGCCAGCAGGGCGAAGAGCGGCAAGGCCACGGCCACGCTACGCAAGACCGGGATCATCTCACTGTTGTTCAACAAGCTGCTGGCGACCCACTCGCTCAGGATCCATAATGCCGCCCCGGCGAGACAACTCGTCAGAGTCACGAACCAGGCCACCGTGTGTAGCAAGCCAGGGATCTTGTGGGCCTCTTGCTTGCCATAGAAACGGCCGACAAACCGGACTAATGCGGTTGGTAAGCCTAGCAGGACGACGGCCGACAAGATGGAAAGCGTGGCGATGCCTGAGGTCAACAGACCAAAATCGCCGGGGCCAAAATAACGCCCTAGAGTTGTCCTGGTGATGAATTCAAGAAACCGGCTGATTACGGCGCTGGTCAAGACGATTGATGCGCCCGACAACAAGAGTAAAAAACTACCCGGCGGGGCTTCTATAGGGTCGGCCGGGGGAGGGTGTTGCTTCGGTTCCTGCATCAAGGGCATGCCTCTAGACGGATGTCTCCCGCTTCTTCCCGGCCGGTTTCGAGGCTGAGTTGATTCAGCAGCTTGCTCAGCCGGCGCAAATCAGCATCCCCTGATCCTGAGCTTTTTTGCATCTGACAGAAGGACTGTAGGGTAGACTCATACGCATCATCGTAGCGCCCCATATCCTTCTGGGTCCGGCCGATCTGTTCGTAAATGAGGGCCACTTGGCGAGTGTTGTCGGCCGGGGCCAGAGACAGCGCCTGGCGCAGGGATTCATAGGAGGAGGCCAGATCGCCCACATTGCGTTGAGCGCCGCCCAGGATCAACCAGGAGCTCCAACGATCTGGTGTTAACTCGGCGGCCCTGGCGAAAGCGGAAGCTGCGCCAGGCCAATCCGATAACCGGCGATAGATGAGCCCCAGATACGTATATGCCTGACCCAACTCAGAAGCCGGTGTCTGTGCGGAAGCCAGCGGCAAAGCTGCCTGCAAAAGGTAGCGGCTGTCGTCCAGATCGCCCCGACGGAAAAACTCGGACGCCCAAGTGAACATGACCTGGGTCGTCTGATCGTGTAGTGACCATCGATAAATGGCTTCTTCTTTATCGCCGATCGCCCAGGCCAGCTGGCCCGCCCATTCGTCTACCAACTTGCGCCGAGGGCAATCCGATTCGGCCGCGCGTAATAACTCTGAGGCTATCTCAGGCTGACCTTTCAGACAGGCGAGCCGGCTGGCCGTCAAGGACGAGCAACCGCTCCCTTGAGTGAATGGTCTAGAGCCGGCCTCAATCCCCGTTTTCTCTGTTCCTCCGGCAAGGCATAGGTCGTCGGCAGGCAGGTTCGAGAATATCGCCAAGGACCGGGTTTCGCGGGCTACAAGGATTTGGTCGGCCATCTCTACCTGTTCCAGGTTGTTAAAAAACGCCGTGAGGAAGGAGTTGGCAGCAAGGATGGCGGCAACTATCGTCAAGCCCATTACAAGCGCCAACCACCTTTTGCTTGCCAGTGACCGGGTCATGAACCCCTCTTAGAAGCCGACGGATCCTTGCTGTAACCATAGGAACGGGCCAGAATACCGGCCGAAGCCCAAATGAGCCTGGCCTGATTCTTGGGCAGAGCCGAACGCCACTTTTCATCCAAATGGATGTCGTCGCTTTGCCAGCGCATCGGATTGCCAGCAATGGCGTGATTTTCGTGCTGGCGGAAATCTCGGTAGTTCTCCTTGCTAAAATCCGTATTTAACCACTGCCCTAAGGCAAGCATTGTCCCGTCTGGATCGCTGGCTAATCGTTCGTACTGCAAGCGATAGACCCTGCCGGACAGGGCCGGATCCGCGCAGTAGCGGGAACATAGCTGGTTCTGCACGAGCCAGCGGCCAGTATAGCGCATACTCTTTCCCATGGTATGGGGAGGAATGTGCCTGGTGATCGAATAGACGAAAGCTCGCGGATCCTTCATCAAGTGAATGATGCGCAAATCGAATAAACCGGAATGTTGTAGCCAGAAGACACGATAAACATCTTTTGAGGCATCGACAAGCCAACGCAATTGATTGCCGGTACGCTCTTGAGCAGCCTCTTGTATTACTTCGAAGAACCGGGCATTAATCAGCCCATATTGCTCGATACCAGGAAAGGTCCGCCTGGACGGCTTGTGGCGAAAGATGTCATAGACCAGTGGCCAGCGAATGACCCTGCCATAGTTGGCTCGTTCGCGAAAATACTCGATGGGGTAGTCGCCTTGATCCAGGGGGAGACGTCTGGACAAGGGCCCCCAAAAGTCACATTCGGCGACATGCTCCCCACATCCGCATGGGAACCAGTTTTCTCGCACTTCCCAAGGCAGGATCTGGGCCTCGCCCAGTGTCCAGATATCCGGCTCGGAGCCCAGCAACATGTCCAGCAATGTGGAACCGCTGCGGCCGGTGCTGAGGATGTAAATGAGCGGGATTCCCTCACCTGGCTTCATCATCATTTTTGACGATTGGTCTGCAACCATAAATCGGGCTCCATGCGCAACTGGCATGACTCTTCTGTAGATTTATATCACTTTGTGGCAACTAAAACAGTTGATATACTTTAAATCATTGTGGGTGGGAAGCGTTCATTTGGGCGCTGATCGCACTTTTGAGCTTGGCTAAGTTGGCTGACCTGATCAGAAACGGTGGCCAGGTGGCGCGAATTATTATGGAGATCAGACGTTACCTTACATTGCTCCAGCGTCGATGGTGGCTAGTCCTACTGGCAGCCGTCACAGCTGGCGCAACGGCATTTTTCGTCAGTATCTATACCACGCCTGTCTATCGCGCTTCGGCTCAATTTCTCATCGACGAACTCCCCGGCACTAGCGACAACGAATACAACCAGGTGTTGCTAGAACAGCGCCTGGCTCAAACCTATGTCGAAATCATCAAGATGCCTTCAGTCTTGGATGAGACGATCCGACAATTAGGGTTGCCCTACAGTCCAAGGCAATTGGAAGAGATGGCGTCGGTATCAGTGCTCCGGGATACGCAGATCATTGACGTGAGCGTTGAAGATACGGATCCCGACCGGGCGGCTAACATCGCCAACACCATGGGCCAGGTTTTTATCGAACAGAATCAGGAGCGGGAAAACGCGCGCTACGCTGAACCGATCGCTAACTGGGAAGAACGGGCCAGTGAAATAAGCGACGACATATTGGCTCTGGAAGCCGAGATTAGAAGGGAAAACCCAGCCAACACGCCTGAGGAGCAAGCGGCCTTGTCGAGGATGGAAACGCAGTTGTCCGACCTGCAAATCCGTTACGAAGATACGATCAACAATCTAAATGCCTTGTTGGTGGAGCAGGCCAGGCAGAGCAGCAATGTCGTTCCATTAGGAGCCGCCCGGCCAAACCCCACGCCTGTCCGGCCGCGCGTATTGCGAAATGCGGCCTTGGCTACGCTAGCCGGAGCGATGGTAGGTATTGGTATCGTATTTCTGTTGGATTACCTGGACGATACGATCAAAGACGCCGATCAAATCCAGGAGGATACGGGGCTAACTACGCTGGGCACAGTGGCTGAGGTTAAGGACCTTGATGCCCCGAGCAGTCTGGTGACCCATGACCGGCCGCGGGACCCGGTATCTGAAGCGTATCGCACACTGCGCACGAACCTGAGCTATGCGGCCGTCATTAGCGGTCAACGAACTGTTTTGGTCACCAGCCCGATGGCCGAAGATGGCAAGTCGACCCTGATTGCCAATCTCGCTCTGGTCTTCGCGCAAACGGGCATAAAGGTCGTTGTCGTCGACGCCGACTTGCGCAGAGCCGATCAACATGAATTCTTTTCGCTGCCAAACTCAACGGGCTTAACCAGTGCTATCTTGAACCAAGGCGCTTCTGCCCAGAGTTATCTGCAAGAAACGGGTATCGCCGGACTTAGCGTGTTGACGAGTGGTCCAGTTCCGCCAAATCCGGCCGAGCTACTGGGTTCGCCACGGATGACCAAGATCTTGGAAGCGCTTTCAGAGGCCTTCGATCTGGTCCTGATCGATTCACCTCCGGCGCTCGGCGTGACCGATGCGGCCGTCCTGGCCCCGCTGGTCAGCGGTTGTCTGCTCGTCGTCAGAATCGGTCACACAAAGCGAGCTGCGCTGGTACAAGTCGTCAACATGTTGGAAGCTTCTGGCGCCCACGTTTACGGCGCGGTCATGAATATGGTCAAGACTGGGTGGGGGTATTCCGGGTACTATTATCATGAGCAGCAACAGGACGACGATGAGAGCCAGTTGGCAGTCGGGAAGCTGACGACCCCAGAAATGAGTAAGGAGGGCGGTGATTAGCCTCTTCTGAAGTTTCATACAGCGCCACCGGTAGCTATCCATATCGTCTACCTCGTCGTATTCTTGCCCCTGTGCGCAACCACTAGCCACCAGCCGAAGCCATCACTCAAAGAGTATGATGCCGCCTATTCACTTACCGGACGCACTCCTGGTTCGTTCCCAGGCTGAATATGTGACATATGTCCCAAAGATAAGACGACATCCGCCTAATAACGTAGCTGGCATGTGGGTGCTACGGTTGGATATACCATTGTCGGACCAGCCGTTTCGGAGCCTATATCGTGTAATCCGATAGCTGCAGGGAGGGGAAGATGTCCCGGTCAATTGTCCAGCCGTTGAATCTGTTTATCATTATCCTGCTGGCCATCACCTGGCCAGTGGTGGCCACCCTTGAGCCGAAAGTTGACGAAGTTGGCCATGCGCCATCCGGCCTGTACCGGGCCCGGGTAGCGCTGAGCCAGCCGACATCCCGCGCCCGGTTGGACGAACTGGGCGCCCTGGTTGAAGCCCAGGCCACGGCCGATCCCTGGCAGGCCCAAAGCATGCAACCATTAGTGCGCCAGGCTATGGGCCAAACGCTGGATCTGGAGCTTGGAGAGGGGGTGGGCGTTGGCGCCGGTTTTGAAAGCGTTGAGGTTGCCGCGGAGGGCGTCGGCGCCGCGAGGGCCGAGTATGTGGTCGAGGTCGGGGCGGCAATGGGCTACCCAATGTGCCCGCACATTGGCTATCGCCGCGCACGGCCCAGTTGAGGTAGGTGGGGGTCTGGCAGCGGCGCTTGCTGGGGTTGCGGGGCATGGGATGGCTTTCAGTTGTCAGCTTTCAGCCGCCAGCTGTTGGCAACGAGCGGCGAGCGGGGATAGGTGTAAGGTCGGACGGCATAGGTAGGGAATGGCATTTGGTTCCTCCGGTGAAGGGATTGGGGTTGGGCATGGATCGCATGGTTGTTTATTGGCCTGACTCAAGGGTTTTCATAGCACGCATGTGCTATTTTGGAGAGTGTTGGGCGGCTAGCTTTGAGCGGTTCGCTTTCAGTGGGCGTTGGTGTCGCGGAGTGACCGCTTGGCGAACAGTAGGCGGTGGTGCGGGTGGGCGAGGTGCTGGACCCGGCCGGTATTGTGCCCATCCCAAACGCGGCCGGTCCTCAGTCTGCCTTCTTCTCCGCTGTTCATCCGGTCGCCAAGTATTTGGCTCAGTCGCCTATCAGGTTGGATGTAGGCGATTGAACTGGTAACCTTGCCATTGGTTTCAAGATTTGTGTCAATTGGCGGTGCCCTATGGGTGTAGTAAAAACCCGTAAAGAAAAGAGGTAGACAAAAAGAGCCTCTTGTGATTCTGTTATGAAGACGCAAAACAAGAAGCACAAGGAGGCTCAAATGGATTTTAGCACAAAGCTAGCCCAAGAAGGTGTAGAGCAACT
>JBFFWQ010000016.1:0-67770 GCA_041570195.1 Promineifilaceae bacterium (SeqCode) | reverse complement strand
GCATGCGACTGTACCTGAGTAACCACGGGATGATGGTATCTAAATCGCCTTCACCCAGGCTGGCGCCGACCGGCCGGTTGACGCTGTAGTGCAACATGACGGCGTCGGCTTCTGGTGCGGCCGGGTGGTTGGGTGATAGCCATACTTTGGGGTTGAGCGGGTCGTCCTGTACCTGGTGGTACTCGAGCTCGGTCTCCCAATCGTTGGCGGCCGTTTCAATGTGGACGATCTGTTCCTTGGTGACGAAGCGAACGTAACTCATGCCGTCGGCCGGGTTGCGGAAGAGCACGACGAAGAGATCGCCGGCTCTGATGAGCTCGTCGCTGATGGCCTGCAAGCGTTGGTCCATGCGGTTCTGGGGATGGTTCCAGAATCTCTCAAGGAATGTGTTTAACCGGCCGTGGTGGCTGCTGATGCTGATGCCGTCGCCGATGACGAAATCGGTGGTGATGTCCATGATCGCCTTGGCCAGCGGGTTCTTGCGGGTGGCCTCGAGGGCGTCACGGTACAGCTGGGCGGCCGTGGACCAGTCCTGGTCATTGGGCTGGGATCCAAATGCGGTCCAACCTTTTTTGCTGTCGTCTATGGTGACGGTGATGGTGGCTAGGCGGGTGGCTAAAGCTTCAAATATCTGGGCCAGGCGGAAACGTAACTGTTGGAACATCAATAGGTCACTTCCTTTGACTATAGGGTGCGCTGCACCTGGATTCATCCAGGCTGGCGCGCTGCCGCGCTGCCCGTCTCTTCCGCGAGCCCCCGTCCCGCTGCATCCCGCCAACAAACAAAAAAACCGGGTTCCTATCGATTACGTCGACGTCGACGATATCGATGGGAACCCGGCCGGCGAAAGGTGTGCAAGGCACGGTCAGTGGTAAATTGTCTATTTACGAAGATCAATTATAGCACATATGTTCTACATTGGCAAATCTGTTGCTTGGACAATCGCGCGCGTCTTGATCCGCGCTATCCACGATCATCCGCACCCGATTTCCTGTCGAATCAACAAGTGACAAACGTCACTGGAGATTCTCCTATCCGCCTGCTATAGTGTAAGCATCAGATTCTTTTTCCTGGCAGCCAAAGGCGGAAAGCTGACCGCCATCAGCTTCGTTTGGAGGAGTGAATACGATGAAACCGGAAGAGGCGAACGAACTACTCTTGGCCGAATTGGATGAAACGCTGCGTGAAAAGCTCGCTCTATCCGGACATTGCGCCCAGGCCAGCTTCGCCGCCCTCGATCAATACTACGCCTTGGGCGGTGGGCCGACGCTGAAGGCCCTAACGCCATTGCCCGGGATCGCTTTGCGCGGAGAGACATGCGGCGCTGTGCTCGGCCCCCTGTTGGCCCTGGGTCTGGTCTTCGGCCGGGAACGCCTCGACGATCAGGCCGGCTTCTTGCAGGCCCTGCCCCCATCCCGCGAATTCTGCCGTCGCTTTGAACAGGAAGTCGGCAGCACTCGCTGCGCCGATATCCTGGAATCCAACCACGGCCGTTCCTTCGACTTGGCTCGACAGGCTGATTTCAAGGCCTATTGCGACTGCGGCGGCCTCGAAAGTTGCTCGGCCGTCATTCGGTCCGGCGTTCGTATTGCCGCGACCATCATCCTCGAGCATGAGTCAGGCTCCGTCGATCCCGGTGTATTGCTGACCGCCTGACGCGCTATTTACTGGAAAGCGCCTGCCCCTTTTCGGTCGTTCAATCGCGGCCGACAAACGGAAAGTAGATCGCCTCCACCGGCCGGTTCACTGTCAATGTGCTGCCATCTCCGCCCGGATCATGATTGTGGTCTGGCTTGTATGGATCGGCCTCGAAAGTAATGCTGCTGACGCTGAAGGTGGCGCTGTTGATACTTTCATCCAGGCCCGGCCTGGTCACGGTGCAGTGACCATCGCCACCGGTCATGCACCAATCGCCGCCGCTGACTCCACCGCTCCAGGCGCCATCTACCCTGGCGCCTGCAACAGGCCTGTGATAGGCGTCGTGGGCCAGGATGGTGATGCTGGCTCGCCAAATAATAGGCGGCGCGGCCGGATTGCTCTCGAATATACCCGCGCCGTTTATCTCTCCAACATGTACCTCCGGATACCTGAGGGTCGTCGCGCCGGCCACATTCGAGTAATCTGAATAATCGCTGTCCCTATAGCTACGAACCCGGTACTCATAACTTGTGTCGGCCAAGCACCCCCCGTCGACATAGTTACTTGAGTTCACCGGCAAACTGGCGATTGAAACCCAGGATTGACCGGGGATGCGCCGCTGCACGTCGTAGCCTGTCTCATTGCCGGCATTGTCCTGCCAAGCCAAATCGATCCGCGTTGGCGATTTGGCCACCGCCACTAACCCTGTTGGCGCGGCCGGTTTGCGAGTTGAGCTATCCCGCCAGTTGGCCACCGTGAAGCTGGCTTCGTTGATCGAGCGGGCATTGTTGGCCGCTCGGGATGGGTTGCTGCTGTAGCGAACCCCGGTTGGCTGGCCATTGTAGTAAACATCCGGATTTGAAAAGCGTTGTACGCGGATGCATCCAACAGAGCAATTGTAGGCCATGATCGTGCGGAAGGAACTGTCTGGCGCCAAATAGCCAAAAGAGTAATCGAACAGCGTGGCCGGTGTCGACGTGAAGGTTTCGCGATTGTGATGCGAACCCATGTTATGGCCCAATTCATGGCCAAAGGAGTAGTAGCCGGTAGCGCAGTCGCTGTCGACGACGCTGAATGCGTGAGTCTCAAATCCATTGGACAGGGTGGTCATCAGAAAGGCGATGCCACAATAATCGGACGCCTCTTCAATCAAGGTCACCGTATCGGCCGCATACGCGTCCCGCAATGCGTGAACTGAATCCAGGTGGCCGTCACTTGTCCGCTGCAGCCGGTGCAAATCCTCTATCATGTTGCCAGATTCACTATAAGCAACTTCGACCGCGGCCACCAGCGACAACCGGGTATTGATCAGGCTGCTGGCATAAGCTTGATTTGTCTCGGCCACGGCCAGGTTTATCAACGCCTCAATGCCCGACTTTCCGCCATAGCGTACTCGCGAAGCCGTCGTATAGACCACCAACACCTCGACGACCGAACCATCATCGCTCGCCGCCGATTGCCCGTCGCGCGTCACCGGCTCCTGGTTGTCGGCCGGCTCAACCGGGATTGGCGGATGCTCGGGCATAGGCTCACCGCCCTCCAGCGCTTCCAATACGTGAACGCCATCGCCGGCGTGATATAGTCGGTGCAGGCGACCATCGGCCCATATGCTTCCGGCCGTCACACCGTCACGTACGGCGATGGTCACGGGGCTGTCTGGTTGGCCTTCTATCCGGCCATGCCAGACAATCTGACCAGTCGCCGGCCTTTCAACCTCTTCGAACAGCGCCGTGTACCTGAGCCCATTCGACAGATCGAGCCGCACCGCTCCACTCTCATCATCGCCTGCGCCGGACGCAATATCTAACAGGCTCAAATCGATCGTGACGTATTGCCGTTGCGCGGAGGCGTCGGCAGTCGGACTATCGTCAGGCGCCACGGCCGCCGTGAACAACGGGGCTGGATTGTCCTGGCCCCGCGTTGTTCCAGCCACGATCGCCAACATCGCCAGGGCCAATAGTAAGCTAATTCGAATCGTACGCATCAATCGTCATGAACCTCGGGCGCGCATTATACCATTGACTCGACGGCCTTCCGTTCATCCTAAACTTTCATTCATCCCTACGGCATGGCCCGTTCGCGCTATACTGGCTCGGCATTCTCGCTGCTGCAAGCTGTTATTTGGGCCAGACGTCACCTTGCCAGCCTACGTAACATGACGCATACTATGCGCATCCGAGAGCCTTTGCATTACAGTCATCTTTATCATTTTATCGATATCCAATGAGTTGGCGCACGCCGCTTTACCTCCGCTAACCGAGCGTTACCATGACTGAATTCAACCGTGGCCCAAACTCGATCATTATTTGACCCGTATGATCTATTTCCCCAAGCTATTTTTGGGCAATCAAGACTTAATCGCTCATGCAAACAGTCCACATGCGAAGTAGTCCCGTCATCTATTCTAAGAATCGGCAGCCGCTGGAAGTTGCTATACTGAAAGCTGAAGGCCGTTTTTCTATAGGAGTTATCGATGAATATTAGACCGGCCGATCTCGAGGACCACGATAGCTTGATCCAGCTCATGGCCGAGTTTTGGATAACTATGTCTCGATTTCGCGGAAGCGCACCACCGCCAGACTTGCCCGCCGCCGAGCGAAAGATCGTTCGCTATCGGCTACCTGAATACCAGGTCTTTGTAGCCGAGTCTGAAGACGGCTCTCTGGCGGCCTTCATGGTTTGCCATATTATGGCCGGTCGGGTCTCGATCGAAGCCTTATTTGTTTTGCCCGTGCACCGCCGCCAGGGCGTCGGCAACTTGCTCTACGACCGGGCCGAGAACCTGGCTCTGGAACTGGACGACGAACCGATTTCTAACTGGGTTCACCCCAATAATGACCGCTACATCGCTTTCCTGCGTAAACGTGGCTATCTTGTTCTGAGTCTTGTCGAACTTCGCAAACCGCGTTCCGGCGAAGGGCCTCTGCAGCAAATCAAAGTCGGCAAAAACATATTCGAATACTGTTGCTGACGGCTGAAGGCTGAAAGCCGATTGCTTACATCATAACTATTTCCTAAAGGAAAACTCGATGGCCAATATCTATTACGTCGGCGATTGGGCCGTCATGTGCGGGCCGGTTTTTGCCGAAACTCCTTTTAACTACGCCTACAAGGGCCTGGAGCTATATAACTACGGCCACTGGCTTAAAGACGCTCTCGAGTCAACTGGCCAGCACCGCGTTTCATCGGTGCCCACCTGGGATTTCTACAAACTTCCTCCTGGCCGATACGAACAGATTCTGGACGAGAACGACGTGATTGTCTTCAGCGACGTCGAGGCCAAGAATTTCCAGCTGGCGCCGAGCTTCTTCGACCGTCAGAAATTCGGCCAGGCTATCTTGACCTTTCCTGACCGTATTCGCCTGACGGTAGAAGCCGTAGAAGCGGGTAAGGCCGTCATGTTCCTGGGTGGCTGGCTGTCATTCAGCGGCGAGATGGGTAAGGGTGGCTGGAATCGTACTCGCCTGCGCGAGATCCTGCCTGTCCGCTGCCTCGAATTCGAAGATCTTGTCGAGAGCACTGAAGGCTTCACTGCCGAGAGGACGCCGGCCGGTCGCGACTTCCCGCCCGACATCTCCCTGGCCGATTTTCCGCCTATTTTAGGCTACAACATGACCAGACCCCGGGAATCGTGCCCGGTGCTGTTGCGGGTCAAGGGGACAGACCATCCCCTGGTTGCCGTTGGCGCCTTCGGCCGCGGCCGAACCCTGGCCTACACGTCCGATCCGGCGCCTCATTGGGGTTGCAACTTCGTCTTCTGGGAGCACTATGCCGCTTTCTGGCTGGCCTGTCTGGACCAGGTGCTTTAACGCTGGCCTTGTTCGCCAAAATCGAAGGAAGTGAAAGCATAGAGCTTTCCTTTGCCCGGCCAATAACCGATCGGCAGACCGGCCTTTTTATGCAGGTTGGCCAGGTATTGATCCAGGTCCCAGCCATAGATCACCGGCGACTTGGGCAGCAGCAGCGCTCTCTGCCACTCGCCGGCAAGCACCAGGCCATGCTCGCCGATCTGGATCTCATCCCGACTCTCCACCGGCCGAATGGGCGATAAGATGGCGATCTCTATCGTCACGCCAACGACTTCCGCGGAGTTCATGGGCGGAAAGCGTGGATCGGCCGTCGCTGCTTGGATTGCCATATCCGGCACTACTTGGTAGAGCGGCCGATCTGGCTGCATATGCCCAATACAGCCTCGCAGCAGACCAGGCCCGCCAATTCCAGTTCCGGATTGTCGTTGATGTTGTTGCTCGCGCAACGTGACAAAAACGCCAGCCCGGAGAGCCAGGAACGGTTCGTCTGGTTCGCTGTGCGGCACCTGGCCCTCTTCCAAGAACACGGTGATTGCCTGCCGGGCCAACTGCAACATGAGCGTCTGTTGCTGCTCGGTCGGCTGGTCCGCTTCGATATTAAGAACCTTTCCTTCATGCTCGGTCGAATCGTCCCAGCTCATGCTGTTGCCTCCCGAATTCTGCCGCTTCTCCATTGGGCCGGTGACCCAGGCCATAAGCCCAGACCACAAGCCTAGGCTACCAGGTTATTTGCGAGACAATAGTCATTCTCGCTGCAGCAAATGAGTTCCGCTGGTCGCCGTCCCCGTAGCCCGATTTGGCAAACCGATGCGGGATGCCATCCCGCGCAACGAAGCTGCTGCAGAACGCCTACATGTCCAGGTTTCTGGTCCTACGCCGACCGTCTAGAGAGTAGGATAAGCCTATGAAATAGGGTAAGCCTATGAAATAGGGTAAGCCTATGAAAAAGGTTAAGCCTATGAAATAGGGTAAGCCTATGAAATAGGGTAAGCCTATGAAATAGGGTAATGAATAGCGCGCTCGATGTCAATCCGCGGCCGCTGGAAATCTTGAGTTCCCGGTCAAGTTGGCATATACTGCGTTGTCATTCAAATCAGATACACATCGAGGAAGATCACATGACTGAGCTATCGTTATCAAATGCTCCGTTCCTGGAGTTAGTCAACGAACAGAAAATCTACAAACTGCTGTCGGGCAGCAGCGAGGAAGACACCATCGATGCCAGCGGCATTTGCGTCATGGACGGCGACTTCTACGTTACTTTCGAGGATTCGGCCCATATCGCCCGCTTTGGCGCGTCACTCTCGGCCGACGATCCGGCCAACGCCCTTCGCCGCAATCCCGACGACGACATAGGAAGGGAAGACATCACCTACGATGCCGACCTGCAGCGCTTTTTGATCATCACCGAGGCGGTTAAACAGCCCGACGGGACCTACATGCCCAAGGTAACCTCCTACGACGCTCAGCTGCATTTCATTGAAGAGAGCCGCCTTGAATTTGCCCTGCAAGGCAAGCACAAGGGGATGGAAGGGATCGCTTGCATCCGGCGAAATGACCGCCTGTATCTGCTCGGCCTGTGTGAGGGTAACTTGTGTCATGGCGGTCGTCGAGGGCGGCGGCCGGGCGGCGGCCGGATTCAACTCTTCCAAAAAGAAAAAGGAAAATGGGCCCGCACGGATATGATTGAGCTACCGGCCGGGCTGCCTTTCGAAAACTACTCCAGCCTGGCCCTAAATGGAGACCAGATCGCGGTCGTCTCCAGGGAGTCATCGGCTTTATGGATAGGTGCGTTGCGGAAAGATACATGGGCCGTTGTCGACGATGGCGCCGTTTATCGTTTTCCGCTCAGTAAGAAGGGGAAGCTGGCCTATTGTGCCATCGACGGCATTTCCTGGCTGTCAGACGATACGTTTGTGGCTGTCTCCGATCGCAGCGGGTCCGTCTTCGGCTTCCAGAAGCGTTGCCGCAAAAAGGACCAATCGGTACATATTTTCAAACTCTCGGCCTCTTGATCGCCTTGCCGATTCATACTCTCCGAAAAAGCCTATCTCTGGGAACTGCGCAGTATGCCCGTTATGACCACTTACCCCTTGCCACCTGCCCCTCATTACGTGTCCCTTTAATGTCATTCACACGAGGTACTACCAATGACTGGACGGATCCACAACCTGTACATTAAGCCTGGCCATGGTCAACCTATGCGGCCGGTCGAGGCCGCCGAGGCCGAGTCCGGGCAAGGCCTGATTGGCGATGCCAGCTTCGGCCGTAGAAAGCGCCAGGTGCTGATCATCGAGCGCGAGACGCTGCAGCACTTCGACCTGACGCCGGGCCAGGTGCGCGAAAACCTGACCGTCGGCGATATCGCTCTGGCGGGCCAACCGGCCGGCACCCAGATTCAAGCGGGCGATGCCTTGCTGGAAGTAACCGGTGACTGCGCCCCGTGCCAACTGATCGACGACATTCGGCCGGGCCTTCGGGGCGAGATGGACGGCCGCCGGGGCACGCTGTGCCGGGTGCTGCTTGGCGGAACGATACAGGTCGGCGACCAAATAGCTATCGTCCAGCCGCACAATGCTTAGCGGCCGGGCCCACCGTACTACTCTTTGCTTGGCTTCTTTCTTCTGAGGCGATCGAGCAGCGACAAAGGCTGTTCGACCAAGACTTTGCTAGGATCGCGAAGCTCTTGTTCCGGCTCTGGAAATGGCTGCAAGTCAAACATCTTCCGCCAGGCGTAAGTCCCCAAAAGCTTGATCGTGGCCAGGACCGGAGCGGCCAGGATGGCGCCGATCAACCCGGCCAGGGATGCGCCCATGAAGACGCCGATGATGATGACCAGCGGATGCAGATCCAGCGCCCTGCCCACGATTCGCGGCACCAAAACATTGTTCTCGATTTGTTGGATGAGGAACATCACCCCGATGACCAACAAGGCGAACAGCCACGGTTCCAGACCCAGGTAGTTGGTGGGCTGCAAGAATGCCACCGCCGCGGCAACTATCGTCCCGACGACCGGCCCTATGACCGGTAAGAACTCCAGCAGTCCAGACAGCACCCCGAGCCCAAAGGCGTTTTGCACCCCCAAAAATGAAAGCGAAAGCCACACGGCCAGGAAAATGATCACCGCCAGCACGATTTGACCCCGCAAATAAGCTTGCCAGATCCGGTCGAACTCGCGGATGATCCGTTCGGCATCACGCCGGTAAGCTGGTTCATAGACGGCGCTGCTTATCCGGCTGCCCAACCGGCCGGCCTCGAAAGCCAGGTAGACAGAAATGACGGCCGTGAAGAAGATGACCGTGATCACCTCCACCGTCGAGCCCACGATGGCCACTACGGTCCGGCCGCCCTGGTTCAGCGCCGGCACAACCGTGGCGATAATCTGGTCCTCCAACGCCGCCCAGTCGATCGCCCCCCAAAGCGCGGCCACGTCAAATTCCAATGGACCGACTCGGATCACATCGGTCGAGGTTATCCTATTGGCGACTTCATCCACCAGGGTGGGAATAGTGTCGATCAGGTTGGTGACCTGCTGAAAAGTGCTGACGCCGAGCAACACCCCGAAACCGACGAGCAATGCGACCACCAGCAGATAGGTGACCGCAATAGAAGCCCCGCGGCTCAACGGCGAGCGTTCGGCGATGAAATTGATCACCGGCGTCAGCACATAGGCGATGATACCGGCCGCGATTATGCGCAGAATCAGGTCGGTGAAGCGTGCAGCAATGGCGACGACCAGCACCAGGGTGCTCACCGCCACCAGTGTCTTGACGCCTCGATCCCAGGCCGGCGATTCCTCTATCTCCGTTGTGATTTCTGTGGTTGTTTCTATGACTTCAGGTTCTTCTGACATGTGAGCCTACACTTACTGGCGGCCAACGCCAATGGCTGACAAAGACATATGGCGTTGCGACATTACGGCCTCGCCGCTGCTGGCTTCAGAACGTTTGTAGACTCGCGTCTACGGCATTTGCTGATGGGTTTGCCCTTCCGTCTTTAGCATGTCCCGCATGACGACGATCAGTGCCAGAATTGCCAGGAACACGAGGGCGATGATAATTCGTTGGCCTGTATTAGATACTTCACTGTAATGATCCATAAACTGGGTTTCTTCCAGATCTGCCGAGAATGGGGTGGGTATCATCGTAGACATAGTTCACCTCTTACTTCTGTTCCTAGCCGGAGCCCTGCGGACGGCCAGGCTTTCCTGTCATATCAAGATCGCCGATTTTCCACCACCGGCGCCTCGACTCCTGCCTTCATCTGAGCCTGGGTCGATCGGACCCAGCCCTTGAGAACCTGGTGCAGATGACCGGCGCCAATAACAGGCTCGGCCAGATGCAAGAGAAACGGTTGCCTCTGCCAGCCGCCAACCAGGGCCTTTATACCCGACATGCCGATCGTCTCCGCCGTTGCTTGTGCATCCGCTACCTGCGCCAGGAGTTGGCTAACATCATAACGAGCTCAGCTATTGGCTCCCAACCGCCGCCCGCCTGCTTTCCTGTCGGGTTCGTTCTTGCGACCCGGTACTTCACGTCAGCCTCCGCCCGTGATGAGCTTGATGCCTTGGCCGAAGACGAACACCACCAAGGTGTTACGGACCAGGTTGCTGATGAGCACAAGCACGATGAAAGTCAGCAGCGGTGTCTCCAATAAGCCGGCCGCGGCCGCAATTGCCGAACCAATGGCCGGGATACTCGAAAGCAGCAATATCCTAGAGCCGCCACTCGCATATCTGCCTTCAATCTCGACCAGGCGCTCTGGTTCCAGCTTCGGAATGTGTTCTAAGATGGCGTCTCTGCCCCCTTCGCCGATCTTGAAATAGACCAACTTGGTCAGGACGCCGACCAGGCTGATGATTATTACCATGCCCCACAGCCCGAGATTGCCCAGGTTATCCATCGCCTCCCAGCCAGGTGCAAGATCTTTGCCTATCGGGCGCTACCTGCGGCACGCGGGCAGCCCTTTCCTGGCAATAAGACCCTATTTACTTATGTTGCTTGTGTTTGTCTTCCTTGCGGAACCACTTCCGTGGAATCCACAACCACAGCAAACCCAGCAGCCCGACAAGAAAAATCAGGTATGGGTAGATTCCCCACGCATCGCTGATTATCATCACCAGTCCGGCGGCAAAGGGCAGCAGTAACAAGGCGCTAAGTAGTAACTTGCTTTCTGTCTTAACTTCCATGATATAAGTTGGTCTCCTACGGTTATCGCCGGCCGTCTACCGGTTCTTTTCGAGTCTCTCGTTGTTGCCTGAGTCGTATCGGGCCAATTCCGCTATCAGGCGCTACTCTGGGCCAGTGTCGGCCCCAAGGCCGATGCTATTTGCGCTCTTTCAAGATCTTCTGCAGGCGCGCCTCGTCATCGGGGTCAAGACTGGTGTGGTACACGGTGCCCTTGTACTGCTTCAAAGAAGCCATCGCCATCGTCGGATCGCCTTCACGAATGACGAAGAAGATGGCCGATGTTCCGGGCGCCATTTCAGCCTCCACATCCTTGATGAACTTCTTGCTGATACCCAGATCAAAGGTGGCTCCAATCAGGCCGCCGGCCACCGCGCCCAGCACCAGGCCAGCCAGGGGCGCGAACACCACCGCCAGCAGCAAACCCAACAGTCCACCAACGCCGGCCCCAGCTTTTATCCCCCGGTCAAATTGATCCTTGGTGTGAAACTTGCCCTCATCATCGCG
The DNA here is from genome assembly GCA_041570195.1 of Promineifilaceae bacterium (SeqCode). GTDB lineage: Bacteria > Chloroflexota > Anaerolineae > Promineifilales > Promineifilaceae > UBA11865. The sequence goes on along the minus strand of JBFFWQ010000016.1, from coordinate 56,630 downwards.
GACAACCACAGCCGAGTCATCCAGGCTCAAATATCCACCGTGTTCAACCTGGCGCAAGGTTTCGCGCACCTTGCCGGCTTCCTCGGTGTTGTCAAATGTGATAACGATAATGGTTGACACGATCTACTCCTCGTTTTGAACAACCAACAGTCGCTTCACGGCTACGCGGGGTGTTCAATCTTGAAGTTCTTGATTGAACCGCTGGCCTAGACCTTACCTGATATTTGTGCCCGCGCCGACCGCTACCCAATTCTAACAGGAAATCGACCGTTGAGTAACCCTTTAAGTCACAACTTCCTGCGCGTCACGACGTCGTGACCTGCAGGAAGTCGTGCCGTCACTCAGTAGATTGGTCGCCTTCTGTCCCCTCGTCGTCGGCCGCGGCTGTCAATGCTTCAATGATCGTATCCGTCAGGGTATGGCGCATCAGGACCCCTTCGCCGTCAGCCAACGACTGGAAGAGTTCATCACCCTTGCGGTGGTCGGCCAGTATCAGCAAGGCCGATGATCCGGGTTCCAGGTAAGCCTCCAGGCCTTGCAGAAACTCATCCGAAAAGCCCATGTCAATATGTTTGGCGCCGAATGCCCCCACGCCGGCTCCGGTCAGCGCGCCCAAAACCACGCCCACCGGGCCGCCCATCAATCCTATCAGGCCGCCCACGACCGCCCCAAATACGCGCCCTTGCTTCGCGTCAAGATCGGCCGTCTCTGTGATCTTGGTCGTGCCGTCGGCACCCTTGACTAATACGGCGGCGTCTCGTAATTTGAACGATGCGCCTTCCTGGCTGGCCATTAGCTTGACCTGCTTGAGCGATTCGGAAGCTTGCTCCTCGTCGTCGAACATCTTGGCCAACAACTCTGTGGCCCAGCCATCTTCCGCCGATCCATAGTCGCGCTTGACCGGAATAGCCGGCAGCTTGCCCACTGTTTCCTTATCAAGATTGAGGATAATTGTATTCTCTCGCGTCTCGTCGACGGCCGAAACTGGCAGGGCGATCTCCTTTTTGCCCCAGGCGTGCCCTTCCTGCAGAATGAAATGGGTGATAGCGCCGCTTCCGGGATCTAGCAGCAGTTCGCCCAGCTGACCCACATAGCCGTCGCTAGCCTCGACAACTGCGCCGCGATGCAATGCCACTTCACCCGCTGGAATTTGCTCAACTTCTACCGGCATGTAGGCCAGATCCAGTGGTGAAACGTAGGGCTCCAGATAAACGCTATCGGCCGGATAACCCGCTTCAATTCCCGGATTCTCAATATAGCGCATCTCGACGAATGACTCCTGCTGGGCCAATTCGTCCTTCGTGCAATCTAGATAGATAGCGTCCCGACCTGTCTTGTCCACCAGCTCGATTGGAACCAGGTACTTTTTTGCGACGATCAGTTCGTCATCCGCGACGACAAAATGGGTAACTTTTCTCGACGTCGGATCAAGGATGATATGCGTCGAAGTGCCCGCTTGTCCATCACGACAATGAACCTTGGCGTCAAGTGGGATCTCTTTCATCGTTAGCTCCTAGTTGCGTCCCTTTGTAGCATAAGGGGCGACCGGCCGGTCGCCCCTTGACTGCTTCATAGAGTTAGTCTGTACCTTGGCCGGAACGTTCTTACCTATCCGGATAGGGACTGAGTCTAGCGCGAGGCTACTACTCGGCGCCTTCCTCTTCCACATCGTGGCCGCTGAAAGCCTCGCGTAGCTTGGCTTCCTGCTCTTCAGACAGCGAGGTCTGCAGCACGGTCGGGTTGTAATCCTTGACCTGCTCGATGACCTTGTCGCCGGTCGCCTTGCGAACCAGCAGGAACAACGCCGAGTGACCTGGCTCGATGGTTTCGCCAACTTCCTTGATGAACTTGTCGTCCACGCCAATGTCGGTCAGTCCGCCAGCAACCGCGCCGGTAACCGCGCCGATGGCCAAACCCAGCCAGGGCGCCCAGAAAAGCAGACCGATCAGCATGCCCCAGAAGGCGCCGCCAAGAGCGCCCGCGCCGGCCAGGCTAGCTACCTGCTTCACCTTGACCTTGCCGTCCTGCTTGCGGATCACGACCGCAGCGTCTTCCAGTTCAATCAGTTGCTGCTTCTGCAGCTTGATCAGGGCGTCGCGCATCTCGCCGGCGCCCTCTTCAGTTTCAAAAGCAAGTACTATCAAATCAGCCATTTTTCCAATCTCCTTAGCTAAATGGTCTTCAAAACGATAAGTTTGGCGTTGTCTTCCCTTTCCCTCGCACCGGCCGGGATTCATTTATCTTCCGACTCGGCGCTATTTGGCGACAGAGTGTTGGAGCGCGGCCCCTTGCATGGCCCGAGGCCTCATCTACAGCCCCGGTTTGGCGTCATCCGATCAGCCGGCCGATATTCTGACCCTGACCGCATGATTGGTTATTCTCGTGTAAACCCTAGTCACTGGAAGGTGCAAAAGACGCTGCCAGACCCATGATTATCCCAAATCAGCCGCAGGGCGCAAATTCACTGCCGCCCCAGCCTTAGCCGAAGTCGACGGGTCGATCGCTGAATGTTTCCGCCGGTTCAATGGCAAGGCGTTCAACGGCAAGGCGTTCAACGGCAAGGCGCTCAACGGCAAGGCGCTCAACGGCAAGGCGCTCAAGGTCCAACTGGTTTGTTGGTTGGAGATGTATCAATTTGCCGGCACAGCACTCTGTATAGGACGAAGGGCCTACTGCGGCCCATGTGTCATGCTGTGAGAGGCTTGGTCCTGTCCAGTTCTGGCAAGTTGTATGGTTAGTGGAGTTGTTTGGCAGCACCCCGCTGTTTGGCACTGATGCTTGCCCGCCTTGGCAGCATCGAACCGCCGAAGGAGGTGACAGAACCAAGAGCGATCAACCGACATTCCTTATAGCAATATGCGCCTGATCGCGCTTTGCTGCGATTGCCGGCCAGAGGCGCGCCGTTTGAACTGCCTAAATCGTGTGTCGCAACCGCCTTCCCAACCAGTCGGGAAAACACCCTTCAGGCGCGAATATGCGACTCCAGGCGAGCACAAGGAGGCTCAACGACGATGAATCGCCCTCTCAAAACCTTCCTCATCCTGGCGGCCATGTTGGTCGTCACCATTGTTCTCATGGCGCCAGCTTCGGCCTCAAGCCATGACCCCCTCTTGATTAACGAGTTTCTGGCCAACCACAGTGGTACTGACGATACGGAATACGTCGAGCTCTACGGCAATCCCGGCGACTCCCTTCAAGGCTTAAGCCTGATTGTAGTCGAAGGCGACGCCTTTAACCCGGGTAATATTGATCGCCGCTTCGACTTCAAACCCTTCCACGAGATCGGCGCCAACGGCTTCTTTCTGTTTGGTAACTGCGCCGGTCTCGCCGACAACTACAGTGAAGTGCCGGATGCGTCGCTTTTTAACAATTATTTCGAGAACAGCAGCCTGACCCTGGCCCTGGCCGAAACCAGTAGCGTCGGCGAGCAAGACACGACTGTCACCGGAGATGAGGTCATTCTGAGCGCCATCGCCTTGAAGGATGAGGATGCCGACGAAGACGGTGATGAATTCTTCTTTGATGCTCCGGTGCTGGGGCCTGTGCCATTCAACGGTGGCTTCGACTTCCCGGCCGGCGCTCGTCGCCTCGAAGACGGGGTCGACACCGGCACCGTCGCCGATTGGGAATTCGCCGACTTCGTCTTGCCCGGCGACAATACGCCCACCGGTGGCGGCTTTGATGGCTGTGCACCACTTGAGCTGACTATTCCCGAAATCCAGGGTGACGGCCGCTTTTCGCCGTACCAGGGTGAAGTGGTCACCACCGAAGGCGTTATTACCCTGATCACCGCCAACGGCCGCGACATGTGGATCCAGGATGTCGAAGGCGACGGCGATCCGGCCACATCCGACGGTATTTTTGTTGACGACGCCAACAGGCTCGGTTTCATTCCTATGATTGGCGATCTGATCCGAATCACCGGTGATGCCGAGGAGCAACAGTTCGGCAACGCCCTGCCGCTAACGCGCATCGACCGACCGGGCGACGGCTATATTGTCGAGCTTCTTTCGTCCGGCAACCCGCTGCCCGATCCGGTGCCTCTCGTTGACCTGCCCAACTGGGCGATTCCAGATGGTGAGGCCTTCTGGGAACCGCTGGAAGGCATGCGCGTTTCCATCAGGAACGGCTTTGTCGTCGCGGCCACCAATGGCTTTGGTGAATTTGGTATGTTGACCGAGGAAGACGCCGACGCCGACATGGATTCCGGCTATTTTGCCCAGATTAAGCAGATCCTGATCCAGAGCCTGGGCATGGTCGACGACGATTACATCGTCGACTACAACCCAGAACGGATCATGGTCGACGACAGCACGTTAGAAGATCCCATCAATGTTGCCGCTGGGGATCGCGTCCGTCAGCTGACCGGTGTCGTGGACTACACCTTCAGCATGTACAAGCTGCAGCCCGACACCTTCGACGTCAAGAACCATAATACGCCCAAGATGCCGGTCAGCAAGCGATCGGGCGGCTTTGGTAATTTCGCCATCACTACCTACAACATCGAGAATCTGTTCGACTTGATCGACAATCCGGACAAGGATGATGAGGGCAGCACGCCTACACCCGAGGAACTGGAGATCCAGCTGGCCAAGCTGGCCCTATCTATCGAAGTAGAGCTCGACTTGCCCGAGATCATCGTCGTTCAAGAGACCGAGAACGAAGAGATCCTGCAGGAATTGGGTGACATCGTCAACGAGTCCAATGGCACTGCTTACAAAGCCGTTTCCTTCGAGACCAGCGACGGCCGGGGCATCGAGGTCGGTTTCCTGTACGACATGTATCGCGCCACTCTGGTCGACGCCTATCAAATGAGCGGCCCCGGCGTGGAGATGTGGTTCGGGCCGACTAGCCCCAGCCCGGGCCGCGAGCCGCTGGTAGGTGTCTTCAACATCATGAACCACGAAGTGACCATCATCGGTAATCACTTCAAGAGCAAGGGCGGCGACGACCCGCTCTACGGCGTGAACTGGCCGCCGGTTCGCACCACCGAAGTTCAGCGCAAGGGCCAGGCCCGTGTGGTCCGCGACTTCGTCAACGATATCCTTGACGAGGATCCCGACGCTATGGTCATGGTCGCCGGCGACCTGAACGACTTCCAGTTCAGCGAGCCCGGTGAAGGGCCAGACAACCCCGTGGCCATTGTCGCCGGTGGTCCGGAAGAAGTGCCGCTGATCAACCTGGCTACCCTGGAGAAGCCGGCCGAGACCTTCAGCTTCGTCTTCGACGGCAACTCGCAGTTGCTGGACCATATCCTGGTCAGCCCCGGTCTTTTCGAATACTTCAAGGCCGCAGATATCCTGCACTTCAACAACGTGGCGCCGACCCCACTCTTTGACGAGGACACCAGCACCACGTTGGAGGCCTCCGACCACGACCCGGTTGAGAGTCGCTTCTTCTTCAAATAAATCGTTGGCCCCTAGAGTACCGTTCGTTCGCGAGCGGTTGCGCTAGTTAACGGGACCCCGCAGCTCTGGGAAAACTGCGGGGTCTCTCCTATTATCCCGATCCTCGGCCCCCGATCCCTGATCCCCGCTCCCCGATCCCTAGATCTTCTCACTCCTCCGCTCCAGCAGCGCCACATCCCGCCACTCGCGATTTAACTGGCCCAGTCGTTGCCGAATTCCCACCATCCGAAAGCCGCTGGCAAGGTGTAAACTCATGCTGGCCTCATTTTCCGGGAAGATACCGGCCTGCAAGGTCCAGATGCCCTCATCTTCAGAGCGTTTGATCAGCTCCTTCAGCAAGGCCTTGCCCAGGCCTCGGCCGCGGTACGCCTCGGCCACGTAGACGCTTACCTCGGCTACGCCACCATAAACGCAGCGCTCCGACACCGGGCTCAAGGCCGCCCAGCCGGCGATCCTCTCGTCTGCTCGCATCACCAGTCGCGGCGCTTGCAGATGGTTCTCATCCCATGTTCGCCACTCCGGGCACTCTGTCTCAAATGTGGCCTGTCCTGTGGCGATTCCCTGGGCGTATATGATCCGCACGGCCGGCCAATCGGCCGCCTGCATTTCCTCGATCTGGTTGCCACTTTTCATGCTCATGATTCTATATTATACTTCTACGGTTATTTTGGTCCTTTAGCAGGCGGCGCTGGCCGTTCTATCAGGTTAAGAAATCACTGGTTGCCACTTCCCCTCTCAACGTTTTCCCGTCGACGAGCGTCTGTGCCAATCGATAATCGTCTGTGCAGTCGATCATCGACCCTTCAGCAACCCAGAGGAACTTTCGGCTCCGCCTGCTGCCTATTTAGGGACAGGCTGCCTGGCCGGCGATGCCAGCGGCGACACACTGATAATGAATCGCTAACCGCCATCAGCTAACTGCTGACCGGCTGAAAGCCGACGGCTGAAAGCCGAAAGCTCAAAATTGAGGAGACTGCAACAAATCATGTTTAGGAAACGACTGAATTGGAAGATACTCATTGCTTTTCTGGCCTTGGCGCTGGTTCTTGCCGCCTGTAGCCAGGAAGAAGATCCGACCGCCACGCCTGCTGCGCCAGAGCCCACAGTCGCGCCCGAGGTTGAACCAGAAGCCACGGCCGCGTCCGGGGAAACTGAACCAGCCGGCGACGTCCCGGAAATTAGCCAACCCATCTACCTGTGGGGCGAGGTGGCCGACCGAGTCTGGGTGCTGGTTGGCTTTGGCGACGCAGCCAACCCAACCGTTGTAGAGGAAGGCATCTTCATCACCGCCTCTTTCAGCAGTTCCGAAGGCCAGGTAGGCGGAACCGCCGGCTGCAACAACTACTTCACCGCCTACGAATCCACCGACGACGGTGGATTGACCATCAGCGGCCCCATTGGGGTCACCATGATGGCCTGTGAAGACGGCATGGAAGAAGAAGCGACCTACCTGGGCGCCCTGGAAACGGTCACCGGCTGGACCCTGACCGAAGAAGGTCGGTTGGAATTGGCCTATGATTCCGGCCAACCCTACGATGAAAAGTTGGTCTATAGCGAGGGCGAGACGCCCTTAACCGGTCCCATCTGGCAACTGGTGTCCTTTGGCGATCCAGATAGCCTTCAGAGTCTGCTTTCAGGCACCACCATCACCGCTGAATTCGCTCCTGAAACCGATGCTACCGGCACCGTCGGCGGTAACGCCTCTTGCAACAACTACACCACCAGCTACACCGTCGACGGCGACCAGATTACCTTCGGTCCCATCGGCACGACGCGCATGATGTGCCCTGTCGGCGCCGATCAGGAGACCGCCTACCTGGGTGCCTTAGAGACGGCCCAGACTTATGAGATCGTCGGCCCTAATATGCAGATCGCGTACGATGGCGGCGTGCTCAACTACACCTCTCTCAGCTTGCCGCTGGAGAACGTGCTCTGGCAGGCCCTGGTGCTGAACGGCCAGCCCATACCACCGGAAGTAGAGATCACCGCCCTGTTCAACCCCGGCGAAGAGGCCGGAACGGGTACTGTCGGCGGCAGCGCCGTCTGCAATAGCTACAACACCAGCTATGAGACGGACGCCGATACCGGCGCCCTGAACATCTCCAGCCCGATGGCCATGACGATGGCCATGTGCCCCGACGAGACTCTAGCCAGTCTGGAAAGCTCATATATGGCAGCGCTGGAAACGGCCGAAAGCTATGATATCCTGGGCGACCAGATGGTTATCCACACTGGTAGCGGCGATATCATCTACACCGCCGACCGTGAGCCATTGCTGGGCACTTTGTGGTCGCTCATTTCCATTGGCGACTATGATGATCCCCAGCCGCCGGTGGAAGGCAGTAGCTTCACCGCTCAGTTCAGCCGCCTGCCCACGCTACCCTCGGGTACCGTGGTCGGCCAGACCGGCTGCAACGTTTACAACGCCACCTTCACCGCTAACTTGAACGAAATAAAGATTAACTTGCCCTCCAAGACCAATAACGAGGAATGTCCGTGGGGCGCCGGCAACTTCGAAGTCGAGCAGCAATTCTTCCTGGGTTTGAATTCGGCAACCGAGTACCGTATCCTGGGCCATGTGCTGCAGATCCCTTATGGCGAAGGTGAGACCAGGCAAGTCATGAACTTCGAGGCCACCGAGCCGCCGACGGAAACGGTTATTGACCTCACCCCGTTGGATAACACCTTTTGGTACCTGGCCTCCTTTAATGGCAACCCGCTTGTGCCCGGCACCGAGATAACGGCCGGCTTCAACGTCAACGAAGATGACGTCACCGGCCAGATCAGCGGCTCCGGCGGCTGTAACGCCTACAACGCCACCATCGGCGAGAACTTCGGCATTGGCCCTGTCGCTTCTACCCGCAAGGCCTGCGCCCAACCAGTGATGGAACAGGAAGGCGGCTACTTCGATTGGCTGAGCAACGCCTATGACTATGACCGGGCCGGCGATCAGCTCTTGATTTCCACCGCCCACGGCGTTTTGGTTTACAACAGCACTCCGGTTCTGGACCAGTCGCTGGATCTACAAAACAGGACCTGGTACCTGGTTTCCGTGGGCACCCTGCAAGCGGTAACCGGTAGCAACTCCACCGCCTTGTTTGCTGCCGACGGCTCCAGCCTAAGCGGCGCCACCGGCTGTAACGACTTCAACGGCTCCTATAAGACCGAGCCGGGCAACAAGTTGACCATCAGCGGCCTGACTACCACCCGGGCGGCCTGCACCACTGAGGCCCTGGCCAAGCAAGAAGAGGCTCTGCTTATCTTCCTGCCCTCGGCCGTCGGCTATACCGTCAGTGACACCTCGATGCAGATCCAGACTGTCGATGGCAGCGTGATCAACTACACCTCCATCCCGCCTGCCCAGCCTTTGGGCCCGACGGCCGTGATTAGCGGCCCCGCCCAGGCTGATATGGGTGAATTATTGACCTATGATGGCTCTGGCTCCACGGCTGGCTCGACGCCCGTCGTCAGCTATGTCTGGGACATGGGCGATGGCACCGTCCTGTCCGGCGCGATCGTATCGTACAGTTACAGCGCCGCCGGCGCCTTCACAGTCCAACTAACGGTCACCGACCAGGCCGGCTTGTCTAGTACGGCCAGCCAATCGGTTCAGGTTCGACCGGTAGTGGAAGTGGTGCCGCCCACGGCGGTGATCGAAGGGCCGAGCGCGGCCTTTGTCGGCGAATCGGTTACCTTTAGCGCTGCCAATTCGCAGCCGGGTACCGGGACCATCAGCACCTACAATTGGCAATCCGGTGACGGCAACAATACCGGCAATGTGCCCGATAGTACTTTCACCACCATCTACTCCGTACCCGGCGTTTACTACCCGACGGTGACGGTCATCGACGCCAACAATCTGAGCGATAGTGCCAGCATGGCCATTACCGTCAACGGCAACCTGGAAGGCAGCGACTGGATCCTGGCCGGCACCCTGGAGGGGACTTCCATCTCCATACAATTCGCCAATGGCACCCTGTCAGGCTTCGCTGGTTGCAATAGCTACAATGGCACCTACACCACTCCGTCGCCGGGCACGATAGCAGTTGGGCCGATCAATAGCTCGCAGGCCTTGTGCTCCGAGGAGATCATGGCTCAAGAGCAGACCTATCTGTCCAGCTTGGGCACGGCCAGCGCCTATACCATCAGTGGCAGCACGCTGACCATGACGACAGCCAGTGGCCAGTTGATCTTCAACGCCTCCATGGCCACTATCCAGCCCGTACCAGCCCCGGTGGGCAACTAACGGCGATCGTCTTTAGGAAACTAGGTGTGCCTCGCCTGACTCCTGAGTAGACATCTAACAGAGGGGACGCGCTTGAATGCCGCGTCCCCTTTTCTTGTCCATCAGACAATATGCTAGGCGCCCCAATCCGCAGCTCACTAGCAAGTCGGGCGAAAGACCTTCACAGGCCATCGAGAGGAGAATTAGCATCTATCACCGTTCGCGTTGGTTGGTAATCCTGATATTTGGCGTCTTTCTACTGCTGACTTGCTTGATGCTCCTCCTGTCCGATGCAAGTCAGGCCCATGGGGAGATCGGCATTAATCCACAAGGCCCACCAGATGAGCGTTTGGCGGTTGTTACCCGGCGATTCCTTGCCGAAGAACGGTATTCCAGTAAATCATCCGTTTCTGGCGACGGCCCCGCTGTACGCGGAGCTCACTTACCAGCCGACAGGGGATCTGACGCTTATGATTCCCCCAACCAGAACGGCCAACTGGCCCATTACATTGTCTTTGAAATGTGGCCCGATGGCAGCATCAGGCCTCTGAACTACAAACTCGTCGCTTTGAGCGCGACCCTGGACACCCTCGACCATCGGGAATTGACCAGCCAATTGCAGCAGCCGGAAAGAGATGCCCGGCGGCTTGTAGTTACCCTGGAATCCGGTGCAGGGAAGACCGTCTACCGGAATGTTGTTCAAGTACCTCGATGGCTTCGTGGCGAGTTCCATGCCGGCGAGCCAACGCTCTCACAGACAGCTATTGATGGTCATTACTTTCCATTGGAAAGTCCCGTCTTTGTCGTACGTGTCCCAGCCGTTGCTGGGACGACGCTTGTGATGAGCGACAGTGGATTCAGAACCATGGCCACCTTTGATCTCTATCAACTGGCCCAGGACACTCCCAAGATCCAACTTGACCAGCCGGTACGGCCGCTTGGTGATCTCGCTAGCGGCCGTTCAGATAATCGGGTAGACGTCCTCTTCTTGGGTGATGGCTACACGGAAACGTTACAAGCGAAATTCTTCTCAGACGCGGCCGCTATTGCCGCTGGCTTCTTTGCCATTTCGCCGCTGGCCGAGTACGGAAACTTCGTCATTACCCATACGCTCTTTGTTACTTCGGCCCAGGCCGGAGCCGACCACCCTCCCTACCAGGCTGGCTGTTTAAGCGCTTCTTGCTGTGCTGATTCGACCATGTTATCCGACCCGCTTCAGGGGACCTTTGTGAACACGGCATTTGATGCCAGCTATTGCACCAACAACATCCACCGGTTGCTAACCGTTAACCTTAGCAAGGTCCTGGTCGCCGCTGCGGCCGTTCCAGAGTGGGATGAAATCATCGTCGTCGTCAACGATCCAACGTACGGGGGCGCCGGCGGGTCCTTTTCGGTGGTCTCCACCCATCGTAGCGCTACCCAGATAGCCCAACATGAATATGGCCACTCTTTTGTTGGGCTGGCCGATGAATATGAAGCTGCGTTCCCTGGTTATCCAGCCTGTAGAGATAATGGCGGCCCGCCCTGCGAAGCCAACGTAACCGACGTAGTTACACGCAGCCTGATCAAATGGAGTCCGTGGATTAGCACCAGCACGCCGATCCCAACCGAGCCGGAAATGGACCCCATGTTCTCCGGCGTCGTCGGACTCTTCGGAGGCGCCCGGTATCAATCGACCGACATGTACCGTTCTGGCCAAAGCTGCATCATGCGCAACCTGGGTGCGCCCTACTGCCAGGTTCCGGGTCAGGCCTACGTGCTAAAATTGTACGATGGCGGCTGGGGATCCCCTTCCGCGGGTATAAAGCTGATCGAACCGGGTTCGACCACGCCTGCAGGCGCCGTAATTCCCCTTTGGTATCCGGCCAGTCAGTCGTTTAAGGCTGAGATCCTACAGCCGTTAGGCGGCCCTCCCGTGGACATTCGCTGGAGCATTGACGGGGTTCGGGATCCACTGGCGACGACGGACGCTTTCACCTACACGCCGGTTCTAACAGATCTGGGTCGTAGCTTTGCACTCCAACTGTCAGTTCGAGATACGACGTCACTTGTCCACCCGGCAATGGCCGGAACGTCCCTTGAGAGCAACCACCTGTGGCGTGTCACCGTTAACGCCGCGCCCTCAGTTGCTGACGTCACAGGCCCGGCGACCGGCGCGGTTTTCGATAACAGCGCTTTCACCGCTTATGTCAATCTGACGGCGACGCTGCCTATTACCTATTTCTGGCACGCTTCGGCGCAGTCGCCGGTGATAGCCACGGGCGGTCTGAGTAACACGGCTGTATTCACTTGGCTTGCGCCTGGGCAAACGGCCATCACCGTCACCGCCGCCAACCCAGGAGGTGTTGTCACGGCCACCACCACCATCACCGTCTACGAGGCCATCGGCGGCCTGGCGGCCGCCAACGATGGCCCAACTGTGCTGGGCGCAGACACCATGCTGTCAGCCACGACGACCTCGGGCACCCATGTGAGCTATGAGTGGGATTTTGCCGACGGTTCCAAGGGCAGCGAGTCACTGGTCAGCCACACGTATACCGCAGTCGGGATGTTCACAGCCACTGTCACGGCGACCAACGCCATCGGTTCCGAGACTTCAAGCACGCTAGTCACTGTAGTCGACGAGGCCATCACCGGCCTGGCGGCGGCCAACAATGGCCCATCCGTGCTGGGCACTGCCACCACGCTGTCGGCCACCGCCACCTCGGGAACCAATGTCAATTACCAGTGGCATTTCGACGACGGTTCGACGGCAAGTGGGCCGGTGGTTAGCCACACTTATGCCAAGGTTGGCGCGTACACCGCCACGGTGACGGCTACCAACTCGGTTGGTTCATTCGCCGCTAATACGAAGGTAACCATTGAACCCGTCACCTGGTTCGTGTACTTTCCGGTCGTGCTTGCCTCTGCCGAATCTGATAGGATGCCATTGGCCCGCGAGGCGGCGCCCCAGCAAGCAATCGGCCGCTGGCGTGGTTTAAATTGGACCTGGATCCACGGTTCGATCTACATGTGGCATCTGGCCAAGTGATCTACTGGCTATGGGTACGTCTCTTAGCCCCTGCCTAGCGAAAACTTTCATAGTGACGACATGACCGCAAAACCTGGCCACTGGTCAACTAGATATGCCCAGGTCTTGGAGGATCAGAGGTCTATGCCATCCAGCGTTGGACTGCTACTGCGTCATCATACCTGATGGTGCTGGCGCCGGTTGTGACGGTGCCGCTGGCCGCGCTGATCGCCGGAACCAGAGCTCGCGTCACCGGCAGATTCTTGCGCCGCGTGTCGACAAGCGTGCCATCGTAATCTCAGATGACGGCCTGGATCGTCCGCCATCTTCCTGTCTTGTGCATCAGGTTATCATACAGCACCAGACCCAAAAGACTCGCGAGAGACGCCAGGCTTTTCGCGCCGATCCGATCTCCACCGGGTCTCGACCCAAAAGCCTAGCTTCCGACCACGGCCTCATTCGTGCTTGAAGCTGCCAACTCCCGTATAATTCCGACGACCATTCAAGCCGGGTAGCACAACTCGCCGGGCCCAGACACGGTGTAGGGCGCGAGCAATGCACGATCTAAGTCAGAAACCACTTTGCCACACGGCTTGCCTGTCGAACGAGTACGCCAACACACGATGACATTCTTCAGACCTCGCCACATAAATCGCTACCGCAAAATAGCCGAGGTCATGGCTCGCCATGGCTTTGGCGCGATCGTGGCCGAAATGGGCCTAGGCGGCGCCCTGAACCTGCCTCGCCGCCTGCTGCGCGGCGAGCCGCCGCCAGAAACCAGGCGCACGGCCGCCCAGCATCTGCGCGAGGCCCTCGAAGAACTGGGCCCGACTTTCATCAAGCTGGGTCAAATAGCCAGCACCCGGCCCGAAATCCTGCCCCCGGCCTTCATCGACGAGTTGAGCAAACTTCAGGACGATGTGCCTCCAGCGCCCTGGGACGAAATCAGGCTCGTTTTGGAAGAAGAACTGGACCGGCCCTTTGAGGAGATTTTTCTAGCCCTGGACCCGACGCCCATCGCCTCGGCCTCACTGGCCCAGGTATACGCCGCCTTGCTGGAAGATGAAACCCAGGTTGTCGTGAAGGTACAGCGGCCGAATATTGAGCGTAACATTGCCACCGACCTGGCCATCATCCAGGACATGGCTCACCTGGCTGCCGAGCGCCTCCCTTGGACCGCCGCCTACGACCCGGTCGGCCTGTCAGAGGAGTTCGGCATAGCCCTAAAAGCCGAGCTCGACTACGGCCGCGAAGGGCGCAACGCCGATCGTTTCCGTAGCAATTTCGCTGAGGAAGGCTTCATCTATGTGCCAAAGGTTTACTGGCGCTATTCCACCCGGCGCGTGCTCATCCAGGAGCGAATATCCGGCATCAAGCCCGATAACATCCAGCGTCTGGATGACGAAGGCTACGATCGCGACCAGATCGCCATGCACGCCGCTCGCTTTATCATCAAGGAAGTTCTGGAAGACGGCTACTTCCATGCCGATCCCCACCCAGGGAATCTGGTAATCTTGCCCGGTAACATCATCGGCCTGATAGACTTCGGCACGGTTGGTTACCTGGACGACTCCGATCGGGCCAACCTGATACGTCTGTACGTGGCCGTCATCCGCTTCGATGCAGAAGCGATCGTCGATCAACTCATCCGCATGCGTATCGCCGGGCCTGACGTCGACGAGCACGGCTTGAAGCGCGACTTGAGACGCCTCTTGCGAAAATACTATGGTATGCCGCTTAAAGACATCGCCGTCAACGAGATCCTGGCCGAAATCCAGCCCATCATTTTTGAATACCATCTCAAAATCCCTAGCGACTACTGGCTGCTGCTGAAAACGTTGGTCATCATGGAAGGCGTCGGCAAGCGCCTGGCGCCGGATTTCGACGTATTTGAGGTTTCCGCACCCTTCGTTCGCCGTTTCTTGTTGAAATTGGCCTCACCGGCTTCCTGGGGACCGGGCATTCTGCGTGGCGCCAGCGGCTGGCTCGAATTGATGAACACCTTTCCCCGACGAACGACGCGCATCCTGGATCAGATTGAGCGCGGCGCCCTGCACATCGACGTGGACGTACCGACCATAACCCGCGCCTCCAGGCAAATGGATCAGGCGGCCAATCGCATCATTTTGGCTATACTAATTGGCACCTTGACCGTTGCCCTGGCATTGTTGATCCCGTCCCTTGACCTGACCTGGCCCTGGAACTTGCCTACCTGGCTCATCGTCGTCGGCTTTGTATTAATGGTCGGTCTTTCATTGTGGTTAATATGGTCGATCTTACGCTCAAATCGGCGCTAAGTGGCGCCGCTATGGGAGAATCAGGCTATGACCGAAAGTAGCGAACAACTGACCGCTGAATCTAGGAGCGCCGGCCGTTCAACCCCCGTACCCGCGCCGGCCGAGGCAAGCGAAACGCCACCCGAGACCGATCCGCCGGCGGCCATCGATTCTGACTCTCACGAGCCAGAAGGCGCGGCCGTTGAACAGGATGTAGTCGACGGGATGGCTACGCCCGTCCCGGACACTGGTGCGGGACAACCGGCCGGAAGCGGCGATAAGCTAGCCCGCGTTACGCTGGGCAGCGCGTTGCTGGTCATCGACACGGTCAACGAGCGGTTAGATCGGCTAAACGACGCTGAGGTCGAGCCAGGCGCCCGCCGCAGGTCCGAAAGCGATGTGCTGGTGCCCATGTCGGACTGGGAGCAACGCTTTGGTATCTCGGTCGACCGGCCGGCGCGCCATCTGGCCCTGGGTATCATGATCGACGCCCGATCAAAAGCCGGCGCCGCCGTCCGCTTTTTGAATGACATCGGCAACGGCCTGGCCGGGACCATCAACTTTTTGCTCCGCCCCGTCCGTAACCGCCGCGCCTTCAGACCTGTACAGCGCGGTTTTGGGAAGGCAGTGGATCGTGGCGATTCGCAGGTGGAACGCTGGCGAGCCATGGGCCGGGCCGAAGATAGCCGTAGCCGCGCTATGGCCGAAACCGCTTTGAACAATGCGGCCGAGGAAACAATGGACGAACTGATTGCCAACGAACAGGTCGAAATCTTCATCCAGGAAGTCATCGCTTCCCAGACCGTGGGCATTGTCGACGAAATCATCGAGGAGATTCGCGAACGAGCGGTCAGCAGCGACGACTTCTTCGAAGGACCGATCCACCGCATTTTCCGGAGACCTGATCGCTCTGAATTGCCTGGCCCCGACTTCGATCCGCGACTGGTCCGCTCCATCGTTCGTAGGAACCAGCCCATCCCTGAAGGCTCTCGGCTTGGATACTATGCCGGCTTCGTCAGTCGCTTGCTGGCCCTCGTCCTCGACGTGGGCCTCGTCATTCTCGTCCTGGCTTTGGGTAGCTCCTTGTTGACTACCGCCATTGACGTCCTTGGGCTGCGAGAATGGTTCGACACCACCGTCGGCTCAACCGGCCTTTTCACCTCCTTGTTTGCCGTCGTTAATGGAATGGCTATCGTCGTCAGCTACCTGGTATTGTTCTGGCTCTTGACTGGCCAGACTCTGGGTATGATGCTCATGGGTCTGCGTGTGGTCAGCCGCGGCGGCGGCCGAGTCACTCTCTGGCGGGCGATTCTTCGCATAATTGGCTTTCTTCTATTCGCAAGTATATTCCTGATCGGCTTCCTTTGGGTTTTAGGTGATGATAAACGCCAGGCCTTGCACGATAAGCTGGCCGGTACCTACGTCGTTTACGCCTGGGACGCCAGGCCGGACGAAACGTTCCTGACCTACAGCATGTATATTGATAATTGAGCGGCCAGCTACGGCATCATGATCGACTACTGCGGACCGCTATCGAGGTAGAAGCACTCTTGATGAATGGAAACAATATTCTCCCAAAACTGGCTGGCCAGCGCCTTGCCTGGTCCTTGCCGCCGATTTTTATTCTATTGGCTCTGTCCTTGTTGCTGGCGATCAAACCGGCCGGCGCCCAGGAAGGTGGGGCCGTACAAGAGATCTTCGGCCGGCTCGAAGTCGACGGCGGCGATCTTTACCGCCTGCCAGATCTACAGCGCGGCCAGGTTCTTTATCTGTACGCTGAATCCGTAGGCGGCAACCTCGATCCCTTCATGCTGCTGGCAGATGGCGATGAGGACGCCGGGGCCCTTCAAGTGGCTTATCGAACCCAGCTGGCCCAAGCCATAGCGGCCGGCGAAGATCCCGTACTGGCCATACCCCAAATCATAGGCGACTTGGTCATGGCCTGGGACGACGACAGCGGCCGCGGCTACGATGCGGCCATTGTCATCGACATTCCGGCCGACGGCGACTACTTGTTGTCGATAGCCACGGCGCCGACTGCCGATACTTTCGGCCAGTATCGCTTGCTCATCGGACTCGACGCCCCCGAGGTGCTCGATCTCGACGCCCAGCCAACTGGCGACACCATCGCCGTGGTTGACACCAGCGCCCTGCTTGCCTCTTCAGCCGTCCAACAGATCACCGGCACGCTGACTACGGGCCGAATATCAGCCTTTCACGAGCTGAATCAATTGGCGGCCGGCGAGACCCTCTACGCCTATGTCGAAGCGACGTCGGGCGATCTGAAGCCGGTTCTGATCCTGGAAGACTTCGCCGGCAAGGCGATACGCAGCGGCAACTTCGCTGGCCAGGAAACCAGCGCCTCACTCGAGTTCACCGCTCCCGAAATCCTCGAGAACTACGAATTGAACGTCGAGGCCTTCGGTCAGGGATCGTCAAGAACTAGCGGCGACTATCGTCTCATCGTCGGCCGCAATGCGCCTGAGGTCCTGGACGGCGTCGCCGACGTCAGAGGCGACCCGATCCTGCAGGCGGCCATCCCGGTGCAGGTCGGCCTCAAACTGCAGCAGATCACCGATGTCGATCAGCAAGCTGAGAATTTCGGCGCCGTTGCTACCATACAGATGCGTTGGAATGATCCCAAGCTGGCCTTCAATCCGGACGAATGTCAATGCGACTTGCGTACCTTCAGGACAGCTGGATTCTCTAGCTACGTCAGCGAAAGGAGCTCCCTGTGGCCTGAATTCACCGTCTTCAATCAACAGGGCCGGCGAGACACCCAAAACGACAACGTCGTCGTCTGGCCAAACGGCGATGCGCTGTACCTTGAACGCTTCTCGGCTACCTTGCAGGCGCCAGACTTTGACTTTCGTCGTTTCCCCTTCGACACCCAGCGATTCTACATTCGTCTGGATTCTCTATTTCCGGAGGAATTCTTTCTCTTTGAAAAGCTGCCTGAATACAGCGAGCTCGGCGATCAACTGGGCGAGGAAGAATGGGTCGTTCTCGACTTCGACACGGAAATCGACTCCTCGACCGCCAGCAGCACCCTGCCCGTTTCCCGATTCTCATTCGGTTTCACCGCCAATCGCCATCTCAGCTTTTACGTTATTCGCATCTTCGTGCCGATCTTCATCATCATCATGGTCTCCTGGTTTACCTTCTTTCTCAAAGATTATAATAAGCGCGTCGATGTCACGGCCGGTAACTTGCTGCTGTTCATCGCCTTCAATTTCACCATCTCTGGCGAGCTGCCCCGCCTGGGTTACCTGACCTTCCTGGATACGATTTTGATCAGCACCTTCGCCGTCACCGCCATGGTGGTTGCCTTCAACGTGGTTCTGAGACGGCTCGAATTGTCCGGTCGGAGCGAACTAGCCCAGCGCATTGATCGCTACACCCTCTGGATCTATCCGGTCGCCTATGTCGCCGCCATCAGCATTGTCGCTCTCTTGTTTACATAAGTATTTGTCTACCTCTGGTGACCTTCGTTGATTGTTAACCCATGATTCCCACAGGCACGACGCTCCGCAAAAGCCCCTTCGTCTTCCTGAAGCGGCTGATCACCATCGAGTTCTTCTTCGCCTTGCTGCCTTTTGCCCTGGCCTGGCTCCTGTCGCCAGAAGAATCCTACGAGCAGTCCCAACTGGCCGACGCCATCTCCTTCCCGCTGCTGACGACCCTCGTCATCACCACGGTTCAGATTCTCATCGTCGCCGTCGCCTTCTTGACCTGGTACCTGCCCGTCTACTACTTTGACGATCGGGAGATCATCTATCGCCGGGCCAACCTGGTCGAAGACCGACGCCTGGTCGAATATCGGAACGTCCTTTCGGTGGGCCAGCACCGGGGACCGCTCGGCCGCCGTCTCAACTATGGCAATTTGCTCCTGGACGCCGGCGATCGCCAACCAATCGTGGTGCATGAGATCTCCGATCCGGCCGGCCATGCCGAGCTATTGACGGAACAGCTGGGCCTATTAACCGAGCGCGCCCAGATAGGCGCCGGGCCGGCGAGATTGGCCGAGCCGCTGGCCCTGTCCGAACTTATCGCCGGCGGCGAGAATCAAGTCGTGGAGTTCAAGTCCAGCCTGGTCTGGGATTATCACCAGCAAAGGGCCAACAAGGCCCTTTACAAGCCAGTCTTCAAAAACGTCGTCGCCTTCCTCAATTCTGGCGGCGGCCGGCTGCTTATCGGCGTGGCCGACGACGGTCAGATCCTGGGCCTGGAACCCGACCTGATGACCCTGCCCAAAGGCAACGTCGACGGATTTGAAAATGTTTTCAACCAGGCCTTCAATAACATGATCGGCGTTGAGTACCGTCAATATGTCGACCTGTCTTTCCCTCTTGTCGACGAACTGACCATCTGCTTGATAGTGATCCGGCCGGCTGCAGAACCAGCTTATCTGCGCCTCAAGGGCGATGAACAATTCTACATTCGAGCTGGCAACGCTACCCAACCCCTACCGGTCAGCAAGGCGACCCGCTACATTCAAAGCCGTTTCGACGCTTATTCACGAGTATGATGCCAAATCCAAAATCTACTTCCTTGAGACGTGGTAATTGTTTTCCTCTCGGCGCTACGGTCGGCCCAGAGGGCGTCAACTTCAGCTTGTTCTCCAAAAGCGCGACTCGCGTCGAACTGTGGCTTTTCGATCGGGTTGACGATTATCGCCCTTTGCGGGTCATTACGCTGCGGCCGCGCCGCAACCGGACCTTTTACTACTGGCATGTTTTCGTCCCCGGCCTGGCCCCCGGCCAGATCTACGCTTACCGGGTGGAAGGCCCCTACAGTCCCCGCAAAGGTAAGCGCTTCGCCGGCGACAAGCTGCTTCTCGACCCCTACGGCAAAGCTGTCGCCGTTCCCGAGAATTACAGCCGCGTCGGCGCTCGCCAGCCCGGCGACAACACCGCCTCGGCCATGAAGAGTGTCGTCGCCGATCTCAGTCGCTATGACTGGGAGGGTGATCGGCCGCTCAACCGGCCCTACACTGAGACACTCATCTACGAAATGCACGTTGGCGGCTTCACCAGGCGTCCAAATTCAGGCATATCGCCCGAAAGACGAGGCACCTTCGCTGGCCTGGTCGAGAAAATCCCCTATCTGTTAGATCTGGGCATAACCGCTGTCGAGCTACTGCCCGTTTTCCAATTTGACGCTCAGGACGCCCCCGACGGCCTGGTCAATTACTGGGGTTATAGTCCGGTCTCTTTCTTCGCCCCGCACAGCGCCTACAGCTCGCGGAAAGATCCTTTGGGCCCGCTTGACGAGTTTCGCGACATGGTTAAAGCGCTTCATCAGGCCGGCATCGAGGTCATTCTGGACGTCGTCTACAACCACACCGCCGAAGGCGATCACGAGGGTCCCACGTTTTGCTTCAAGGGCCTGGAGAATGATATCTATTACATTCTCGATCAGGATGACCCCGCCGCATACGCCAACTACAGCGGCACGGGCAACACCCTGAATGCCTCCAATACCATCGTGCGCCGCCTTATCCTGGACAGTCTGCACTACTGGGTCGAAGAGATGCATGTCGACGGCTTTCGTTTTGACCTGGCCTCGGCTCTTTCCCGTGGCGTGCAAGGCCAGCCGTGGGATACACCGCCCACCTTGTGGGATATCGAATCAGATCCACGCCTGGCCAGCACCAAGCTCATCGCCGAAGCCTGGGATGCGGCCGGCCTCTACCAGGTCGGTAGCTTCATCGGCGACCGTTGGAACGAATGGAATGGCAAGTTTCGTGACGATATCCGGGCCTTCGTCAAAGGGGACGAGGGTATGGTCTCCAAGTTGCCGTCTCGCCTGCTGGCCAGTCCTGACCTTTACGGCCACGAAGAACGCGAGCCTGAGCAAAGCATCAACTTCGTCACCTGTCACGACGGTTTTACTTTGAATGATCTGGTCTCCTACGATGAGAAACACAACGAAGCCAATCGCGAGGGCAATCGTGACGGGCATGGTGAGAACTTCAGTTGGAACCATGGCCATGAGGGACCGACCAGCGATCCCAAGATCGAAGCGCTCAGGGAGCGCCAGATAAAGAACCTGCTGTCAATCACCCTGCTATCGCTGGGCACGCCCATGCTGCTCATGGGCGATGAGGTGCGTCGCACCCAATTGGGCAATAACAACGCCTACTGCCAGGACAACGAGATAAGCTGGTTTGACTGGTCCTTGTTGGATGAGCATGCTGAAGTCCATCGCTTCGTCAAACGCTTGATTGGCCTGCGCCTCAATTTGGACGTGTTGCGGGGCGACCGCAACACAACACTGACCCAGTTCTTGCAGCAGGCCAAGATCCAATGGCATGGCGCTACGCTTAACCGGCCGGATTGGGGTAACAACTCCCACAGCCTGGCCATGACTATCAACTGCCTCAAGGACACATGCGCTTTTCACTTCATGCTTAACATGTACTGGCAGGATTTGACCTTTCAGCTACCACGACCGCCCGGCCGGCCGGGCAACCTTTGGCGGAGGGTCGTCGACACAGCCTTACCCTCTCCGGCCGACATCTGCGAATCGGACAATGCCCCAGTTGTCGACGACTCCAAGTACCAGGTCAGCTCGCGCGCGGTCGTGGTCCTGGTCGCCCAAGCCGAAAGCAAACGCCGTCCCAAGCGCCCTTAAAAGATCTACGGGGTATTCGGTTGACCAGCTACGCATCATTCCTTGCCAAACCCATGTAGGTCGGTGCCATATTGTCAAAACGTTTTACATAATGTATAAAGAGACACCGTCAACGCTCTTTATCAATCTGTGCTAGTCACTACAGCGAAATCATTGACGTCCTATTCCCGCAATTGTGTCTGAACGTCGCCGACGGTCGTCACTCGGCCGAAGGCTGCAAGCTGAAGGCTGAAGGCCTGCAGCTGATAACTTCTTCTAAAGGAATCTATCATGAGCGAGCAAATGCGAAAAATCAATGCGGCCCGCGATTATATCCAGGCGCGAACCACCATCAGACCCCAACTGGCGGTGATTCTTGGCTCTGGTCTCGGCGCGCTGGCCGAGGAAGTGGAAGCCGACGCTATTTTTCCCTATGGTGACATCCCCGGCTTCCCGGTCTCCACCGTCGAAGGTCATGCCGGCCGCCTGATGGTCGGTCGCCTGAGCGGCAAGAATGTCGCCGTGATGCAAGGCCGCTTTCACTATTACGAAGGCTACCCCATGACCCTGATCATCCTACCTATTCGCGTGCTGCACGCCCTGGGCGCCCGCTCGCTCATCGTCACCAACGCCGCCGGCGGGCTTAATCCACATTTTGAACCCGGCGACGTCATGCTGATCACCGACCACATCAATGCCATGGGCACCAACGCACTCATCGGGCGCAACGAAGACGAAATCGGCCCCCGCTTCCCGGACATGACTTTCACTTATGCGCCAGATCTGCAGGCCCTGGCCACGAATATTAGCCGTCGCGAGGACATCTCCCTGCAGCGCGGCGTATACGCGGCCGTTTCCGGTCCGACCTTTGAGACCCCGGCCGAACGGCGCTTCCTGCGCATTGCCGGCGGCGACGCCATCGGCATGTCCACCATTCCGGAAGTTACGGCCGCCAACCACGCCGGCATGCGCATCCTCGGCTTTTCGGCCATTACTAACAAGGCCACCGGCGATCAAGATCAGCAGCCAGACAGTCACAAAGAAGTGTTGGCCATGGCCCAGGTCGCCGGAGAGAAACTGATTCGCATCGTGCGCAGCGTCATCGCCGCCATGCCTACCCTGGACTACATGCTGCCCGACGAACTGGCCCGCCTGATCGACGAGAACCCGGCCCGGATCGCCGGCGTCATCGATCACACGCTGCTTAAGCCCGATGCCACCCGGAGCCAGATCGCCCAGCTGTGCCAGGAGAGCCTCGAGCACAACTTCGCCTCCGTTTGTATTAACCCCATTCACGTCAAGCAGGCTGCCGAACTGCTTTCCGGTGCCAACGTTCATGTCGGAACCGTCATCGGCTTCCCCCTGGGTGCGGTCAACGCCGAAGACAAGATTCGCGAAGCCGAGCAGGCCATTGAAGATGGGGCGACCGAAATCGACATGGTGATTAACATCGGTGCCCTCAAGGAAAAAAATGACGGCCTGGTAGAGCGCGAGATAGCCGACGTCGTTCGAACTGCCCACGGCCGCGGCGCATTGTGCAAGGTTATCATCGAAGCCGGCCTTCTGGACGAAGAAGAGAAGATCCGCGTTTGCTTCCTGGCCCGCAAGGCCGGCGCCGACTATGTCAAAACGTCGACCGGCTTCACCAGCAGCGGCGCGACGGTCAAGGATGTCGCCCTCATGCGCCAAACCGTCGGCCCCGACATGGGCGTCAAGGCTTCGGGCGGCATTCGTTCCCTCAAAGAGGCCAAGGACATGATTGCTGCAGGCGCCAATCGTATTGGCAGCAGCGCTGGCGTCGCGATCATGGCCGAAGTGTCCGGGCAGTAGCTGTGGATCGCCATCTGTCTGGCTATATGACCTTACTTGGTGTATTCTAGAATGAACGATTCTTGAGGAGTCTACTCGCGCGGCATTGCAGCAAGGAGAATTCCGACAAACAGACTTTTCATGGCTATGTTACTCTTTACCCTGTAAGACCCTGTCAATTCTGTCAAGCCAATAGGAGAAAATACAATGGAAGATGAAAACCGGGAATTGGAAGAAGCGGCGATCGAGGCCGAATTGGCCAGCCTTGATGCGGCTATCGAAGGCGCTGGAATGGTCGTCGAGGGCGCCGACTTGATGGAAGCCGCCGATGAAGTGGACATGGTAAGCCGGGCCGCCCTGGCTGCCGGCGCCAGCGACCTCACGCGCGGCGTGGATGAATTAAAAGTTGCCGAACGGGTGGCCGCCCTCAGCGATGTCGTTGCCGAGGCTGGTATCACCGACATGCTTGAAGGCGCCGAGTTGTTGGCCGCCTCCGAGGATGTGGCTGTGCAGAGCGCTATTATGGGCATGATGGCCGAAGAAGATCTGGTTGAATCTATGGAACTCGCCGGAATCTCGGGTCAACTCTTTGCCGCCGCCGAAGTTGTGGATGCCTTGGATATGCCGGTCTTGGCCGCTTTCCTTGAGAGCAAAGGCGAGGATTTGCATGACATCGCCGTAGACTCCATCTTCCGCTCGGCCGCCACGCGCGCTTTGGGCGAAACCATGGCCGCCACGGGTCGGGAAATTGAGGCCATGGGCGAACAAGAAGTGGGCGAAGGTGTGGTTCGCATGGCCGCATCCGAAGGCCTGGCCGAGCGCAGTGATGAGCTAGCCGAGGAAGGTATTGGCCTCGCCGCCCAGGGTATGGCCGAGATGGCGGCTGCTCGGGGCATGCATCAAGCGGCCGAAGAACTGGCTGTAGAAGGCGCGGCCGAAATGGCCGCCGGCGCGGTCGAAATGGGCGCTGCCAGCGCTGTGGCCGAGATGGCCGAGGCTCTCGAAGAACAGCTCGCCGAAGAGGCCACTGACGAGGAGTCCGAGCAATAGTAGCTTGACTGCCAAGCTTCGCCTGGGGTGATCGCTCACTGAAAGTGAGTCGCTCACTGAAAGTGAGTCGCTTACTGAAAGTGAGTCGCTTACTGAAAGTGAGTACTGCACCACAGGTGAAGATGTGCAATTTATTTGAACGAACAGAGCCGGAGAAGGCGGGTTGTAATTGCCCGGCGTCTTTGGCTCTTTTTGCTGCGCCGCTGTTTGCCCGGGCCATCCCGCGTTTCTTAGTCGAGGCTAATCCTCCAGAGCCACAATGATCCTGACCTTCGCCATACTGGCCATCACCATCATCTTCTTCGTCGTCGGTCGGCTTCGCGCTGATCTTGTTGCCTTGCTAGCCCTTCTGGCCCTTTACCTGACCGGCATCCTCACCCTGGACCAGGCACTGACCGGATTCAGCGAGCCCGCCGTCATCATGATCGCCGCCCTGTTCGTGGTGGGAGATGGCCTATCGCGAACCGGTGTGACGGCCTGGCTAGGGCAACAGATGCTGGGCTTGGCCGGCCGCAGCAAAACTCGACTACTGGTGGTGTTGATGGTCGGCGCTGCCCTGCTTTCGGCATTTATCAGCAACACAGGTACCGTAGCCACCTTGATGCCCGCCGTGACCTCGGCCGCCTGGCACATAGGCAGCTTGCCCTCGAAATTCCTGATGCCGCTCGCCATCGCCGCCAACACAGGCGGGCTGCTAACGCTAACGGGCACGCCGCCGAATATCATCGTCAACGAGACGCTGAATATCGCCGGGTTCGCTGGCTTTGGCTACTTCGAGTTCGCCTTGATTGGCCTACCGCTGCTGGTTGTGGCCGTGGGTTACATGGTCCTGATCGGCCAACGCCTTTTACCGGCCCATGAGGTTGGCGAGCGCCCGCCCGACCTGACCCAATCCGTCGACCAACTGGCCGAGGACTATACGCTTGAGGGTTTCCTCTTTTGGTTGCGCGTTCGTTATGGCTCGCCCCTGGTGGGCAAAACCCTGGCCGACGCTGCCCTCGGTCACGACTATGGCGTTTCGGTGTTACGGGTTGACAAGTCGCCTACGCTGGCTCAGAGGGCAGGGTGGTCAGCCACCAAGTGGCCAACCTCCGGGCAGTTGCCGCGTCCTCGGCTCACAATCGAAAGACTGCAATCCGACCAGGAGCCTGTTCCCGGCCCAGATACGGTAATTCATGCCCGGGATATGCTGCTGGTCAGCGGCACGCGGGAGGCGATCGATCGCTTGATGGTCCGCTTTAATCTGGGTGTACAGCCGGCCGCGGCCGATGACGGCGAATTGGCAGATGTGCTCCTGTCTCACGAAGTCGGCGTGGCCGAGGTCCTGCTGACCGTGCGCTCGGCCTACGTTGGCCGCACCCTGAGCCAGGCCCATTTCGCCGAGAAATACAACGTGCTGGTATTAAGTATTCGCCGCGGTGACCGCCAGATAAACCGCAAAAACGTGCGCCTCAAATTCGGTGACGCCTTGCTGGTGCGCGGCCGCTGGGGCGACATCGATCTGTTACGCAACGAGGCCCGCAACTTCGTCGTCGTCGGCAGTCCCGAAGCCATGGCCCGCCAGGTCGTCGAACTGAGCCCGCAAGCTATCGTGGCCGTCGTCTCTCTGCTGGGCATGATCGCGCTCATGGTCAGCGGCGTGGTGCCCACGGTGATTGCCGCCCTGATCGCCGCCATCGCCATGATCTTGGGCGGTTGCCTGAATATGGGCCAGGCCTACCGGGCCATCAGTTGGCGCAGCGTGGTCCTTATCGCGGCCATGATCCCTGTGAGCGTCGCCTTGCAGGTCAGCGGTGGCGCCGAGTTCTTGGCCAATGGCCTGGTGAATACCCTGGGCTCGGTTGGCCCACTGGCCCTTATGGCTGGTGTTTTCTTGTTGACCACCGGCTTGAGCCAGGTCATCAATAACTCTGCCACCACCATCTTGGTAGCACCCATCGTGCTGCAGGCGGCCGTCGGCCTGGGAGTCTCACCCTATCCCCTACTCATGACCGTTGCCATTAGCGCCTCCACTGCCTTCCTGACGCCCATCGGCACCACGACCAATTTGATGGTCTCGACCCCAGGCGCCTATAGTTTCACCGACTTCATTCGCGCGGGCACGCCTTTGGTAGCTCTGTTCATGGCCGTCAGCCTGCTCCTGGTGCCTCTTATTTGGCCATTCTAGTGAGCAAGCCAGCAAATCGGCAGGTTGATTCTTGTCTTGGACGCTGGCTTGCTTAGCCGCCTTATTAGTCAAGGCCAATCTGACCGGGTTATAATATCTGCCGACAACTTCAGTTTACGGCTTATTCCATAGGAGGATTCCCTTGATCAAGCTATTGATACGCCTGATGGTAAATGCGCTCGCTCTATGGCTGACCGCTGCCGTCGTCGACGGCATTACGCTGGAAGGCAACTTCCTACAGATTCTCCTCGTGGCCCTCATATTCGGCCTCATTAACGCCCTAATTAAGCCGTTGTTGAAGCTGATTGCCACGCCACTGATCATCGTCACGCTGGGGCTTTTTACGTTGCTCATTAACGCGTTCTTGCTCTGGTTGACATCGTTATTAACCGACGTGTTAACCGTGCAGGGCTTCTGGGCCGCCATCTTAGGCGCGTTGATCATCAGCGTAGTGAGCTGGTTCTTGAGTCTATTCCTCAACGATTAAACGATGGCCAGACCGCCCGGAAGCTCAATCGGCCGCTATCAGATCCAGGATTTCATCGCCCGGGGCGAAACAACGGTTGTCTACCAGGCTTTGGAGCCGGAGTCCGGCGCCATGGTGGCGCTCAAGATTCTGCCGCCGTCGTCCGCCCGCGATCCTGAGCAGGCCAACCGCTTCTTACGCCAGGCCGACGCGTTGGCCCGGCTAGATCATGCCAATCTCCTCTCGATCCTGGACTACGGCCGCGAAGAACAAGTGCCCTTTGTCGCCGTGTCCTTGGCCGAAGGTGGCGCCCTCGAAGCGAGAATGGCATCCTACCGTGAAGAGGCGGCCGCACTGTCGTTGGTAGCATCGCTGGCCAGCGCCATCGACTATGCGCACCAAAACGACGTCATCCATGCCCGCATCGGTCCTGCCCATGTCCTCTTCGATGCTCAGGACGCGCCGCTGCTCACTGGCCTCGGCCGGCCCTACAGCGCCGCAACCGGCGGACGGCCACCGGCTTTCCTGGCCCCTGAGCAAGTCCAGGACCTTTCTCCGGACCGGCGGACAGACACCTACCAACTTGGCGCGCTGTTGTTCGAGTTATTGCTGGGCCACCCGCCCGAGCCCGAACCTGAGTTCAAACCCGAACCAGGGTTCGGACCCGAACCAGGGTTCGGACCCGAACCAGGGTTCGGACCCGAACCTGGCCTAGGGACTGATCCCGACCTCGGGCCCGAAGCGGAGCTTGGTCCCGACATTGAGCGCGGGCCCGATTCTGGCCGTGCCGGGTTGCCTGATGATATCCAGGCCATCTTGGTCAAAGCGCTGGCAAGTGCCCCAGAAGAACGCTTCCAGAGTGCCGGCGACTTGCTTCATGTGCTGAACGATTCGTTGGAGCGCCGATCGGCCGCCGCCCCTCGAACAGAAAGCCCGCCGGTCGTCCCGCCGCCGGCCGAAGCGCCGCCTGAAGAGCCGGCGGCTGAAGCGACGGCGGCTGATGAGACACAAGGTCAACCACGAACCAAAGTTTCCGTTGCGGCCGTGCCCGCGCCGGCCGAGAGCGCGCCGCAACATGCTGAGCACCCGCCCGGCCGTGACAAAAATAAGATCTGGCTGACGGCGGCAGTGATTGGCCTGGCCATGCTCCTAACTCTGTGTTGTTTGCTCGCGGTCTTCGCCTTGTTTGAAATCAACGACCGTTTGCGCGAGCCGGTAGCCACGGCCCAAGTCGACACCAACGTCCGTTCCGGCCCGGCCCTCGAATATGAAATCATTGGCCTGTTGCGAGAAGGCGAGCAAGCAACTGTTTACGGAGTCAGCCTCGACGGCCGCTGGTGGCAAATCGCTTTCGACGCCGGTCGTGGCGGTGTTGGCTGGGTGCCGGCCGCCTTCGTCACCGTCGACGAAACCGGCAACATCGACGTGATCCCGCCGCCGACCCTGACCCCGTTCCCGGCCGTCTTTGCCTCGGCCACCATGATCGGTATCCTAGCCATGGTCATCCCTTTCCGCAGCCACTAGCCATGGCCCCGCAAACCCACAAGGAAGAGAAACTAGCTGCCTGACAATTGTGAGCTGAAGGCTGAAAGCTGACAGCTGAAGGCTATTCATGAAAGAGGTGGACATGATTGACAAACCGGTGCAATTACTTATCGCTGCTTTCGACGAAGAAGATGCGGCCGATAGCGCCGCAAAGCGGCTGAAATCGGCCAGGAAGGATGGCCAGGTTGATTTCGACAACATGGCCGTGGTCCGGCGTGATGACAATGGCCGCCTGCACGTCAAAGAAACCGGCGATCCCAAGCCTGGAAAAGGGGCTTTCGCCGGAGGCTTGACCGGCGCGGTTCTGGGCGCGCTGGCCGGCCCGGCCGGCATTGTTGCCGGCGGCATTGTCGGCGCTTTTGCCGGGGCCGGCATGGCTGCGCCCGACACCGGCATCCCTGACGAGCGCCTGACTGAAATCGGCCGGGCGTTGGTGCCCGGTACCTCGGCCGTGATCGCCTTGAGCGACGAAGAGAACCTGGATTCACTCCGGCGACATCTGGAACCGGGCTCGGCCGAGCTCTTCGCCGTCCAGGTTGAAGCCGGCATCGGCGAACAACTGCTGGCCGCAGAAGCAGTCCCTGACGCCGCCGACCCTGACGAACCGTCAGACGCCAACAATACATGACTTCCACCTCCTCCCGCGACGTCGAGAGCAGAACGCGATTCTAGTTGAAGAACTACCGTCATCCTGTAAATCCTGTCCACATTAAAGAGACGCTGCCTGCCACCAGCCACTTCCACTACGACATGCATTTTCTCGGTTATCTGGCTATAATTGCCCTTACTTGGGTACTATTGTTGATATATGCCTACTCAAGTCGCGACTTCGTCTTGTCATTCCAAAGGAGGGTTTACCCATGACAACAGAAGTATCCGCAGACACCGCCGTAGCAGCCGAGAGCTCGGTGCCCTGGTGGTTGGTCTTGATTGAGGGGATCTTTGCCGTCATCATCGGTATTATGCTGCTGACCAATACGGCGGCAGCGACGATTGTTTTGGTACAGGTCCTGGGAATTTACTGGTTCATCGCCGGCATCCTGAACATCGTCGGCATATTCGTCGACAGCACCGCCTGGGGCTGGAAGCTGTTCATCGGCGTCCTGGGCATCATCGCCGGTGTCATTGTCATCGGGAATCCGTTGTGGTCCTCAGTAGTGACGCTAGCAACTCTTGTCATTATCCTGGGTATCGAGGGCATCATCATCGGCGTGGTCAACATCGTGCGCGCCTTTCGTGGTGCCGGTTTTGGCGTTGGCCTTCTGGGCGCCTTGAGCATCATCTTCGGCATCATTTTGCTGGCCAACACGCTCCTGGCGGCTACTACCCTGCCCCTCGTATTAGGTATCTTCGGCATCGTCGGCGGTATCCTGGCCATCATCATGGCCTTCCGCATGAGGTAATCGAGCAGAACTATCTGATACCGTCTGAGTACTTGACCGGTAATATGTGACGAGGAGCTGTTACCCAGACAGCTCCTTTTTCTGTCTGCTGACCAATGTGTGAGACCTCGGCCGATCTAAGGTATAATGCCGCTCGTATTGTCGGTCTAACTAGGCGCAACAGATCTTTTCACTTAAACATCTCACATAGAGCGCGTTGACAAGACAACCGGGCGCTTCACAGTGTGGGGCCGGTGCCAGACACGAGTCATTCATTGAGAGGTACGCTGATATGCACCCTGCTGGAAATATCAAGATTGGTAGCCATTCGATTCATTACAATTGGCGATTGATCCTCGTGCGGATCCTGGTGAACACAGCCGCCTTAATGCTGACCGTCTTGCTTTTACCCAACATCTCGGTCGAGTACACTTATGGCACGTTCCTGATCCTCGGCGCCGCCATGGCAATTCTCAATGCCGTGGTCAAGCCCGTGCTACAGCTTCTGACCCTACCATTGATTTTCGTTTCTTATGGTCTGGTGGTAGTGGCTATCAACGGCGTCATGCTTCTGCTTTTGAGCTGGCTCTTCCCGGAAACATTCATGGTTAATACCTTGATAATCGCCTTTATTGGCGGCGCTGTCATCGGTCTGATCACTATCTTCCTGGAGAATCTCTTTGGACTGACGCCACCCATCGTCGACGACCAGGCTGCCGAAGCGGCTGGAGGACAATAATGGCAACCCAGCGCAGCACAGTTGACCAGGTTCGCGAAACTCTACGCCTCCAGCAAGTTTACAATGTCTTCATGCGTTACGGCATGGACCTGCTCTTCGATCGTACCATCCTGGGTGATTTCCGCCGCTCTATGCAGCGCTGGGTCTATGATATCCCGCATCCGCTGGATGCGTTGAGCGTACCGGTCAAGATCCGGCTCATGCTCCAGGAACTGGGCCCTACTTATGTCAAGATGGGTCAGATCGTTTCCAGCCGGGCTGATGTGCTGCCGCCCGACTGGGCGGAGGAGATGGACAAGCTGCAAAGCGATGTGCCGCCCTTCCCCTACGAGGACGTGGTGGAAATCCTCCAGGATGAGCTGAAAGATCGGCCGGAGGAGATATTCGCTACCTTCGAGGTGGAGCCCTTCGCCGCCGCTTCCACGGCCCAGGTTCACAAGGCCACCCTGCATACCGGCGAGGAGGTAGTCGTCAAGGTCCAACGGCCCCATATTAAGACCCAGGTCAAGGCCGACGTCGGCATCATGACCAATGCTTCCAGGGCTCTGGAGCGCCGCGCATTGTGGGCACGTGAAAACGACCTCAGCGGCGTTCTGGAGGAATTCGGCGCGAATATCCTGCAAGAGCTGGACTATACTAGCGAAGCATGGAACGCGCGCCAGATCAGCCGGAACATGGCCAGCATACCGACGGTACGCATCCCGGAGGTTTACGGTGACTACACCACCACGCGCGTACTGACCATGGAGTTTGTGCGCGGCGTGAAGGTCAACAATGTCGAAGCCCTCTCCGAAGCTGGACTGGATCGCGACGCGCTGGCCGAGGCGGTCATGCGCAGCCTGGTTAAGCAACTTTTGATAGACGGCTTTTTCCACGCCGATCCGCATCCAGGCAACGTCCTGATCAATCTTGACACGGGCATGATCTACTACATTGACTTGGGCATGGTCGGCGAGCTTGACTTCATGCAGCGGGTCAATCTCATTCAATTGCTGATGGTGGTCCAACAACATGATTCACGCGGGCTGGCCCAGGTGATGTTGAGCCTGAGCAAACCGTTCAAAAAGGTTGATGAGCGCAACTACTATCGAACCTTCGACCGGCGCGTCGGCCGTTACCTGGAACCGGGCAGTGGCGGCGGCTTCGGTCAGGCCGTGAATGCGGCCCTGGGCACGCTGACTGACAATGGTATGCGCCTCGATCCCGAGTTGACCCTGGCTTTGAAGTCACTCATGCAGCTAGAGGCCATCACCAGCGCCCTATTGCCCGATAAGAGCGTCACCGAGATGGCCAACAAGCATATCCGCGAACTGGCTGCCCAGGAGATCACGACCGAGCGCATCAAGCAGGCGGTGGTCAAGGAAGCCACCGGCACCGCCCGCGAATTGGCCCGGCGCATGCCTTCGCTACAGGAAGCCACGTTGGGCTGGCTGGATCAGTACCAGAAGGGCCGTTTCACTCTGGAAGTCGACACTTCGGATCTCTCTAAGGAACTGGGACGAGTGCGGGGGATGGCCCGCTTTGGCGTTCTTGCTCTGTTGCTGGCCGGCATGTTGATCGGTTCCGCCTTTGCGTCGAGCTTCTCGGCGCTTGGAGGCGATTTTGGCAACCTCATGTCTCGCGTCGCCTTTGGCGGTTACCTTTTCTCAATGTTAATCGCCGCCATTATGGTTGTCTACCTACTGCTCAAGATAATTGGCGGCGGTGACGAGGACGAAGAATTCTAACTGCTAATACCAATAAGCTAGAAGCTGTTATTTCCCTATGGACTGGTACAAGCTAAGCACCGAGGAAGCGCTTAAAAAACTGGCTACTGATCCGGCAGATGGCCTGACCTCGGCCGAGGCCCGGGCTCGTCTGGAGAAGTATGGCCCCAACGAATTGGTCGAACGCGGCGGGATCAGCCCCTGGCGCATTCTGTTCAACCAATTTACGGAATTGATGGTGGTCATCCTCATCATCGCCGCCGTTGTTTCGCTGGCCCTTGGCGAAGAAATCGATACGATCGTCATCATCGCCATCGTGATACTCAATGCCGTTATCGGTTTCTCCCAGGAGTACCAGGCCGAGCAGGCCATGGCCGCCCTGAAACGACTGGCCGTGCCCACGGTCCGCGTGCGTAGAGACGGCGAGGTGCAAGAGGTCTCCTCCAACCAACTGGTTCCTGGCGATATTGTGTTGCTGGAAGCCGGCAACGTCGTACCGGCCGATGCCCATATGGTCACCGGCGCCAATCTGAAGGTTGAGGAAGCGGCCCTTACCGGCGAGTCGGAGCCGGTCGACAAGCTTCTGGACGCACCGCAGGGTGACAAGCTGGCCATCGGCGACCGATTCAACATGGTCTACATGGGCACCTCGGTCACTTACGGCCGCGGCTCGGTTGTCATCGTCGATACAGGCATGGATACCGAGCTCGGCCACATCGCCGAATTGATCCAGGGCGTGGAGGAAGAGCAGACGCCCTTGCAGCGCCGCCTGGATCGGTTGGGCAAGACTCTGGCCGTAGTGGCCATGGTCATTATCGCCCTGGTGATTCTGACCGGCTTACTGCGTGGCGGCGACCTGGAAACGCTGGTTCTGACTGGCATCAGCATGGCCGTGGCCGCCGTACCCGAAGGCTTACCGGCCGTGGTTACCATTACCCTGGCCCTTGGATCGCAGCGACTGTTGAAGCGCAATGCGCTCATCCGTAAATTGTCGGCCGTGGAAACCCTGGGCTCAGTGACCGTGATTTGCTCGGATAAGACCGGCACTCTGACCGAGAACCGCATGACCGTCACCATCCTTGACGTGGCCGGTAATCGTTCCCACATCGACACGCTGGTCGACCGCGAGGAGGGCCTGCTGCGCACGGAACTCATTAGTGAGAGTTCGCCGAAGTTGACCGCGCTGAGCGTCCTAGTTCGCGCCGGCGCGTTGTGCAACGACGCGACGATCAAACGCGGTGAGGACGGCGCCATTACCGCCATCGGCGATCCGACTGAAGGCGCCCTGCTGTTGGCGGCGCATAAGCTCGGCTACGACAAGCGAGAACTGGACAGGCGCTGGCCCCGGGTGGGTGAAGTGCCCTTCACCTCCGAGCGCAAGCGCATGACCACCGTCCATCGTATGGACGAGTCCGTTCTGCAGACCGATTTACCATGGGGTGATTCGCCCTACGTGTTGCTCTCCAAGGGCGCCATCGACAGCCTGATTGACGTGACCGACAGCGTCCTGGTCGACAATGAGATCGTGCCTCTGACGCCGGCCTTGCAAGAGCGCATCATGGACTCCAACGCCGAAATGGCCAGCCAGGGCCAAAGGGTGCTGGGCGTCGCCTTTCGCTTCTGGGATTCACCAGAACTGCCTGAAGACCAGTCGGTGTTGGAAGAACAGGAAGTGTTTGTCGGCCTGGTGGCCATGATGGATCCGCCCCGGCCCGAGGCTAAGGCTGCCGTTCACACTGCCCGGGAGGCGGGCATCAGGCCGGTCATGATCACCGGCGATCATCCCCTTACCGCCTTGCGTATCGCCCAGGACCTGGGCATTACCGAAGACGACACTTGCCTGACCGGCCGCCAACTCAGCGAGATGACGGCCGAAGATTTGCAGCCGCTGGTAGATGAGGTGGAGGTCTATGCTCGCGTAGCGCCCGAACACAAGCTGAATATCGTCCAGGCCCTGCAGAACAACGGTCAAGTCGCGGCCATGACCGGCGACGGCGTCAACGACGCTCCGGCGTTGAAACAGGCCGAGATCGGCATCGCTATGGGCATCACCGGCACCGATGTGGCCAAAGAAGCGGCCGACATGGTCCTGCTGGACGACAATTTCGCCACCATCGTCGCCGCCGTCGAAGAGGGTCGGGTGATCTTCGACAACATCCGCAAGTTCATCCTATACACCCTGTCCAGCAACGCTGGCGAATTGTGGGTCATGCTGATCGGACCCTTCCTGGGTATGCCTCTGCCGCTTTTGCCGCTGCAAATCCTATGGGTCAACCTGGTCACCGACGGCTTGCCGGGCCTGGCCCTGGCCCAGGAACAGAGCGAGCCCGGCGTGATGAAGCGCAAGCCTTTCGAACCCAAGGAAAGCGTATTCAGTCGTGGCATTGGCAGCAAGATCCTGTGGATTGGCTTTATCATGGGCGTGGTTTCACTCGCCGTCGGCTATTTCGCCTGGGTAGAAGAGGGTCAACCGGACGCAGGGCCATGGCAGACGATGGTCTTCACCACGCTGGTACTAGCCCAAATGGGCAACGCCCTGGCCATTCGCTCAAGCCGGGAGTCGATCTTTACCATCGGCTTCTTCTCCAATCGCCTGATGGTTTTCGCCGTCGGCACGACCTTCATCCTGCAACTGGCCCTAATCTACGTGCCTTTCCTGCAAAAAGTGTTCAAGACTGTGCCGTTAAGCGCTTCCGAACTTGCCATCTGCTTCGTTTCCAGTACCGTTGTATTCGCCACCGTCGAAATATACAAATTCTTCTACCGTCGCCGCCACCCAGCTGTTGGCTAGCAGCTATCGACTGACAGCTAGGAGCTTATGAATACTTCCTAAACTTGTTTTGCTACTTACTTTGAAGACGGCCGTCTCCGGCTACAATACGTCAAAATCCCTGATAATGAGAGTGATATGTCTGATCGAGACCTTATTCTGAAATTGGCCCGAGTGATCATCGCCGTGGCCTGGGCCGATGGCCAAATTAGCAACGAGGAAATCAATTCTCTGAAAGATCTGTTGTTTCGCCTGCGCACGTCGACCTTTGACGACTCCATGCAGTTCAGCGCCCGGGAATGGGCCAGGTTGGATATGTATATCGAGACCCCGATCGGCGACGCCGAGCGGGCGCGCCTGGTAGCCGATCTGCAAAATGCGCTGCGCTCGCCGGCCGACAAACAAATCGTCAACGATGCTTTGCAAGACATGATCGATGCCGACGGCGAGGTCAGTCAAGAGGAATCAGAATTGGTGACCCAGATCCAGGCCGATATCGATTCGGTCGGAGTGGGGGGCTTTCAGCGTCTGCTGGGCGGGGCCATGAAACGCCGCTCGGACGCCGTGGCCAACGCCCCAAACAGGGAAGCCTACTTCGACGACTTCATCAAGAACAAGGTCTATTATGCCGTCGAGCAGCGGCTGCACATCGACCCGACTGAATTGGGCTTGAGCGACGATGAGCTACGCAAGCTGAGCCTGGTCGGCGGCCTCATGGCCAAGATAGCCCAACTTGACCACCAGCTGACCGATGCCGAATTCGATGACATGGAGTCTATTTTCCGAGACATTTGGTCCGTCAGCCACGAGGCGGCCGCTTTCGTGGTCGAGGTTGCGGTATCGGCCGTCGATGCCACCTACGACACCTTCCGCATGATGCGTGAGTTGGCTACCGGTGCGACCGAGGACGAGCGCCGCCAGGTCGTCGAGGTGTTATTCGCCATCTCGGCCGCCGACGGCGACATGTCCATTGAGGAAACCGAAGAGATTCGAGTCATCGCCCGCGGCCTGAACCTAACCCACAAGGACTTCATCGACGCCAAGCTCAAAGTCCTGGGCGAGGAACGCCCCGCCCAACTGTAGAACAAGCGTCCCCGCTTGTTTCAAGCCGTTCGCCAGGAGGCGTCCCCGCCTGTTCGCTCGCAAACAAGCGTCCCCGCTTGCGTCGGACAAGCAACACAGGCGTTCCCGCCTGTCGGCTTGTAAAACATGCGTCCTCGCTTGTTCGCTCGTACCACAGACATCGCCACTCGCCCCCTTGTAGCACACGCGTCCCCGCTTGCGACCAGCCGCAATACCGGCATGCCCCTTTGGTACCCCATGACCGGAGTTACAGGACATATGTGATATTCCACTGGCGCGTAAGGATCTATATAATCATTTACGTACGATCTTCTATGACAGTAGGATGGGTCAGGCACTAAGCGGCGGAAGCATCGTAGCCCACACTAAGCAGGTACCGCCAACTATCGACCCGGCCCGACCTACGGCGGGACGAGGGCCGTCCGCCTCGTCCCGCCCTTTTTAACCTGCGACGTCTCATCGTCGTCCATTGATCAAGTATTATCCTCCCACGACGTCGCAGGTTCACCCCCAGCCACTAACGACCCAAACGCACTTTCCGATACTATCGTCAAACCCTGGGAACTTCTCACGCGACCAGATGCATCACTCACCGTCATCGACCGCTCGAGCCATCTTCGCCTGGTTACCGTTTGGAAACTGGACCAACATGCCCTACATAGTCAACCAAAACCAAGCCTGAACACAAATGGAATGACCGGCAAGCAATAGAACTGGCCGCATTGCCTGTGGCCTGGACGCCGGCCATTGGCTGACGAAGGCGCCTCTGCTCGGCCGCGGTTAGTTGCTGGAGACCTGGATACCGAAAACCGTTGCCGCCCAGATTGGGCGGGGTGCTGTTTAGGAGCCCGTCTTTTAGGTCCGTAGGTCGCGCAGCGCCTGGCCCTGAGCCAACAGATTCGCTTCCGGCGTCCCGTCTGGTATCTCGCAGCCGGCTGCGCTGAAGGATCGAGAACCGCCGGCCCGCATGCAAGACTGGGTCACCGCGTAGACCTGCTCGGGCGTCCCCTGCAACATCACCGCTACCGGATCGAAATTGCCGCAAAACGAAACCTCGTCGCCGTACGCCGCGGCCGCTGCGCCCATGTCGACCATCCAATCCAGGTCGACGATATCCGCCCCGCTCTCCACCATGTCGGGCACGATGGCCGTCGTATTGCCGCAGATGTGCAGCCGGGTCAGGGCGCCCATCTCGTGCACGGCCGCGAAAAGACGTTGCTCGTAGGGCAGGGCGAATTGGCGATACATGGCCGGCGATATCAGCGATGAAACGGCGTCCCCCAGGCCGATGATGTCCGCTCCGGCCGCGACCTGGGCCTGAGCAAAAGCAATTTCGACCTCGATGCAAATCTCCAGCAATTCTTCGACCCACGCCGGCCGCAAGATCAGGTCGGTCATCAGGTCCATCACCCCGCGCAAATCGGCCGCTTGCGCCAGCGCGCCTTCGACCCAGCCCATGACCGGTGCCTGCCCGCCAACCCGTTCCCGGAACGAGCGCACGGCCTCCAACCGGTCACTCATCCGCTCGCCGCTGCCCGGTTCCGGCGCCTTGAGATGCCGGATGTCCTCCGGTTCGGCCAGCAGCGGCCGACGGCACAGGGGCAGGTCATCTTCTGGGAATTCGATCGCAGCCCCAAAATCGGCCGTCTCCCGAAACGGATCCGAGATGGCCTGGACGATATCCAGCTCAAAAGCCTCCAGCACGGCCAGATTGGCCGCCACCAGCACGCGGTAGTCCTGGTAATAAGCCGCCAACGGCTGGCCGATATTGTGGGCGGCAAAGGTCATGAAAATGTCGAAATTCGGCGGCCGGTCCACCGCCTGACCTTTCAACCGCCGCTGCACACGTTCGATTGAGTTCATGGTTGAGAGCTTCGAGTTAACTGTTCACAGCATCACTTCAATCATCTGCACAAAACCCCACAACTGGCGAATTCAGTATACGCCGCCCGCCTATCCATGTCCAACACACCACCGATCCCCAAGGCCCGATCCACTTGCCCCGTTCCAAAATCCCTCTACCATTCCCTCATGCGACTATATATCATCCGCCACGCCCAGTCAGAGAACAACGCCCAGTGGGCCAACACCGGCTCCAGCTCCCGCCGCCGTCCTGATCCACTGCTGAGCGAAACCGGCCAACAGCAGGCTCAGCACCTGGCCGACCTGCTGGCCCGCGCCGATCCCGACGCCCAGACCGACCCCTGGGACATGGCCGACCAGCGCGGCTTTGCCATCACCCACCTGTACACCAGCCTGATGCAACGGACGATATTGACGGCCACGGCCGTCGCTAGTGCCCTGGACTTACCGCTCTTAGCCTGGCTTGATCTACATGAAGTCGGAGGCGTTTTCGAGAATGGGCCGGAGGAAGGCCAGCGCATCGGCTTGCCTGGTCCCAATCGAGCCTTCTTCGAGAGCCATTACCCGCATCTGGTATTGCCAGACTCGCTTGGCGAAAAAGGCTGGTGGAACCGGCCTTATGAGAGCCGGGCGGAAGTCCGTATCCGCGCCAGCCGGGTGGCTGTCGAATTGTTTAACCGGCATGGCGGCAGTGACGAGCGCGTGGCCATCATCAGCCACGGCGCCTTTTCCAATTACCTGCTGTCTCATCTGCTGGATCGCCTTGTGCCGCCTGATGACGAACCTAATCCCAAGTTTCCCTGGCTGATGATGAGTAACACCGGCATCACCTGCCTCAACTACGCCGATAGCTACGCCACGCTCTACTACACCAATCGTCTCGATCACCTGCCCAAAGGCCTGATCACTATCTGATTCGCAGCGCCTCAATCGGCCGGGCATCGGCCGCTTGCCAGGCCGGATAGATGCCGAAGACCAGGCCCACGCCGGCCGCGAAGCCGGTGGCGATCAATACTGTGCCCGGGTCAACCACCGTGTCCATGTCTAACAACTGCCCGGCCACCGTCGACATCGTCCAGCCCAAGGCCATGCCCAGCAGGCCGCTCATGATGCTCAACAGAACCGATTCCAGCAGGAACTGGGCCTGGGCGCTGGCCACGGCCGCTTCGACCGAGGCTATCTATGCCTGGCTGGCTCCGGCTAGCACATCGGCCAGGTTGGCCTCTTTCAGTTTCAGGTTCTGCTCGCTCAAAGTGATGTTCAAGGCCAGGTCGTCTGTCTCCAGCTGGACCAGTTCCTCGCCAGCCTGGATCCGATCGCCAACCTGCACCGCGACCGCTTCCACCCGACCTGGCATATCGGCCGACAGATTCGATGCCCGGCCGGGCAGCAGCGTACCGCTTGCCGTAGCGCTGGCTGACAGGTCGTTTACTGGGAATAGCCTTCAGCCTTCAGCCTTTGGGCTGAGTCACTGGCTGATTCTAGGATCCAGATCTGCAGAAGGGGTGCAGTTTGTGGGAAAATGGGGAGCGGGGGCTGGGGGCCGGGGAACAGGGATCGGCGGCTCGTTTCTGGTGGTAGTTTACCAGTGGTTGGTAGTCGCTCGGCAGGGTGGGCGGCCGCTCGCCGGAAGGTTTGCTGTCTGCTGAAGGCTGACAGCCAGAAGCTCGCGGCTAAAAGCTCAAAGCTAGACGCTCACCGCTACCTGCTATCTACACACAAACACCGGCACGTCGACCTCGCGCAAGAGCTTGGTCACCGTGCTGCCTATGACCAGTTGTAACGCCGAACGGTTGCCGAAGCCGCCCATGATGATCATGTTAGCCCGCTGCTCTTCGACGGCATTCAGGATGGCGTGATAAGCCGGTTTTTCACCCTGGACCAACTCAGCTTCGACGTTTCGCCCGGCCAGGTACTCGCCCGCTTTTCGTTGAGCCACGGCCGATTTCTTGCTCCCGGCCGAAACGACGGTCAAAGTCACGCCCCAGGCCCTGGCCATGTAGGCCGCCAAGTAAAGCGCCTCGTCTGCCTTTGGGCTACCATCGTAGGCCAAGAGCGCCCTGTCCATAGCCGAGTCGGCTTCTTCGGGCACTACCAATATCGGCCGCGGGCTGCGCTGCAAGATCTTGTTGAAACGGGTGCCGAATCCGGTCGCCGTCTTCGGTCCTGTGCGCCTCACCAGGCTTAAGACCAGCAGATCGGCCCAGGCTGCCCGTCGCACGATGGTCGGCGCCACCGGTCCGCTTTCGGCCGCAAACTCGCCCCGGATCCCTAATTGGCGACACTGTTCATGGAAAAGGTCCCGCAAGTCGACCACCCATTTGCTGCTGTGGTCGGCCTCTTCTTTCAGCACCCGCAAGGCCAGCAAGCGGGCGTCCTCGCGCTTGGCGACGATAGCCGCATGACGCATCATATTGATGTCGGCATTGACGCCCCGTCCGGCGACCAGGATGTCAGAAAAGAGCGTGTCGCCCGGTCGTTTGGCCAGCCGTTCTCTGCGCCAACGACCAGCAGACGGGCCAGACTCCAGGGCATCAGGCGTGACCGCTTGCAAGACCTGTTCGCCAACCTGGCCCGGCCGGCCTTGCCTGTCCTTCTTGAGATCCGAGGCTACGGCGACCATGTCCACCGGCCAATCAAGCGAGGCCTGCAGTTCCGCCCGCCGCTTCAGCACCAGCATGTAGAGGTCAGTTTCGGTCAATTCCGGAAAATGATGTCCCAGCCCCTGTCGCCGGATCAGTTGCACCAGGGGCGCGTAAACCCGGTCATACCAGGACGTCACTGCCTCTTCGTATGGTACTGCTTCTCGGCTCGGATCGAGCGACAGGCGATATCGCTGGGCGTCGATCTGCTCCAGCAAAAACGAATACTGGCCGGGAATGGCCATCATCAAATCGGCCTCCGGCCGCAACCGGTCGAGGTTGGTCGTCTCCAGGAAATCTGCGTAGCGGGCCTTGCAAATGATCGCGTCCGGGCTATCCTCGGCCGACAACGGAACGCGCGTCTTGACCTCGATGACCGAGGCCAGGATCGTCTCGCCCCCATGCTGTTTGGCGATCGACACCCGGTGATTGCCGTCGATGACAAAATAGGCGTCGCCGACCTTGTAAACTTTAATCGGTTCCAGGCCATGGCGACGAACGTGAGCCTGCACCCCTAGCCAGCGCTCGCGGTCGTCATCGCTCTTAGGCAAGAATGAGCGGGTGAAATCCTGGACACGGCCGACGCTGCCCACGATAGCGTCCAGGGGGATCTCCTGCATGCCCAACTCGTCCACGGCCGTGGCCTTTAGCTCCTCGCTGACTTCGCCAAAGCTCAGCAACGCGATTGACTCGCCCTTCAGATTGGCCAGAACCTGCTCGACGGCCGCCTTGCGCCGCGCTTCGCGAAAATCATCTCGAGCTGACCTTTCAAGAGGGCTGACCATGGACCCTACTTTATCCCAACCCAAACCAAATGTGAAGCGGCCCGGCGCGTCCACCTCTTCCCAAGGATGCGCCGGGCCGCGAGTAAAAAGCGAGTGTGGCCATGACGAACGGGCCATAGCTGATCGCCATGAGGACCATATTCTACAGGAGAGAGCCTGACCTGACCAGATTGTGCCCTTAAACGGATCCTATAGGCGGCACGCCAAAGCGGTTCGCCTGGGCGGTTCGCCGTTGATCACCTCGTCGGCGTGTATTCCGGGCGGGACTTGATCTAGGCGATAGACGCGCAGAAACACGGCCCTGGCCAGGATACCGACCAGGGCCACAAACACCCGTGTCAAACCTTTGCTGCGATTTGGCGACTCCGGCCGTCTCATGCTACATACTGCTCCGGTCAGGCTATGCCCGTATCCGTTCGACTCTGATCCAAGGCAGCCCCGCCTCACTCGCTTAGCCACCTAGCCCGCTCTGTGCTACTATCCCGGTGGCATTTTTATGAACCTGTCCATAATTCAATGGGATTGGCCTGCAGCAAGCGAACTTCCCTTTAATCAGTGAACTCCATGCCTGTCCGTGTCCCACACCTTTCACTAGGAGTGAAATCGCCATGACACAAAAGCGCGTCCCCAGGCGGGACGAAGTCGACCCCAAATACACCTGGGACGCTCAGAGCGTATTCGAAACGACTGAGGCCTGGGAAGCCGGGGTCGTTGAAACCGGGGAACTGATCGAGGCCATGTCCGCTTGGCAAGGTCGCCTGGCCGAAGGCCCGACCGTCCTGCTTGAAGCCCTCACCGCCGTCTACGCTCTACTCGAACGGGTCAGCAAGCTTCAGGTCTACGCCGCCCTTGCGGCCTCCGTCGATCGCACTGACCAGGCCGCCGTCGAACGCGCCGGCCGGGGCCAGGGCGTTTACAGCAAGGCAGTCGCATCGGTATCCTTCGTAGCGCCCGAGCTATTGGCCGTCGGTCAGGAAACCCTCGCGGCCTGGGCTGAAGAAGAGACGGGTCTGGCTATCTACGGTCACTATTTTGACGATCTTTTCCGCCGCCAGGCGCATGTGCGCTCGGCCGAGATCGAAGAACTGCTGGGCTTGATCGGCGAGCCCTTCTCCGGCACCTACGACACCTTCTCCATGATGACCGAGGCCGACTTCACATTCGCCCCGGCCGTGACCGTCGACGGCCAGGAGCTGCCTGTGGCCCAGGGCATCCTGGAGGAGATCCTGGCCGGCACCGATCGCCAGGCCCGCCAGACCGCTTACAACAGTTATACTGATGCCTACCTGGCCTACAAAAACACCCTGACCAGCAACCTGGCCACCTCCATGAAGCAGAATGTGCTCGAGATGCGCGCCCGGCGCCATGAATCGACTCTGGGTATGACCCTCTTCGGCGACAATATCCCGGTCGAGGTATTCGACAGCCTCATCGCCACCTTCCGGCGCAACCTGCCCACCTGGCACCGCTACTGGGCCGTGCGCCGCCAGATCCTGGGCCTCGAAAGCCTGCAACCCTATGACATTTGGGCGCCGCTGACGGCTGATCCGGCCAGGATCCCCTACCAACAGGCTGTCGACTATATTTGCGACTCTTTGGCGCCGCTGGGCGGCGATTACGTCGACGCATTGCGCCGTGGCTGCCTGGAAGACCGCTGGATCGATCTCTACCCCAACCAGGGCAAAGCAGCCGGCGCTTTCTCCTGGGGCACGCAAGGCACTCATCCTTTCATCGTCATGAGCTACACCGACGACGTTTATAGTGTGGGTACCCTGGCCCATGAATTGGGGCATTCCATGCACTCCTACCTGACCTGGCAGAACCAGCCGCCGGTCTACAGCGACTATACGACGTTCGCCGCCGAAGTGGCCTCTAACTTCCACCAGGCCATGCTGCGGGCCTACCTGTTGGAGAATAGCAGCGATCATTCGCTGCAAATCGGCCTTATCGAAGAAGCCATGGCCAACTTCCACCGCTACTTCCTGGTGATGCCCACCCTGGCCCGCTTTGAACTGGCTGCCCACCAGCGCCTCGAAGAAGGGCAGGGTCTCACGGCCGACGCCTTGATCGACTCCTTCGTCGAGTTAATGAGCGAAGGCTTTGGCCAGGAGATGGAATTCGACCGCGACCGGCTCGGCATCCTGTGGGCTACCTTCCAGCATCTATACGCCGATTACTATGTCTTTCAGTACGCCACCGGAATTTCTGGCGCCAACGCGCTGGCCAATGGCATACTTGCCGGCCGGGAAGGCGCGGTA
Organism: Promineifilaceae bacterium (SeqCode); assembly: GCA_041570195.1. Classification (GTDB taxonomy): domain Bacteria; phylum Chloroflexota; class Anaerolineae; order Promineifilales; family Promineifilaceae; genus UBA11865. Next base: position 12,831 of record JBFFWQ010000016.1, on the reverse strand, counting down.
GAGAATTACCTTTCCTTCCTCAAATCCGGCGGCTCCATGTACCCTATCGACGCCCTACGCATGGCCGGCGTCGACCTGGCCCGCCCCGACGCCGTCGAGGAGACGTTCGAAGTCCTCGCCGGGCTCGTCGATCGTCTAGAGCAGTTAGCGGTGAGCGATTAGCTATTAGCCCATCTCAAACATCGGCTCACCGCTCAAACCTCACAGCTAACAGCTATCACAAGGAGAGAACCATGTCCGGACACGTCTACAAAAAAGTCGAAATCGTAGGTTCATCGCCCAATAGTCTTCAGGAAGCCATCGAGAACGGGGTGGCCAAAGCGGCCGAGACGCTGCGCAATCTGCGCTGGTTCGAGGTCGTCGACACCCGCGGCCAGCTCGAAGAAGGCAAGATCGCCCACTGGCAGGTCACCCTAAAAATCGGCTTTACCCTGGACGACTAGCCTCGCGCTACAGTCGGCCGATTTTGAAAGAGGGTCACAAACTGATCTGGTGACTCAAAACGTAGCGCCGTACCCGTGTCATCCCGACCGAAGGGAGGGATCCCTGACGACGTACCAGACCAAAAACTAGAGTTATCAGGGATGCCTCGCTCCCAAGGCTCCGCTCGGCATGTCTAGTTTGGGATGGCGCGCACATTGCCGAATCAAGTATTCAATGGCCATGTAAGTCGGCGAGGATCACTATGACATCGACTACCTTCACTCACGCCATCACTCGGCGTCCGGGCCCCAACTGCGCCGATGGGCTGACCACGTCGACCCTCGGCCGGCCCGATTTCGAGTTGCTACTGGCCCAACACGAACATTATGTCAATACATTGCGTGGCCTGGGATTGGAAGTTGAAGTCCTACCGGCCGAGCCCAGTCATCCCGACGCTTACTTCGTAGAAGACCCAGCCATCGTCCTGCCCGAAGTCGCGGTCATCACTATCCCTGGCGCGCTGGCCCGGCGGGGAGAGCAGGACACGCTGGCCGCGGCGCTAACCCGTCACCGGCCGCTGGTCTACATTGAGTCGCCGGGTCACCTGGAGGGTGGGGACGTGCTCATGGTCGGCCGCCATCTCTTCATCGGCCTCTCCGAGCGGACCAACGAGGCCGGGGCCGAGCAGTTAGGCAAGATCTTGACCGCCAATGGTTACACCTGCACCGCCGTGCCCGTCGGTCCGGGCCTGCATCTCAAGTCCAGCGTCAACGTCGTCGGTCCGAACACGCTCCTGCTGACGGCCGGCTTCACCGGCCACCCAGCCTTTGGCGGCTACAACCAGATCGTGCTCGACGAGGACGAAGCGTACGCCAGCAACAGCCTGCTCATCAACGGCAGCCTCATCATGCCGGCTGGTTTCCCGCGCACCCGGGCCAGCCTCGAACCACTGGGCCAGCCCATCATCGAATTGGACGTCAGCGAGGTCAAGAAGATGGACGGTGGCCTGACCTGCATGTCGTTGAGGTTCTAGGGTCTGGGGCTCAGGGATCGGGGATCAGGGAAGGGACATCGGTCGCGATTGGCTCGTCGTCAGCTGGATACTGTTTACTCTTTACTATCCGTCCCGATGCTTGAATCTACTGCTCTGCGCGACGAGATTCGAAGGTTCCTGAACCTCAAACTGGACGATACGGCCGTCGCCTTCAAAGTGGGGGAAAGGACGGCCTGCAACGGATATATCCGCGAGCGAATAACTTACATTGCCGCCGACGGTAATCAATACGCCAAAGATGCCGCCGAAGTCATCGCCCTCGCCGATCCCAACGATCACATCACCCACTTCCGCATCCGCGGCCGCCATCCCCTGACACCCGAGCGCTTCAATGAAATCCTGAACTGCTTCGATTCGTCGCCGGCAGCCACTCACCAATAACTGGCTAACCATGCCTGGTCACTGACCACCGACCACAGTCCCGTATCACCTCGTCTCAGTGACCTTTTTCAACCCCCGCGGTGCGTCCACGTTCAGGTCCCGTTCATGGGCCAGGTGCATGGACAGCATCTGTCCCGGCAAGATAGTGGTCAGCGGCGACAGCCATTCGGGAACACTCTGCGGCAAGGCCAGGGGTATGCGGGCCCGGTCCAGGATCTCCGGCCGGTCGCTGATGACGATCGTCTCTGCCTGGCGCGCGGCCAATACCCCCAGGAAATCAATCATTTCCGCTTCTAGCGCGCCCGATGGCGCGACCACGATAACGGGGAAGCCGGGCTCAATCATGGCCATTGGCCCGTGCAAAAAGTCGGCGCTGCTGTAATGCTGGACGACTGTGTAGGTCAGCTCCTGCATCTTGAGCGCCAACTCGAAGGCCGTGGCATAGTTATAGCCCCGGCCGATCACCACACAGCCCTCCATATAGCGATACCGGGGCGCGATTCGGGCGATTTCCTCGTTCATGGCCAGGGTGGCCGTCATCGCCTCGGGCATGGCCGCCAACTCTCGCTGGCGATCAGCGTCCCGGCCGATTGCCGTGCTCAACATGGCCACGGCGCCCAGCGAAGTCGTGTAGGTTTTCGTGGCGGCGACGGCCTTCTCCGTACCGCACTGAAGGTTAATCACCACATCGCCAACGGACCCCAAATCCGACTCAGGCGTATTTGTAAGTACCCCAGTCAGCGCGCCTTGCCGTCTAGCCTCGGCCAGCACGGCCACGATATCCGGGCTCTTGCCACTTTGGCTGATGCCCATCACCAGGGCATTGCCAAAGCGCGGCGGCCGCCCATAAAGCGAAAACAGGCTCGGCGTGACCAGGGCCACGGTCAGGCCATTCATCGCGCCCAGCACGTACTTGGCATAACGAGCGGCATTGTCGCTCGTGCCGCGGGCCGCGATCACCACATGACTGATCTCCCGCTCCTGAATAGCGGCCGCCAACTCCGAAACCGATCCGCGCTCCATGGCCAACAGCCGGCCCACCGCCTCAGGCTGCTCGTGAATCTCCCGATACAAGTCCGTCCAAATTGGCATCGACACTTACCTATGTTAACGGGTAGGTGCTTTTCAGGCTTCAACACAGATGCTGGCAGCAAATCGCTGAAGGCTGAAAGCTGTTTACTTCTTCTCCCTTTCAAACGGCAATACGCACTCTTCAAAATCAAACGGCAGCCAGATTTGAAAACGTGTCCGGCCGGGTTCAGATTCCAACTTGATATCTCCCCGGTGTTTGTTGACGACGATGTTATAGCTGATATCTAGCCCCATGCCGGTGCCAACGCCCGGCGGTTTGGTCGTGAAAAACGGTTCAAAGACTCGCGACTGAATATCGGCCGGGATGCCCGGTCCATTGTCTTCGAATTCAAGGATGACCCAGTCGCCTTGGACCTGGCTGCTGATGGTAATGAGCCCTTCGCCGGCCGGCATGTCCTTCAAGGCGTCGATGGCGTTGTCCAGGATGTTGGTCCACACCTGGTTCAATTCGCTGCCATAACCGTTGATCTTGGGCACGTCTGGATCGTACTCCCGGCGCACCGACGGCCCCGATTTCAGCTTATGGTTCAGTATGAGCAGCGTATCGTCGATGCCCCGGTGCACATCCACCATCTGCACCGGCGCCTGATCCAGGTAGGAATATGTCTTCAAAGCCTTGACGATGCCCGAGATACGGGTCGCACCCTGGTTCATTTCGGCGAACAGGCTATACGTATTGTACGCATTGTCGAGCCAGCGTAACACGATCGCCAGCTTTTGAGGCTCGAATTGGTTGAGTAGCTCCTCCAATTCATCCTCGCTGAAATTCAGATTGACCAGGGCCGGGGCATATTCCCAGGCGTCTTCGACGCCATTGTCCTCGAGCCATTCCTCCAGCTCATATTCCCGGTCGCTGCGGGTTAAGGCGTCCAGTTCCGGCGGCATGGCGCCCTGCTGTTGCGCGTGGTCCGAAAGCTTGCGCCAATACTCCCACTGTTCCGTCGTCAGTCCCAACTGGCTCAGCTGCGAGAACGTGTCGGAGAGTTCCAACATGGCCGAAGATAACTGTTCCGCGCCCCGCTTGACGGCCGCGGCCGGGTTGTTCAGTTCGTGAGCGATGCCGGCCGTCAGCGTACCCAATTGGGCCATCTTCTCGCTTTGCTGCACGCGGGACTGCGTGGAGCGCCAGCGCTCCAGGACGTTGTAGTACATCGCTTCGGCCGCAGAGGGGCTAGTACGCATCAAATCCTGCAACTGCTCCCGTTCGATGGCGATGACTACGGTGGCGATTCGGGCGACTGCCCCAGCCATGCGCGGTTTGTCCTCTAGCAAGGCCATCTCGCCGATCACTTCACCGGGCCCTCGCAACGCCAGCAACACACTGCGCGTGCCCGAGATCTTGACGATTTCCAATTCGCCTTCTTCAATGACATAGGCTTGGTGACCATGGCTGCCTTCGGCGAACAGCTTCTCGCCCGGTTCGAGCCGCTCCCTGCTCACCATGCCACAAATGCGAACCAGATCCTCGTCCGACAAGTTGCTAAACAGCGGTACATTCTTCAAGAACTCGAACATCCTACCCTGTTTTTCGGCTGGAATATCACTCATGCGCTTCTATTTCCCCTGTCCTGCAATAGTCGAAACAGACGGGATTCGTCGTCACTTGCCCCTATTGGCGAGGCCTGCATTCGACCACTCTTCCAGCCTGTGAATCCTGTGAATTCTGTCCAATTCCTGATCTTTCTTCCAGACTATACCGTGCGTAGATACTGGTGCACGAAATTGACCGCGTTCGCCCCCTGGCCCACAGCCGAGGCGACGCGCCGTACTGCCCCCTGGCGCACATCGCCGGCCGCGAAAATGCCCGGCACGCTGGTCTCAAGCAAGAATGGATCGCGCTGCAAGGTCCAGCCCTTCGGCCGGCGCCCGTCCTGGATTAGATCTTGCCCGGTTAGCACAAAGCCGGCCCGGTTGCGTTCGACGACCCCGGCCACCATCTCCGTGTGGGGCACGGCGCCGATAAAGACGAACATCGCCGGCGCTTCGACTTTTTCTATTTCACCCGTCACGGTATTCTTAGTTGTGAAACCGGTAAGGCGATCTTCGCCAAAGACCTCCGTAACCACCGTGTGGGTCACGACGTCGATATTTTCAGTCGCGTCGATTTGGTCGATCAGGTAAGCCGACATGCTCTTGGCCAGCGAACTGCCGCGCACCAACATCGTCACCTTCGAGGCGTAACGGGAGAAGAACATCGCCCCCTGACCGGCCGAGTTGGCCCCCCCGATCACATACATGGGATGGCCCTCATAGTAGGCCGCTTCGGTCAGAGCTGCGCCGTAGTATATGCCGGCTCCGGTTATGCGCTCAGCTCCGGGTACATTCAGCTTGCGCGTGCTAACTCCGCTGGCGATGATCAGCGAGCGGCAGCCAAGCTCGCCGCCGTCACCCAGTATCACATAGCGGTTCGGTTCCTCGACCCGCACGCGCTTGACCTCCTGCGCCAGCAAGATCTCTGCCCCCAGTCGCTTGGCCTGGGCCGTGGCTCGCTGGGCCAGGTCAGCCCCGCTTAGCCCCTTGGGGAAGCCCAGGTAATTCTCGATTCGCGAGCTGGTGCCGGCCTGCCCGCCAGTCGCTTCCTTGTCGATCATGAGCGTGCGCAAGCCTTCCGACGCGCCATATACCGCCGCACCCAATCCGGCCGGTCCTGCGCCGACGATGATTAAATCGTAAAAGGCCTCGCTGGCCTGGGTCTGCAAGCCGCACTTCTCCGCCAGCGTACGTAGATCAGGATTCGTGAAGACATCGCCGTCAGGAAAGAACACCACCGGCAACTGGCGATGGGCCTCCGTACTATTTTCCACCAGGTGTCGCGCTTCCTGGTCCACTTCGATGTCCAGCCATTGATAAGGGATGCGATTGCGCGCCAGGAAATCCTTGACGTCATGCGACGTCGCCGACCATAGCGTGCCGGCTACGCGGATTCCGTCGTAGGGCAGGGGCACCGTTGCTTGCCAGTCAGCCAACAGATCGTCCAGCACCGGGTACATGTTTTCTTCCGGTGGATCCCAGGGCTTCATCAGGTAATGATCGAGCCCGATCAGGTTGATGCTAGTCACGGCCGCCTCGGTATCGGCATAGGCGGTGAGCAGCACCTTGCGCGCTTCTGGATAGAACTTCAGCGCCTCGGCCAGAAACTCGGTACCGGTCATTTGCGGCATGCGCTGATCGGCCACGAACAGCGCGATGGGATCACCACGCTCTTTGAAACGCCGCACTGCTTCGAGGCCATCCTGGCCCGAGTTCGCTTTGACGATCCGGTAGTCGCGCCGGTATTGCCTGCGCAGGTCGCGCTCGACGGCGTTGAGCACTTGCAGCTCGTCGTCAACTGTCATGATAATCGGCTTGGCCATTGTCTATGCTCCTCCTTCGTAAATCAATCTTCCAGATTGATCCGCAAACTGGATAATTCGTGTCGAATCGTTTGCGCTACGGTTCTCGCCCATGGCGGTGTTCTGCGAACCAGGTTGTCTCCTAAGAAAGTGGGACGCAGATGAACGCAGAATAGGGCTGGTTTGCTCGGAAAATACTTCGGTTTGATCCATAGTTTTGTGCGGCCCTTGGTGATGGGAGGGCGCCTGTTGATTTCTTGAGATTCTCGGTTTCACTTTTGATGAATTGTAATGTCGGGGACCATGTTCTTGCCAATCCATTTGTATCCTAAGCGAGGCTTAGTTGCGAATTACACCTTATCTCTGGTCCCCTGTTTGCGCGGCTGTCCCGACCTCGCGCACCTCAGGCAGCGCCAGAAACGACTGTCGCAGCTCATCGTCCACGTCGTCGGCAATCAACGCGATAATGCTCGCGGTCTCGTGACGCAGCTCGGCCGCCTCTTCTTCAGCGCCGTCCTCCTGCGCCAAGCGGGCCAGCAAACCTAGGATCGGCCACAATTGCCGGCGGGCGTTCATCGCCCTGGCCTCGTCAGCGGCCTGGCGCAGACGCGCAAGCCCCTCTTCCCGCTGGCCCATGGCCAGCAGCGCCCTGGCCTCGATTTGCCGCAACTCCGGAAGCGGCACTTTGATGCTTATTTGCTCCAATACTTCACGGGTGGATCTGGCCAACGACTTCGCCGAATCGAACTCCTTTGCCGCCAGTAGAACACGGCCGTCGGCGGCCGACAGCCCGCCATAGGTGGCCGCGTCCAGCAAGTTGGAGCCCGTCGCTGGCATTTGCGGTGGAAGTGCGGCTCGGGCGGCGCCTACATCTCTCCGGCAGAGGTGAAACAGCGACTCGACACGGCCCATGATGCCATCGGTGGCGTCCGTGCGAACCATGTTTCTGGCGCCCTCTGACTTCTTGTTTCGTCTACTTTCCTCGGCCAGTTGCAGCACGATCTGCTGGCCCCGATCACAGGCGCCCATCGACAGTACATGGATGCCTACCAAAGCCGGGACATAGAAGGTCAGGCCGATGAAACTGGCTTCCTGGGCCACGCCGCCGGCCGCTTCCCAAGCCTTGAAGGCCTGGCCCACGTAACCTAATTCGACCAATGCAAAGCCCATGCGCATCTGCGCGTAAGATTCACCCCACAGACTTCCGATTTCACGGGCCAGGACCAGAGCTTCCTGGGCCCGCTCCAATGCCAGGTCGAGCTCGCCCATGAGAAAGTAACCGCTTGAGGCGGTCGCCATGTTGTCGACCACCATGGGCATGTTATTCTGCTCGCGGAACAACCGGCCTGCTTCCTCTGAGTATTCCAGGGCCTTCCCGAATTGACCGAGCATGGCCAGTGGCCGTGTCATGTCATGCAACGTATATGCCAGTTGCTCGTCGAGATTGTGCTCGCGAGCGATCGCCAGCGATCGTTGTCCATAGGCCAGGCTCTTCTCCGGAGTTCCCCCTAGATTGTTGTTCGCCATCATAAGACTCCACTGGATTTTGGCCTCCGCGGTCGTATGGCCCAGATCTTCGGCCATTACCAGCGCCTGTTCCAATAGTGCCTGCGCCCTCTCCGCGTCAAAAATGACGCTGGGCATAGCAAGTAGCGTGCCCCGGGCCGCGATAGCTTCCAGGGCCAGGCCAGGCGCATTCATCTTTTGCGCCAGCGCCTCCAGCTCCTGGCTGCTGGTCATCGCCTCGTCAAAGCGGCCGTCGAAGGTCAATGCTTTTTCCCTGGTCGAGTACAGGCGCAGCAACAGCTGGCCATCGCCGCTATCCTTCGCCAGGTCGATGGCCTCGGCGTAGTGGTCGGCCGCCTCCTTGTTGGCATACAGCCGGGCTGCCTGGTCGCCGGCGATTTCGTGATACTTCAGGGCGCGCGCCTTGTCGCCGGCCTGGCCGAAATGATAGGCTAGCCGGTGCGCTTCTTCATTCAGGCGTTCGGGAAACAAGGCTTCCATCGCTTCGCCTACCCGCCGATGGTACTTTCGGCGCTGGCGCCGTAACAACGTATGGTACGTGGCATCGCGTGTCAATTCGTGCCTGAACATGTAGGCTATTTCCGGCTGCCGGGCCGCTTGTAATATCAATTGGGCCCGTTGCAACGCCTCCAACTCATCGTCCAGCTTTTGAATCCTATCCGCGATGTAGGCCAGTACCCGCTGGTAGAAGTTCCGGCCGATCACCGACGCCATCTGCAACGTTTGTTTCGTCTCCTGGTCCAGGCGGTCGATGCGACTGGTCAACATCGACTGCAAATTGTCAGGGATTGTCAATCCTTCGATCGGCCGCGCCGCCCGCCAGCGCTGGCCGCCTTCTTCCTTGACGATCGCCCCCATGTCGATCAAGGTCCGCACCACCTCTTCCACGAAGAATGGGTTGCCTTCGGACTTCTGCAGGATCAATTGTCGTAAATCCTCGGACAGATCGGCGATAAGCAGCAAGTGGTTGACTAACTCGTCGCTGTCATCGTCGGCCAGTGGCGCCAGGATCACTTCACTGTAATGCTCTGGGAACTGTTCGGCCGCCGCTTCCTTGACCTGCCAGCCGGGCGAGTCGTGATACGGTCTCATGGCGCACAGTATCATGACCGGGACCTCTTCTACCAGTTCAAGAAGATGAATGATCAACTCGGCCGACGCCGGATCAGACCAGTGCAAATCGTCGAACACGGCCACGCTCGGGCTGGCCAGGCCCTCGTTTCGCCACACCTGCGACGTCAAATCGAACAGTTGCCGCTTGAGCGCCTCCGCTTCCAGGCGCGGTCCCTCGGCTCGCCCTTCGACCGCCATTAACGTTTCCACCGCCTGCGCGATCGCCGACTTCTGCGCCGGGGGGAAAGCGCGTAATGCTCGCTCTATCTTCCGCCGCACGTCGTCGGGCGAGTCATTGTCTTCGATCCCCAGATTGTTGCGGATTCGCTGGTAGAACAGGCTATACGGCCGGCCGGTTTCATAAGGAATGCCTTGGGCCGAAGTCCAGTAACGTTCATTGTCGGGTATCTGTCGCCAATACTCGGCCATTTCGCTCAGCAGCCGGCTCTTGCCCAGGCCGGCTTCGCCGACCAGGAAGACGATTTGCCCACGGCCGCCGCGCAGCGCGTCTAGCGCGGTCGTTAACTTGGTGAACTCGCCCTTCCGGCCGACCAACGGCGCGTCCAGTCCTTCGATGCCTCTCAGACGTCCCGGCCGATCCTTGCGCCCGATGACCCGGTAGGCCGGCACCGATTCCTCTTTGCCCTTGACTTCAATCGTGCCAAGCGCTTCGACCTCAAACAATGGCGCTACCAGGCGATAGGTATTGTGCGCGATCTGCACCGTGCCCGGCGAGGCTGTGGTCTCCATCCGCGCTGCCAGGTTAATGGCGTCGCCCATAGCCGTATACTCCAGCGCCTGGTCGGCCCCAATATCGCCTACGACCACCGGCCCAGTGTTGATGCCCACCCGCACGTTGAAGTCCAGACCATAATCCTCCTGGATCTCAGCCCGGAACGGGTCCAGGTCGCTCAGCATATCCAGCCCGGCCAACACAGCTCGCACCGGGTCATCTTCATGGGCCACTGGCGCGCCGAAGAAGGCCAGCAGGCCGTCCCCTTGTAGCCGGGCGATGGTTCCTTCATACCGATAGACGGGCGCGATCAGGTAATCGAACGCCTCGTTCATGATCTCGGCCCATTCTTCCGGATCCAGCTGTTCGGCCATCTTCGTCGAGCCAACCACGTCACAGAACAACATGGTGATCACCCGCCGCTCGCCGCTGACCGATCGGCCGCCCCGGCTTGTCGAACGACCTGTATGCTGCCAACTATTCACTTTTCACCCATTCTGGGGAACGATCTTGACCGGTTCCGACCATCGACTCCTATTCAGGGAACATGGCCATCTTATCCTCGTAGCACCAGATCCAGTCCTCGCCTGGCTCATAGGATTTGATGATCGGGTGGCCCGTGGCATGAAAGTGCTTGGTGCCATGCTTGTTTTTGGAGTTATCGCAGCAGCCGACGTGCCCGCAGGTCAGGCACAGGCGCAAATGCACCCAGGTATCGCCCATCTCCAGGCACTCCTTGCAGCCATCGCCGCTGGGTGTCACCTCACGAATCATGTCCTTGTGGGTGCAGCCTTGCTCTTCTAGCCTCTTACTCCCCGTAAGATTATTGATGAACTCTTTGATGCTAGCCAATCTATCCTCCTCCGTCGCTGCGCAATTATCCGATTCCACGGCCAGGGGCGGCCGCAACCCGACCATTATACCCCAAGCTGACCTCTCTGAGGTATTTTCGATTGCCAATGCGCTGATGTTGTGACAATGGGCGCCTGGCTTAACCTATCATTAGGCGCTGGAGAAGCGACGGATCGCCATGCCGAAGACAATGCCCTAGAACGCGCGGCCGAACGCAAAGCCCTGCTGGCTGGCAACATCCAACGCCTCAAGCCGCGCGGGTAGGGCGACTTTGGCACGCCCGACGCCTGGCGCTACTACCTGTAGGTGACTGGCAGCGACCTTGGGCGCTTGATGGGCTGGTTCCCGGTCAACACGGCCGGCAAACGGGCCATCGCCCTCCGCCGGGCCTGCTAATCGTTCGAATTCACCTCATGAATCACCTCGTCTGGCTTCCCGGGCGAGGTGATTTTCCCTGCGCCATTTGTTGGCCGATTTTGCCTATCGGCGACGAAACTGCGTTTCGTCCCTGCCTTGCCCGACCGCGCTCCATCAGCCATCGGTACATTATGTCAATAAACTGTTCGTCATCCTGCCAGACGAAGTGTGATAGAATAAAGTACGCTTGGCCCAAGAACAACCCTTGCTACCCAGCGCAGCGCCCAGAAACTCAATAGCCTTTGTCAGGAATCAGTCATGAGGAGGATCCCATGATCCCACGAGCAGCAGACGGCTACTACCATCCGGCCAACGAAGAGGAGATCGTCGAGCTGGTCCAACATGCCCGGGCCGAGGGTCTCAAGATCCGCGTCCGTGGCGCTGCCCATTCGGTCGAGGCGGCTATCTACACCGGCGACTTCCTGGCTCCGCCGCCTTCCGAGCCGGGTATCAACATCTACATGGACCGCATGATCGCCGTCTCCTTCGACGACGAGAAGCAGCAAGTGACCGTCGAGGCCGGCTGCCATTTGGGCTACGACCCGGCCGATCCGGCCGGCACCTCCACCGTGGAGAACAGCCTCTTCTACCAGCTGGATCAGCACGGCTGGGCCTTCCCCGACACCGGCGGCATCATCCATCAGACCGTCGGCGGCTTCCTATCCACCGGTTCCTCCGGCGGCAGCATCCACCATGGCGTCGGCCGGCAAATCGTGACCTTTCGCCTGGTCGACGGTCAGGGCCAGATCCGCGATTTCCACAAGAGCGACGATCTCGACGATCCCTTCTACGGCCTGGGCGTTTCCCTGGGCCTCATGGGCATCTTTACCTCGGTCACCTTTCAGTGCATGGACCGTTATGATATTGAAGGCGTCGAGATCACCTCCCATTACGACCAATGCGAAATCGATCTCTTCGGGCCTGGCGACGACGAGCGGCCCAGCCTGGAGCAGTTCTTCCGCCAGGTCGAGCATTCGCGCCTGATGTGGTTTCCCCAGAAAGGCATCGAGAAGATGATCGTCTGGAAAGCGCGCAAGCTGAAAGAAACCCCACCTGGTTTCCAGCGCGTGCCTTATGAGGAGTTCCCAAAGCTGCTAGGCTCAACCCGCAACACCCAGGTCGTCTTGAACAAGGCCTTCAAGTACTTCGACAATCTGAACGAACCCAAGCCATCTGGTCTCGGCGGCCGCTTGCTCAGACGTACTATTGGTCCCTTCTACCGCCTATTCGTCAACAAATTCCTCATCTTTGCCGTCCTCGATCCGCAGAAGTTCCAGGATAGCTGGTGGCAGGGGCTGCCCATGGACAACAACGTCGACTACGACTTGATCAACGTCAGGTTCACCGAGCTGTGGATCCCGCTCGAGCGCTCCATGGAAGTTATGCAAGATCTGCGGACCCACTTCGAGGACGGCGGCTTCAAAGCGACCGGCACCTTCACCTGCGAAGTCTACGCCACGCCCAGCAGCGACTTCTGGCTCAGCCCCTCCTACGGGCAAGACGTCATCAAGGTCGATCCCTTCTGGTTGACCATGAACCGCGGCAACCCCGACGAAGTCTACTTTCCCGCTTTGTGGGAGAAACTAAAAAAGTACGATTACCGCTTGCACTGGGGTAAGTCCCTCTCCGGCGAAGTCGACTTCCTCAAGCCGCTTTATCCGCGCTGGGACGACTGGATGCAATTGCGCGCCGAGCTGGACCCCGACCAGATCTTCGTCACCGACTACTGGCGTCGGCATCTGGGGATAGCGTAACCTCAGAAGTCAGGCTTTTCACCCGAAACCTTGCCGAACTTGAAAGCGACCAAAAAGCCTGACTACTCGCACGTAGATCATCGCCGCAGAAGTCAGGCTTTTGATCCGAAACCTTGCCGGACTTAAGATCGACATAAAAGCCTGACTTCTTGC
>JBFFWQ010000015.1:0-74121 GCA_041570195.1 Promineifilaceae bacterium (SeqCode) | reverse complement strand
GGCCGGATGACGGTCAACCTAAGTATAGTTTACCATCAAGGCCGAATGGCCTACAAGAGAAATCGCGGCGAATTTGCCGGTAGTAAGTGAAGGCTAATCAGGAGGGGCAAAGGATGCGGCTGCAACTGTCGCACTGAACGAGTTGGCCTTCGTCGACCGCCTTGACCAGGTTGGCCGGCACGGTCACCAGGCAGCCCCGGCATCGGTTATTCCTCATCAGAACGACGGCCGTAGTCCCGGCCCGGCGTTGCGCGACTTCATAGGCCTGGAGCGACTCGCCCGAAACGACCTCCAAATGCTTCTTCCGCTGCAGCGTCAGTTTATTGATTCGGGCAATCAGGTCGGACTGCTCTTGCTTGAAATCAGCCTGATCTTGGTCCCACTGCGTCTGCATCTCCAACAAAGATGCCTGGGCGGCGCCATCTTCTTCCCCGGCATCCTCAACCATGATCATGGCCTCAATCAGCTCGTCTTCCAGCGCTGACCGGCGCCGGGAAAGAGAGTCCAGCTCGTGCTGTAGATCTTCGAGTTCCTTGGGATTCTTGATCGTCCCAGAATAGAGCCGTTGCTCCGAACGCTGGGCCTTGTCAGTCAAGCTCTTCAGTTCCAGGTTTAGATCCGTCTGCTGCGAGCGCAATTTGTTCAGTTCGCCGGCAGTCGTTTCAGCGCGCCGTCGCGCCGCCAGCAACTCCTCGGTCTCGCTCTGGGAACGGATGACCACGCTCAGTCGAGCCTTACCATCCCGGATTTCATCGTCGATCTGCTGTAAGCGGTACAGTTGGTCAACCTGGCTCATGTCACAGATTGTAGCATCAAAACCGGACAGAGGCAGACCAACTTCACTGAATTCAGGTATAATCCCCGCCGGCATGTTAGAGCAATTCGTTGAGTTGGAAGAGCAGCCCTATAGCGAGGAAGACGCCGAGTGGGACGCCTTTGTGGCGAGACATCCCAACGGTAGCTTGCTGCAAATGACCAACTGGGCCCGGCTGAAGAGCCGTTTCGGCTGGCACTCGCAGCGTGTTTGGTTACGCCGCGACGGTCAACTCGTGGCGGGGGCGCAGTTGTTGGTACGCGCGGCCGCCTTGGGTCTCATCCGCGTGGCGTACGTTCCTCATGGACCGCTGGTCGATTGGGACGATGAAGAACAGCTGTCGGTGCTGCTCAACCAAATCGACCACGCGGTATATGAAGAACGGGCCGGTTTGCTTAAGATGGAGCCCCTCTTGTGGCAATCGGAGATGGACCAGGAAGATTGGCGGGCCTTGTGTCAGCGTGAAGGCTGCCGGCTGGATACGGATACCATCCAGCCACCCAGGACTCTCGTCGTCGATTTGACGCCGTCAGAAGAAGAAATCCTGGCCCAGATGAAGCAAAAAACGCGCTACAATATCAGGCTGTCGGCCAAAAAGGATGTGACGGTCCGCCAGGGTTCGGTTGAAGACGTTCCCCTGTTCAACCAGCTAATGCAGGTTACCGGCGCACGTAACACATTTGGTGTGCACGAGCCGCGCTACTACCAGACTGCCTTCGAACTGTTCTCGCCGGATGATGTCGCCTTGTGGATAGCCGAATATGACGCCAAACCACTGGCGGCAATCATGGTCTTTGTAGCTGGCGACCGGGCAGCCTACTTATATGGCGCGTCAGGTGATGAGGAGCGCCAGCGCATGCCCACTTACGCCGTCCAGTGGGCGGCCATGCGTTGGGCCAAGGAACGGGGCTGCAGAACGTACGATTTGTGGGGCGTGCCCGACTATCCTGAGGAAAGACTTGAGGCTGACTTTCGAGGTCGGAATGATGGTTTGTGGGGCGTCTATCGCTTCAAACGCGGCTTTGGCGGCCGGCTGCAGCGAACCGTGGGTACGGCCGATCGCGTCTACAACAAAACCGTCTACCGGCTCTACCAGTGGCGGCGAGGCCGCCAATAGAGATCTGGCCGGGGTGGGCCGAGACGATCCTGCCTGATAATGCGATGACCGACGTCCAAGAAAAGTATTGGGGAAGCATATTCCGGCCAGAGGCGACGGCCGATTCGTGGCGACAAGCCCTGAACAAATTGCCTAATCCGCATCCTCTGCAAAGTTGGGCCTGGGGACATTTCAAGGCTCGCTGGGGCTGGCAGGCGACGCCGTTGCAACTGCAGGTTCATGATCGGCCTGACGGTCGTGAGCCGCTGGCGGCAGCCATGCTGCTCAAGCGCCAATTGCCCAGAACCCCATTTTCTGTTCTATATGTACCGAAAGGTCCGATTCTTGATTACGGCGACGGTGCGTTACGCCGCGTTGCCCTGGCCCAATTGGAGCAGATAGCTCGTTTTGAAAAAGCAATCTTCGTCAAGATCGACCCCGACGTGGTCTTGAGTTGGGGACTTGAAGACGAGCGGCGTTCTCCCGTGGGCGCCAAGTTCGTGGCCGAACTGAAGGAGCGTGGCTGGCGCTTCTCTGATGACCAGATTCAATTTCGCAATACGGTCGAATTAGACCTGACCCGGTCGGAAGAAGATCTGTTGGCGGTGATGAAACAGAAGACTCGCTACAATATCCGCCTGGCCGGCCGGAAAGAGGTGGCGGTCCGCCTGGGAACGGACGACGATTTTGAACTCATCGCCGCCATGTACAAAACGACGGCCGCCCGCGATGGCTTCGCGGTGCGGCCGGTTGAGTATTACCTGGACGCCTGGCGCACGCTTTATGAGGCCGGCCTAGCCCAACCTCTAGTAGCCGAGTTCCATGGCCAGCCACTGGCGGCGGTGATAGTCGTTTGCTGCGGCCGGCGGGCCATTTACATGTATGGCGCATCGACCGATATCGAACGGCGGCGCATGCCCAACTATCTGCTACAATGGGAGGCGATGCGTTGGGCCAAGGCTCAAGGCATCGAAGTCTATGATTTCTGGGGCGCGCCAGACGACTTTGTCGAGTCTGACCCGCTGTGGGGCGTCTGGCGATTCAAAGCCGGCTTCAATGGCCAGGTGGTACGCCATATTGGTGCCTGGGATTATCCGAACCGGCCCTTCTGGTACTGGGTCTACACGGCAGTAATTCCCCGCTACCTCGACTTTCTTCGGGGCCGTAGCAACGCACAGCTGACGGCTGAGGGCTGAAGGCTGTTTCCCAAGGAGTCAACATGAGCCACGCGCTGCTGTGGGCAGTTCACTATTGTGGGTAGCTCGCTACTGTGGGCAGCTCACTACTGTGGGCAGCTCACTTCTGTGGGCAGCTCACTACTGTGGGCAGCTCACTACTGTGGGCAGCTCACCGATAAAGATCGAAAGTCGCGAAACGAGATAGTGAGAATTCGTAAAATCTGTGTAAATCTGTGTACCATTTTTTGAGGAGGAATACGTGACTAAAACGGTGATTGTCCTGGAGGGAGACCAGACCGGTCAGGAGCTGTTGGAAGAGGCGCTGCGGGTGATTGACCCGGCTGTCATTGATATCGACCTCACTTTCGAGCGTTTCGACCTCAGTTTGGAGAATCGCCGCGCCACCCAGAACCAGGTGGTCCATGACGCGGCCATGGCCATGCTGACTGATGGGCTTGGCCTCAAGGCGGCGACAATCACGCCCGAGGAAAAGAGCGGCGTAGGCAGCCCTAACCGAATTCTTCGAGAGGAGATCGGCGCCGAAGTCATCCTGCGTACCGGCCGGCGCATCCCGGGGGTCCGGCCGATTGCTGGCGTCTATTCCCCGATTAGCGTGGTGCGCATGGCCATTGAGGACGCTTACGGTGCCCAAGAGTGGCGCGAAGGCGCAGAAGGGGCGCTAGACGAAGTGGCCTACCGGACCGAGAAGATCACCCGCCGCGTATGCCGGGCCGTGGCCGAATATGCCTTTCAACATGCCCGCTATAGCCGGGCCCGGGTCTTTGGCGGGCCGAAGTTCACCGTCAGCCCGGTCTATGAAGGAATGTTCAAAGAAGAGCTGGACGCCGCGGCCGAACGTTACCCGGATGTACGCTACGAGCCTCAACTCATCGACGCCACTTTCGCCCTGCTGCTGGCGACAACCGGCGATCCACTGGTCATCCCCAGTTTGAACCGGGATGGCGATCTTTTGTCTGACATGGTACTGCAAATGTTTGGCTCCATCGCCGGATCGGAATCGATGGTGATCTCGCTGAACGACGAGGGTAACGTGGCCTGCGTCATGGCCGAGGCGCCCCATGGCACGGCGCCGACCCTTGAAGGTAGAAATGTGGCCAATCCCATGGCCATGATCCTGGCTGCGGCTGGTTTGCTGACCCATGTGGGCCAAAAAGAGGCCGATCGGGCTAGTCGGGCCATTTACGAGTCGACTCTGGAAGCGGTCTACGACGGTATCCGCACGGCCGATCTGGGCGGCACGGCCAAAACCGACGAGTTCACCAACGAAGTCATTCGTCGCGTGAAGGCTAAACTAGAGGTCTGGGCCGCACTCTCGTGATCGAAGGTAGCGCAGAGAAAGCCTCTCCAGGGTGCGTTGGGTTGAGATATTGATCTGCTGCTTGACGGATTGAGAATAGGACGCGGACGAACTAGGACGAGCGCGGAAGAAAAATATCAGTGTGCCCTTCGCCTTCTCCAGCCTTTTAGGAGAGTAGCCTCGAAAATGTGTTGGCTGTCAAGAGGGCGAACCGGCCCGCCGCCTCGAGTGGCTGAAGCGGTGGGCGCGTATGTATTTAGCCTCGCTGCAGAGTCGTGACTGCTGGCAGGCTGTGCAACATTAAGATGCCCAGAGGCAGCCCAATGATCGTAATGCATAGCAGCCAGGCGACGGCCGCCCATAGAAGGCTCAGCCACCAGCCAACGAATACGAAGTAAAGGGCTCGCACCAGCCAGGGCGCCTGCCCGGCAGAAACGTAACGCGTCTTGCCCGTCGCCGGATCGGTCTCCCACTCGCCTGACCTGGCTTTCAACGTGAGAACCTGTGGAACCCGGTTGATCATCCACAAGCCCAACGGCAGGCCGATGATGGTCATGTTCAGCGCCCAGGCGATCAGAATCCAGGCGCCAGTCAGTTCCCAACCTAAAACAAAGAACCAGATCACCCGCAATATGAACGGCAGTTGCTGAACTGGCTGTCCAACATTCGTCTTAACCGCAGTTGTTGTCATTTCTTATCCTTAACTCTTATCTGTACCTTCCGAACGCCCGGCCGAGTCGCCGTCCGGGGAGCCGGCTCATTATTTCATCTCACTATTCAACTACGTTAAGAATGGTTAGAAGTTGCGGAGTTTGAAGGTTCTTACGCTTTGCAAATATGGCGAGTTTGGCATCTGAGGTCGCCGGGCGAGTCGCATCAGAGGATATGCTCACCTCGCTCGCGTTAATAGTACTGCTTCTATGTAACCAGCTGATCAGAGTCCTGCTGGCGGCCCCGAACTGTTATCAAAGTGATTTCGGGTGGCGCCAGAAAGCGGACCCGCGGCGCGCTCAAGCCTTCCAATCCAACGCCGCGGCTGACGTACATGTGGGTTCGACCTTCTTGATAAAGCCCCATTTCATAGCGCTTTCCCAACTGGGAACTGGTCAAGACGGCACCGATGATCGGCAAGCGCACCTGACCGCCATGGGTGTGGCCGCACAGGTAGAGGTCAATATTGTGCGCAGTCGCCTCGGGCATGAGGTCTGGCGCGTGATGCAGTAAGACATTTGGCATGCTATTTGGCGATGCGGACACAAGCCGATCTAGCGCCAGTGTATCGGTGGCTAAATGGTGGCTGCAATCCAGTCCCAGTAGGGCCATTCGCCGGTCGCCTTCCAACTCAACGACCACACACTCATTGACCAGCAGATGGACAGGCAGATCGTCGAACAAGGGTGGGATCACATCCCGCTCGTCAACCGGCGGGCTGCCAAGGGTTGCGTAGACGCCGTAGGGAGCCGATATCTGGGCCAAGAGGTGGCTTACCTCGGCCTGAGCCTGTCGATCGCGCACATAGGACAAATTCAGATAATCGCCGGTGATCAGGATCAAATCGGGCTGGGATTCCTCTATCAGCTCCAATAGCTTATCTTCTCGGCGGGTCAAGCGCTCGACGTGTAGGTCGCTGATATGCAAGATCCTGATCGGTTCGCCATCGGCCGTCAGGCGATCCGTTTTCACAGTGAGGTGAGTCAATCCCAGGCGGAAAGGTTCGACTAGAGTTCCATAGTAAAGGGCGGCCGAGCCCAGCAGCTGCAAGCCGAATAGGCCCCAAAATCCCCAAATCTGCCCGAGCAAGACGGAAACCGGGATGCAGGCCATAGCAACTATCGTTCGGGGAATGGCCAGCGCAAATAACTGGGATTGCCAGGGCCCGTAGGATATGCCGCGCGCAGGCAAACTGTGCAAGAGTAGCGCGTCGGCGAAGAAGAAAAGGGCTAGCAAACCGGCTGCCAACAGCCCTTGCCGTCCCAGGCCGGAGCTTAGCGTCCAGGCCAGGCCGACGGCCGCCAGCGGGATCAGTAAGGTCAGGAATACTTGCCAAGCTGGCCAATCGGCCGGGCGGTGGAAGAGCACCAGCGTCCGATGAAAAAGGCTCTTGACAAGGACATCTTCTGACGGATACTCACTTTGATTCAGGTTGTTCGTCAATGATCGACCTCGTGCCGGATAAAGAACTGTCTCCAATTATAAGGCTGGCACGGCGGGCACCAAATAGCCCCATTGTCCAGCCATCGGTTCTGTGATCGTCTATTTCTCCGTAACCCGGACAGAAGTCCGATAAGGATGAATCTCGTGAAACCAAATTTTCCCGCTCGTACCAGCCTCGCTCATTTGCCGACGCGCATCGAGCACATGGACCGCCTGTCGGCACACCTGGGCGGCCCGAAACTCCTTATCAAGCGCGATGACCAGACTGGCCTGGCGCTGGGCGGGAATAAGACCCGTAAATTGGAATTCTTGGTGGCCGACGCCCTGGCACAGGGCAAGGATCACCTGATCACGACCGGCGGACCGCAAAGCAACCATTGCCGCCAAACGGCGGCGGCCGCCGCTCGGCGTGGTCTGGGTTGTTCGCTAGTGTTGCGCGGCCAGGCGCCGGGAGAATTGGACGGCAATCTGCTCCTGGATCGGCTCGTGGGCAGTGAGCTATGTTGGGCTGGCGATCGACCGCCTGAACAGGTAATGACCGAGACGGCCGAAGCTCTGAAGGCCGCCGGCCGGCGACCATACATTGTGCTCAAAGGAGGTTCCAATTCCGTGGGCGCCACCGGATATGTGCTGGCCATGAGGGAAGCGATGGACCAATTGGCGGCGACTGGCGAGATGATCGACATGATGGTGGTGGCCAGTAGCAGCGCCGGCACACAGGCTGGCATGGTCTTGGGCGCCCATGTTTATGGCTACCGCGGGCGTATCATGGGTATCAGCATCGACGTTCCTGAGCTCGATCTGAAGTCGTTGGTTACCGAATTGGCCGTGTCGACGGCCGAATTCCTGGGTCTGGACCGGCCGTCGCTGGCCGATCGCGTCGAGGTGAACGCCGACTATCTGGGCGGCGGTTATGGCGTCCTGGGCGACAATGAGCGGCAGGCCATTAATCTGGTCGCCCGGCTGGAGGGAATCGCACTCGATCCGGTTTACACCGGCCGGGCCATGGGCGGTCTACTGGACATGATCGCCAAGGGAATGTTCCAGGCTAATGAGCGCGTCCTATTCTGGCATACTGGCGGAACGCCGGCCCTGTTCGCTTATGGAGAGGATCTGTTGGTGTGATCTGGACGCCTGGCACCGTTTGCTGCGGCAACTTCTGCTGCGGCAGCTTCTGCCGGAGGTGTTCAACTATCACCGACCACGATCGTGCCCAAAGGAAATGCGTCAGTGGTTCCCCCGGACGTCTCGACCGTAAGCCGGGCGGCTGGATCGGCCAACTCATAGAGACCAAGCAACAATCGATATTCGCCGCTGGGTGTCCCCAGCGGGATCAGTAGGCCATGATGATCGACGATCGTTTCGCCAGGCAGCCAGGTAGTGGTCAAGGCCAGTCCACCGCCTGGTTCGCTGTCCCGTTGGGCGACGATCTGTCCCTGGCTATCGACCAGGTGCAAAAAGACCTTGTATCGTTCTGGCAGTGGTCGGTCATTCTGCCAAGAGAGGGCGACCTTCACAATGTCGCCGGCCGTTAACTCGGCCGAGCTGAGCGTGAAACCCGCCAACTGTATAGCGTCGCCCCATCGCAGGTCGGTCGCCTCAACTAATTCCTCGACTGGTTCGCCCAAAGCCGGACTTCCGGCGACGGCATAGGTGACGAAGCGCACATCGCCGATCCATTCCTCGCGAGCTTTAAAGGTATTGGCGTCCAGCCATCGCTCGACCAAACGTTGAGGATCGCGCTGGGCTTCGCCCCAGAAAATGGCGTAGATCCGTTCATGGTTGGCGATAATGTCGCTTAGCTCATCGTCAATGACTGCGGGGTCTGGGTAGCCGCGCGGGATGGGGAAAACGGGGGCGCCTTCCTGATGATAGTAAGTGAAGACCTCCCATTGGTTGGCCGCGTTGAGGACAACGGCCGCGTAAGGTCGATTCTCGGACGCGATCTGGGCCGCTATGGCCCGATAGTCGGCCCGGGCATATTCGGGCTCATAGTACATATTACGCAGCGATTGGTAGGAGCCCCATAGGATCGTAACAGCCAGAACGATGAGAGCCAGCCGCCGCGCGATCTTGGCCGACGATGCGCCGGCATCTGTCTTCGAACGCCTCGCCAAAACGCCTCTCGTACGATGCCAGCCCCACCACCAACCTGCACCGGCCAACAGGCACAGCGACGGGATGATCACCAACAAGAATTTGAAAAAAGCCGGCTGTGTAGCGGCGACAAGCCACATTAGTAGCAGCGGAACGATGGCCATTGAGAGCAGTGTGGCCGTGAAGGTTAACCCAGAACGCTTGACATAACGACCTAAATAAGCACCGACCGCGGCCAATAGGAAAAAGGCCAGCAAAGTGAGGGTAGTTGCTTCTGGAAATCCGGTTGGACCGGCCGTCAACCATGTCGCGCTTTCTTCCAGGAAGTTGCCTAGCGCCGGCCGGATAGCGGACCGGCCGCCGGCTTGCCTGATGAAGATCGGTAGCCAGGGCAGGTACAGCAAGAAAGAAGCCAGCATCATCAGCAACCAGGCCCGCGCCTCTGGCCACACGCGAATCCGACCGGACCGTCTCTGGCCATACAGCCAGAAGACATAGACCAGATTTTGAGCCACGAGCACCGCTGGATAGAAGTAATGGGTGTAAAGGCCGGCCGTGGTTATGATGACATAGGCGATGGCCAGGCCAAGTCGCCGCGATTTACCCTCCAAGAAGTGGACCAGCAATAGCGTTGAAAGCAACGCCAAAAAAGCCAGTAGCTCGTACATGCGCGCTTCCTGGCTGTAGTAAATGAGGGCTGGATTGATGGCCGCCAGGAAAGCGCCAACGATCGCTGCGCCACGGCCGGTTGGCCCGATCAAATGGCGACCCAGGCTATAGACGGTCGCCACGAGACCGACGCCCAAGAATGCCGAAAACGCCCGAAGGCCAAACTCTGTCTCGCTAGCCAAGAGTCGCCAGCCGCGGAGAAGCAAGTAATAAAGCGGCGGATGGATGTCACTGGCTGTTCCCTCGACGATCAACGCCAGCGAGCGTTCGCTCAACCTGGCGCTGTTGCCTTCGTCGTTCCAAAAAGATTGGGCTTCCAGAAGATGAAAACGAAAGACAGCCGCCAGCAGGAGCACGGCCGCCATGACCGCTACGGCGCGACGCTGCTTGATGGTCTGGTTCATGATTGGCTTGGCGACAGGAATCGTAGCACCAGGAAAAACAGGACGGCGCCGCTGAGGAGGGCGAAAGCCGGTCGAAGCGATTGCCAGGTGTCGGCAAAGCCGGCTTGGGTCTGCGCTTTCTGCGCCTCGGGGCCAGAAGTATAGTCGGCTAATTCGCCCCAGGCCTGGGTCGGCGTGAAGTCAGGTTCCAGCAAGCGGAAGTAGTACCAGGGCTGATTGGTCTCCGTGTCGGAAGCTCGTTTGAAGAACCAGTAGTTAATCACCCCGGCCCAGGGCCAGTCGGCCTGAGCGCGTTGGTAAGCCTCAATGGCGTAGCGTCCCTGTTGTTCAGCGTTGACCCGGCCGTACGGATCGGCCATCCCCTCGGGCACGGTGTTCCAACCCGCTTCGCTGATCCATATCGGCTTGGTTGCATCGCCATTCTGGACCATAACGTCGCGCAACAGCATTGCGTGCGGGTAATTAATGACGGTAGGTCTCAAGCGCTGGTCTGTTGGACCAGACCATAATCCGTAACCCTGGGCCGACAGGATGTCGAAACACTCTCCCGCGCCGGCAGCGTACATGCGCTGCAAGAAGACCAGATCGTTGAGGTCCCGGCCATCAAGGGCGATAGTTGGCGACAACGCCCCAGCCAGAACGACTGCATCGGGATTCGCCGCCTTGGCCCGCGTGTAGCCGATGCACATAAGTTCAGTGAAAGTCTCTGGCTCGACGAACTGCTCGCCCCATTCGGGATAAATATTCGGTTCGTTCCATAATTGGAAGTAAGTGATCCGGCCGCGGTAGCGTTTGACAACCGCCTCGACAAAATCACCGTAATCGTCGAAGTCGTCAGGCGGGGCGTGGGTGCCTATCGTGTCGGTCATGACCCGCGACCAGGCCGGCGGGTTGTCTAGCCGGGCGATAATCTCGATATCGTTCTGCTCGGCTAGATCGACGATGTTGTCATACTTGGCCCAGGCGTCGACGCCGGCCGGATCGTTGCGCCGGTCTACGAAATCGTCCTTACCATGGACTTCAATGTCTTCCCAGGCAAACTGCTGGCGGATGAAACCGAATCCGGCTTCTTTCAGCATGTTTAGGCTCTGTTCTCTGACCTCGGGCAGCACTTCCTGCTGTAAGAAGGTATTCATGCCGAATGGCCTGAGCTCGGCGTGAGTGATTTGAGCCCCGGACGCGAGATCGGGCTGGGGACGAATGGCCGTATACATCCAGTGTACGACGCCACGCAACTGCGCGGGCAGCGCTTCCTCGCCAGTCAGATCGTATAAGGAAGAGGCATTGGGCCACAGGGCGATCAACAACACAAAAGCTGCTAGAAGCCCGATCAATGGGCGCAACGCTCTTCGCTTGCCAGACATAGGCTGCAATTATACCTCACCCCCAGGGCGCGTCGTCTTATGCGCGGCTTATTTCAACCCTCCGGCTGTAATACGCAGGACCGCGGCCGCTTTGTGAGGCCCTTCAGATATGATAAACTCACGATTGTTGCGTGCAACTGCCGGCCGGGTGAGTTCCGGCGCGATTCGGCCATATTGTCAGGAACGAGGAGATCATGCTTACAACCGTCGAAAAAGTCCTCTTCTTTCTCTTGGTCGTCGTTTCTCTTTCTGCTGCCTACGTGACCTTCGGCCGGATGATCCGCACGATCTTGCGCGGCCAAGGCCAGATCGCCGTCGGCTCCATGGTCCGTTTCGTCGTCGATTTTACCGTAGCCTTGTTGAACCAGGGCGGCATTATCCACCGACGTCGGATCGCGTCAATATTCCATTACGGTGTCGCCTGGGGCTTCGTTTTTTATGGCCTGGTAAATCTGATTGACGTTGTCGAAGGCTACGTTGCCGATTTCCACTTTCTGGGCGATACAACTTTGGGTGGGCTCTATCGCCTGGTGGCCGACGTGTTCAGCGTGGCCGTTCTGGTCGGCGTCGTTTACTTCGTCGTGCGCCGCTTCATCGCTCGGGATTCGGCGCTGACCGTTCGCGAAAACGTCAAACTCTATCCAAATGCCGCATCGGGCATTGCTCGGGATTCATTCATCGTCGCTGGCTTCATCTTCTTGCATGTCGGATTTCGATTCTTGGGGCAAAGCTTCGCGATTGTCATGGATGGCGCCGATGCCTGGCAGCCCTTCGCCAGCCTGGTCAGCAGTCTATGGTTGGGAATCTCGGCCGAGGGCCTGGAGATCGGTTGGCATGCCAGTTGGTGGTTTGCCTTGGGCTTGATCTTGCTGTTCCTTCCCTATTTCCCCTATACCAAACATGCCCATCTTTTCATGGGGCCGGTCAATATCGCCAGCCGGCCAAAGCGCAGATCGCCAGGCGCACTGGAGGCCCTCGACTTTGAAGATGAATCCATCGAGCAATTCGGCGCGGCTCGACTCACGGATCTCTCACAGACGCAGGTGCTGGATGCCTTCGCCTGTATCATGTGCAACCGCTGCCAGGACGCTTGCCCAGCCTATGTGACCGGCAAAGAACTATCTCCGTCAGCGCTGGAGATCAACAAACGATTCTATACGAAGCATTCGATGACCACACTGGCGGCCGGCGAAGAGGACGGTCAACTGCTGCTGGACTATGGTATTAGCGAAAGCGCCGTCTGGGCCTGTACAACCTGCGGCGCCTGCGTCGAGGTCTGCCCGGTTGGCAATGAGCCGATGTTCGACATCATGAACATTCGCCAGAACCAGGTTCTCATGGAAAGCGCCTTTCCCCAGGAACTTAAGGCGGCTTTTAACGGAATGGAGCGCATGGCCAATCCCTGGGGAATGACGGAAGATCGCTTGGTCTGGGCAGCGCCGCTCGATTTCGTTGTGCCTACGGTCGAGCAAAACCCGGAATTTGATGTGCTATATTGGGTCGGCTGCGCCGGGGCTTTTGATCCCAACGCCCAGGAGATCGCTCGGGCCATGGCAACGGTGCTGAATAGCGCGGGCGTCAGCTACGCAGTGCTGGGCAACGACGAAAGTTGCACCGGAGACAGCGCCCGCCGGGCCGGCAATGAGTATCTCTTCTTTGAGATGGCCATGATGAATATCGAAGTATTGCAGGGCATTGGCGCCGACAAGAAGACGATCGTGACTACTTGCCCGCACTGCTTCCACACCTTGGGCAAAGAATATGGTGACTTCGGCGCCGACTTTCGGGTCCTGCACCACACGCAATACATTGGTGAGCTGGTCGGCAAAGGCAAGTTAACGTTGAAGAACGGCCAGGTTTTGCAACAAGCCACCTTCCACGATCCATGTTATCTGGGCCGTCAGAACGGCGAGTATGACGCGCCCCGCGAGGCGCTGGCCAAAGCCGGTATGGCCCTGTTGGAGATGGAGCGCAACCGCGAAGGCTCTTTCTGCTGTGGCGCAGGTGGGGCCCAAATGTGGAAGGAAGAAGAGCATGGTCAGGAGGCGGTCAGCAGTAATCGGTACGCCGAGGCCCGGGCAACCGGTGCGAAAGTACTGGCGACAGGTTGCCCATTCTGTGCCATAATGATGAATGATGCCAATGTCGAAGCCGGAGAAGCGATGCAGGTTCAGGATGTCGCCCAGCTCATGGCCGAGGCTATTAGCTGAGGTGATTGGCGTGAATCCGGAGATTGGTCAAAGATACCGCTATCGCGCCTTGATCGGCCCGCTGGCCTTTTCCTTCGTATTGGCCATGGCCACAATGGCCTGCAGCGTTTTCGGCAGCGACATCTATGAGGAGAGTTTTGACGCCGCTGGAAGCTGGGGCTCTGGAACCTCGACCGACGTCGAAGGGCAGGTGGCCGATGGCGTTTACGACATGCTTGTCAAAAGCAATCAGGGCATGTACCTGGCTACGGCCGGCGAAACTTTTGGCGATGGGACCTATGAGCTGGACGCGACTCAGATCGATGGCCCGTTGAACAACGGCTATGGTATGCTATATCGAGTCGACGAAGCAAGCGATTCTTTTTATGCCTTTGAGGTGAGCGGCGACGGTTACATCTGGATCGGCTATTGTCGGGATTTGTGTGAATCTGAGGCCGTCGCCCTGGTTGGCGGTGACTGGTTTCGCTCCCCGGCAGTCAAGGGCGGCCTGCATGAAACGAACAACCTGAAAGTGATCGCCGACGGTAGCCGAATGACCTTCTTCGTCAACGGTCTTGAAGTGGGCCGGGCAACTGACGATCGCTTAGCCGAAGGGGATGTGGCTGTCGTGGTGGAATCCCTGGGCGAACCCGGCGTACGGGTGGTCTTTGACAATTTTAGTCACATTCCTCTGTCGGCGGAGCAGTAAAGGGCGCACGCCGTTCACGATTCGTGGGCCTGGTCCTTTTGATCACCATCGCCACTCCTTGCCGTTCGCCCAGCCTCGCCCGGCAGCACTAAATGATGCGTAGAAACAAAAGAGCTATCATTTCGATCGTCGCCTTGAGCATTGCCTTGCTACTGATACTGGCCTGGTGGCTTGTGCCCCGACTGTTGTCGCCTGTTGAAACCGAACCTTATACGGAAACATTCGACGAAGTCGGCAGTTGGACGGCCGGCGAGGGCGCCAGCTCTGAGGGTCGGGTGGTTGACGGCGTTTACGAGATGATCGTCGATATAAGCGGCAACAGTTTTTGGACGACGGCCGGACGCAAGTTTGCTGATGGCGTCTACCAGGTCGAGGCGACGCCCCTGGAGGGGACCGAGGATAACGGCTATGGTATTCTCCTTCGCGTCGATGCTGCTTCCGAGCGTTTCTATATGCTGAAGGTCAGCAGCGACGGTTATGTGTACGCCGGGCTTTGCTCGAGTAGCTGCGCCGAGCAACAAGCCTTGGTTGACCGCGACTGGTTTGGCTCGGCGGCCGTGGCACCGGGACTTGGGGCGACCAATACGCTGCGCGTCGTGGCCGCAGGGCCCGATCTAACATTCTTTGTCAATGATGTCGAGGTAGGCAGTGTGACCGACGAGACGTTGGAAGCCGGCGATGTCGGTCTGTTAGCCGAGACGTTTACGCCAGGCGGCTTGCGGGTGGCATTTGACAATTTCACAGTCATGCCTCTCGCTAGTGAGTGAAAGCGCCGGCCCATGTACAGATCAAGTGATCTCGCGCTTGGATAGCTGTCTCTGGCTTAGAGAATTAGCCGGCCGTTTTCGCGACCGGCACCATTGCATAGTAGCACGCATTACTGCACGAAGGACGATCGCGCCGTAACCTATTACAGGTGTTGGCGGGCGCCTTCAGCATCACGGAGTTATGGGAAAGTGATGATTCACGAAATCAAGGACGTTGAGCTCGCTCAAGACTTGTTACAGCCCGACGAGATTTTGCACGATTATCGCCTGGCTTGCTTGAGTCGCCAGGTCAGCCTTATCGGCCGGCGCGAAGCGTTGAGCGGCAAAGCCAAGTTTGGTATTTTTGGCGATGGCAAAGAGGTCGCCCAGGTCGCCATGGCCAGGGTATGGAGGCCAGGAGATTTTCGATCTGGCTACTACCGTGACCAGACCTTGATGCTTGCCCTGGGATTGGTCACCGTTCGCGAATTCTTCGGCCAACTATATGCCGATGTGGACAACGATCCACATTCAGGCGGGCGGCAGATGAACGCTCACTTCGCGTCGCGCCTTTTGTACGAGGACGGTAGTTGGAAGCGTCAGGTCGAGAATTACAACACGTCGGCCGATTTATCGCCCACGGCGTCACAAATGCCCCGCCTGGTTGGTCTGGCCTACGCGTCGCGCCTGTATCGTTTGCTCGACGAACTCAAGCATCTTACCTCATTTTCTAATAACGGTAATGAAGTCGCTTTTGGCACCATCGGCAATGCCAGCTGCGCCGAGGGTCTGTTCTGGGAGACGATCAACGCGATTGGCGTCCTAAAGGGGCCATTGGTAATGTCCATCTGGGACGACGGCTACGGCATTTCGGTGCCCAACGAGTACCAGGTAGTCAAGGCTAATATCTCTCAAGCATTGGCCGGCTTTCAGCGTGAGCCGGGTTCAAAAGATGGGTACGACATTTATGTCGTTCGTGCCTGGGACTATCCGGCTTTGATCGAAACGTACCGCCAGGCGACCGCGACTGCTCGCCAGGAACATGTGCCGGCCATCATACATGTCATTGAAGCTACCCAGCCTCAAGGTCATTCCACTTCGGGTAGCCATGAACGTTACAAATCGTCGGAGCGGCTGGAGTGGGAGCGGGCGAATGACTGTGTGCAACAAATGCGCCAGTGGATTGTCAGGCAAAATCTGGCTACGGTCGATGAGCTAGATAGGATCGAGCGGCAGACGAAAGCCGACGTAGAACAAACCCGGATCGAGGCCTGGGAAGGATTCATCGGTCCAGTGCGTGAGGAACAGCGCGCCGTCGCCGATATCCTGGACCGGGCCTGCGGCGACCCGCGGGCGGCCGAGGAATTGGGACACATTCGCCGCAGAGTTCAACGAATGCCTGTTCCCAGCAGGCGTCAAATCCTGGCTTCAATTCGCGATGCATTGATCCTTTTGAAGGGCGAGGATGCCGATTGCCGGCGACCATTGGTGGCCATCAAACGTCGCCTGGAAAGTGCAGGGCGCGCACGCTATGCCACGCATCTGCATGACGAGTCGGCCGGATCTGCACTCCGTGTTCCGGAAGAGAAAGCGATCTTCGACAAAGATTCGCCGCTGGTCAATGGCTTTGACTTGTTGAATCGGGCTTTTGACGACATGTTAGCCCGTGAACCGCGCCTGATTGCCTTTGGCGAGGATGTTGGTCGCCTTGGCGATGTTAATCAGGGTTTTGCCGGATTGCAGGTTAAGTACGGCAAGCTACGCGTGGCCGATACAGGTATCCGTGAAGCGACCATCATCGGTCAGGCGATTGGCATGGCGTTGCGGGGGCTGCGGCCGCTGGCCGAGATCCAGTATCTGGATTATTTGCTTTACGCTTTACAGATCATCTCGGACGATCTGGCCACATTGCACTGGCGTACCAGCGGTGGTCAGAAGGCGCCGGTTATCATCCGCACCCGTGGACATAGATTGGAAGGGATTTGGCATTCTGGCTCGCCCATGGCCGGCATTATCAGCCTTGTGCGCGGGCTTCACGTGTTGGTGCCGCGCAACATGACCCAGGCCGTCGGTTTCTACAATACGTTGCTGCAGGCCGAGGAGCCGGGCCTGGTGGTTGAGGTGCTAAACGGTTATCGTCTCAAAGAACGACTACCCCAAAATCTGGCTACCATGACCGTTCCTCTTGGTGTGCCCGAGATTTTGCGGCCTGGCGAAGACGTGACCCTGGTGACCTATGGCGCGCTTTGCCGCATCGCCCTCGAGGCGGCCGAATTACTGAGCAAGACTGGTATTGAGGTCGAGGTGATCGACGTTCAAAGTCTCTTGCCTTTTGACGCTGGAGGGCTCATCGTGAATTCGCTGCGGAAGACCAGTCATATCGTCTTCGTCGACGAGGACGTGCCCGGCGGTGCGACGGCTTATATGATGCAAGAAGTATTGGAGAAGCAAGGTGGCTTTTGGTGGCTCGATTCCAAACCGCGAACACTAACCGCAAAAGCGCACCCGCCGGCCTACGGTTCGGATGGCGATTATTGGTCGAAGCCAAATGTCGAAGAGGTATTTGAACTCATCTACGAAATGATGAATGAGATCGATCCGGCTAGGTACCCGATATTCTACGAGTGAGCACCCGGGGATGACCTGGAAATGAAGGGAGAGAGGTGAATGGCAACTGAAGTAATCATGCCCAGCCTGGGTGAGAGTGTATTTGAGGGCACAATCGCTGCCTGGCTCAAGGGCGAGGGAGA
Organism: Promineifilaceae bacterium (SeqCode); assembly: GCA_041570195.1. GTDB lineage: Bacteria > Chloroflexota > Anaerolineae > Promineifilales > Promineifilaceae > UBA11865. The sequence continues at coordinate 56,633 of JBFFWQ010000015.1, read as the reverse complement.
TCAGGTCGAACAGTACGAGCCTATCCTGGAGATCGAGACCGACAAGGTGACGACTGAGGCTACGGCTGAAGTGGCCGGCACGCTTCTAAAGATCCTTGTCGCCGAAGGATCAACTGTTGAAGTGGGTACAGTATTGGCTTACATCGGCCAGCCAGGTGATGAGATCGGCGCTGCCCCGGAGTTGGATGGAGCGCTCACCTCTGCGAAGCGGGCGCCCGCCTTCGATGTCGAGCCAGCCGCTATCGCTCCACCCCTGGCGGCCCGGACGGTCAGCAACGGCCCAGGGCAGCAAGCGGCCGCCAGGCCATATACCGGCCGCATTAGCCCGGTGGTCGGCCGCATAGCCGCGGAGCACGACGTTGATTTAGATCAGGTAACCGGCACCGGTCGCCACGGCCGTATAACCAAGAAAGATATCCTGGCCTTCGTCGAGGGGGAAGGCCAAACAGCGACGCCGGTAGTTGCCGAAGCGCCAGAGCGCCGCGCGGAGCCGGCGACGACGCCGGCCGTTCCCGGTGAGGTGCTGGCCTTGAGTTCTATGCGCCGGGCGATCGCCGAGCACATGGTGCGCAGCAAACATACCAGCCCCCACGTGACTACCGCTTTTGAAGTCGATTTCAGTGCCGTTGCCGTGCACAGGACGGCCAACAAGGCCCGTTTTGCCCAGGACGGTGCCAATCTGACCTTTACCGCCTATGTCGTGGCCGCCATCGTTCAGGCGCTCAGGATGCACCCCCTTGTCAATAGCAGTTGGACTGACCAGGGCATCTTGCTGCATGATGAGATCAATATTGGCATGGCTACGGCCATCGACGAGGGTCTCATCGTTCCAGTGGTGAAGCAAGCCGATGGGCTGAGCCTGTTGGGCCTAGCCCGAGCCGTCAACGATCTGGCCGGCCGGGCGCGCAGAAATCAATTGCTGCCCGACGAAGTGCAGGGCGGAACATTCACCCTGACCAATCACGGCGTGTCGGGCAGCCTCTTCGCCACGCCAATCATAAACCAGCCGCAATGCGGTATTTTGGGTATGGGCAAGATCGAAAAGCGAGTAAAGGTCATAGACGACGCTATCGCCATCCGGCTCATGGCCTATGCCAGCTTAACCTTTGATCACCGTATCCTTGACGGGGCTACGGCCGATTACTTCATGAGCAATTTCAAGGAAACTCTGGAGACGTGGTCGTGAGTTGGCGGCTTTGGCCTAACGCTAGTCGGCGGCCGTCTGGCGGATCTCGTAGAGCAGCAAGCCGGCCGCCACGGCCAGATTCAGTGATGAAGCCGCCCCGGCCATGGGAATGGCCACGGTGAACTTGCTGGCGGCCATAACCGGCGCCGGCAGTCCAGTGCCTTCATTGCCCAGTAGCAGCAGGGCTGGGAGCTGGTAATCGACCTGATCGTAGGGCGTTGCGCCTCTGGCCGAGCTGGCCACCGTCAAGAGTCCTTGAGATTCTGCCCAACCAAGCAGGGCTTGACTATCCGGTGTTCGGCTGACGGCGATCGAAAAAAGTGCGCCCATGCTGGCCTTAACGGCCGACGGATGATATGGATCGACCGAATCGCCGACCAAGATCAAACCCTGGGCACCGACTGCGTCCATGGTACGGATGATAGTGCCCAGATTGCCGGGTTCGGCCACTTGGAACAAGGCGACGAAGATCTGGCCGGCGCCGGCGGTCAAGTCCGTCAAAGCGGTCCACTCAGTCTGGACGATGGCCGCCAGGCCAACTGGATTGTCCCGGCTGGAGATAGAAGCGAATACCGGCGCAGAAACAGCCTGGAGCCGGATTCCCGGCTCCGCCAGCGAACGCAGCCTTTCCCAGGCGACATCACTGGTTAACAGTTCAGGGCAATAGATGATCGTTTCGATGGGCGCCTTGGCCTCTAAGGCCGACAACACCAGCCGCAGGCCCTCGACAAAAAAGAGGCCTTCCTGCTGGCGGTATTTCTTCTGGCGCAAGCGCTTGACGCGTTTGACAAGTGGGTTGCTGAAACTTGTTATCTGGTCGGCCATAGTGACGATCCCAACACAATAATAGCAGTAAAGAGCCGGCCGTGGCAGCCTAGCCAGCCATGGCAGCTTGTAGGAGAACCGATGAATATCCAGCCTGACGCCATTGCAGCCTTTTGGTCATCTTATCTTGAATCAATCGGGCGAGCACCGGATGATGAGGGCCGGCAACCGAAAGATGTGGGCCGACCACCGGGGGCCTGGAGCTTCGGCGACAGCCCGGATATGGCCGAAGATCTGGGCCGATTGGTCGCCGACGGCATCAAGACGGCGACCTGTTCGCTGCTGTGGGAATTCGAAGCCGAGGGCGCAGCGCCGCCCGAAGAGGGCGATCTGAGCATCATCCTGGATGGGGTTGGCCGTCCGCTTTGCCTTATCGAGACGACCGAGGTGCGACTGAGAGCCTACGACGAGGTCAACGCCCAATTCGCCTATGATGAAGGTGAAGGCGACCGCTCTCTGGCTTACTGGCGAGATGCACACTGGCGCTATTTCGGCCGTATTTGCCAGGCACTTGGGCACAGTCCGTCACACAATATGCTATTGGTCTGTGAACGTTTCAGGGTAGTTTATCGTAATCGGCCGAAATAACTTTCATGTATCAGATTCTGATTCGCCGCCAATTACTCTGGTGATTTGCCGACGCTTTTCTTTGGCCAACGAAGGTCTTCCCTGCAATTGACTATTAACTGTTGTGATCGCCGGCCTCTAGGTCTGCCTCCCAACTTGCGCGTAGTACGGCCGGGATGCGAACCGGGCGATATTCCTCGAAATCGATGAAGTAGCCGGTCTGGCGGGCCGTCGCCGCCACGACCTCCCCGCGGCAAATCTCGGCTTCGACCTCCCAACGGGCCTTGCCCAGTTTACTGACCCACATGCGGCCGACCGCTTCCTCAAACAGGCGCAGCGGCTGGTGGTAGTTGATTTCCGTTCTTTCCAGTATCGGCGACTGCTTGACTTCGAGCAAATCTTGCAGCGGATAGTGCTCGGTCATGACTTGTAGTCGCAAATCCTCCAACCAGCGGACGTAGACCGCATTATGAACTATTTGGGCATAGTCCACATCGTAGGTCTTGACCACAATGGGGAGCTCGACGAGCAAAGGTCTTGGTCCACTCTCTGACATGGTTCAATTTCACCTGGCGTCGCTATTAGTATCGAAAGGTTAGCGTGTTTGCCAACTATTCGCCGAAGCGCTGGCGTAGAAAATCAACCACCATGCCATCGATCATGTCGCCGCGGCCGTCCCAGCGTTCTTCGAGGTTCTCCATACCTACCAGCGAGCGTAAGGCAGCTCGCGTTGGCTCATCAAACTCGCCTGTAACCGGACCATCGTATTTGGCGGCACGGATCAAAATAGTCTGCAAATCTTCAGCCACATCAGCCAATGGTATCAGGTGGTCCGGGTTGACCTCCCCGAAGTAAAGGTGATGCATGTGCACCAGCTTGCGCAGCTTCTGAATAGGGAAGGGATCGTCGTCGACCCGGAGGTCCAGGTAGCGGTCGTTGTTGCCGCCGTAACCGCCGTTCTCACGGACGACCAGAACACCGGCCGCTTGCCGGCCGCGACTGTCTCCCCCGGCTTCCTGGCCAGCGGCCAGGGCTGCAACCAGCCAATCGGCCAATTCGCCCGAGCCAAAGCGAAGTCGCTCGAATTCGGCGGCCATCGCTTCCACGGTGCCAGGCCTCAGGATATTGCCCTGGCAAGCGAAACCATGACCGACGATATGCCCGGCCCAGTCGTGGCAGCCCTCTCCGGTGAAAGCGGCTGCGTTGCCCTGAGAGTCGATCATCCCCACCTGGCGCAGGGCCCGGTTGTCGTCGGCGGCCGCCAATCGTTCTATCGTTTCTTCGGCCGAAACACCGCTGGCCATCAGATCGAGGCCGTCCGGCCCATAGGTTAAGTTAGCATAGGATTGGGTGGCCACTGCGCCCGCGCCAGCTCGGGCCCAGGAGACGACGGCTCCAACGGCCAAGAACTTCGATTGGACGGCGACTCCCCATTCCATGCGCTGGGGATCGTGGGCGACGATTGAGAAAGTGGCGACAGGTAACATTACACTTACCGCCTGGATATTGGCGGCGCCTGGCCTGGCACGTTAGCGTTGTGGCGGGTTATGCTGGCGGAACGGCCGGGGCCGGCAACGTAGCCGGTTTGGTTTGCTTAAGGCGTTTCTTTCTCTGCGACGGCAATAGGGCCGCGTCCAGAACCTCGTGCATGCGTTCCACGAGGACGAACTCCATATCCTGGCGCAGTCGCTTGGGGATATTGTCCAAGTCGTTGTTGTTCTTCTTGGGCATGACGAAGGTCTTGATGCCCACTCGCCGTGCAGCCAGAGCCTTTTCGCGGATGCCGCCCACCGCCAGGACACGACCGCGCAAGGTAATCTCGCCAGTCATACCCACGTCGCGACGGATCGGTCTCTCGGTGTAAGCAGATAGCAATGAGGTAACCATGGCCACACCGGCCGAAGGGCCGTCCTTTGGTACAGCGCCTTCCGGGATATGAATATGGACATCCGTATTCTCGAACTCATCCTCTTTCACGCCGAAGGATGAGGCGATGCTGCGCATATAGCTCATGGCCGCCTGGGCGCTTTCCTGCATGACGTCGCCCATCTGGCCGGTCAGGGTCAGGCTGCCCTTGCCGGGCATAATCGTAACTTCGATGAATAAAATGTCGCCGCCGGCCGCGGTCCAGGCCACGCCAGTGGCCACTCCCACCTCATCTTCTTCGCGCAGTAGTTCGGGCAAGACGCGCGGCGGGCCGAGCAGTTCGACCACTTGTTTGGGTGTCATCCGTTTTGGATAGCGTTTCTTCTCTACAACCCGTCGGGCGACCTTGCGGCAAATGTTGGCGATTTCTCGATCCAGATTACGCACGCCTGCTTCATAAGTGTACTGCCGGATAAGTATCTTGAGAACTTGTTCGTCAATGCGAATGCCAGCGTGCTCCAGTCCGTGCTCTTCAATCTGGCGCGGGACTAGAAACTGGCGACTTATCTCGATCTTCTCTTCCTCGAGATAGCCAGGAAACTCAATGACTTCCATGCGATCGAGCAGCGCTGGTGGAACGGTGTCGAGCATGTTGGCCGTAGTCACGAACAGGACGTTTGATAGATCGTAGTCTAGATCAAGATAGTGATCGACGAAGGCTTTGTTTTGCTCCGGATCAAGAACCTCTAGCAAGGCCGCGGCCGGATCGCCGCGAAAATCCTGGCCCAGTTTATCGATTTCATCTAGCATGAACAAAGGATTGATCGTTCCGGCGCGGCGCATGGCATGGACGATGCGGCCGGGCAACGCACCGACGTAGGTGCGGCGATGGCCGCGAATCTCTGCTTCATCGCGAACGCCGCCCAGGCTGACCCGCAAGAACTCGCGGTTGAGAGCCCGGGCGATTGATTGGCCAAGAGACGTCTTGCCGGTACCGGGCGGGCCCACAAAGCAGAGGATAGGTGTGCGCATGGTATCGGCGGCAATGCTCTTGACGGCAATGAATTCTAAAATCCGGTCCTTGACTTTCTCCAGCCCGTAATGGTCGTCGTCAAGAACAGTTGCCGCGTGCTTAACGTCCAGATTGTCGTCACTCTTTTCTAGCCAAGGTAGTTCAAGTATCCAATCCAGGTAGGTACGAATCACGCCGATTTCGGGCGCCATTGGTGGCATGCTGCTCAACCGGGCCAGTTCTTTCTCCACCTTGGCTCGTACATCCTTAGGAAGATCCTTGCCCTCTACAGCGCTGCGCAACTCCGAGAGCTCTTGGGTAAACGCATCTGATTCCCCCAGTTCGCTCTGGATTACCCGCATTTGCTCACGCAAGAAATGCTCGCGTTGCATTTTGTCGACCTCTTGTTGGACCTGGGAATGGATCTGGTCCTCCATTTCTAGGACGTCGAGTTCTCGGGCCAGGATGACGCTGACTTTCTGCAAGCGGCTGGTTGGATCGAAGGTTTCCAGGACTTCTTGCTTTACGGGCAGAGGCAGATCGAGAGCCGAAGTAATGAAATCGGCCAACCAGCCAGGTTCGTCGATATTGATTGCGAAGGCGAATACTTCTTCGGGGATTTTGCGACTGAGCTCAACTACCTTCTCGAACAGGGCCGTTACCGCTCGCATGAGCGCCTCGGTCGTGTCTCGCCACTCATCGGATTCGGGAATAACCCTGACCCGCACGCGAATATAGGGATCCCATTGGACGAATTCGAGTATCTCAATTCGGCGGCGGCCCTGGGCCAGCACGCTAGTCGTAGAATCAGGCATCCGCAACGTCCGGCCGATGGATACTTCGGTGCCGATCTGATAAATATCTTCGGCGGTTGGATCGAAGATCTCGCCGTCTTCTTGAGCGGCAACGATCAGGCTCTCGCCATTGGCTGAAGCGGCCTGTACGGCGGCCAGGGATCGCTCCCGACCGACGAATAGCGGCATCACCATCTGCGGGAACAATACCAGGTCGCGCAGTGGCAAGAACGGACGTTCAAAAGCGCCGTCTTCTAGAGGTAGGTCGACGCTGTCCTCGAACATCTCATCGGAGAATGGCAGATTGATGCCCATGTAATCGGGATATTGACCAAAATCAAATCGGTCGTCGTCTTTCATGATTGTTCCCATGTTGTGAACTTCCGTATTGTTTTGCCGTTACCATCGGCTGTCGTCTGCAAAGGCAGCGGAGCCCGGCAGCTTTGCTTATCACGGCAGGCGCTCACAATTCCGATTGTAGACCGTCCCAATGATAAAGCAAGTCGCCGACCACGAAGATGGATCCGGAAACACAGATAAGGTCTTTCGGCCGAGCCTCGCGCCATGCACGCCGAACAGCCTCCGTTACCGATGAGCTGGCCACGGCAAGCGTGCCCAATTCGCCCGCCAACTCGACCAACTCGGCTGGCTTGGCTGCCCGTGGATGGCCAGATGACGTCATGATCACCCGCTCAGCCAGCGGAAGTAATTCCTGCAAGATGCCTCGTTGGTCCTTGTCGGCCGTGATGCCCAGGATTAGCCATAGCGTTTCGAATCGGTAGTCATGCTTGAGAGCGAAGGCCAGTTTGGCCGCCGAATCAGCGTTGTGGGCGCAGTCGACCAGTAACGTCGGCCGGTCATCATCCGAACTAAGTACCTGAAGTCGACCTGGCCAATCAACGCGAGCCAACCCCTCAACAACGGCGTTAACGTCTAGTCGGGGATACGCACCGGCGGCCTTGTCGACGGTGGCCAGAGCTACCATGGCATTCTCTTGCTGGTGCCGGCCGGTCAGATTCAGGGTCAAGTGCAACGGCGGTCGGACAAATGCGGTATCCGTCGCCTGGCTAAGGATGATCTGTTGGCGACTAGGCGGTTTGGACATGATGCCTTCTTGGAGATGGGGAACAGCTTGCCACTGCCAATCGCGGCCGACGATAGTCACGGGCGCGCCTTCTGAATCGGCGATTTCCAACAAACGTTCAAGCGCTTCGGGCACCTGGGGCGCGGTAACTACCGGGGTGCCAGGTTTGATGATGCCGCCTTTTTCGGCGGCGATCTCCGGCAATGTATCTCCGAGAAGGATCGTGTGATCAAGGCTTAACGATGTGATCACAGAGACGAGCGGACTCAAAACATTGGTCGCGTCAAGCCGGCCGCCCAGGCCGACCTCGACCACGGCCAGATCGACCTTCTCCTGGGCGAAATACATGAAAGCTAGGGCCGTGACAACTTCATACCAGGTGACTTCCGGCATTTGAGCCACGGCTGGCTTCAGGGCTTGCACCAGATCGACGACCTGGGCCCTGCCGATCCGGCCGTCGCCGTCCTGAGGGGTCACGATTCGGATCCGGTCACGGAAATCAAACAAATGCGGTGACGTGTAAAGGCCCACCCGGTAACCGGCAGCACGGAAAATGGCGGCGCACATAGCGGCCACTGAACCCTTGCCCTTGGTGCCGGCGATATGAATGGTCTGAAATGTCTTCTGTGGATCATCGACCAGCCGCAATAGCCGCCGTGGTCGATCCAGGCTGATGTTTTCTGACGTGTACTGGTCAATTCGCCGGTGCTCGAAATTGACTAGGCCATACAGATAATCAAGGGCCTCTTGATAGCCAGCGCTCATGAGGGCGGATTGTAGCCCATATGTCACTCTGGGCAATCGTTCGATCTTTGACTAACGTTGCCCGGCTGGCTAAACTCAGGGCCGCTACAGGTTAGTTTCCATTTCATTGACAAATCCGCCTGTGGCGCGTTCTATGGAGGCAGGCTCACTCTCATGGCAACTATCGTCCAAATACACGGTGTACTATCCAATACGGCGCTTCTATTCTTCCTGCTGCTGGGCATTTGGGGCCTAATACGGGCGATTCGCAAGAACGGCGTGGACGGCAGCTACTTCGGGGCGCTAGTCATTGGTGAGCTGATCTTCGTCCTGCAGGCTGGGCTAGGCATCATTCTTGCCCTGGGAGGAGGCGGGCCCGGACGAGGAATCGTTCACTATATCTATGGCTCGTTTGCTCTGGTTGCCCTGCCCGGTTTATTTGCCTTCACGCGCGGCGACGATTCGAATCAGGCCCAGTGGTATTACACGCTGCTCACCCTATTCCTCTTCGGTGTGGCTTTGCGGGCTATCGACACCGGCGTCTGATCCGGAAGAGCTGGCTCCAACAACCTGAAGCGCCCGCCTGAGCACCTGTTCGTCGATGTTGAAGTACCGGCTGACGTCGCTGGTCGGATTTTCACTTAGCCTGACATTGTCGGCTCGTCTGACTCTATTGGCTCGCCCGACGCTGCTGGCGTGACTAGGCCCAAATCTCTCTAGAACATAGGGTTGCTCGTCGCTGTTGAATCGACAAATGTGGCCGGCGATCACCTTGCTCACGATAACTCGATCGAGAAACAGACCGCCAGGGCCGTAATCGCCGGTCAAAACTTCGCGATATGTTGAATCGGCTACCGGCTGATCGATCAGCGTAAAACAGTAGGTCTGCGGATGTTGGTCTCGCTCTATCCTATAAGTGCACGATCCGGACGGCCGCACCGTGTAGCGGTGGAATGGACTCTGGCGCTCAGTCACCTGAACCGATTCCAAGGGCAAAGGTACATACAGGGGCAGGCCGACATCAGTCAGCCATGCATGGCCGTCTAGTGTAACGACGATGGCCGCGTGGCAACCGATCGTAGGATCCATGTTGTTGATGGTTAGATAGCCGGAGAAGCCGAGAGCGGTTAGCAAGGCGAAGAAAGCGTAGTTGCTCTCAAAACATGTCCCGCCGGTTCCCCGGCCGATGGCGCCTAACCAGAACTCGGCCGGCCAGCGAGCGATGAGTTGTTCATCTGCAGCACCGGTCCGCTCCATAACGCGTGCCTTCTTCGCGATCCGTGATGCGCTCTCCCAGGGCACGTGCCGCACATAGGCCGCCACCAGATCGTCTAGCAGCGCCAAATCGGGCTGGCGTCCATCGGAGACGCTCAGGTAGCGCAGAATTTCGTCTGTGAGCTCACGATCGAGCAGCGACTCAGTTTCGAGCATCATGCGACCATTCTAGCCCAAGAAACGTCATTTTGCTTACGGATTGTTAACAGAAAACTGCTAGACTGCCCTCGTCGGTAATCCAGTGGACTAATTTGATGGCGAACATATTACCGCTTACGATTTGAAGTGAAAATTGAAGGCTGACAGCTGAAAGCTGGCAGCTGAAGGCTAATCCTTGAGGAGAACTACATGGCACACACGGCAAATATCATAGATGTTGATGAAATGACATTCGAGCGTGATGTCATTCAGAAATCTTCCGAGAAGACGGTGGTGGTTGATTTCTGGGCTGCCTGGTGTGGACCCTGCCGGATGCTTGGCCCGGTACTCGAGCGGCTGGCTGAAGAGCCCGACAGCAACTTTGTTCTGGCGAAAGTTGATGTGGATGCCAACCCGGGCCTGGCCATGCGATACAGCGTCCAGGGCATCCCGGCCGTCAAGGCTTTCCGCGATGGACAGGTGGCTGGCGAGTTCGTGGGCGCGCAGCCTGAACCTCAAGTACGCCAGTTTCTTAAGGATGTCGCCCCGGGCGAGGCCGACGGTCAGGCATTATCGGCTGAACGCATGATTGCCGAGCGCCGCTGGCCCGAAGCCGCCGAGCTTTTCCAACTGGCGCTGGAGAAGAACCCGGCCGATCTGGAAGCGCGACTGGGTCTGGCCCGGGCACTCATAGGCCAGGGACAGGGTTGCAAGGCCAACGATTACCTGGGCGAGTTACGCGAGGAAGTGTTGACCATGGCCCGGGCCGAGCGACTGCTGCCTGTGGCCGACTTTGTATGCACCGTGGCCGAGAATGGTGATGAGAACGCCGAAGTTACCATCGTTGAGGCCCAATACCGTCAGGCGGCTCGCCTTCTCAGCCAGGGCAAGATCGCTCCAGCAATGGACGGGCTGCTGGACGTGCTGCGTTACAACAAGAATTATCGCGATGGGCGGGTGCGAGAGGTGATGCTGGGCGTTTTTGAGCTGCTCGGCGATGAAGATCCGCTAACCGGCGCCTACCGTCGCGAAATGGCTTCAGTTCTGTTTTAGTGAAGGGGTGGTTTCTCATGGATGAGCCAGGCGTCAAGGATGCTTGGCGATTCTAAGCTATGCTTGCATCCTCCTCAACTTCGTTTCTAAGCTTCTGGAGCCGGAACACTGTGTGTCTCGGCTCCTTTCATTTGTCGAAAGCCCTACTGAGTTCTATATAGCTGCCGGCCGTCTGCCAGGATCAGTTCTAACTCGATTTCGTCGCGAAGTGGAATGCCATCTTCGCCTATCATCGGTATGTCGGGTTTGAGCCGGCGCGAGGTGGCCAAGGCGTTTCGGTGCAGCGCTGCCAGCGTGAACCCTCGCCGCTGGTAGAAACGCAGCGCCTTCAGATTGTCGTTGGTAGTAATGAGCCATAGCCGGCGGCAATGCGCTCTTTGCGCCTCTACTTTGACCGCTTCGAGCAGTGCTGAACCAACGCCTATGCCTTGCCTGACGCTGTCGATCGTGGTCAGCTCGCATTCAGTGCCCGATATCCGGTAAGTAGCGAGTCCAACAGGTTGGTCTTGAACCAGGGCCACCAATCCTGGAAGTTTGATCGCCTCGTGAATCTGTCCGCGGCTGACGACCTGGGTGGAGCCCCATGTCCTGCACAATAGGTCTCTGGCCCAATCAATGTAGCGGGCATCGAGGTCGTCGATTTCTATCGGCGTATCGGGCATTTCCTGGCCGGCTGAGCGCCTAGCGGTCGCTCAGCGCCCGTTCTGAACGTAGCGCTGGATATAATCGGGCAATGGTGTACCTTCTCTAAGATGTGTATCAGGTTCTGGATGGCCAACGGTCTGCCTGATGGGCACGACGCCGGCCCAGACGGGCAGATCCAGGTCCGCCTCTTCATCAACTGGCGGTCCCTGCCTGATTTTGGCCGAAGCCAACTCGATTGGAATGGTTACCACGGAGGTGGCCTTTAATTCAACGGCCGTCGGCGGACGCGCATCGGCCCAGCGACCCGGCATAACGCGTTCCGTGAAGCGTTCCAGGGCGGTCGATTTCTCATCCGCCGAGATGATCTTCGTGCCCCGGCCGAAGAGAACCACCGAGCGATAATTCACCGAATGACTAAATGCCGACCGAGCCAATACCAGTCCGTCTACCAAAGTGAACGCCAGGCTGAGCTCCCGGCCGGCTTCGACATGGCGCATGAGCCGGCTCGAGCTCGCTCCGTGCAACAAGATCGATTCTTCCTGTCGAGCATGGAGCGTCGGAATGACGAAAGGCTGGTCTCCCAGCACGAACGCGACGTGACAAATCAAAGCTTCGTCGATTATCTGGAAGACAGTACGTTTATCGTAGACGCCCCTCTCCGGATGGCGTTTAACACGATTCTTGTTCGTTTGCTGGTATACTGACATGGTTGACATCCTCTATCGGATTCATTATGCGCTTGATCCTCGCTGCGACGATACTCAGCTACGATGACTTGTCGCCCCAATTTGAATGCGGCAATTATATCCTGGAGGAAGAGACGGCGCCGAATGGCGGCTCAAGACACGGCCTAGAGATTGGCTGAGCTTGCGCCGTGGTGCTGATAGGATAATATCACTGCCACGAGATTTGCAGCTGGCTTGCTGTCAACTCGCGCTTTAGAGGAACTGTAAACATGAATAGAACTTTGACGATCGTCGTGGTCGGTCTTGCAGCCTTGATGATCTTGCTGTTGGCCGTCGTTTTTATCCTAGTTCTGCAAGATACTTTATCGCCGTCGGCCGAGGTCAATCCGACGCTGGCGCCAACGTTGGCCGCTCAAGAGACGGCCGAGGTTAGCGGCACGGAATTGCCGCCGCCGGTGGTCGAAGTTCCGGCTACCTTTACCCCGCCGCCTACGAGAACGCCGACCAACACGCCCGAAGCCACGTCAACGCCAGTGGCTACTTTCACGCCGCTGCCAACCAATACACTGCCGCCGCCAACGCCGACCAGCACGCCGGTGCCAGTCGTGTTGCCGACCAACACGCCGGTGCCGGTCCCGCCGACCGATACGCCGGTGCCAGAGCCACCAGCGCCGCCGAGCGCCCGCGGCCTCACGGCTACATCATTCAACATACAGCCTCGCTCAAACTACTCGGTTGGCGGGTTGATCTGGTTCGACTTCAACATCGTCAATAGTACAGGTGGCGATGTGCCTTATAATCGGCTTGGGGTGATGCCGCGCAAAGACGGCGGCGACCGGGGCGATTGGTTCCAACAAAGCTACGGCGGGCCGAATGCGGCCATTCGGCCGGGTGGACTCAATCACGAAGACAATATCAAGATACCCGAAGCGGGCAATTATACCTTGCGACTGATGATCTGTTTCGATGGATATGACGCCTGCAATAGCGGCGGCGGCACTTGGGTGACTTTGTCTACGGAAATTGCAGTATCCATTAATTAGCCTTCCGCCTTACAAGATGCCATGAGCATGTAGGCGCAACCGCGCGTAGCCGGCTGGTCGAAATGGAGCGCTCTGAATACCGATCATTGGCGATTAGCGTCGTCGCGCTGCTGATCTTCTTCGCCTTGACCCTACAAGCCGTGCTGGCCAAGAGCCCAACGGCCGACGAAGGTATGCATTTGCTGCGGAGCCAGGTCCTGCGGCAAACGGACGAACTAGAGTTGCAGGGCCAGCATGCTCCTTTGAGCCACTGGTTGATCGGGACGTTCCTCTTCAGCGAACCCACCATGCCCCCGGTGTCCGATCTGCCCTCATGGCCCAGGCTGTCGCCTGAAGACCTGGTACAGGAGTTCCTCTGGCTTGGCCAAGTCTACGTCGGCCGGTTGCTCTTTTTGGGCCGGTTGCCGATTGTCTTCGCCGGCCTGCTGCTGGGCGCTTTGGTGAGCCGTTGGTCCAAGCTATTGGTCGGTAATTCGGGTCAGATCATCGCTTTGACTCTGTATGCTTTCGCCCCAAACCTATTGGCCTCAGCGTCTCTGGCCACGACCGATCTGGTGGCCACGGCCGCCTACTTTGGCGCGGTCTTCGGCGTCTGGTACTACTGGCGACGGCCGTCGCTCGCTCGCTGGCTATTGGCTGGTCTAACCTTGGGGCTGGCTATCAGTTCAAAACTGTCCGGCTTATTGGTCCTGCCAGTCACCTTGGTATTATGCTACGGTGAATCTTGGCGCGGATCATGGTGGCGGCCCGGCCTCAGGTGGCTCACCTGGTTTCCCCTAGCCGGCCTTGTTCTGTGGGCGGCCTACGGTTTTGAAATCGATCAGATCGCCGGAATGCCAATTCCCCTGCCGGCGCCCACCTTTCTGTCCAATTTCGTCCAGGTGCAAGAGCATATTGAACGGGGCCATTATGCTTTCCTGTTGGGACAGCGTTCCAACGAGGGTTGGTGGGGCTACTTCGGCCTAGCCTATCTACTGAAGACTCCGACCGTCACTTTGGCCCTGTTGGTTATCGCCGTGATCTACGTCACCGGGCAACGTTTGTGGCGCCGAACTATGATCCTTTGGCTGCCGGTCGGGGCTTTGTTCATTGCGGCTTCGGCCAGCCGGCTCAACATCGGCTACCGTCACATCTTGCCCATGACGCCCTTCATATGGCTGTTCATCGCCATGACCGGTCCGATGTGGCGCCGGCAGCGTGTCAGCCAATGGCTCCTGGCCGCTCTTCTAACCTTTTATGCCCTGGGTACGTTCCGGCAGATGCCACACTTTCTGGCCTATTTCAACGAAATTGTAGGAGGTTCGACGCAAGGGTATCGTTTTCTGGGTGATTCCAATATCGACTGGGGTCAGGATTTGGGTCAACTAGCCGAGTATGCCCAGGATGTCGAGGCCGGCGGGCTATATATCAGCTACTTCGGGCCAAGCGATCCGGCTTACTACGGTCTGGATGCACCGCCGCTGTTTGACGAGGCGGGAACGCCCACCGGCTTCGCACCGGCCAACCCGGCCCCCGGCCGCTACGCGATCAGTGTTAACCACCTACAAGGCGCCACGCCGGAAGAGCCTGACTTGTTCGACTGGTTTCGCGACCGGGAACCGTTGGATCACCTTGGCTATTCCATCCTGATCTATGAAGTTCAGAATCAAAAACAAGGCGCCTGGATCGCTCACTGCCTGGACCCCGTGCCTCTCCTGGACGAGTCGACGGCCGAGCTGTACGTGGACCGGAGCGACGCGCGCCATGTTTACTTCGATTGCGGCCAATCATGGGTTCTGCCTGGCGGCGACCAGTCCGGCTGGTATATCGTGCCGATTGATCATAACTCCGAAATGTTAAACTCGGCGCTGGCAGAGAATCTGGCCTTGGAATTCCTCAATCAAGCTGGCGGTTACAAGATCTATCATTGGTCCGGCTCCTCGGCCGATGTCGAGCGGATAGGCGGCCTGGCCGATAGATATACGCTATCGGGCGGCGCCCCGGTCACGTTGCCGGTCAGTGTCGATGGACTGGCCCAACTGGTCGGGGGATTTGTCAATGGCTCGGTCTGGGCCTCGATCTGGCGAACCGATGGCCCATCCGAGGCGCCTGTTTCAGTGTTGATGCATCTTTATCCAGAGCAGCCGGCGTCAGATGCTCCTTCACCTCTGGTCGGCGACGGGCTAGGCTTTGTCGCCGCTCACTGGCAGCCGGGCGACCTGATCATCCAATATCACGGTTTTGGTCCGGCTGAAGGCGACTTCCTGGAGACAGGTCTGTATGATTTCATGACCGGCGAGCGATTTCCGCTCCTTTTGGACGACGAGCAAGAGACTGCGGTCCGAATATATCCCTAGAACCGGCCCGCCAGCTGCCTAATCAGTCGACCCGCGGCGCGCCGCAGCGCTGAATGCCTGGTCGCCTTTGACAATGCATATCCGTGATTATGGCTTGGTCAAGATTTCGGGGCCATGGTCGGTGATAGCGACCGTATGTTCAAACTGGGCCGACAGAGAGCCGTCCGAGGTGATGACCGTCCAGCCATCGTCGAGCAAAAGCCAATGGTGGGCGCCGGCATTGATCATTGGCTCGATCGTGAAGACCATGCCTGGCCGGAGTTTTGGCCCTGGATCCGGCTGACGAATGTGGGATACTGAGGGAGCCTCATGGAGCTGACGGCCGATTCCATGCCCGCCCCATTCACGGACTACGGTCACGCCCTGGCTTTCGGCATAGTTCTGGATGGCTACGCCTATCTGATTCAAGTAGGCGCCGGGCTGGGCGGCTTCGATGCCCAGCCGCAAGCACTCCTGCGTGATATCCATCAGGCGCCTGGCCTCACCACTGATTTGCCCGATGGCAAAGGTCACGCAAGCATCGCCGCACCAGCCTTTGTAGCGCAAGCCGATGTCGATGCCGATGATATCGCCTTCCTTCAACAGGCGATCATCAGGTATGCCGTGGCAAATCTCTTGATTGACCGAAGCGCAGATCACGCCCGGAAAAGGCGGGTGGCCGGCCGAACTGCCGGTGTAGCCCTTGTACAGCGGCTTGGCGCCGCGACGTTTCAGGTAGTGCTCAACTTCCGCATCCAGGTCACTCAGCCGTACGCCGGGCTCAATGCTCTGCTTCAATATGTCAAAGCATTCAGCCACCAGCCGGCCGGCCTCGCGCATCTTGGCGATCTCTTTCGGGCGTTTGAGCCTGATTCTCATGTAAAGTTGTATCCTATGACTAACTGGCCGACTCCCGCAGTCAGGCGGGCCATCGATAAATTACGCTTCGATTGTACCTGCAAGCGCGGCAGATCGAAAATGCCCAGGGCGATCGCCACAAAAGGTGGATCCGCGCCGGCCGAGGATCGAAAGCAAGCCATGATCTCGGGCCGGCATGACATTCCTCGTGCTCGAAACTGCCTTTTATCACTGCAAAATAGAAGCCGGATGGAGCACACTAGAGGAAGGTAACCGTTGAGTCATGAATAATCGACTATCTTTGACGCTTGCTTGTTCTATTGTGATCCTTGTAGTTTCTGCTTGCCGCGCGGCGATCGGCGAAACCCCGCCGTTTCCGTCTGACTTGATGGATGACCGATCTATCGAAGTGGCCGCTTTTCCTCCGCCAGCGCCGGCTGGCAGCGCCAAGTTCGACCACCTCGCCCTCGAACAAGGATTGTCGCAAAGCACAGTGACAGCCATCCTTCAGGATAGTCAGGGTTTTATGTGGTTTGGAACCCTCGACGGCCTGAATCGTTATGATGGCTACGGCTTCAAGGTTTATAAACATGATTCGACCGATCCCACTAGCCTGGCCGACAATGCTATCGCGAGCCTCTTCGAGGATCGATCCGGAACCCTCTGGATCGGTACGGAGGGTGGTGGCTTGGAACGCTTTGACCGCGACACCGAGAGTTTCAGCCATTACCGTAATGATCCTGAAGATGTGACCAGCATCAGCAGCGATACAGTCAAAGCGATTGCGGAGGATCGGGATGGTATTCTGTGGATTGGCACGCAAAACGGCCTCAATCGTTTTGATCGCCAGACGGAAACGTTTAGCTTCTATCCGAATCGGATCGACCCACTCAACTTGCCGTATGGCACAAACTATGTGACCGATCTCAATGTCGACGATTCGGGCAGAGTGTGGATCGCCACTCTGGGTGGTCTCCTGAGTTTCGAGAAAGAGACAGCGTCTTTTAGTCTTCATAGGCTCGCGCCCGCGCGCCAGCGCCGTATCCTTGAAGGTCCAGGATGGCCGCCGATCAACTCTTTGTTCGAAGACAATGAGGGCTGGCTTTGGTTGGGTACAGATGACGATGGTCTGATCGCCTACGAGCCAGCGACCGGCCGGATCGTGTACTATGTAGAAGAGATCAACAACCCCAACAGTCTTAGTCACAATACAATCCATGTCGTTTACCAGGATCGCAGCGGCAATAGATGGGCTGGCACCCAGCTCGGTCTGGATTTAGTTGACCCTGAGACGCAAAAGGTCGTACGCTACCAGCATGATCCGTTACGCCCTGAAAGTCTGAGCGATAATGAGATCCGCTCACTATATGCCGACGAGGCTGGGGTGCTGTGGATCGGCACGCGGATCGGGGGGATCAATAAGCTAGATCCTTATAAGACCAAGTTTTTGCATGTTCGTTCGACCGGCGACGCAACGGCCGGTTTGAGCCATCCGCAAGTCCTGGCCCTATTTCAGGACGATCAGGATTATCTTTGGATAGGGACGGGCGATGGGCTCAATCTACTGGACTCTCAGACGGGCCTGATGACCCACTATTTTCACGACCCGGATGATCCACTTAGCCTGAGCAGTGACTATGTGACCAGCATCATTCAGGATCGTGCTGGGGTACTCTGGATCGGAACCCATGCCGGACTCAACCGGCTCAATCGACCACGAGGGAACTTCAGTCGCGTGCGAGCTGAACCGGCCGATCCCCATAGCCTAAGCAGCGATCTGGTCAACGCCTTGTTCGAGGATCGGGCCGGTTACCTTTGGGTTGGCACTGCAGGCGCAGGCCTCGGTAGGCGCGATCCGGCTAACGGCCGCTTTGACCACTACTCTTACGTCGAAGGTGACCGGCCGCCTGAAACGCTGGGACTCAATAACATATTGAGCTTCTACGAAGATGAAGAGAGCTCCCTCTGGATCGGAACCATGGGTGGGCTGATCAGATTTGACCAGACTGAGCAAACACGAACCTATTACCGGCATCAGCCGGCCGACGAGAGTAGTCTGGCCCATGATTTGGTCAATGGCATTCACCAGGATCAATCAGGTAGATTGTGGCTGGCAACCGGCGGCGGCCTCGATCGCTATAATCCGGGCACCGATTCGTTCGAACATATCACCCAGGAAGACGGTTTACCTAATAATATGATCGTCGGGATCCTGGAGGATAGCGCCGGTCGGCTATGGATCAGCAGTAACCGTGGTCTAACTCGTTATGATCCTGAGACGGGCGAAATACGCAACTACGATACCAGTGATGGTTTACAGTCGTTCGAGTTCAATCGGGGCGCCAATTTTGAAAATCAGCATGGCGAAATGTACTTCGGCGGCATCAACGGCTTCAACATCTTCCAGCCAAAGGATATTCGCGACAATCCTTATCGACCACCTCTGGTTGTCACCGACATGCGTATTCTTAACGAATCCGTTCCATTTGGCCCTGATTCGGAACTGAAAAAACCGATTGACCAGACCGATCAAGTGAAGCTCTCAGGCCAGGACACCGTCTTTTCCTTCGAACTGGCGGCGTTGCACTATGGCGCGCCTGACGAGATCCAATATGCCTACCTTATGGAGGGATTCGACAAGGCCTGGAACTATCTTGGCAACCGGCGCTATGCCACTTACACCAACTTGCCGCCAGGCAACTACACGTTCCGGGCCGTCGGCTCAAACAGCGATGGCGTCTGGAACGAGGAGGGCCTCAGCCTGGCAGTCATCGTGCCCAGGCCGTTTTGGCAGTCGTTGTGGTTCATTGGCCTGCTATTGTTCGTCGTAGTGGCGGCTATATATGGTGGTTTTAGGCTCAGATCCCGTAGCCTTGCTGCCCGAACCCGCGAGTTGGAAGAACAGGTCGCCAGGCGCACGGCTGAAATTGAGCGGCGGCGTCAGATCGCTGAGGGTTTGCGTGAGATCCTGGTATTGCTCAACAGCCAGCGATCCCTGGAAGAAAGCCTGCACCATATCGTTGCCCAGGCTGCAGAATTGACTGACGCCGAAGACGCCGTCATCTTTCGTTTGGATACTGACAAAGAAATGACCATTGTTGCTACCAATCCTGGTGGACAGATTCGTTATAGGCCGGATGCAGAGTTGTTGGCGATAACTAATGAATGGGCGGCCGAGAAAATGTTTGCGGCAGAATTGCTCATCGTTCCGGATCTGAAAGACTATTGGTCTGGTCACGGTTCCCCAGGTTTGCCAACGCAACTAAACCACCGGGCCTTACTGGGCATTCCACTGCTCGTCGGCCAAGAAATCTATGGTGGGCTCATCATGTTCTATTCGGAAGAGCGCAAGTTCTCAGGCGACGATCTGGAGCTGGGCCGTACCTTTGGCGATCAGGCGATCCTAGCCATTGCCAACGATAGCTTGCGCCGGCAAGCTGCGCAAACGGCCGTCGCCTCTGAACGTAGCCGGTTGGCCCGCGAGCTTCACGATGCCGTCACCCAAACCATCTTCTCGGCCAGTTTGCTGACTGAGACCCTGGGACCGACATGGGAGACGGACCAGGACGAAGGGCGAAAGTTGTTGAGCGAGCTACGCCAACTCACGCGCGGCGCGCTGGCCGAGATGCGGACTTTGCTGCTGGAGTTGCGACCATCTGCTCTGGAGGAGAGCAAATTGCCAGATTTGCTGGGTCAATTGGCTGAGGCGGTCACAGGCCGCACTGGCATCCCGGTGGACGTCCACATCATAGAGACCCGCGAGCTACCGATCAACGTGCGCATTGCACTATATCGGATCGCTCAAGAGGCGTTGAATAATGTCGTCAAGCATGCCCGGGCATCTCAAGTGGCGATCACCTTGCGAGATTGCTGCGACGGAAATGGCGTAATCCTGACGGTCAGGGATAATGGAAGAGGCTTCGATCCGGAACAAGGGCCGGCCGGTAGATTGGGCCTGGGTATCATTCGTGAACGGGCGGCGGCGATTAACGCCCAATTGTCGCTGACAAGCACCTCCGATCAGGGAACAACGGTGAAGGTGGCCTGGCAAGGCGATGTCAATACGAACATAGAAGCGGGGATTGAAGAAAACAGCCTGCATGCCGAGGAAACCTGACCGCAGTAAGATAGGCAACTCTAGCCTGCGTGACTTCGGCCGACTGGCCGACCGTCCGCCGGGCAAAGGATAAAACTATGGCTTCGACGGAACCAATACGCGTGATGCTTGTGGACGATCATGACATGGTGCGCCGCGGATTGGCGGCATTTCTTCAAGTGAGGCCCGACCTGCAGTTGGTTGGTGAGGCCCGCGATGGGGCAGAGGCCCTGGATGTCTGCCGGGAAGTAAGACCAGACGTTGTTTTGATGGACCTGGTCATGCCCGAGATGGACGGTGCCGAAGCCACCCGACTCATTCGGGAGCATATTCCGACGGTGCAAATCATCGCCCTGACCAGCTTTCAGGAAAAAGATTTGATTCGCGATGCGTTGGAAGCTGGAGCAATCGGTTACTTGTTGAAGAACGTCACCGTCGACGAATTGGCGGCGGCGATTACGGCCGCCCATTACGGCCAATCGACCCTGGCGCCAGAGGCTGTTCAAGCCCTGCTTCGGCCGCAACCCAGTGAACCGGAAAGGCCATCTTACGACCTGACGGCCCGCGAGATGGAAGTGCTGGTGTTGCTGGTTGAAGGTCTGAACAATCGCGAGATCGCCGAACGCCTTTTCGTGAGCCGGGCCACCGCCAAGGCCCATGTCAGCCATATTCTGGACAAGATGGGCGTGTCAAATCGGGCCGAGGCGATCGCCGTAGCCCTGCGCGAGCAAATCGTCCTGTGAATCGGGGCTGACCTCTCTTTGTCGGAGGGCCAGGCGGGTAATAATAGCCACCTGGCTAATGGATAAATGCCTCAGATGCCCGATGTCTCTGAGGCATTTCTGCTTTACACTGCAAGTAAACGTGAGCCTGGCGCTGGCCAGGTGACGGAAGGTGAATAATGCGTGTCTTGCTTGCAGATGATCATCCACAGGTACGCTTTGCGCTAAGTACGCTTCTTAAACGGCGGCCGGAAATTGTCGTCGTGGGTGAAGCGAAAGATGCCGACGAAGTGATGGCATGCCTGGTAGCCGGGTCACTGGACCTGTTGCTGATTGATTGGCAATTGCCCGGATTGGCCGAGGCCGGGTCGATTCCGGCTCTGCGTGAAGATCACCCTGACCTAATGATCGTTGTCTTGAGCGGCCGGCCGGAACTAGGCCACGAAGCGTTGGCCCAAGGCGCGGATGAATTTGTCAGCAAGATCGATCCTCCAGAAAGCCTGCTTGGGGCCATCGCCGCTTGTTTTGTGCGCCTTGAGGAGCATCAGTCGGAGGTGCTGTCGTGAATGAGAAACCGCGCTGGGAATATCTGACCCGCTTCCTTTATTCCAGCATTGAGAATGAAGGGGCCAAAGCTTATATCCAGGAGAAGTGGCCTGGCTGGGAGGCGCGGAAATACTCGCCCGAGACGATGATCCCCGAATTGAATGAGCTGGGCAACGAGGGCTGGGAACTGGTTCACATGCAGCCTATCGGCGCCGTCGGCAACAAACGCGACGTGGGTTTCGTGGCTGGAGAAGCCATGCCTCGCTGGAGCAATAGCTACTTCTGCGTATTCAAGCGGCAGCGACCATAAGAAGCCTGGCTCTTGTTGATTTCTGGTCAGATTCTACCGCCAAAAAAGCCAGGTTTCTCCGGCTTGGCCCATCTTGCGCTGTTCCCAATCGTTCCGTAAGACGTGATAGATGTAATGATGAACTGGCGCCGTGAAATCGGCCATCGATTCCGGGAAGTGGTTCGTATCTTCGCCGACGCGCACCGCGCCCACGGCCTCCTGCATCTTGATCGAAGCGACGTTGTCCACATTCGGCGTGCCCTCAACAGCCGTGCAAGAAGTGTACGTGAAGAGATAATCAACCAGCGCCTGTTTGATTTCCACGCCGTATTTGTGGCCCCAGAACTCCGGCAGAAGCTTCACGTCGGTGCGGCTGACGCCTTCTTCGTCGGGCAGTATCATTTTGCATTCGCCTATGGCCAGGGCGCCGGCTTGAAGCTCGGCTATCAGGTACTTGCCGAACTCGGTCCCCGGGTCTTGCCCCCGGATGCCGTCCTCGATCTCCCGGTGGCTTATCTTCAACCCCTTGGGGTAGCCGACGTTGGTCATGACCCTGGGGTCTGTCCACAGGCGAAAGAGAATCTGGGCGTCGGTTAACCGGGCGGTGCGTATCCGCAGCCGCGCGGTCTTGATAATCGTCTGTTCATCTGGCCTCATCTAGATTTCCAATCTCCTCAAAATCCTGGCGATGTTTTTGATAGGCGGTCCGGAAGATAGCCAGTAGCCGTCGATAATGATCATGTGCGGTCGCCTGGGGTTCCACGGCCGGTCGGTACCTGGCCCATTCCCGACTCGCCGCCAGTGGCCTGAAGAGATCCAGGCCCGCGCCGGCCAGCAAGGCCGCGCCCAGTGCAGCCTGTTCCTGCGTCACCAGCGGCCGTACGGGTAGATTAAAGACATCGGCCACGATCTGGCGCCACAGGGCGCTACTTGCCCCGCCGCCGGCCATGATGACATGATCTGGTTGGACGCCGACCCCGGCCAGGACTAAATAAGCATCGTAGCAGCCCAGAGCCACCCCTTCCATCACCGAGCGCACCAGTTCTGCCCGGCCGTGGGCCGCCGTCAGACCCAGAAACAAGCCTCGCGCGTGAGGATCCATGTGTGGCGTTCGTTCGCCCAGCAAATAGGGCAAGAAGAGTAGGCCATTGGCGCCTGGCGGAGCCTCTTCGGCCGTGGCGGTCATCTTCTGATAGGCGTCTGCGCCTTTCAGATCAAACACTTGATCCCGGAGCCAGCGCAGGCTCAATCCAGCGGACAGGATGGCCGCCATCTGGTACCAACCAGACTGGTCTTCTGTTGGCTCTAAAGGGCCGCAGAAGGTATGTAAACGCCCTCCCAGGTCTAACTTTTGCACCTTGGACGCCGGCGCGACCAGCTGGCCGCCGCTACTGATAGTTAGCAGTAGGGCGCCTTCGTCCACGACGCCGGCCCCGAGTTGACCGCAAGCGGTGTCGGCCGCACCGCTGACGACCGGTATGCCGGCCGGCAGGCCCATTTGCCCGGCCGGGCCGTCAGCCAGATATCCGGCGACGGCCGTCGAATGCGTGATAGGCGGCAGTAGACCCGCGTTGAGGTCCAGAGCGGCAAGCAGTTCCGTTGACCAGGCCCGCTTCCGGACATCCAGTAGCAGTGTTCCTGAGCCATCGCTTGGCTCCATTGCTAGTTCACCGGTGAGTCGCCAGCGCAGATAATCTTTGGGTGTGAGAACGGTCCTCACTCTAGACCACAGCGCCGGCCGCTCTTCTTGAAACCAGCGAATCGTGGGCGCCTGGAAACCGGTAGCCAGCGGGCTGCCGGCCAGCCGTATCAGGCGCTGGGCCCCGATGGCGGCCGTAAGCTCCTCGACCTGGCGCTGGCTGCGCCGATCAGGCCAGATTACGGCCGGGTATAATGGGGCGCCCGCTTCATCTAACAAAATGGTACCGTGCATCTGACCTGAGAGGCCGATGGCAGCGATCTCCTTTGATCCCCGGTCGAGGCCGGTCATGGCAGCCCGAACCGCGACGATCGTAGCCTGCCACCAGCCATCCGGCGATTGCTCGGCCCATTCGGGCCTGGGCTGGTCTATGGTATATTCGGCGGCTCCGTTGCCCAGGCCCCGGCCATCCTGGTCGATGACCAGCGCCTTGGCAGACGAGGTACCCAAATCAATTCCCAGCAACGCCATACACGACCATTATACGCTTTGGTCGAGCCTGTCAAGGGAGGTGGAACGTAAATCACCTTGATCAAGAAGAGCTTGCTTGTACGCGTGATTGGCGAGCAAGCGCTGGCGCTGGCCGCTTATGAGCGTCGCCCCGTATTGACCTCATTGGAATAATCAGCTAGAATATGACCATGGTCATAACTATAGTCATTTATTAATAATGAGGTCGAACATGGGTCAGACGATTTCCAAAAGCAAACTTAAGGCCAAGATGCTTGAGATTTTTCGCAATGTAGAGGCTACGGGCGAGGAACTAATCGTCACAGATCACGGTAAGCCAGTATTGCGCATATTGCCAATCCGCGAAAAGGTCAGCGTTGGCCAGGCGTTTTCAGACTTGCAAGGCCAGGTCCTTTATCACGAGGATATCGATACGCCGACAATTGACGAGTGGAGTGAATTCTAGATGGTGGTCCTGGATACTTCGGCCCTACTGTATTGGACTCTTGATCCAGCTCAGCTTACGTCGACGGCCAGGCAGGTAATTGAAGAGGCCGATCACCTGGTAATCAGTTCCATATCGGTGTGGGAAATCGGACTGAAAGTGAAGCGGGGCAAACTCACGATCCCGCTTTCGATAACTGATTACGTGGATAGGCTATTTCAACTCGACAAACTGGAGATTCGCCCAGTTGGTGTCCGGACGTGGTTAGCGAACCTGGACCTAGTGTGGGAGCATCGCGATCCGGCCGACCGGACAGTCGTGGCTACGGCCAGACTGCTGAGTTGCCCTTTGGTCGCCTCGGACAGACGCATTGCCGAATTCTATGAAGAAACCGTCTGGTAAGCAGATCCTATTTCTAGCCTTAGGATCGACGGGGGACATCCTACCCTATGCTACGCTGGCTCGAGCGCTGCAAGACGCTGGCTACCGGCCGACCTTCGTAACCAGCCACGATTACGAGCCGCTGTTGAGTAAACTGGGTCTGCCCGGCCGTTTCGTACCCGGCGATGCGCAAAAGACCATCGCCCAGGCCGGGGCAGACACGCGGCGCTTGATGCTGGCCTTCGCTGAAATTTCGCGCGGCCTGCCAGACGTGCTTGATCCTGCGGCGCCCTGGCTTCGCGACGCCGCAGCTGTCGTCAACCAATTGCCAATCGGCCTTTATGGTTACGACCTGGCCGAGCGCATGGCTATCCCACACATTTTGGCGGCGGTGATCCCCCTGACGCCGACGGCCGACTTCTCGATGATGGGGTTTC
Source organism: Promineifilaceae bacterium (SeqCode) (assembly GCA_041570195.1). Classification (GTDB taxonomy): domain Bacteria; phylum Chloroflexota; class Anaerolineae; order Promineifilales; family Promineifilaceae; genus UBA11865. The sequence continues at coordinate 31,477 of JBFFWQ010000015.1, read as the reverse complement.
CCTCCGGGCTCGCACGTTTGCCCGGCTACAATCGGATGGGCTACAAACTCTACCAGCGCCTGACCTGGTTGGCCATGAGACGGACGATTAATCGCTGGCGCACTGAGAAACTTGGCTTGCAAGCGACCTCTGGCTCCGATTACCTGAGGAAACTGCACCGGCAGCCGACCTTGTACGGTTATAGCCCGCTGATCGTACCCCGGCCGGCCGACTGGCCCGACGATACTCGTGTCACCGGCTACTGGTTCCCACAGGACGAAGCGTGGCGACCGCCTGAGTCACTGGTCAACTTCCTAGATGCGGGTCCGCCGCCGGTCTTCGTTGGCTTCGGCAGCATGCCGGTCACGGACCCCCGGCCGACGACGAAAATGGTCGTGGAGGCCACGCGCGCCGGCCGGCATAGGATCATCATCCAGGCTGGCTGGGCCGGATTGGGTCAGAGCGCTCTACCGGCGCATATCTATCGGCTTGAGTACGCGCCTTATAGCTGGTTATTCCCCCGCATGAGCGCGGTCATTCACCATGGCGGCTCGGGTACCACGGCTGCCGGGCTGCGAGCGGGCAGGCCGGGCCTGGTCGCGTCTTTCACTTTCGATCAGGGATTCTGGGGCCGGCGCCTGGCAGCGTTGGGCGTGGGCCTACCGCCGATTCCGTTCCGCCGTCTAACGACTTCCCGGCTGGCCGAGGCGCTGGACCAACTGGTGACCGACGAAAACGTGAATGCACGGGCAACCGAACTGGGCCGCAAGGTTCATGCTGAGGATGGAATCGGTACGGCCGTGCGCCTGATTGAGGCGTTTCTGGATCGGCCGGCTCCGGTCTAGCAGGGATTAACCGGATCGACGTCGACCGGCAGTCCGCTGGGGACCGATTCGGGGACGAGTTCACAGCCGGCCGCGGCGCTGGGCGACGTCAAGGCATGCAGGAAGGCCATCAACGCGCCAACCTCTCTGTCGGTGAGCGTGATCGGCTCCTCCAGCAGCGGATCCAGCGTCAATAATACCCCACTCTGGTATTCGTATGTTTCTTCTAGCAAAGGATCGAGTTGCGCACTGTCATAGTTCTCGAATGCCTGTGCGGGATCCAAGTGATGACGCACCGCATCTTCCAGCGTGATGTAGGCACCGTTGTGCATCCAGGGCCCGGTCAGGGCCACGTTGCGCAGGGGCGGCGTGCGGAAGGCATACATATCGGCTGTTAGCCCTGTTTCCCGGCCGCGGCCATAGTCGTGGCCTTCGTCGTCGCCTTTGCCTGGGCCGAGCTGGGGAACGCCGATGTTGTGAAAACGCTGGTCGGTCAGTAACGGCCCATTGTGGCACTGGCTGCATCCAGCCTCGCCGAAGAAGAGGGCCGCGCCCCGCCGCGCCTCAGGCGCCAAAGCCTCTTGCTCGCCAGCCAGGTAACGATCCCAGGGGCTATCCAGGTGGGTGAAGACGCTCATCTCGTAGGCGGCGATAGCGTTGGCCGCGTGCTGGAAGCGCAACCGTTCATGGGCGATCTCAGGGTAAGCGTCGGCAAAGAGAGTTCGGTATTCAGGGATGGCCAAGAGGCGATCCATGATGGCATCCCAGATCCCGGTAGGATCGCTATCTGACAGCAAGGCCAATTCGTTCCTTTGATCGAAAACATCTTGATCGCCGACACGGCCGCGCATTTCGTCGCGAGAAGTGACTGGGAACATGGCCTGCACGGCAACGACATTGGCCAGGTCAAGAGGTAGTTTCGCGCCGGCTGGTGAGGTGAATCCGAGTTTTACCGTACCGCTGACCCGGCCGTCCCAGAACATGGTTTCCCAGCCTGCCACGCCCCGGTTGAAGATCTCAGGCGCGTTGCGCGGGATCAGTTCCCGGCCTGATCCAAGCTGCCGATCGGCAGCAAAACCGCTGCCGCCCACACCAACTGACAGGGAAAGATCGTCGCCGGTGCCGGCCAACGGATGGTGGCAAGTCGCGCAGGCGACGTCGCGATTACCGCTTAATTCCTTGTCCCAGAATAGAGCTTCGCCCAGGGCCAGCATCTCAGGTGACGCCTGGGGCAAGGGATCCATGGGCCAAGCGCCGCCGTCTCTTAGCATGAGCTGGAAAAGGAATTGCTTGTCGCCGGCTTGGGTGGCCTGCTCTTCCACGGGTGCGTCCTGATCTTTCTCGACGACCAGGAAATCGTCGGCCTTGACCCTGCCCAGGCGTTGTTCGGCGCCGTCTGGCCAGCGCACAATCAGGTCGGCTAACTGGTCGGCCGCGCCTAAGCCGAAGTGACAGCGAGGATCCTCAGTCGAAAGGTAACTGCTGCCGGCTTTGGACTCGCATAGCAGTTCACGGCCATCCGGCAAGACGGCCGTCACGACGGCGCCTGGATGGAAACCCGCCAGTTCTACAGTCAGCCAGTGTCCTGCGGAATTCTCGTTGCGCAGCAGGACCAAGTCGCCGCCAATGGTATTGACGGCCATATCCAGGTCGCCGTCATTATCGTAATCGGCCATGGCGCTGCCGCGTGATAACAATGGTTCGATGTCGGCGAAACCGGCGAATTCAGTGAGATCCTGGAAGCGGCCGGGCATGCCCTGGGCCGTCAGGTTGAGCAGCAGTTGGATATCCATGGCGTCGTTGGTCACGTCTAGCACGGGCACGCCGCCGTTGGCGATGATCAGGTCCAGATCTGTGTCATGATCGACATCGGCCCAGGAGATGCCCCAGCCGGTCCAACCGACGCCGAAATCGGCCACGCCGATCTCACTCATAGCTTCCTCGAACAAGAGGCGATCTGGCTCAGATTGGTTGCGGTAAATGGAGTGTAGCTGCCGGCCGAGATTGGTGATCATTAGGTCGAAACGGCCGTCATTATCATAGTCCCCGCTGGCCACGCCCATGCCGCTGTTGTCGTCGTCGATATCGGCGTAGCCGCCCACCTCGGCCAATCGAAAGCCAATGCCTTCCGGATCGGCTCCAGGGCCGCCAGGCCAGGGGATATTCTCATAGAGCCGGTTGGGATTGGTGTCGTTGGCCACCAGCAAGTCGAGATCACCGTCGCGATCGAAGTCGCTCAGTAGCGCGCCCAGACCATATTCATAGTTATCTGCTTCCAGACCAACCTCGACGCCCACCTCACGAAACGTGGCTCTGCCCGATTCGTCGACGCCCTGGTTGAGATACAGTAGATCGCGGCGGCCGACATGGGTGTTGGGGAAACCCAGCGTGGCTTCGGGAATACGGTTGTTGATATCAACATAGCCAGCTACAAAAAGATCCGGCAGGCCGTCGCCATTGAGATCGCCGACGGCCGCACCCGTCTGCCAGCCGTAGGCGTCAACGCCGGCCGCTTCAGCGCCCTGAGTAAACGTGCCATCGCCATTGTTCCATAACAGGGCATTGACCCGTTCCGAAGTTACGTAGAGGTCAGTCCAACCGTCAAGATTCAAATCGGCGGCGACGCAACCGTTACCGCGCATCGACAGGTCGGCCCCCGATCCTTCGCTAATATCGCTAAATTGGCCTTCAACGTTACGGAACAGGGCATTACGCGGCAGGCCGCCTTCTTCCGTTTCCCAACGGCCGGCTTCGGCCAGGGCGTAGTTGTTGACCACATACAGATCGAGCCAGCCGTTCTGGTCGTAGTCCAGCCAGCACAAGCCGCCGCCCATCATGGCTACCGCGTCACCGGATTCATCCCAGCGAAAGGCCCCGTGCTGAAACTGCAAGCCGGATTGCTCCGTTGCATCGCTGAATTCGGCTAAATCGGGTTGGAATCCGAGCGAGACGGCCGCGTCATCTTCAAGGAGCGAGCAGGCGACCAAAAACAAGCTGGCGGCCAGGACCGCCAGCAATTGAACCGGGGCGCGAAACATGCTCCGGACATTTCTAGTACTCAGTTTTTTGTGCGACGTACCCATAAGCAGGTAGCGCAGCCGAGGCTGTGGCCGACGCTGCGTTATACGATACCCGAAGCTTGCCGCCGGCGACGCGAGAGAGCATCAACCAGCACGGCCGCCAGCAGCACCAGTCCGTTAATCACGAACTTGACGCCCGAGGGCAGGCCCAGCAAGCCCATGCCGTTTTCTACCGAAGCGATGATCAGCGCTCCGAGCAGCGCGCTCATAACAAAACCGACGCCACCGAACAGGCTGGTGCCGCCGATAACGGCGGCGGCGATGGCGTTCAGCATTAAGTTGCCGCCGCCTGTGGCCGTGTCGACGGAGCGCAATCGCGAAGCCAGGATGATACCACCCACGCCGGCCATGAAGCTGGTTATCATGAATACCTGGACGCGGATCCGATCCACGTTGATACCAGCCCGGCGGGCCGCTTCCTGATTGCCGCCAACGGCGTATACATAGCGGCCAAAGCGTGTCCGGTCGGCGATGAAGCTCCAAAACAGCAGGAACACCCAGACGATGACGAACACCACCGGCACGCCCCGATCTTGATTCGCATAATACAACGCGAAGCCGGTGATAACGATCAGGCCCACGAGTTGAATGATCAAAGCCGACATCGGACCAGATGGTAGGTTTTGCCTTTGTAGTGCTCGGCGTTTCGAAAGACGCGAGACAGCGAAGAAAGCAATGCTCAAGCTCCACAAGATCCAACCCAATGTCGGTGACAAGAATTCATTGGCGATACCCACGACCACGTCATTTTGGATGATGATCGTGCCGGCTGTGGAAGATATGGTAGTCAGAATTAAGACGACACCACTCCAGACCAGCAGGCCGGCCAGCGTTACTACGAAGGAATGAGCGCCAGTCCTGGTGATGATCGTGCCTTGTACGAAACCGATGATGATCGTGATGATCAAAGCTGCGCCAATGGCCAGGGGCCAGGCCAGGTTCTGATGATCCGGCCGTAACAACAGGACCATAACCACAGCAGATACGCCACTTACGTAACCGATGGAGAGATCGATCTCACCTATGAGCAGAACAAATACGACGCCGATGGCGATAGTTGCAATACCGGCCATCTGCAATAGTAGATTCACGAAATTGCGCGAACTGAAGAACAATGGTTCGGCGATGCCAAAGATGACGGCGATGACAATCAGACCGATGATAATGGGCAGAGAGCCGATATCACCCACCCGAACGCGGCGCCACCAGTCACGTATGACATCGCCTATCGTACTTTCCTCGGCACTGGCCAGGGCAACACCCTCTACCTGGGCAATATCTTGTTGGATATCGTCTTCGTCCACAGGAATGGCATCTAGCCGAATGTCGTCGATGGGCGCGCTGTCTTGTTTTTTGCTGTCACTCATCCCAGTTCCTCCGCCATGCCTGGCACATGATCAAGCGTGCCAGCCGTAATTGCGTGTACGACCTCTTGTTGGGTGGTCTCGGCGGCATTGAACTGGGCCACCTTGTGGCCCAGTCGGAGCACCGTGATGCGATCAGACACCTCGAAGATGTCGTGCAAATTATGTGAGATGACCACGACACCCAAGCCACGATCGGCCAAGCGCCTGGTCAGATCAAGAACCTGGCGCGTTTGGGCGACGCCCAGGGCCGCCGTTGGTTCGTCCAGGATGACCAGACGTGAATTCCACATCACCGCCTTGGCCACGGCGATGGCCTGGCGTTGGCCACCTGAGAGACTGGCTACTTGTTGGCGGACTGAGCGGATGGTCGTTACCGACAGCGAGTCCAGCGTTTTCAACGACGCCTGCTCCATGCTGATCTCATTCAGGCGTCGAAACGAAGAGAGGCTCTCCCGGCCCAGGAACATATTGGCCACTACATCCAGATTATCTGCCAGAGCCAGGTCTTGATAGACGATTTCGATATCTAAAGCGGCAGCGTCACGAGGGCCATGAATCTCGACCCGCTTGCCGTCCATGAAGATCTCGCCGCCATCGAACGGGTATATACCGGCCACTCCCTTAATCAACGTTGACTTGCCAGCCCCATTGTCTCCCACCAGGGCCATGACTTCGCCTGCTCGGGTTTCGAAGTCTACGTTGGATAGCGCTTGAACGGCGCCAAAGTTCTTAGAGACTCCCCTCAACTCTAATAGCGGGGTTTCTGCCATAATCCTCTCCCGAGAATAAACACGACTGCACTATGTAGGTATTAGAAACACAGACTTGATGGTGGCCGGCGAACGAATCGCTTGATAACATAAGTTGCCAATGCCGCCAAAGTCCTGACTGGCGGTGCCGCCCGCATGCAGACCGCGCGGAAAACCCTCCTGACAAGCCACCATCAGAAAGGATTGGGGACGTCCTTCTGAACGTCCCCAATCATCCTTCATATCAGATTAGCGAAGATCTTAACGATCGGCCGGGCAATATTGCTCGAAATCGCCGACGCAGATCTCTTCCCAGGTGCGGAAGCCGTCGGCGATGACGGTATCTGCCACGTTGTCCTTGGTCACGCCGATCGGCGTCAGGGCAACGAAGGGGACGTCGTTAGTGCCGTTATTCAGTACCAGACCACCGGTCAGTTCGGCAAGATCCTGACCCTTGAGGAGAGCGATAGCCGCTTCGGCGGCGGCGAAAGCTTCAGCCTTAATCGGCTTGTAAACCGACATGGCCTGGTCGCCAGCCAAAACGTTCTGCATACCACCGACGGTGGCATCCTGACCGGAGATGGGGATACCGGCGTCGCCGGGGTCGATACCAGCACTCTGGAAGGCCGAGATAACAGCCTGGGCCAGACCATCATTGGCAGCAAAAACGCCAGTGACATTGTTCTCAGCAGCGGTCAAGATCTGCTCGAAGATAACCAGGGCTTGCTGGTTATCCCAGTCAGGTACCCACTGGTCGTCGACCAATTCCCAGGAACCGTCATCGAAGTGCGGCTGGGCGTAGCTCACGTAACCTTCTTTGAAGAGGGTCGCGTTATTGTCCGTCGGGCCGCCATTGAGCAGCACAACCTGCGGGGTGCCATCCTGGGCGCTGATCAGCGGCTCCAGGACCTCACCCATGGTCGCACCGACCTGGACATTATCGAAGCTGACGTAAACATCGGCGCCGGGACCTTCGACGGTCAGGCGGTCGTAGTCAACTACGGCCACACCGGCCTCACGGGCCTGAGCGATGATGGCCGCGCCCGAACCGGAGTCCAGGTTGACCAACAAGATGACCTTGGCGCCAGCGGTGATGGCCTGCTCGGCCTGGGTTTGCTGGGTGCGGGAGTCGCCTTCGGCGTTGACGATGTTGTAGTCGACGCCAGCCGCCTCAAAGGCTCCTTCGAAGAAACGACGGTCGTCGGTCTCCCAACGAGCGGAGCTGGCGCTGTCCGGTAGCAAGACCCAGATGCTGCCTTCTTCCATGGCTTCCTCTTCAGTCGCCTCTTCCTCGGTTACCTCTTCCTCGGTTGCTTCTTCCTCGGTTGTCGTCTCTTCGGGCACTTCAGTCGCCTCTTCGTCGGCTGCGCTATCGCAAGCGGCCAAGACGGCAATCATTAAGATGGCAATGATCAGGATCGACCAGCGCCGCAAATCAATGTTCAACATTTTCTTCTCCTAGCTTTACATTATCGAAGTCGGTGACTGTCAAAACAGTCTTGGTATGTGAGTGGAAAACCACGCGCCATGTGGCGCACTGTTCTGTGTATGCTCTTCGGCATCACCTCCTTGCGCAGGGCCGGCTGCGGGCCGACGGCGTTTAGCTACGGCGTTTCATCATGCAAAGATCACCGTTCGCCCGACAAGGCCAATTGACCTAAACGACAACTACGATAACACTCTTGGCCACATCAGTCAAAATAATATCGAGTTAATATGCCGCGTGGTAATTACTCTGGCAAAAGGAGCTGATCCGGGCGCGTATTTCTTTGCTCGGCATTGAATCGCCATACAATTGAATCGCCATACATTTGTGTGATTGAATCAACGGCCGATGGGCATTATAATGCGGTTTTGGAAACTTCACCTCTTGCAGCCGCTCGACATGCAAGCCGTGAGGTTCTGGACCCGCGATACAGTAAGGAGGTTGGCTTATGGCCAATGGCAGGCACTCAGCGCACACTGCGAAGGGAAGTGGCCCACAAGGTCGCAGGCGACGGTTGCAACGGCGGCGGTCGTCCGCCATCCAGATTTCAACGTCCAGCATTGTGCAGAGGGCTCGTCATGATACCTCGTCATTGTCGCCGGCCGAATTTAACCACTTGCAGCGAGCTGTCGGCAATGGCGCCGTCGGCCGCGTCCTTTCAGCTGGGTCCGGATCTGGAAAAAGAGCGCAGTCAACGCAACCGGGAGAAGGGATAATCGAAGGCGCCGGGATTCGGCGCTACCCTATCCAGGGCAATATGGTTGCCGGTAGTCGACCCCGTATCCAGCGCGGAGTATTGGACGCCATTGGCTCGTTCCTTAAGAAGGGCGCGAAGTTGGTCAAGAACGCTGTCCGCTTCGTGAAGAGTCGCCTCTTCCAGGCTTGCGGCGGCAAGATCGGTTCGAAAGAGAGTGAAAACATCCTCGAGCAGGTCTTCGACGGCCGGAAGTTCAAGGTGGATCGGGTCAAGGTCGTGGACGAAGCCGGCATCAAGAAGGCCTGGGATGATATTTACGGCGAGGGATCCTACGACGGCAGCAACGGCCAACCGGCCGACGGTCCGCTTGAAGGCTTCACCGCGCCCGACAATACGATTTACATCAATAGCTCTGCGCAGGCGGTCGACACGATACCACATGAGGTTTTGCACAGGCATGAGAATGGCGCGGTCATCGACAATATGGGTGAGAATTTCAACGAAGGTTTTACGGAATATCTAACCCAAAAGGCGGTTAAGAAAATGGGCTACAGCCCAACTTCCAGCTATCCGGATGATCTGGCCATTGTTAAGACGATGGTTCCAATAATAGGTGGTGATACCGTGCTGGAAAATGCCTATTTCGACGGCGATCTGGCGACCTTGCGCAAGAATCTCGACAAGAAGAAGGGCAAAAGCACGTATAAGAAGCTGGTCAAAACGATGAAAGCGGGCAACTATGCGGCGGCCGGCAAGCTGCTGGACTAGAGTCTTGCATGTCATTTTCCCGGAAACTGACGAGATTGTGAACCTGAGCAGGACGATAGTGAGTTTCCGGGAAAATCGTTCCACCTTCTGGTTGACTGAGCACCGGGCTCCTGATTGAGGCAAGAGTAGATGGAAGATAAACAGGCTGTCGCCGAGGGGATATTGGCCAATTTCACAGCGCTCTTGACCGGCGGGCTCGACGATGAGAGATCGGCCGAGGTCAAAAGCGCCTTCACCAGGTGGATCGAGGCCAAGCTGGATACGTTTGACGCCGAGCTTTACTCGGAAGAAAGATACGTAAACGAGATAATTCCTGATGAGATCCGCTACCAGTTTGAGGGTCTGGACACCCAGGGACGTTATGAGCGAGCCATGACGGCCTATGACCAGTTGCGCTTGGCCCGAATGAGCGAAGCATCATTCGAACGGGCGCAGCACTATTTGAGGGGCAAAGACGACCCGGAAGCCCTGGCGGCCGAGTCGGAGCATGATCTAGCACAAATCCGCGACATCGAGGCGCGCTTATCGCGCCAATTCCCGGCCACTTACGAGCGCGTGAAGCGGCAGATCAGCGAGAGTAAGTTAGACTGCATGTATGTTGCCCGGGGTGGAGGCGCCGCCAGTTTGCGGTTGGGCAGAATTATTCAGCGCCAATAGGCTAGGCGGCTCCGCGATCCCGGTTGCGATTGTCCCCACTCCCGGATGGCCAGCACTTGTGGGTTGGCGACGCTAATCGACGAGCCACTCTCAATTGACATAAAAGAAAGGTAGGCACCCCCAAGTGCCTCGGCATCCTCAGGTGCCTCGGCATCCTCAGGTGCCGGTCGCAATTGAGAATGCTCCCTCCTAGATATCTGTGCCGGTCCCTATTAGGTCCTATCGTATTGAACAAAAAGTTGGCCCAGCCCTTTGGGGGCGTGAGCATCGTGGTAGACGGCGCCGATGGTCATGGCGACGGCCGGTTCTAGTAGCGGGCCTTCGACGATACTGGAGAAGGGATCGCCGGCCAGTAATCTATTGGCGTAGGTCAGATACAGGCGATCGAGCACGCCTGCGTTCAGCAGTAAGTGATGGATCTTCGGCCCGGCGGCCGAATAGACCGTCTTGTAGCCCAATTCTGTCATGCCCTCGACTAATAAGTCACCGGTGACGCTGGTTTCTCCGGCGACAATGACCCGGCCAAGCTGCTTCTCTACCTCCCGCACGCGATCGCGGTCGGCGTCGGCCGTGGTGAAGACGACTATCCGCCGCCCACCCGCTGTGAGGACGTCAGGAATGGGGAAGGCCATGGTGCGGCTGATGATGGCGATATCCGGCTGTACCGGCAGGTCTTTGTCGCGCCGCCATTGGCGCAGGTCGGCGAAGCGGGGATCGTCCACCTGCAATATCTCCTGGGCCCGGCCGTCAGCCCAATCGCGCAGGTAGCGGCCGCTACTGATGATGAGATCGGCCTGGGTGGCCAGTTCCTGGAACAACCGCCAATCCCTTTCATTGGCCGTCGCTTTGGGCACCATCATGCCCGGCCGGCTAGGATGCGGGATGGCGATGCGACCGTCCAGGCTGGTGACGAAATTGCTGTATATATAGGCCCGGCCGGTCTTGGCCCCGAATTCCCGCAATCCATGGGCCAGATATAGTCCCTTCAGCGGGCGTTCCTGGCTCGGCAATGGGTAAAGCTGGATGACTGGTTTGTCCATGCGTGAACCTCCCTGCGCCTGGCGCTTTGTGCATCATGGGTCGGCCGCTCAGGTGTTAGCCAGGCAGATCCCTCATAGGATACAGCAAAATCAACATTGAGGGGATGCTGAGTATCTATTGTTGCCGGTTAGTTGACATAAGTAAAAGATTCCTAGCCAGGAATGAATACGATCGCGTTGCCTGTCTTCCGTAAATTTGTTAAACTTGTATCGATACAAGTGTTACATTGTGGCGGTTTATTATGCCCCATCTCTATCAGGAAATCGCCGAATCGCTGCGCCGGAGGATTGCTTCAGGAGAGTTGCAGCCCGGCGCGCGGTTGCCGTCGGTGCGCGAGGCGGCCGGGCAATGGCGCTGCACGCCCGGTACCGTGAGCCGCGCATACCGGCAACTGGCCCTTGAGGGCTTGATCGGCGGCCAGCGCGGAGGCGGCACCCGGGTGCTAAACAACGTCCTGGCAGAGCATCCCCCGGAATTGAAGTGGGCCGAACTGGTGAATCGGGCTGAGCATTTCTTGCTAGAAGCCCTTAGCGCCGGGCATACACCCTCCGAGAGCCAGGCCGCCCTGGGTGTCGCGATTTCCCGCTGGCAGAGCTTGCAGCAGAACGAACCTACCCAGGCGGACCGATCGGCCTCGACGGTCGGTCTACGCTTCGCCGGTAGCCACGATCTGGCCGTCGAGCTTCTGCTGCAACGCCTGAGGCAAAATGAACCGGAGAATCCGCCCGAGGTTCAATTCGTGGGCAGCCTTGGCGGCCTGATTGCCCTGGCCCGAGATGAGGCAGACATCGCCGGCGTACACTTGTGGGATTCGGCGACCGGAACATATAACCTACCCTATGTGCGCCGTTTGTTACCCGGCCGGCGACTGGCGCTGGTGACGCTTGTTCGTCGATCCCTGGGCCTGATTGTGCCGCCGGGCAATCCACAGGAGGTTCGCGGGCTGAGTGACCTGATAGGCGAGGATGTCCGCTGGGTAAATCGCCAATCGGGCAGCGGTACGCGGGTGTGGCTGGAGGATCAATTGGGGGCGGCCGGCATCGATCCAGCCCAGATCCAGGGTTATGAACGTGAAGAAGCGACGCATATGAGCGTCGCCCGGGCTGTGAACGATGGCCTGGCAACGGCCGGGCTGGGTATTCAGGCAGCGGCGGCCGCCTATGGTCTACATTTCATTCCTCTGACCGAGGAGCATTATCAGTTAGTAGTTCCGGAAGCTGTATGGCAGACCCCAGCCTGGTTGGCCGCGCTGGCAACGCTGCGCTCAACTGCGTTCGCTTCGGCCGTCGCCGATTTAGGTGGTTACAACGTAGCGGGCACCGGAGAGGTGTCCTGGTCACCGGAGACGTGACCTGGTCACAGGAGAATTGACCTATTCATCAAAGATTTGCTCCGGCCATCCAAGAGGTGTCCTGGGTTTTGGGTGGAGAACAGTTACGAGCCTGGCTTCACGCGCGCAGGCAGGCGGCAACTGTTCTCCCGTGAGCACGGCGCGTTACGCGAGACGCGTTTAGCGAAAGCAGAATTCTTCTGATGTCATGAGCGAACTATTTCAAGGCTTCGTCAAGGCCATAGAGTTGATTTTCGAGCGCGATCCCGCCCTATGGGCGATCGTTATCCTTTCCCTGCGTGTATCCGGGATCGCTTTGTTGATTAGCACCATCGTCGGTATTCCACTGGGCGCTTTCCTGGGCATGAGTCGCTTCGTCGGCCGCAGCTTATTCATCATCCTGATTTATACGGGCATGGGCTTTCCGCCGGTCGTCATCGGTCTTTTCGTTTATCTTTTGTTGTCTCGCGGCGGCCCGCTGGGCCAGCTGGAATCAGACCTGATTCCCCGTCTTTTCACGCCCGGGGCCATGATCTTCGCCCAGAGCATCATCGCTTTTCCGCTGATCGCCGGTTTTACAATGGCCGCGGTTTTGGGCGTCGATCCACAAATACGGATGCAAGCCCGGGCTTTGGGCGCTACCCGCTGGCAATCGATGCTGACCACACTTTCTGAAGCGCGTATCGGCGTCCTGGTGGCCATCGTCGCCGGTTTTGGCAGCATCATCTCTGAGGTGGGGGCGGTCATGTTGGTGGGCGGCAACATAGAGGACAAGACCCGCGTATTAACGACGGCCATCGTACTTGAGACACGCAAAGGCAATTTTCAGTTGGCGTTGGCCCTGGGCATTATCCTGTTGAGCCTGGCTTTCCTGGCCAATTTCCTGATGCTGCGCCTGCAAGGTAGGACGATCGATGAGTGAGCCTATCTACACGCTGAACGATGTGAGTCAGGCCTATCGGGGGCGTGAAGTCCTGCGCGTCGACGAACTGCAGATCGGACGCGGCGAGATCCTGGCCCTGGTTGGACCCAGCGGAGCGGGCAAGAGCACGCTGCTGCGGCTGCTCAATTTCCTGGAAACGCCGGCTAGCGGCGTCATTCGCTTCCAGGGTGCGTGCTATGGCCAGGGCCATAAAATGCCGGTAGGTCTCCAGCGACGGGTGACGACGGTATTTCAGCGGCCTTGCCTGCTCAATCGCAGCGTCGCCGCCAACGTGCAATATGGATTGCGGTTGCGCGGCAATCGCAACAGCCAACGGAGGGTGGCCGAAGCTCTCGAACAGGTCGGTCTGGTGAGCATGGCCAAGGACAGGGCACGCACCCTTTCTGGCGGCGAGGCGCAGCGGGTGGCTCTGGCCCGGGCGTTGGTCATTGAGCCCGATGTGCTTCTGCTTGATGAACCTACGGCCAACCTGGATCCGTACAACGTAGGGTTGATCGAGCAAATCATTGGTCACCATAATCGAGAGCGCGGCACTACGGTCGTTCTGGTCACTCACAACGTGTTCCAGGCCAAGCGATTGGCCCAGCGGGTGGCCTTGCTACTGGACGGCCGGATCATTGAAATTGGCGATGTCGACCGATTCTTCGAAGCGCCAGGGGATCCACGAACGGCCGCATTCATCGGGGGGGAAATGGTCTATTAATCGAGGAGCTTTTTCGATTGGTACAGGCGCGGATGCCGGTCGCGTTTGGGAATGCTCGCTCCTCGAAATCGCTGCCGTCTCCAGATTGTGTCCTCGATAGGCACCTTTCAGCCAACAACCATCGTCGCACTACCACAACACCTGGGAGATGTTACATGAAGCAGTGGTGGATTGTCCTTTTAATCGTCGCTTTTGCCCTGGCGGCCTGTAACGAGGGCACAGAGGAGGGATCTCCAAACCAGGCTGGCGAACCGGCCAAAGTGACTCAGGCCGGCGAACCAAAGAGCCTCATCCTGGCTACCACGACAAGCACGGAGAACTCCGGATTACTGGCCGATATCTTGCCAGTATTTGAGGCCGATTTTGACGTACAAGTTGACGTCGTCGCCGTTGGTACCGGCCAGGCGCTGGCTTTGGGAGAAGATGGCAACGCCGACGTGCTGCTGGTCCATGCTCGGGCTCGCGAAGACGCCTTCATGGTAGATGGCCACGGATCCCGGCGAGAAGATGTCATGTACAATGACTTCGTGATTTTGGGCCCAGAAGCTGATCCAGCCGGAATCGCCGGCATGAACGAAGCCGCAGCCGCTCTGGCCGTCATCGCCGAGGCTGAGGCGCCATTTGTTTCCCGGGGCGACGACTCAGGCACTCACACGCAAGAGAAGACCATCTGGAGCGAAGCCGGGCTCGAACCGGCCGGGGACTGGTATATCTCGGCCGGTCAGGGCATGGGCGCTGTGCTAACAATGACGGACGAAGAACAGGCCTACACGTTGAGCGACAGAGCCACTTACCTGGCCCGGACATTGGAGGGTATTGATCTGGCCATACTGGTCGAAGGCGACCCGATTCTATTCAATCCTTACGGCATCATGGCCGTCAATCCGGACAAAGGCGATCACATCGAGGCTGAACTGGCCAACCAATTCATCGACTGGCTGATCTCCGTTCCCACTCAGGAGTTGATCGGCCGCTTCGGTACGGAGCAGTTTGGCAGCCCGCTGTTCACGCCGGATTCGGCGGCCTGGCAAGCGGCCCAGGAATAAAGCCGTTACACTCATCGAAGTAGCGGCCGAAATGTCCGGGCGGATTGATCGTCTCAGCCAGCCTCATCCGACAATCGCCCGGCGGTCCACTTGAGAACCTCCAATGATTCGTCGATATCCTCCAGGTGGGTTCGGAATGAGCTGATGGCCAGCCGCAAGACAAATTTGCCGTCAACGCGGGTGGAACTGATGAAGATCCGCCCCTCTTCCTGGATCCGCTTAACCAACCGTCGGTTGAATTCATCGGCGTCCCCTCGGGCGGGCAAATAGCGATAGATCACTACGGATAGGTCGGGCGGAGGACCGGCTTCAAAGCCTGGCATTCGTTGGATCTCTCGGTGAAAATAGCGCGCCAACAAGATCTTCTCCGATAGGGCGGCGCGGAAAGGCGCCAGGCCAAATAGTTTTAAAGGCAGCCAAAGTCGCAATCCGCGGAAATGTTTGGTCAATTCGAAGGATAGTTCGGCCGGCGACACTTCTTCGATATCGTCGGGTATATCTTGCATGTAGGCAGCATCCCAATTCTGCGAAGCATACAGCTTGCTTCCATCCTTGATCAAGACCGTCCCTGTGCCATAGGGTAGGAAGAGCGTTTTATGGGGGTCTAAGACTAGCGAATCGGATAGCTCCATGCCGGACAAGGCCGACCGGCCCTCGGGGCACAAGGTGAAGAACGCGCCGTAAGCGCCGTCGGCATGGAACCATAAACGATGGTCGGCAGCGATATCGGCGATGTCGTTCAGCGGGTCGACCGAGCCCGTATTGGTCGTGCCGGCCGAGGCCACGATCAGCCATGGGGTCAGGCCGGCCATCATGTCCGATACAATGGCCATCTCCAGGGCTTGTGCGTCCATGCGATAATGGCTGTCGACGGGCACCTCTTGCCTGATGCAAGCGTCCAATCCGGCCACATGCAGCGCCTTGTCGACGCTGTGATGGACATGCTCGGTTAAGTAGATAACCGATCTGTCCAGCCTGTGTCCGGCGACAGCGTGGGCATCCCGGGCCGCCACGATGGCCAGCAAATTGGCCGCGCTGCCGCCCGACGTCAAGTTGCCCGTGGCCGTCTTTGGATAACCGACGACCGAGGCCATCCAGCGCAGCAGTTGATTTTCTACCCGTACCGCTCCCGGTGAGGCGAAGAAGTGGCCTGCATAGCGATTGGTGATCGCGGCCAGGTAATCGCCTAAAGCAGAAGGAAACAATCCGCCGCCGGGAATATAACCCAGGAATCGTCCGGAAGTGGTGGAGATACCGGAAGTGTCTACGTTATCGCGCAGTAGAGCCAGGGCTGCGTCGATGTCGATGCCGTCCTCACCGATAGGTGAATCGTAAAGGGCCCGGCCGTCACTTTCACCGTGGGCCGGCGCATCGGCGATGCCTTCCAGGTAGGCCTGGCTATATGCGATCACTTGTTGCAGGAGTTGTGCCCGCTGCCCGGCGTCTGTTTCTAAGAGACGCGCCGACGATTCCAAACGCTTGAGTTCATCGATCATTCATAACACTCCAGGTTCTCTAAGGTCGGCTGGCGCTGGCCCGAGTGAACACGTCGATCACTTGGTCAGTATATCCTGGCACTGGTTCGTTTCCTCTTCCAACAGATAACGATCGTAAAAGCCTAACATGCAGGCTTCGAACTGCTCCGCCCGCTGTACGTCGAGCGCGGCGTGATCGCATTCTGGGCACTGCCAGAAATACTTTGGTTCCTGCGCAGCATCAAGGAGTAGTTCGGTGCTGTCGGCCGAAACCACGATGTCCTGACCGGCGTCCAGGAGGAATACCGGCCGGGGGCTGATATCGCCGATCCACTGCTTGGCGTCGATTTCGGCCGAGTCGAATCCGCCAATTTGCTCGCCCCAGAAGACGACCAAGGGCGCTATCAGCGACACACTCCAATCCGGCAAATCCAAGAAAAATCGGACGCTGGTTTCGACCGTATCGTCCAGCGACGAAAACGGACTGTGGGAGATCACCGCCTTGATATCTTCGTTTTGGGAGGCATATTGCAGGACCAGAGATCCGCCCATGGAGACGCCAAGCATGCCGATCTTCTCCGGGTCGATTTCCTCACGCGAGAGCAAAAACTGGTGCCAGGCGGCCAGATCGGCCATCTCGTAATAGCCGAAGCTGATGAGTTCTCCCTCGCTTTCGTCGTGGGCCCTTACCGTCGTCAGCAGCGAGCCATAGCCGGCGTCATGGAGCATCTTGGCTTCGTTGAGCTGCCCCTGGCGGCGCGACTTATAGCCGTGCTGTAACATGACAACCGCGCCGTTCTCAGAAGGAATGTACCAGCCGACCAATTCCTGGCCCTGATCGTTAGTGACAGTTACGTCCTCGTACGGCAGATCATAATCGGCTGGCGTTTCCTGATTAGCCTGACGCTGGCCCGGCGCACTGGTGACTAGATCGGTTGCTTGCCCCCGAGTTAACAACAGTAAGCCGGTCACCACGATGACCATTATCACCCCTAATACGATGAGTAGGATTTTCAACCAGGTATTCATGACTATCCTCCGCGAGGCAATTGTAACCGATGTTCCATGGCCCTCGAAACAGGCTGCCGGTCACAAGGCGAAGCAACGCTGATGTGCTAAACTTGGTCCGACTCAGAAAACGTCGTAGGATTTCGAATAGTAGGGCTACTGGGTAATCTGTTGAAGGGAGGGCATACATGGCGGAACAAGACCAGCAAAACAGTGTACCAGAGACCGACGACCTGTCTGATTTGGAGCCGGGCGGTGACGCTGGCGTGAACCAGGAAAAAAGCGCTAGCGGGCGGTCTTGGACGACCGTGGCCATAGTCGCCGTCGCGATCTTCATTTGTATCGCCACGTTGTTCATCATCTTCTTGTTGCGTAATCGAACCTCAGAACCAGAGGACGCAGCGGCCGAGACGCGGGTCGCGGTGGCAGCGGTCGACGATGTCTGGTCAGCCATTCAGGAGCGGGGGACGATCATTGTCGGAACGGCCGCTGATTATCCGCCCTTCGAATTCTATGACCGGGACTTCCAGCTTGATGGGCTGGATATCGCGCTCATGAATGAGATCGGTCGGCGACTGGACCTGGAAGTTGAGCTGCGGGATATGGCTTTCGACGGCCTGGGCAATGCGCTCCGGGTTGAACAGATTGACGCGGCGATCTCGGCTATTTCGATTACCGATCAGCGGCGTCAGTTCGTCGACTTCAGTGACACCTATTTCGTCAGCGCCGACGCACTGTTGGCTAGCGATGGCGCGTCCTACGCCGCCATCACCGATCTGGACGAAATAGGCGGTCGACGTCTAGGCGTCGAGCGGGGCACGATCTACGATAGCTGGGCCAGCACCGAGTTGGTAGAAGCTGGTATTTTATCGGCTGACAGCGTCTTTGAGTATGAACGGATGGGTGATGCCATCACCGACCTTAGAGCCGGCCGGATCGACCTGGTGGCCCTGGATCTACAGCCGGCGCAGGTCGCCGAGGCCAGCGGCGGCCTGCAGGTCGTCGCACAGGGTCTCAACCAGCAGAACTTCGGCATCGCCGTGCCCAAGGGCGCCTCTGAACTGCTGGCCCGGCTCAACGAGAGCTTGCAAGAGATGGAAGAAGACGGCACCCTGAGAGCGCTGTCGGCCGAGTATACTGGCCTTACAGAAGAAGCCATTCAACCACTGCCGCCCAGCGAGCCCACGCCTGAATCGGGCACCGATCCGGCGCTCAAACCGGCGCCCGGTGGTGAACCGGCCCCGGCGCCGGGTGGGTGCATCGACTCATCTGAGTATGTGAGCGATCTTAGCTACGACGACCAGAACCTGACCGACTTTCCCGAGTTGACGCCCGGCGAAGCGTTTAGAAAGGGCTGGCGACTGCGCAACTCCGGGACCTGCACCTGGACTGTCAGGTATGCACTGGCCCCGGCCGGCGGCGACCGCCTTGGGGGTAATCTCGTGTTAGTCGAGAATCCGATCGCGCCTGGCGATGAATACGACTTCTGGGTCGACCTCGTGGCGCCGATCGTTCCCGGTGACTATGTGGGCTACTGGAGCATGCGCAACGATCAATCTGGCCTGCTCTTCGGCGACCGGGTCTCGGTAGCTATCAAAGTCGTTCCCGCGCCGGAGCCCACGCCCTTGCCGACGCAGACGCCAGCGCCGGGCATTTCGTTCTCGGCTTCGCCCGAGACGATCCAGCAAGGCCAATGCACGACACTGAGCTGGAATACACAAAATGTCGACTCGGTCTACCTATATGAACAAGGCGAGGATTGGCGAGCGCACCAGGTGCCTGAAAGCGGAACTGTGACTGCTTGCCCGCCGACGAACACTACCTATGAACTGCGCGTGGTCTTGAACGATGGCTCGGTCGAGGTCAGAACGGTGACCGTTTTCGTGACTCCTAATACGGCCGTGCCCCAGATCACCCGCTTCACTGTCGATCCGCCGGATCAGATCGCGGCCGGACAGTGCGTTACCATTCGCTGGACGGTCGAGGGAGCAGTGAGTACAGTCAATATCGGCCGCAGTGGGGTGGTCATCTGGCCCAACGCACCTTTCGGAGGAACCATGCAGGATTGCCCGCCCGGCCTGGGACAACAGTTCTATACCATTGAGGCGATGGGCCCGGGCGGAACCAGCCAGGCATCCTGGACGATCAACGTGGTTGACTCGTCGACCGCCGTGCCTACTTCCACGCCAACGGTCGCGCCCGGCACGCCGACGCCGTCCTACGAACCGGTTATTTACTACTTCCAGGCACAACCGTCGACGATTTCGAGAAATAATTGCGTGACGTTGTCGTGGAGCGCGGGCGGCAATGCCACCCAGGTCAACATCGTCAGGAATAACGTCACCATCCAAGAAAACGTAACCCATCGTGGATCGTGGAATGACTGTGGTAACAGCAACGTGGGTACGGTCATCTATATGCTGGTCGCCAAGAGCAACTTCAACCAGACGGCGGTTGAACAAGCGGTGGTGGATGTTATACCGTGAATTAGACGTCGCCTGATCCGTGCCGGCCCGGCTAGAAACGGGTCAACAGGAATGGTCGACGCCCCATCTAGCTCCGGTTCCATCACGAAAGGCGACTGAAGTTGGAGCAGCACGACCGTGACTGGGTCATTCAACGCCATATTCTGCGCGAACATGGCCTAGTTTTGGCCGGCCCGGTGAGCTCATGGATCGCCTGACGGCGACCCTGGACTTCATACGCTACACGCTGGCCAAGTGCAAAGGGCGAGACCACATGGCCGGCCCGCAGAGCAAGAAAGAGCAAACGACCCCGCCGTTCAATTGGCGGGGTCGCTGGAAAACACGGGAGCTAAGCGCTAGCTGATAAGTTTTTGGCTGCCCGGCGAGCGGCTGATACTTCGATAACGTCGGCATCCACGATGGCCTCTAACGCCTCGCGGGCGGCCGATCTCTGGATGACTCGCGCCGCAACCAAGGCGTTGACGGCGCGCAGTACAGCCTCGGCCTCGATTTCTTCTGCTCGCTGCACGGCCTCGGCCGCCATTGCCTCCGCCTGCTCCACTTGGCGTTGGGCCGCCTGGCGCACCGCTTCAACCTCCGCGAAAGCGGCGTCTTCCTGTGCCTGGGCCTCGGCCTTGACTTCCTCGGCGCGCCGTAGGGCCTCTTCTTCGCGGGCCCGAGCTTCGGTAACGGACTGGTCGACCTGGTCAGATACGGCGATGGCTTCGGCCACGGCCGCGGCGGCGAGGGTGGCCGCCGCTTCGGCTTCGGCTTCGACCTTCTTCACGCGAGCTTCTTCTTCCTCGACCTTAGCGCCGGTGATCACTTCGGCCATCTGCTCCATGGCCGCCATCTCCGATTTGTCGATCGCCTCAAGTACGGTCGCCAACTCATTGGTGGCCACTTTCAGCGTATCCGGATCGAGCATGCCCTGGGTATGCAGCGTGCCGCCGGCGTTGATCATGGCTTGCTTCACACCCCGGGCCCAGGCGTGCTCGAACAAGACAAAAATAGCTGAACTGTCATTAGGCATTTGATCGGCTACAGCCTGTAGCTCCGAATCCGAAAGGCCGAAGCCGGAATCCATGTTTTCAAGCGTTTCGGCCACGTCGTCGGCGCCGACATGCTCCATGTCGCCGGCCGACAGACCGATCAGAGTTTTGATCACTGAGCCGAATTCACGCTGCTCCTCGGCCGCCAGATCGCTGACCTCCTTGCCTTCGAAGGTGCCATCTGGGTGTTTGAAAAGGTAAAGCAGGTCAAAGAGGCGAATTGTCTTCGACTTGCGTAAGTTCTTTATCTCAAGAATGATATCCCGAGCATATTTGTCTTCGTCGAAACCGACGACGGTAAGTTGCAACGGTCCCAGCATAATGATTTCTCCTTTCTTGTTCGCGCTACCCCATTATCAGAAGCTGATTATGCCATCCAGGGAAACGCATGTCAAAGATCGCCACCTTTGAGCTTAGGGCTGGAAATGGCCGTGTTTTGGCTGGTCAGAAAGCGAACGAAAAAGGCCGGGCAAGCGAGGCATTGAGGCGTGCCATCCGGTTCAACGCCGTGGCGATCTACCTTGCCTGAAACCCGGCCTTCTCATCCACAATTACGCGCCAGAATAACCAGGGATCTCCTCGCGACTGTTGACTATCGAGCCCCACTTCATGAGATCTAGCACGACACCCAGACCAACCCAGACCCAGTCCCAGCCGGAAATACCACCCGGGCTCCAGACCAGGACATAGAATATGGTGGTGTAAGGCGCGAAGATCCAGCCCAGAACGGGCCAAATGAAGCTGTCGAACGCAAGTTCAATCCGAGTACCCCAGATAGCCATGATAATGAGAGCCAAACGCGGCGCCAGTCCAATGACCATAGCCAAAAGGCAACCACAACCTAGCAACATGATGTCCCTCTCCTTTGTCTGTTGGGCGACCTTTCTGACTAGTCAGAGAAACGCCCTTCCCACTAAACAACTAGCCCTATTATAGCTGGCAAAAGGGCAGAATTGTACTGTCAGACAATTTCACTTCAAATGTGTCCTCGATTAGGCGATTATGATGTCAGTCCTCGAGAAGACATCGGCCACGCAGAGCAAAGGCAGGTTGGCCTACTGAGCAACGGCGTAGACCAGGCAGCCGCCGAAATTCAAGGCCGCCATTCGGCGGCCTTTGCCGTACTTGAGCCAAGCGCCTACGGCTGTTTTGAAATAGCGGTCGGTGAAAGGGGCCACGGCAAGAGGATGTGAGAAGCCTAAAGCAACTGGCATATCAATCTCAATGTGCTATTGTTTCCGGCAACCGTGGCGACCAGTAACTGACTACTGGCGACCAGCTACCGTCGACCGTCTGATCATGCTCGTGAGATACGCAAGTAAAGCACCCGGCCGCACGCTTCTCTTGGGCCTTCTGCTATGGCTGCTGACTGCCTGCGCCGATACCGGCCCGGCCGACGACGTTTCGGCCACACTTCCAGCTTTGCAACCAGTACCCAGTCACACGGCCGCTATTCTGGCGAGCCAATCGGCCGTCCTCCCCTTGGCCACCGATACACCCGCTATCATTCGGCCACCCACCGGCACGCCCACGCCAATTCAGGCCGATCAACAAATCCCAACTGCCACCCCGATACCGGCCGATCCGTCCAGCCTTTTGGCGACGCCCGGGACAATAATCGTCACCGTCCCGGCAAACAATTCGGAACGACAGGCCACTCCCGAGGCGCGGCCGTTGGCCGAAGGTCTTGACTGTGAGGCCGAAATAGTGGCCTATAAAGAACATCTGGCCTCCGATCCGGTTCTGGCCACTTATGAGGCCCAGGTTATCGCCGCCTGCTACGTTGAGCAGGGCGACCGGCCGGCGGCCATAGAAGTTTACCGGGCGGCCGTCGAAGATGGCGCCGACCGTATAACCGAGGTCGCCTTACGCCAAAGCCTGGCCGAGTTACTTCTAGAGGACGGCGACTATCCGGCCGCCCTGGCCCAATACGAAGCCATTTTAGACCTGGCCGAGACGGAGGTCACGCGCAGCCTGACCCTCTACCAGGCCGGTCAAACCGAGCTTGTGGCCGGTAATGCGGACGCCGGTTACGCGCACTACCTGGCTCTGGTGGACGACTATCCGGCCGCTGCCCAAAGCTATCCTGCCTTGAACGAACTGCTGGCCGCCGGTTACCCGATCGATGACTATCAACAAGGCCTGGTGGCCTATAACGCCCAAGCCTACAATGCGGCTGCGGCCGCTTTCCTGCGGTCCGTCGATTCCAACCCTATCCAGGATGCCTATCTTTACCTGGCCTGGTCCCTGGAGAAGCTGGGTGACGTGGATGGCGCCCTATCTCAAATCGACGCCTATATAACAGCCACTGGATCGGCCTTTGGCCGGATCGAGCGGGCCAAAATACAAGCCCGAGCGGGCCGAACCCAGGCCGCGCTAGACGACTACCAGGCCTATCTGGCCGAATTCCCCGATGGCGACGATGCGCCCCTTGCCGCGTGGCAGTCGGCCGCCCTGTCACATACGCTGGGCTATTTGACTCTGGCCAGGGACCGTTACCAGGCCTTCGTTCAGGCTTATCCTGAGCACAAGGACGCGGCCCAGGCCTTGTTCCGCGCCGGTTATCTTTCGTGGCAGCTGGACGAGACCGGCGATGCCCAGGAAACATGGCAGCAGACCGTTGACGTATACCCGGAGAAAGAGTATGGTGCGGCCGCCCTGCTGTGGCTGCTCAAAGTTGCGCCGGCCGGCGAAAGCGGCCCTCTGACCCAAATGGCTTTTGACCGGGCAGGGGCGAGCTACTACGCGACAAGAGCTGGGCACCTGGCGGGCGGTATTGAGCCCTTTGCGCCAGCTGTTTCTCCAGAGCTATTCAGAGGCGATACCGGCCGCGACTTCGCCGAGAGTTGGCTGCGGGACTACCTGGGTCTGCCGGCCGGAACGCCGGTCGCCGAGTTATCGGGCCAATTGGCCGGTGATCCGCGCCTGGCCTGGGCCGAGCGGCTGTGGGAGATGGGCCAATGGGCCGAGGCCGGCCGCCAATTTGAACTCCTGCGTGCCGACTATGCCGCTGATCCCCTGGCTAGTTACCAGTTGGCCCTCCACCTGCGCGACCTGGGCCTGTACAAGTCCTCGGTATTGGCTGCCCTATCGCTCATGAGCCAGGCTGGAGTGGGAGCATCCGGCGCACCTCGCTTCATCGCTCGCCTTGCTTACCCGGCCTACTACGCCGATCTCGTCCTAGCCGGAGCCCAGACCTACGGCTATGATCCGCTGCTGCAACTGGCCCTGATCCACGGGGAGAGCTACTTCGACAGCCGGGCCACTTCGGCCGCCGGCGCCCGTGGCCTGAGCCAGGTGCTGCCCGAGACCGGCGACTTCATCGCGAATCAACTGTCCTGGCCCGATTATCGGGGTGATGACTTGTATCGGCCGGAAGTCAACATCCCCTTCGGCGCATATTTCCTCGATCAGCAACTAGACCGCTACGACGGCGCAATAGCCGCCGCCCTGGCCGCCTACAACGCCGGCCCTGGCTTCGCCGACGACTGGCACGAGGCCCAGTCAGATGACCACGACCTCTTCCTAGAAACCGTCGACTTCCCTGAGACACAGCGCTACATTAAGCAGATCTACGACGTCCACGCCATCTACCGTTTCCTATACGGCTAGCTCTCCGGCCAGAGAATTGGCTTAATCTGCTTCCCCTTCCCGTCTAGGGCGAGAGCATCTTCAAATGTGGTCTACCCATGAGTCTGGGGTAATCAAACCCTCTAAAAATGATCCCAATCCTGCGATGTAACTCGATTACACTCATAATGTAACATGTAAGTGTACGAGATGAGGAATAAGAACATGGGGCAAGTCACCATCTATCTGGGCAAAGAAACTGAAGCTAAGATGCGCGCCTTTGTGAAATCAATGGGTTTGTCTCAAAGCAGATGGATAGCTGGGCTGATACGCAAGGAGTTGCAATCCGAGTGGCCGGAATCCATTGTTGCCATGTCCGGGGCCTGGAAGGATCTTCTTTCCGCTGAGGATATTCGGGCTGGAATGGGCCAGGACATCACCCGGGAAAAGGCATGATGTTCGTACTGGACGCTAACACGTCGATCTACTTCTTCAGGGGCATGAGGAACGTTTCCGTCAAACTGTTGCGAACACCTCCGAAGGACATAGGCATTCCCAGTTTTGTTCTCTTTGAACTGGAAGTTGGAATAGCAAAATCAACCTCCCCCGCAAAGCGCTCGGAGCAGCTAGCCGAATTTGCTTCAGTTGCCACGGTCTTGCCTTTTGGCCTTGAAGAAGCGAGGATCGCAGCCCATTACGGGCTGAATTAGGTGGTCGTGGACAACTGATCGGTCCTTACGATATTCTGATTGCGGTCACAGTCGTAGCCAACCAAGCCACTCTCGGTACCCATAATACCAAGGAGTTCCGACGAATCGATCGGTTGCAGATTGAAGACTGGCACTAGGGGCGCTTGCCTGAATCAGCGCCGGCGCCCATCTCATGATACAGATTGTGAGTTCCTGGTATAGCCAAGGCATGAGTGCATCTTCGAGCCTGTTGGTCACTCCTTAGATTAGTCCTGCCGTATGATCGCATCATGGTAGATGGTTTTGGCTTCGTTATCGCGCTGGCAATTGGCGCAAATCATGAGGGAGCAGCCGCTTGCGCCGGTTCCGATTCTTGAGCATCCACCAGTTTACGTTTTGGCAGTCCCAGTGTTATTACCAGCCCGACGACCGAGGCATATATCAGCAAAGCGATACCGGCGTCGAAAGCGGCCGTCCGCGATTGGCTGTAAATAGCCTCCAGTTCGTCGCCCATGATCGGGTCGGCGCCTGCTTCTTCCAGGCCATCTTGAAATTGCGTATCGGACATCAGTTGTACGCCCTGCTCGGCGGCGCTGATCAGGGGCGCCTTGCTTTCTGGTGGCAGAACCTCGCTATTGTTGATGCCCTGGCTCAACCCCGTGGCCAAAGTGGACAACATCACCGTGCCTACCAGGGCCACGCCGATGGAATTGCCTAGCTGTTCAAAAGTGCTGGACAAGCCGGCCGTCTCGGCCGTGTCCTTCGGCTCAACCGACGACAGGATCAGGTTCAGGATTTGCGAGGCGATGAGCCCGACGCCCATGCCAAACAGACCGCCCAATACCAAATCGCTGAACGTAGCCCCAGGTTGGATGCTGGCCGCCATGGCCGCCAGCCCGGCCGCCGCCAGCACGAAACCGACCCGAATGATCAGATGGGCGAAGAAACGGGCCGACAACCGGGCGCCGATGATGGCGAACACCAACATACTTATGGAAAAAGGCATCAAGGCCAGGCCGGTTTGCATGGCCGTGAACTCGAAGGACAGCTGGAGCATGAGCGGAAATATGTATAAGAAGGCGGCCGACATGCCTACCTGGATGAAGCGGGTGGCGAAACCGGCCGTTATCCCGGGCGTGTTGAAGATAGACGGTTTGAACAGGCCATCTTTCCCAGCATCTTCCTGTTTTCGTTCCCAGGCGAACAGCAGCAAGATAAGCACAAGACCGATTCCCACCAGGATCGGTGTGATTGATAATCCAAGCGGCGCGATCTCAAAATCGCCAATGACAAAGGGTTTCTTGGCCAGAAACAGGCCATAGGACTGGGCTAGCAGGATACCAAAGACGATGGTCGACCAGCCCAAGATAGAGAGCAGCGCGCCCAGGAAGTCGAAGCGTGGCCGGTGCTCTGGCAGACGGTCGCGGGTCAGCGTTCGGCTTAAGATCAGGACGATGATGACGATCAGTAACTCGGTCCGGAACGCCCAGCGCCAACTGTAGAAAGTGGTGAAAAAGCCGCCGACGATGGGGCCCACGGCCGCGCCCACCGCACCTACAGCGCCGATGATGCCATAAGAAAAGGCCAAGTCCTGGCCCTCATATTCGCCGCGCAAGATGGTCTGGATGTTCGGGATCATCAACGCGCCGCCGATGCCTTCCAGGAAAGACCAGCCAAAGATGAGCATGCCCAGGCTCTCGCTGAAGGAAGCGATGGTGGTGCCAGCGCCATAAACGATCAGACCAATGACAAAGATGCGTTTCTTGCCCACGATATCGGCCAGCTTACCGCCAATCAGGATGAAGGCGGCCATCACTAAGGCATAAATGGAGATGGCCGCCTGAATACCAGAAACGGTCGTATTCAGGTCTTCCACCAGGGCGGAGATGGAGACATTCATGATCGTCGTATCGATGACGATGATGAACATAGCCAAGGACAACGTGATCAGTGCGCCCCATTTTTTCATGTTGTTTTGTTTCCTTCTGACCGCCTGACCAGAGTGTCTGCCTGGCTAGGGTTTTGAGAACCAACCAATACTCTTGATCTATCGACTGTATCTTGACGCTATTGGAGGCTGCAAGGCAGCTCAATTATCTACGACCTGCTCCTTTGGACAAGCGACCCGCGTGGCGGCGGGTCGGTTACATGGCCATGGCCACATACCAGGTTTTCACCTCGTACTCCAGCAGACCAGTGCGGACGGCCGGATCCGAGGCGGCAAATTCCTTTAGTTCTTCGCGACTGACGCCCGCGGCGGCGATCATCATCCCGTCCGAGTCGGCGTCGGTGAACGGACCGCCAAGAAGTAACTTGCCCTCTTCGTGAAGCTTGGCATCGTGTTGTACATGTTCCATGACGCC
This sequence comes from Promineifilaceae bacterium (SeqCode), assembly GCA_041570195.1. GTDB lineage: Bacteria > Chloroflexota > Anaerolineae > Promineifilales > Promineifilaceae > UBA11865. The sequence continues at coordinate 4,185 of JBFFWQ010000015.1, read as the reverse complement.
GGGCTGTTCACAAAGATCGAGGCCAAGAAACCACCTCGGCCCTGGCGAGTGAAGAACTACGTGTTTCAGTTACATTCTAATCCTCCTTAAAAGTGAAATGGAACGCGGAATAGGGCCGTACTGATTCGTTTACTTGACTGTTTGCGTAGTGATTCTGGGCCTAACCTAGGTCCGGCCGATCGCGGAATGCAACCATTTGGCCCTCAACCCGGTGCAACTCAAATACAATCACTTCGTTGTCACCCTCGCGCAACAATGGCCTAGGGACATACAGCGTGCGCTGCGGGCCGCGCTCCCAATAGCGTCCCAAGTTGAAACCATTGATCCAGCATACGCCTTTCGTCCAACCAGGTAGGGCCAGGAACGTATCCTCAGCGGCCGTCACCCGGAATGTCCCGCGGAAGAAGGCCGGTCCAGCGATGGTTTCGGCCGCTGCAAAGCTTAAGCCGGATAGATCGTCTAAGGGGAGGGGGTAGATCGTCCAGCCATAAAGAAATTGCTCTCCCAGTAGCACGCCTTCAGTGATCCCCTTGCGGTCCAGCAAGTCAGGTCCATAGTTGACACGACCCATATTCTCGACCAGGATGTCCAGCGTCGCGCCTTCCGGCGGGATCTCAAAGGCAAGGGGCGACTCGGGCTTTTCCCGCTCCACCAGGCCCAGATAACGGCCGTCTAGAAATACCAGCGCCCGATCATGCACGTCACGGATGGTGAGGTCGGCCGCGTTCCTTGGTCCACTGATTTCGATTTGGTAGAGAATGAAGCCATGTGACTGGCCTAACATTTCCATCGGCTCTGGCGCGATACGCTGCGCCGGGGAGGTCAGAATATCCAGCGCATCAAAAAGCCCGACCGCCTCAGTCAGCTCTACCTGACCCAAAGCCATCTTTGGCGATGATTCCGGGATGGCTAGCCCAGGTACTAGCTCGTGCCTGGCGATGACCTCGCGAAAGGCCAAATATTTGGCCGCTGGGTCGCCGGCTTCAGTGAGCGGTGCATCATAATCATAGCTGGTGATGGTCGGCCGATAGCGGCCATTTTCACAATTGGCCCCATTCATGAAACCGAAGTTGGTACCGCCGTGAAACATGTAGAAACTCACCGAAGCGCCGGTGGCCAACATCTTGTCCAAGACAACGGCCGTTTCGCCGGCGTCGCGGGTATGATGTTCTTCGCCCCAGTGATCAAACCAGCCATCCCAGAATTCGGTGCACATGAGCGGACCATCAGGCTGAAACTGGCGCAGATTGGCGAAGGCGGTTTCGACATCTGAGTCGAAATTGACCGTCGCCAGCAGGCCGGGCAACGTGCCGTTGGCTAGCATTTCCCCGCTGAGGCCGTCTGACGTGAAAAGTGGAATGTCGATCTGCCGGCCACGAAAACCATCGGCCAGGTACTTCAGATAATCCTTGTCGTTACCATAGTTGCCATATTCATTTTCGACCTGCATGGCCAGGATCGGACCGCCGCGGGTGATCTGCAGCGGCGCCAGCAGAGGTAAAAGCGCGTCGAGGTAGCGATCCACAGCCGTCAGGTAGGGTTCATGAGAACAGCGAAGTCGCATGTTTGAGTCGGCCAATAGCCAGGCAGGTAACCCGCCCATATCCCACTCGGAGCAGATGTAAGGGCCCGGCCGTACGATGACATATAATCCTAGCTTGGCTGCGAGACGAACATAAGCTGCTACATCCAACCGGCCGTCGAATCGAAATTCCCCGGGCGTGGGCTCGTGCACGTTCCAGGCCACGTAGGTCTCTACCGTATTTAGTCCCATGGCCTTCAGTTTCAGCAGGCGATCTAGCCAGTGGTCCGGGTGAATGCGGAAGTAGTGCATGGCTCCGGCCAGGATCCGAAACCGCTTCCCGCGCAACAGGAAGGTTTCACTATCGTACGTAAATGGCTTCAAGACTATGCCTCCGCCTGATTTGGGCCAGCATTTCTACCGGACCGTTTGTACCCTAGCTATATTCGCCAGTCCAGTTCAAGATCACATCTAATGCAAGCTGTCTGTACGTCTTCAGAATTAATGAGACATTTCAGGCGTCAAAATAAGGGAGGGTTCGCTCTTCAAATATAGTCTCTCTTGAACGCCCTGTCGATGTTGTTGGCGCCTCTTTTCCAGTGTCGCTTGTTTGATCTCTTCTCTCCTTGTTTTCACCTCCTTGGCTCTGCCGAAGTAGACATCAGCCGGCGTCATGTTTTCCAACGACTCGTGATATCGTTCGTGGTTGTAGTAGGTGACAAAGTCGCCGATGGCGCGCTGTAATTCCCAGGGGAAGTAAAAGGTCTGCAGTTTCACAACATTCTTCATCGAACGGTGATAGCGTTCAATCTTCCCTTGCGTCATGGGGTGGTACGGAGCGCCCCGAATATGCTGCAGCCGGTACCGCTTGAGATACTCCTTCAAAGCCTGGGAAAGAAACGCTGGTCCGTTGTCAGAGAGCAATCTCGGTCTGTGCTTAACCTTCACTCGAGTGACATCAACCTCATTGAGGGCCAGTTGTAGCGTTTCTTCTACGTCGCCGGCAGCCATGTTAGTTGACAGCCGCCAGGCGAGAATGTGGCGGGAGAAGTCATCAAGGATTGTGCAAAGGTAGTACCAACCCCAGCCGATGACCTTGAATTGGGTGAAGTCAGTCTGCCACATCTCATTGACACGGACGGTTGGCTTTTCAAAGCGGTCAGCAGCTGTAATCATCTGGAAGGCAGGGCTCGTCACCAGGTCATAGGACTTGAGAATCCGGTAGACACTCGATTCAGAGATGAAATACTCCTCTGTATCGGTCAGATGCCAGGCGAGTTCTCGAGGTGACTTCTCCGGGTGTTCTAGCGCGACTTTGACCACCTGGCCATTATTCCCAGCACCCGGCCCGTCTTACAGTTGTTGATAAACGACATGGCCCGCGATCCGGCCGGCCAGGAACGTTTATGTCTCGGCGCCGGCCATTACCTATCTGACGGGTCCTTCCAGCAGGGCAACTGGATCTAGCCTGAGCGCCCGTGACCGGTATGGGCCGATCGAATTCAGTGACCGGAAAGACCCCGGCGAATCAATACTGTTCTCGGGCTGGATGCTCCATTGACCGCCCGGATTTTTGGACGGCTCACCTCTTGCCGCAAACCGGGCGCCCAGTCTGAATGATCGTCAACCCCCAGGTGCAAACCGGGGTGGCGATTCTGGATCGGCCGTGACCGGTAAGGCGTGATCGGCGGCGAAACTGTTTGGTGGCGTTTCCGCCTCTAGCTAACGAGCGAAGCTACCTGCCAGCAACAACCCAGCCGGTATGGACGCCGGTTATCATTACATAGTGTCAGGTTGCTGATTCGCCTGAATGCCCAAGGCAATCGCTCCCAATACGCCTGCCTTGTCCCCTAACCCGGGCCGAACGATGTAATCTTCGATATGTTCGGTGACTGCAGGATGCTGAATATAGCCGTTAAGATAGCGTACCGTATTCCGCCTGACTTTGTCCAACAGCCCCGGCATATCCATAACGCCGCCACCCATGATGACGCGTTGGGGCGAAAACAAACAAACCAACGTATGTATAGCCTGAGCCAGGTAATCGGCCTCTAAGTCCCAGGCCGCATGTTCACTCCCAAGCTCCTGACCTTTCTTATTCCACCGTTCTTCAATCGCCGGACCGGATGCCATGCCTTCCAAACAGTCACCATGATAGGGGCAGTTACCAGGGTAGGGATCACGTTGCCAATCATGATTGAGCCGTATGTGTCCCATCTCCGGATGGACAAGGCCGTGCAGCAAACTGCCATTAACCTTGGCCCCACCGCCGATTCCGGTGCCGATCGTCAGGTACAGGAAAGCGTGCAGATCTTGCGCTGCGCCCCATTTCCCTTCAGACAACGCTGCTCCACTGGCATCCGTGTCGAATCCGACGGGCACATGGAATTGTGCTTTCAAGGCGCCGACGAGATCGGTATTGTTCCAGCCTGGCTTTGGCGTCGTGGTGATGAATCCATAAGTGCTTGAATCGGGATCGGGGTCGACGGGCCCAAACGAAGCAACGCCAATGGCCTCCAGAGGCCCATCCAAGACCTCTCGTTCCTGAAAGAAGGCAATAGCCTGGGTCAATGTTTCTTCGGGCGTTGTTGTGGGAAATCGTATCTCCGCCCGCAAATCATCCGGCCCACTTCCCACAGCACAAACAAACTTTGTGCCACCGG
>JBFFWQ010000014.1:0-76341 GCA_041570195.1 Promineifilaceae bacterium (SeqCode) | reverse complement strand
GCAAGTATTACTTTCGTCCAGGGTCAGGATGAACGGGAGCAAGGCATTCTAATGGTCGATGGCCCGAAATGAATTTGGCTCTAAAGTCCACAATAGTACAACTGGCCACAGAATAACAAACCGAAACTATGGTGGGACTAGACAGAAAAATGATCCTTTGTGCTATCGTGGCAAGTTCACGTTGTGGCTGACGAATTCGATCGGCTTCGTAGCCAAGAGGACGGAAAGCGCTGGGCACGACTACATGACCGAATGGCACAAATCACCTCACCCACAACTGATGATCGCCAAGCTCAGCAGCGCCTATGAGCCAGATCTGGTCGTAATGGACGGCGTCGAAGCGTTCGTACGTGGCGGACCTGCCGAAGGAAAACGGGTCAAGCCTGGGGTCGTTTTGGCCGGTCGCGATCGGGTGGCCCTGAACACGATTGGGGTGGCCATACTGCGCATGTTTGGCACCACGCCGGAAGCGCACCTTGGCCGGATATTCGAGCAAGAATAAATCGCAAGAGCCGCCGAGTTGGGCCTAGGTGCCGTCGCGCTCGAACAGATCGAATTCATCACAGCCGATTCTGATAGTACAGCCTTCGCCGCAGAGCTGAGGCCACTTCTCTCGGCCTAGCTTCTATGACCGATTTCCCTCATGCGAGCCTTGCATTCTGCGGATGATCGTGCAGGCCTAGCGACGCTGCCGGCTCTCCCCAGTCCCCCGGTCACAACTAAGGGAACACTAACTGCAAGAAGCGGGCGATGAGATCGTTCGCCTCTGGACTATGGTCAAATCGAGCCAGCGTCTCCTGAAGTTCGTCCTGGCTCATCAGCGCCGCGTAGCCATCCAGATAGCGGTCAAATCGTTTCAGATTCTCTTCCTTGGACAGCTCGGGGTGAAACTGAGTGGCCCAGATCGGTTTACCGGGCACTCGTAGAGCCTGAATGGTGGCGTTGTGGCCGCTGGCAAGATTCTCGACTCCTTTTGGTAATCTGTCGGCCCGATCCTTGTGCCCCAATTGGGCCCGAAATTCCACCGGTAGGTAGCCAAAAAGCTCATCCTTCCTGCCCGCGGTTGTCAGGCGCAATGGATACGTGCCAACCTCCATATTGTCCGGATCATACACGACATCGCCGCCCAGGGCCTCGACCAGAAGCTGAAAGCCAAAGCACGAGGCGAATGTCGGATGGCCAATTTGGACGACTTCGCGTAACACCTCCAGGAGCCTCTCGAAACCTGGAAGGTTGCCCTTGCTAACATAGTATGCACCGCTGCCGCCGACCATCAACGCATCATAGCCCTGGATCTGTTCCAGCGTCGGCGTCTCCCTTAGTAAGTCCAGGGGGACAATCTGCCTCACGTCGATTCCGGCCATTTCTGCAAACGATAGTCGCTCCTCACTTTTGGCCTCGTCATCAGCCTCTCGGGCCTGCAATAACAGTATGCTCAAATTCATAACGCTAGACGCCTCAATTAATGGTGTCGGCCTCGATCACGGTAACTTGCTGCGGCCGGGAACAAAATGATAGTTGGCGGCGTTAATTTGTCAAATACTTCGTGGACCTGCAGTCGAAGAGGGTCACAAGTGGGCCTTCCTTGGAACGGTCAGCCGGACCAGGTAGCGACCTGACGATGAAATTGCCTACTTGCCTGGCATGCCCGACCGGCGGTAAACTGGTCGGGTGGCTCGTGCTCGTTAGCAAGTGGCGTGAAGAAAGGCATTTCGCTCGTTGTGTGGCGCAAATCTCGCGGCGCTCGATTTGCGGGATGAGACCTTGTGCCGTGCGCTGAGAAAGGCGCTGCGCACCTAACTACTAGGAGAAGTACCATGAACAGACGCTCACTGGGACCATTGCTGATCGCTATGTTTCTAGTCCTGCTACTGGCCGCCTGCGGCGGCGGAAGCGGCGTCGAGAAGAATATCCTCGTCGCGCCGACTATGGTCGAATGCCAGGGTGAAGGCCCACAGATGTGCCTACTCATCAAGGAGGACGCAGAGGATGACTGGCAGCTTTGGTACCAACCGATCGAGGGATTTGATTACCAGGAAGGTTTCCTGTACGAGCTCACGGTCGAGGAAAAGACCGTTGACGATCCGCCGGCCGGCGGGTCGTCGCTCAATTTGGTCCTAGTCGAAGAAGTAAGCCGGGAACCGGTGGCGATCAGGACGGTGTACATTGGCCCAGAACGTGTCGAGTGTCAAGGTGAAGGACCTCAACTCTGTTACCAGTACAAAGAAAGGCCGGAAGATGATTGGCTCTTGTATTACAGCGAGATTGACGGTTTTGAGTACGAGGAAGGCTACGTCTACGAGCTCCTGGTCGCTGAGAGCAATATCGCGAATCCGCCGGCTGGCGGCTCCAGCGTTCAATTGACGCAGGTAGATGTGTTAGACAAGTCAGAGCCGGTGCCGGATCTTAACGACACGGTCTGGATAGTGAATACCCTGAATGGCCAGCGGCCGTTGGAAGGCAGCGAACTCACCCTTGGCCTGTTCAATGGCCAGGTCATCGGCTCAGCCGGCTGCAACAGATTTTCCGGCCATTATGAAACGTCCGGCGATAGTATGGCCTTTGGCGAACTGGCCACCACGGGCGTCCCATGCCCCCAGGTTCTGCTGGATCAGCAAAACACCTATGTGGAAGCGTTGGAGTCTGTAACTAGCTTCCAAGCCGGCAACGAACAACTTTCATTGCTAGATGAAAAGGGAGAAACCATCTTGAGTTACGACATCATTGCCCCGGCCCTTATGGAAGGGACCATATGGCAATTGGTATCTTATAATGATGGCCAGCAGGCCATGAAAGGCGTCTTGCCCGACACTCGGATCACCGCCCTATTTGAAAATGGCACGGTGGGTGGCTCGGCCGGCTGCAACAACTACAGCGGGCCGTACGAATTGAGCGGCTCCTTGATATCGATTGGGCCGTTGGCGAGCACGATGATGATGTGCGGTGAACCTGAAGGCATCATGGAACAGGAGGCGACCTTTCTGGCAGCACTGCAATCTGCTGTAAGCTATCGCATCATCGCCAACCGGCTAGAATTCACCAGCGAAAGCGGCGAGTTGGCGGCCGTCTTCACCGTCGCCGAATCGGCCTCACTGGAAGACACACCCTGGACGGTGATCAGCTACAACAACGGTCGGGGCGGCGTAGTCAGCGTGATCACCGGCACGAAATTGACCATGCTATTCGCCGGCGAAACTGTGAGCGGTTCGGCCGGCTGCAATGACTACAGCGGGCCTTATGAACTGAACGAAGCCCAGATATTGGTAGGTCCTTTGGCGAACACCGAGATGGCGTGCACCGAACCCGAAGGCATCATGGAGCAAGAAAATGAGTTTCTGGCCGCCCTCGAGTCAGTAGCGACCTATGTCATAGACGGCGACATGTTGGATATGCACCGAGAGGACGGTGCTCGAGCATTGACGGCGACTGCTAATCCATAGCCAGGTTTGGCCGGTGGCGGGCAGTAGACATTCTGAAAAATGATTGAGCCGGCGTGTGCGTTTATTAACGCTGCGCCGGCTTTCGTCATCAATATTGCCGTTTTCGCTGGAACAGGGAAACTACGTCTGTCGTCTCGGTCGTTGTCGGGAAGCTAGTCGAACGCCTGGCGAATGCGACCTTGCATCAAATAGACAATGATGATGATGCTTAGCAACGCACCAATCCAGTTCACTGTCCCCGAGCCAATCAATGCTATAACCGCCGCGATCAGGTTAAAGAATTGAAGCGCCAATGTGCCAATGCGGGCCCAGTTCTTTAGATTCCATAGTCCCCAGGCGAAGAAGAGGGCCAATAGGCCCCAAACGATGTTGTATATGCTGCTCAAGCCTAGCCCATCAGTTTCAACAACGCCCATGATGTCGCCCAGGCTGCCTGTACTGACCATGCCCAGCGAAAACGCGCCGGTGCATAGTGACCAAAGGCCGGCAAAAGCTGCCAGAGCGGAGAGTATGGCGACCCCCGTCGGTAATTGCTTCACTATAGTTGACTCCCAAAACGACCTTTTACGCCCGGCCGGGTCAGGTAAACCAGCAAGGCCAGCGTAATCAATGTGCCAATCCAGTCAATTCCGGGCGGCCCGATGAGCGCGTATACGAAGTAAACCAGTCGCACAGCCAGAACGATTACTGTACCTAACCAGGCTATAGATAGCAAGCGCCACGTTCCTAGGCCCAACAAGATGGCCAACATTCCCCAGACAATGTTGAAGAAAGCCGAAAACCCAGCGCCCAAAGAAGGACCAGCGCCAAATAGGCTGCCAATGAAGCCAAGGCTGAATCCGGCCAGATCAAATAGACCACCACAAACGGTCGATAGACCCAACAGCATCATCAAGACGGCCAGAATAGTCACACCCAGGGGTCGATCACGCATCACAATCTCCTCAGTTCAGCCAACAGCTGTCGATGAAATTACCGCGAGACAAGAACAAAACCGACCGAACAGGTCGGCAGCTACTATAGTCGGCGAACAGTCAACGGTATCTTTCATGCTCACCTTTACGACCGCCTTCGGCGAAACGTTGCAGGCATCTACAAATAGCGCACCGGTGATCCGGCCGGCCGGCTGCTTCTGGCCCGGGCAAACCACAAGCAGAGAGGGTAAAGGATAAGCAGGCCCAATATCCAGTAGGGGATCATGCGCGGGATGCTGGTTCCATGTGGCGTGAACAGGTGACCCAGCGCCGCATATAAGAAAAGGTGCACTAGGTAGAAAAAGAGAGGTGTCCGGCCGTAAACGACCAGAGGCCGCAGCAACATTGCCCGCTTCTCGGCGATACGGCTGAATAAGCCCAGCGCGATCAAGTTGACGCCCATGGTCAGGAATGTGAAAGTCAGGCTTGGCGGGTATTTGACCACGTTGAGAAAGTCAATCCAAGACGAACCGGCTGCAGGGCGGATATTGCCAAAACCATCTGCAGCTCGCAGCAACACGAACAGAACCAGAAAGCCCACGCCCACTATCGCTCCCCAACGATAGGTCCTCTCAGGTTCGCGCGTTAACCAGATACCATAAGCCAAGCCCAAGACAGCAAGTTCCAGCCAAGGCAAGATGGGGTAATTTGACCAGAGATTGAGATCGCCGGCCGGATGAATGAACAGGCGCTCAAAGACAGTCAGATTCACCTGGTTCCAAACGGCCGGATTGGGATGAATCATTTCGGTGCCGATGAGAAGCAAGCCGGCCAGCAATATCAGATAGCCAGGCTTGAGCCATATCAGCAAACTACTGATGATCATAGCGCCGCCTAGAGCGAAGAGCACCCCGACATAGATGTTTAGCCCCCACCCGCCTGGCGACAACTCCCAGGCCCGGTTGATTACAAGGAACTGCAGGGCGATCAATAGCGCTCCGCGAATCCAGAAATGGCTCATGATCCGCCAACGATTTTGGCCTGCTTGGGCACGTCCAGTCGCATATAAGGCCATGCCAACGCCCATGAGGAAAAAGAAGCCAGGCGCCGCCAAGTGGGTAACCAAGCGGGTCAGGAACGGCAATGTTTCAGAATAGGCCGGAAATGCTCCGCCCCAATACTCTCCTGGCGAGTGCTTCTGGGCGACGAAGTGATTGGCGTGATCGAGAGCCATCAAGATGATGATCAAGCCCCGCAATGCGTCAACCGCCTGCAGCCGGCGCGGGGCTTCGAGGGCTCTAGGCGGGCCGTCCATTATTCGCCCAGGTGGCTCCCCATGGAAGCGAAGTCAAAGTCAATGTAAGGTAAGCCGGCCTCGATTCGTTCGCGCCGGCCGTCCATGTAGCGAATCACCCAGGGATGGTCCAGATTCTGGACGTCGAAACTGCGATGAATGACGGCATAGAGATCGATTTCACGCAGTTTCAGAAAATGCGGTATTTCTCGTAGCCAGGCTGGCGGTAGCCTGTTCTCCTGGGCATATCCTGTGAGAAATCGAGATAGGAATGAGCGGGTGAAGGCCGGCCAGTCCGGTTCGCCCATGATGGCATAGAATAGTGCGATGGCGATGTCGTAGCCGTACCAGCCGTAAATGCTGTCGTCAAAATCGAACAGGGTTATGCGGCCGTCCTCGTCGACGAAAAAGTTGCCGGCGTGAGCATCCTGGTGTATCAGGCCATAGCCGGCCGTGTCTTTCGGTAGAGTCGCCAGATGGGCTTCCAACTCTAACCATCTTTCCATCACCAACGGTTCCGAGGCCGGTATCCACGGCTTCAAATCGAGCATCTCAGGATCGTTCCATTCCGGCCGTCGCCAGGCCGTCTTTGGCGGCCGGTACTCTTGGCTTAGGGCGTGCATACGGCCGAGCAAACGGCCGTAGCGCTCAAAGAAGTCGCCGTTCCAGGCTTCGGGTTTGATGTGGTTCCCGGGCGCCTTCTCAAATGCAGTGGCTAAAAAGAATCCCTCATGTCCATCGTCGATGGCTTCGACCAGGTTGTTCTGGGCTGAACTAACGGCGCGAGCGGCCGGCACGCCACCATCGGCCAGGTAGTTGATCCAGTCGACTTCCCCGGCGATCTGGTCTGGTCTACGGCGCAAGCTGTGGCTAATGCGCAGGATGTATTGTTGTTCATCGCGAGTAAACTCGTAGATGAAACTTTCAAAACCGTCCAAGGGTGTTACTCGGGCAGGTTTAATATCATATCGGGCTAACGCCTCCTGGTAGATGGTATCGCCATAGCGGTCTTTGATGCGTCTTTCCATATTTTGCCCTGCGAATTGGCTTTCAGCTTTCAGTTCTTATTCTGGCATCAAGTATACTTTGCTCGAAATATATGTCATTGTGTTTGTCGAGCAGGCGTTTGTGGCGCGGACGCGCTAACTTGCACAAGGTGAAGTTATTCGGGTAATATTGACATAATGGGCCGATCGACCTCAATGGCCAGGATAAACAGCGCGAGAGATTATTATGGCTAAACAGAAGGAAGCAAAGCAAGGCGCCGTGAAATGTCGCGGTTGCAAGGGTACAGGGAACTGCCCGCGCTGTGGCGGCGAGGGGATCGATCCGGCCGGCAATCTCAAGAAGTGCCGTCGTTGTGGGGGAACAGGCATCTGTACTGGGTGTAAAGGCAGTGGCTGGCTGATTATCCCAGTAAGCAGCTCGTCTAAGTGATGAAACCGTCAAAGTGATGGTTTCATCTAAAATTTGCTTTCAATCCTCACCAATCGGTATTTCAATCGCTCCCCTTCTCTATAAATGGCGCCACATGCTGAACAGCGAACTGTCTGACCGCTGATCCGCACCTGGCCTCTGTCGTGGAATTGAATATCAACCATATCGGCGGCCATATTGGCGCCGCAGCGACATTTAAGAGCAATACCGGCCTGGGCAAGATCCATGACGTGCATTCAATCCCCTTGAGAACATTTGTTCTATTTTCCATTATAGCACGTTCGCGGCCGTTGGCTAGCTCTTTTTCATAGGGGCTTTCTAAAAGCATAAGATGATAAGTTTGGTGCACTGGGCTCTATGGGCCAGACAGACTTGACAACGTGGCCTGCGGCCACGGGAATTCTTAGAAGTGGGTCGTGCCTGACCCAGTGGGCTCCAGGCCCTCCGGTTGCCCCATTTCCCCCTGGATCTGAGCAGATCGTTCCTCAATACGGACCACATCAGGAACAAAAAACAGCAGCGCCCCCATGATGATGCAGACCGAGCCGGCCAGCAGATACCAGGTCTTTAGACCAATCAAATCGGTCGCCGGCCCGGCGATGACTAGGCCAAGGGGTGAGGTAACAGCCACCAGGCTACCGATGACAGTGAACACCCGGCCCTGCACTTCTGGTGCGACTGTGGTCTGCAGCACAGCCATAATCGGGCCGTCGACCATCGTGATCGTCAAGCCGATAAAGAAAACGCTGGCCAGGGCCAGGCTGAAGAGTCCGGCCGGCGTCAGGCCTAATAGCAACAGACTTGCTCCCAGGGCTATAAAGCCAACCAACGACGTATAGATCCGCCGCCGGAAACCACCCCACACGCTTAAGATCAAACCGCCCAGCAGCATCCCAATACCTGCGATCGCTTCCAGCAAACCCAACTGCATAGCATCGCCGCCAAAATAATCGCTCACCAGGAGCGGCAACAGTGAAAATGCCGGCGTCAGCGCTATCTTAACTACCATGACCATGATGATGATAGCCATCAAAGCTCGCCAACTCACAACGTAACGCAAACCGGCCGAGAACTCAGGCCAGAAAGCCGACGCCTCATCGCCGTCCGCGCGGCCGGGCTTCGGCAGGGGTATATTCACCACTATCAGGGGTAGAATAGCCAGCACGGCCGTGCCAACGTCGACCAGCATGACACCGTACAAGGGCAACAGAGCCAGCAACAAGGCGCCCAATGGCGCGCCCAAAATAGTCAAGACGCCGTTCATGGCCTGGTTGAGGCCATTCACCCGAGTCATATGTTCTTCGGGCACCATCAACGACGTCGAAGCCTGAAAGGCCGGCCAATGAAAACTGCCGCCAATCGCCCGGACAAACATGATCACGTAGATATGCCACACCTCAACCGCGTCAAACCAAAACAGAAACGCCAGCAGCCAAGAAACCAGAGCGACCACGCCGTCGGCGATGATCATTACCATCTGACGATCCCAGCGATCGACATAGACCCCGGCGATAGGGCTCAGGATGATCTCGGGCACCAAGGCCACCAGGGTAGCCGTGGCCAATACGGTCGCCGAGCCAGTTTCTTGAGTCAGGTACCAGATCAGGGCAAATTGCACGACCCGGCTGCCCACCAATGAAAGGGCCTGGCCCAGCCACATCGGGAAGTAGTTCGTTCGCCAATCCACCCAAACTCTTTCCTCAAGACCTTGCCTTAGCGACGCCGAGGGCCCCGATCGTGGCCTAGAATCTGGATTTTCGGAAGGACGCTGCTGAGACATGAATGCGCACCCTGAGACTGGCGAAGTGGGATTGAGAACAGGGGGGATTCTACTGTAAGCCAGTGACGGAAGCGAATCAAGCCCTGGTATTTAACTGGCCAGAAATATCAGTAGCTGACCCGCGTTCAGCAGGCGCAATTACCGAAAGCTGGTGACCACCTCACTGCTTGCCGAGGTACAGGACCTGGATATCAACCTTTGCTGGCTGGTCCGGCAAAACGTTGACCAACGCGCAGTGTAGCTCTCGGTCATGACTGGCTTGCTCCAGATCATGGGCGATGATGAAAGGCGACTCGCCTACCAGCAGGGTCAACAGGCAATACGATGAAAGCCAGCCGGCCTGAGGCGAGAAGGAGATACCTTCAGGAATTCGATACTCAAAATCATCGTCCGACAAGTCGACTTCCAAGAATTCAGATAGCCACTCCTGATCTCCGAAGTGCAGCGTTTTACCACCCCATTTGGCCAGCGCCTCGTCGAAGTCGCTCAATCCGGAATCATAGAGCAGGAAATAGATCCCGGCCGGCACGTCATAGAATTGAAAACGTCCCTGCCGATCCGTAGTAACTGAATCCTCCATCAGGGTGCAAAGGCCATCGCGAGGGTCGCCTAGACCACCACAAAGTGCGACGCGCCGATCCGCGACTGGCGTTTCGGCCGTCCACGGCCTAAACACGCCAAGGACGCTGACTTCCGGGGATTGGGCTTCTGGCACCAACAGCGAGGGTTGACAGGCGACCTGTGCGACTCCCAAGATGACGAGCGCGAGAAGGAAGATGAGGTTACACCTCTTCATCGTCGTTTCCGACTTACCGTCGCTCCATGCTTCCGTAGCAAGGGCACCGCCGATTCCAGTGGTTGCGTATAACAAATCGATGCCCGCCAGATGGAAGCCAATCACATATATGATACTCCGCGAGACCGGGCTTTGTAAAGAGGTTGGGCGTGAGGCTATGCATTCTTTCACTCTACTTCTCGACGATCCCTATTATACCTGGTCGCTCGGTGTGGTCGGTCAATCCGGCCGATTCGAGATATGATAGGGGTCAGCTTGGAGTAGTATCGGTCGGGACAGCATATCGCATCATCCAGATTCAGTTTCTAGACGCGGTATCGTTAGCAAAGGATGGCCAAGTGGATCTGCTAGACCAAATGACGCGCATCGGCTTCACTGAATATGAGGCCAAGGTTTACCTGGCTCTTTTGAGTCAGAATCCAGCCACAGGATATCAACTCAGCAAGAGTTCCGGCGTGCCGCGCTCGATGGTTTACGAAACTTTGGGCCGTCTACATGGCCGGGGGCTTGTATTGGAAACTGTGGAGGGACGAGCGACGCTTTACCGGCCTTTGCCGCCCCAAACATTTCTAGATCAACATCAAAGCAATCACGAGCGACTCGTCGGCGCCCTTCGTCTTGGGCTGGAGGAATTGTACAGCCATACTGGGGATGACCGGGTCTGGTCGGTTCGCGGCCGGCAGTCCGCTTTGTCCTATGGCGCGCAACTGATTCGCCGGGCGGATTCTGCCGTGTTTCTGGTGTTGACCGATCAGGATCTGGAAGCTTTGCGAGACGATATCGTCGCCGTCTGCGACCGGGGCCTGGAAACCAATGTATTGCTGACCGGCCAGGGCAAGCTAGAGTGCGGCCGGGTGGCCCACCACCCACCACTGGAAAGCGAACTTCAGGGATTGACTGGGCTGTTACTGGTGGCCGTGGAGAACGGGGAAGTCCTCATCGCCAGCATGAGCGTCCAGCACGAGATGCGAGCTACCATCACCAGCAATCCCGACCTGGTATTGATAGCCCGGCAATTCGTTTGGATGGAGTTGTTCACACAGCGCATTTATACCAAACTAGGGCCCGATTTACTGGCCAGGCTTGACGACGAAGACAGGCAGATCTTCGAGAGTCTGGCCATATGATAGACAAGGAGAAGATGAATGAGTACCCAGAAAGACTACATCGCGGAAGAATGGCAAGTGGTCGTCACTGCACCGCTGTTGGCCGGCATGCTGGTGATTACTTCGGACCCGGCCGTATTTGGCTCCATCAAAGAGTCGGCCGCCATCGCGACGACGATAAATGCCTATGGTCAAACATCGGAGACAGAGCTGATTCGCGATATCGGCCGGGCGATATCTGGTAAGGATAAGGCCCAGATGCCTGAATTGCCAACTAAAGAAGGACCTGGCGCCGTCATGAAGGACATATTGAAGCACTGCCATAGCGCGGCTCGGATCGTAGAGAGCAAATCGCCAGAGGAAGCCGAAGCATTCAAGGCGTATTTGATTGACATTGCCACCAAGACGGCCGAAGCGTCCAGAGAAGGAGGATTCCTAGGCATAGGCGCCACCCGGGTCAGCGATCAAGAAAGAGCGGCCATGAGCCAACTGGCGGATACTCTGGGCGTGACATTGTAGACAAGGCCAGCCCAGGAAGAAAGACGGCTGAGCTTCAAGGCGGCATATAAGGGGAGTCGAAGAGCCATCTACGCGCTGAAGGCGTGAGATCTCAGCAGGCGGCGAACACGTCTTCTAATGAGGCTCGGGCCAACACTTCCCTTAGAGCCTCCTTGTCGCCCTTGTTCCAACGTGCGAGGCGGATCTCGCCGGCTACCATCTCAACGCCGGTGATACTGCCGTCCGGGTAGCAACAGCAACCGGTATTGTAGTAGCTCGGCTTCAAGGGATGGCTCGCTTGCTCCAGAGCGAACTGACCTCGGACGGCCCGCTGGACCCAGGCAAGTTCTTCCTCTAGCTCGCCAAGAACGCGCTTGAGCGCCTGGTCGGCCGGCGCCTTTTTCAGCATGACCCGGGCAGCGGTAATCTCCGCTTGTAATTGTTTGTCGTCGACCACGGACTCAAAAACCGGCCGGTGGGTATGCCCGGCTATGAGTAGCATCTTATCCTGTTGGGCCGACCAACTATACATGGCGATGTTGTGACTATGACGCAGGCGCCAATTGGTCGCCGGCGTGTTGGATGGGATCCTTGTCAGGCGTTGGAATGGCCGCCAAAGATACCTGACCATGTTCCGGGAAAAATCGGCGAAGTAGTCGCTCTTCAGCGTGCCTTGATGACCATGTACCAGAAGAAGCCTGCCTAGCTGCTCTGTGCCGTTTCTGAGATTGACCAGAAGGCCTTCCCTAACGTTCAGTGGGGCGCCGCCATAGACAGGGGCCAGATACTGTTCGACTTGTTTTGAGTAACGCCAATCGTCGTCGTGGTTGCCCCAGATTCTTTGATATCGTCCTTCGGCGTGAAATTGAGCTTCTAGCGCAAAGGTATTGGGATAGGCTTGTATTACCGGCCGCGGGCGATCCTCCCAAAGCTCTTCTACATCGCCCAGCGTCAGCAACGTGTAGCCCATGCGATTGTAGTAGGCGATGGCCCGGTTATAGGTTTGCTCGGCAGCCGAAAAATCGTCGGCCCCGTCTCGAGATCCCTTATGCTGATCAGAAAAAACGACGAACTGATCGGTTTGTACGTCGACTTGAATGACATCGCCGGCAGCCACGATCCGGGCAAGCGCGGCATCCATCGCTCTAGCGACCCGGGCGTGATCGATTTCCTTTAACGTCGGCAACCTGCCATATCTGTCCAGAAACGGATCGAGGTAGCGCCCTCTAAGTTTCTGACTAGCCATCATTCAACCTCTGCTTCCGGTTGGTTCATTCTAAATCAAAAAGTTCTTGGCTAACTCCAGGGGCCAGATGTCGACGGTCAGGCGCGTACCCTCTTTGCCCTGATCGTAATGGTGGATGCTTTTTTCCCCAGTAGGTTCTGGCTGCTGGTTTTTAGTTGACATAAACTTACGCGCTGGTAGTATGATATGATTCTACAGTAAAAACGCGCGGCATACCCATTCGACTAGGCTCAAATAGGTGAAACAGGCGAATTGTAAAACGGTTAATAGTATATATGTGACCGTCTTTGCGGCACTGACGCATTGAAGTTAGCAGAGCGGTGGTCTTTGACATGGTACAGTAATGTTGGTGAAGACGAAAGGCTTCTTCTGTGCATGGAGGCCAACATGAATAACCATCGGCAGGATGATACTGTTAACACGAGGCGTGCTGGCGCCTCGCCGGCCACCGGATGGCTGGCGGCCAATGTTGGCCGCCCGGCAGCGGCCATCCTATCGAGCTTTTTGGCGCGGGCATCCCATAGAGCGGTCGTCTATTATCGGCGAGCCTCCACCCGGGCGGCAGCTCTTGTCTTGAAACCCCTGGATGGCTAGATCGTTCAGGTACTTGGTGGCGCCTAGTTAACCGGTCGAATCGTCTAATAATCTGCAAGTACCAAAGAACACCGGCGTCCGCTGGCATGTTGATGGCGGAGGCCGGCTTTTCGTATGCGGCGAGCCGCCAATTTCAGAACCAGATATTGCCGCGGTCGCGGCTGAAGGACATAATCGGGCTGCGGCAGTCAAGACGAGTAGGCGCTGCCAGCAGGTTTGATTCCATGCGAAGTAATAGTTACCGTCTGTGAGTCCTGGGACGGCAAGGGCCGATGATGTACGTATCCTACTACTGGCCGATACCCATTTAGGATTTGATTCGCCACTGCATCCTCGCGTGACAAGGCGCCGTCGTGGCCCCGATTTCTTTGCCAACTTCGAACGCGCGTTACGGCCGGCCATGCGCGGCGAAGTGGACTTGGTGGTACATGGCGGCGACCTGTTCTTCCGCAGCAAGGTGCCGCCCGCGTTGGTCGATCAGGCCCTCACTCCCCTGGCCAACGTAGCTCAAAGTGGCGTGCCCGTGTTCTTGGTTCCCGGTAATCACGAACGATCGCGCATCCCTCTTCATTTAGCAACTGCGATGCCAAACCTGCACATCTTCCACCGGCCGGGCACAATCGTTCTGGATCTGGCTGGAGCGAGGATTAGCGTCTCGGGTTTCCCCTTCGTCCGGCGGATTGGCGCCAGTTTTGCTCAGCTCTTGCGCGAATGCGATTATTCGGCGGTGGATGCCGAATTTAGACTGCTGTGTCTGCATCAAAGCGTAGAAGGGGCGAAAGTCGGGCTACACGACTACACGTTTCGTAAAGGGCCGGAGGTGATTGCTGGTCAGGCCATCCCCGGCACCTTTGACGCCGTCTTGGCCGGTCATATACATCGTAACCAGCTTCT
Source organism: Promineifilaceae bacterium (SeqCode) (assembly GCA_041570195.1). Lineage (GTDB taxonomy): Bacteria > Chloroflexota > Anaerolineae > Promineifilales > Promineifilaceae > UBA11865. Next base: position 62,342 of record JBFFWQ010000014.1, on the reverse strand, counting down.
TACCCATGACCTGACCGGCCGGCAATTGCCTGCGCCGGTCATTTACCCGGGCGCTATTGAGCGAACTTCATTCGCCGAGCGAGAAGAAACCAAACATTACGCAAGAGTCTATCTGACCGGCTCGAATGATAGGACAGGGGCTAAGTTGAAAGTCACGTTTGTACCGTTGCCCACCAGACCGATGATAAATTTGACCGTAGATGGCAGTGGTTTGGACGCCGTCGGGCTGATGGATCGTATGAACGAGGAACTCAACGCCTTGGATCCCGACGCGATAGTCAGGGTAGAGCTTGACAGCTCAGATACTCCCGAATCAGTACCCCTGTTGAGTGCGGCCAAGCTTCGGTCACTCGCTCCGGCGACTATGAATGTTTCCCTTGCCGTCCGAGCTCGAACTCGAGGATAGAGTTCGGCCCTCGCAGCCGTCAACGACTCTAGTCACGTCGTGATCTTGAATCTGAACCTTTGTAGTCATCCAGGTCGCCAAGCTCCCGGCCGCGCGTGAAGGGAGCGGAAATGAAGCGGCCGGCCATTTTACGCCGCGTTAGCCAGGCGATTCGCGCTCCGTGCTCTTCGTTTTCTAGCACTTTGCGGGCCAACCAGGGTGTGACTGTGTCCACGTCGTCCATGATGATGCCCAGAACGCGCTTCGACTTCTGCCACAACTCAGGCTTGTCTTCAAACTGCTCGATCACAAGACCGGTCGGTACCATACCGGGACTGAGCGATCCGACCAGGATAGGCGTATCTTCGGTCTCCACTATCAAGGCGTCGGTGAAGTATCGAATGGCGGCTTTTGTCGTACCGTACACGGTCAAGCCGCCTTGCTTGCGGCCTGTGCTGCCCATGCCTTCCATGTTATAGAGAGCGCCGTATCCCTGGGCTAGCATGCCTCTGAGAGCCACGCGCGCGCCATGCATTGAGCCCAACAGGTTCGTATCGACGACATTGCCGACCTCCTCGGGGTCGATCTCCCAGAACTCCGCCAGACGATTGGTGATGCCGGCGTTGTTAATCCAGATGTCAACCCTTTGGAAGCGTTCTATCGTCTTAGTCCACAGATCCTGGAGTTGGGCGGGCTGGGTCACGTCGCACGCCTGGCCAAGGATTCGTTCCGAGTCGTGTTGCTCGTGCAAAGTGATCCGTGCTGCCTCAACGCCGGCCGGCGTTCGGCCGCTTATTACTACGCTGCAACCCATCTCGAGAAATGAATCGGCTAGGCCAAAACCTATCCCGCGCGTGCTGCCAGTTATTACCACAATTTTCATGGGTTGTTTAGCTCTTGCCGGCTTTGTTGTCCAAAAGCAGTCGCACGCGCCGATCTGAGATCCATTCTACGGTTATGCCTTTGCCGCAGCCGCCGCAATAAGCGACCCATTCCTCGTCCATCGTCTCATGTTCTACTTGGAGTGGCTCGTCGAGCGAATAGTGGCCTTCGTCGTCAGCCTGGCCAATCTGCTCGTAGCGCGGCTGTTCAGTCCAGTTGTGGCTGATCGCCAGAACTGTACTGCCGCATTCGCAGATGAAAAACGTTTCTTTGCTCATTCTGAATTGCTTCTCCCATCGTGAGATCGTGTCGCAGAAAACAATCTGCCCACTTGACAGCGGTTTATAATACATCCAGGAGAGAATGCAAGAACAGAGTCTAAGGGAATAGGAGGATAAGTCATGTCGCTCTTTGGTATTGATTGGGGCAAACCCAGATTTACAACGCTGATGAGGAATGGCCCATCTAGCAACAGGCTGGATGTGGCCATCATTGGTGATGGCTACACGGCCGACCAGCAGGAGATGTTCAATAAGGACGCCCAGGAGGTCGTCGACGAGTTCGCCAGCGTCGAGCCAATGCGCACTTATATCAAACACTTCAATTTTCACCGGATCAACGTCATATCGGAGGAGTCGGGCGCGATTGATCCGCACGTTGATCCCCCAGCCAAACCCAAGACCGCGCTGCGCACCTTTTTCTCGCCAATTGCCGAGCGCAGATTGATCGGCCCAGATCCCTGGGTCATGTTGGTCGCCACCAGATCTGGCGCGCCGTGGGACAAGCTGCTGGTGATCGTCAACACCCCGCGCCGTGGCGGCGCAACCCTATTTTCGATGACTGCAGGCTACGCCTCCCGCAATTCCAGCGATTTTCCCCGGATCATGATTCATGAGGCCGGGCACACCATCGCCAAGGTCATCGACGAATATACCGGCGAACTGCCCGATATCGACTTCGCCAAGGACTGGTCGCTGCCGAACATCCTTCCCTGGCCAAACGTCGACACGAATGCCAAGCGGCCGAAGTGGTGGCGTTGGTTGACGCCTGATGTTGAGCTGCCGACGCCCGAGTCAGCCAGCAATCGCGACAAGGTCGGCGCCTTCCAGGGCGCAGCTTACGAGAATTTTGGCGTTTACCGGCCGCAAAGCACGTGCATGATGCGTCGTCACAGTTCAGGTTTCTGTGTCGTTTGCACTGAGCAATGGCTACGGGCGATCTATAAGCGTTCCAAGATCGCCGACGGTTTCTTGCCGAAGTTCCAGCGCCCGCAGCCGCCGCTGGTGCGTGACGCCGCCAGACCTATTACATTTCGGGCCAAGGTCGTGCGGCGCGAGGGCATCAAGACCACCTGGCGCACGAAACGCCTGGAGCACAGCACGTGGCGGCAGCGGAAACAAACGGCCGATTATGCCGATTTTCGTATCCGGCTGCCGGTCAACAAGATGTTGGGCCAGTCAGTACCCACCGCATGGGCGGTCGAATGTATCCTGGAGGACAGCACTGAGCGCATCAGGACGCCAGCAATCCGCAGATTAGCCAGGCAAAGTCATGTCTGGTATGTCCTCGTCGCCTGAATCTGTCTGGAGAGCAATCGCGATTTCAAGTTCACATGCGCAGCCGATTTGCGATTGTTCTTCTGAAGGCAAGGCACCAAATCAAGAGATTAATTCCTATTTGAACATTGGTTTGCTTAGTAGCACTCCTGGTAATCGGTGGGTGTTGATTTCGTTTCGAGGCTGAAGCGGGTACAATGTGAACTTGAATGCGCTCTGGGCAGTTGTGCGCTCATGTGCGCGAATTCAAAAGGGAGGCTGATGTGAAAAGATTAGCATTGTATGTCGCCGTCATGCTGCTGGTCGCGGCATTGTTGACTGCCTGCAATGGCGATTCAGAAGCTGAGCCGACCGAAGAGATCCCTCCCGTAGAGGAAACTCCGACGGAAGAGGCGCCGCCAGTTGAGGCGCCCACAGCCGAACCGACAGCCTATCCGGCCCAAGAAGTCCCGACGATACCGCAAAGCGACGCGGGATACCCTTTGCCCGAACCGCTACCTACAGAAGATCCCTATCCCGGCGGGCTGGCGGTCATTCTGCATCCGGTCGGCCAGCAATGCGAGGAGCCGACCTTTCCCGAATTGGCAGATGCCACAGCCGCGCTTGAGGACGCTGGCATTACGGTGATGGCGGCCGAAGAAATTGCCTTGAACGTGTGCGATGCCTGCAGCTGCCCGACCAGCGAGCATTATCGCGTGCAGATCAGCCCGGACGATCTTCTCAAGGCTACCGAGCTTGGCTGGACGAGAGGATAGGTCAAGTGCTTCGCTTTCTCACCGCAGGCGAGTCGCATGGTCCGGAGTTGACGGCCATCTTGGAAGGAGTGCCGGCCGGTCTAGCCCTGGATCTAGATGCCCTGGACAAACAAATGGCCCGGCGTCAGAAAGGTTATGGTTCTGGCGGCCGGATGAAGATCGAAAAAGACAGCCTGCGCATCACCTCCGGTTTCATGAATGGCCAAACCACCGGCGGCCCCATCGCCGTTCGCATCCTTAATCTGGATTACCCGAAGTGGCGCGAGCGAGACATCCCGCCCATGACTATCCCTCGCCCGGGGCACGCTGACTTAACTGGAGCCGTCAAGTACGGATATCGGGAATTGCGTTTGGCCCTCGAGCGGGCATCGGCCCGCGAGACGGCCGCGCGAGTGGCGGTTGGCGCCATCTGCCGCCAACTGCTGGGCGCCCTCAACATGGATATCGGCAGCTACGTGACGTCTATCGGCGACGTCGAGGCGGCAATCCCACCCGATCTTGGCTACCCGCAACGCTTTGCTTTCGCTGAATCTAATGACATTCGCTGTCCTGTGCCGGATGCCGTCGAGCCAATGCGGCTACGTATTCGGGCAACCATGGAGGCCAAGGACACGCTGGGTGGTGTGTTTGAAGTAGTCGTTTTAGGCGCGCCGCCGGGATTAGGTAGCCACGTCCACTGGGATCGGCGCCTAGACGGCCGCTTGTTATGGTCGGTGGGCTCGATCCATGCCGTAAAGGGGGTCGAGATTGGACCAGCCTTCACCAATGCTGCGCGTCCCGGATCACAGGTGCACGACGAGATATTCCGCGACGAAAAAGGTAGCCTGGTCAGGCGGACAAATCATTCCGGCGGTTTCGAAGGCGGGATCACAACCGGCGAGGCGATCGTCATTCGGGCGGCCATGAAGCCGATCTCTACCGTCCTAAATCCGCGACGTTCGGTCGATTTGGCCAGCGGACAGGCGGCCGAAACTGTTTACGAACGCTCTGATTTCTGCGCCGTGCCGCGAGCGGCCGTTGTCGGCGAAGCGATGGCGGCCATTACCATGGCCGAGGCCATCATGGAAAAGCTCGGCGGCGACTCGCTCGATGAAATCAAGGCCCGCTTGGCGACGCTGCGCCAGGCCAGATTGAAAGATCTGCCGATGGACGACGAGTCCTGGCGATTTGGCTACCAAGCGTAAGCTAATTCCCTGACGGGCACTTCCCGGAAACTGCTCTCTGAGGCCAACACAGGCAAAATCCAACGAGTTTTCGGTGTAATCTACTGGGCCATTGTCTGTTGTTTAATTTAGTCCTGAAGATACTTCCGCAATACCGTCTGCAGAATGCCCCCATTGCGGTAATACTCTACTTCGACCGGTGTATCGATACGACAAATAGTCTGGAAAGTGATTTGCGAGCCGTTGCCCCTAACGGCTCGAATCGTGATCGTCGCCCCGGGTTGTAGCTCATCGTCTAGACCCACAGTCGAGTAAACCTCGCTGCCGTCAAGACCCAGGGAAGCCGGACTCTCGCCGGGCATAAACTCCAACGGCAAGACGCCCATCCCAACTAGATTGCTGCGATGAATGCGTTCAAAGCTTTCGGCGATGACCATCTTATTGCCTAGCCATAACGTTCCCTTGGCAGCCTGATCTCGCGAACTGCCTGTGCCATAGGCCTGGCCGGCCAAGACTAGCAATGGCGTGCCGCTCTGCTTGTACTTCAGCGAGGCCTCGTAGACGGTCATTACCTCTCCGGTGGGCAAGTAGTTCGTCCAACCGCCTTCGGTGCCCGGCGCCATCTGGTTGCGCAAACGAATATTAGCAAACGCGCCGCGGGTTACGATCTCGTCGTTGCCGCGCCGTGAGCCATAGGAATTGAAGTCGCGGGGTTCAACGCCGTGCTCAATGAGATATTGGCCGGCCGGACCGCCCCGGGCAATGGCGCCGGCCGGTGAAATGTGGTCTGTTGTGACCGAGTCACCTACTTTGATCAAGACTCTAGCGCCTGCTATATCGCGGATGGGCTCCGGTTCAGATGTCATATCGAAGAAGAGAGGAGGCTCGCAAATGTACGTTGATTCGGGATCCCATTCGTACAATTCGCTGCCACGGCTGGGAATTGCGTTCCAGGTCTCGTTGCCCGAAAAGACACTGCCATATTGTTCTTCGAACATTTCGGCCGTCACCGATTCGGCGACCGCCTGCTCTACATCTTGGCTACTGGGCCAGATGTCGCGCAAATAGACAGGTTGGCCGTCGGAGCCCATGCCCAATGGTTCATCGACTAGGTCAGTATCTGTTGTGCCGGCTAAAGCATAGGCCACGACGAGCGGCGGCGAAGCGAGATAGCTGGCCTGCACCAGGGGATGGACGCGACCTTCAAAATTGCGGTTGCCGCTAAGCACAGAAGCGACGACCAGGTCTCCCTCGTTCACCGCCTGAGCCACTGCTTCGGGCAGCGGTCCGGAGTTACCAATACACGTTGTGCAACCATAACCCACCACGTGGAAACCGAGTTCTTCCAGATACGGCGTCAATCCAGCCCGATCCAGATAACTACTCACGACGCGGGAACCAGGGGCCAGGCTTGTTTTGACATATGGCTTGACGTTCAGGCCCTTTTCGACGGCTTTCTTGGCCAATAGGCCAGCGGCGAGCATCACCGAAGGATTGGAAGTGTTTGTGCAACTGGTGATGGCAGCGATAACGACGGCCCCGTGCCCGATTTCCGAATTATCGCCATTCTTGGACACCACCGACGTGCGGCCGATGGATTTCTCTTCAAGGCCAAAGCCGCGTTGCTCATGTGGCGCGCGCAGCGCTTTACGAAAGACGGGCTGCATGTCCGATAATAGAATGCGGTCCTGCGGCCGGTTTGGTCCGGCCAGGCTTGGCTGCACTGTGCCAAGATCCAATTCGACGACATCACCGTATAGCGGATCAGCCAGTTCGTCCGTGCGAAATAGACCCTGCTCTTTCGTATACCTTTCAACCAGGTCAATCAACTCATGGGGCCGACCGGTGCGACGCATGTAGCCCAAAGTTTCCTCATCCACCGGGAAATATCCCACCGTGGCCCCATATTCCGGGCACATATTGGCGATCGTCGCCCGATCTGGCAGGCTCATGGTGCTGAGGCCAGGACCAAAATATTCGACGAATTTACCAACAACGCCTTTCTCCCTGAGCATCTGGGTAATGACGAGCACCAGGTCAGTGGCCGTAGCTCCTTCCGGCAGCCGGCCAGTGAGTTTGAAGCCGACGACTTCAGGGGTCAACATGTAGATGGGTTGGCCCAGCATCACAGCCTCGGCCTCAATACCGCCAACGCCCCAGCCGACAACACCTAACCCATTAATCATCGTCGTGTGCGAGTCGGTGCCCACCAACGAATCCGGGAAAGCGACTTGGCCACGGCCTTCTGGACGAGTCATCACAACCTGGCCGAGATACTCAAGATTGACCTGGTGCACGATGCCGGTCGCGGGTGGAACTACCCGAAAATTGTCGAATGCCTCTTGGCCCCACTTCAGGAATTCGTACCTTTCACGATTTCGTTCGAACTCACGCTCGGCGTTGAGCAACAGCGCCGCAGCTGAACCAAAGGTGTCAACCTGCACCGAATGGTCAATGACCAGATCAACCGGCACCTGGGGATTGATCTGGCTTGGATCACCGCCGAGGCGAGCCATTGCGGCTCGCATCGAAGCGAGATCGACGACAACCGGCAAGCCGGTAAAATCCTGCAAGATGACGCGACCTGGTTTGAACGGCAGCTCCGAGCGCACATTGTCGCCCATCCCCCATTTAGCCAGTCTGGTTACGTCCTCAGGCCGTACCTGGTAGCCATCACAGGTGCGCAGAACGGCCTCAAGCAGCACTTTAATGGAGAATGGCAAGCGCTCAATTTGGGCGATTCCATCCTCCTGCAACTTGTTCAAACGGTAGTAGAAATGGTCGTCGCCAGGCAACCTGGTCCGCGCGCCGAAATGATCAAGTAGTTCGCTCATCTTCTCACCTCGTAGAAGTTGTTCTTCACTGTGGGTCGTTGCCCGGATTATACCCAACACCTTCGCAGATGAAACCGCAAAATCGCCTAATGTCAAGTGTGATCGATTTGCCCCGGAAGGTGGGCGTACTGCGAAGTTGCGAATACTTACTCGCTTAATGCGTTCGTGGCAAGCGTTCCATCTCAAATGTATCGCTCACCCTCGTATAACTTGCTCCGGCCAGCCGGCCGATCGGTCGGAAAACCTCGAGTGAAACATATCCGTCAACATAGATGTCGTCACGGATATGGATGCATTGAACCTCGCCAAATACGGCCGAACCACCGCCAGGTTCCTCGCTAATGGTCACGATTCTCTGCAGCGTGCACTCAAAAGCAACCGGCGCCTCGGCCACGCGCGGCACGCGAATCGTCTCGCTGGCGGCCGGTGTCACGCCTGCCCACTCAAATTCTGAATCACCGGGCGGCAAGTCGGTGGCTGTCAAGTTCATCGCTTGTGCCGTCTCCTCGTTGGTCAGGTTGACGACGAATTCCGGCAACTGCTGGATGTTGCGCAACGTGTCCTTTTTTGATCCCGCTAGGCCTGGCACCAGTGGACAGAATATCAGGGTCATGGGATTCCTGGAGCCGACGGTGAAAAAGGAATAAGGCGCCAGATTCAAGTTGCCCTGTTCGTCCATGGTGCTGACCCAGGCGATGGGCCGGGGCAATACCGATCCGATGAGTAACTTGTGGCTTTCTTTGATGCTCAGTTCTCCCGGCTTAAGTATCATGGATTGTCTCTCTTGCAATTGGTGTTTTGCCCTATCTATGGCTCTTCAGGAAGCCAACTAAAGGCATAGGATTCATCTTCGAGCGATAGGGCCGCCTTGGTCAGGCGCAGCGGCCGGAATGTGTCAACCATCACCGCTAACTCTTCGGTGCGTTCTTTGCCTATTGAGTCTTCGTAGGTACCTGGGTGCGGGCCGTGCGGAATGCCATTGGGATGCACGGTGAAAGAGGCGCGCTCGATGCCCTTTCGCGACATGAATTGGCCTTCGACATAGTAAAGCACCTCGTCAGAGTCGACGTTTGAATGATTATATGGCGCAGGAATGGCCAGCGGATGGTAATCAAACAATCGTGGGACAAAGGAGCACAGAACAAATCCCGGTCCATCAAATGTCTGGTGAACCGGCGGTGGCTGATGTACCCGACCGGTGATCGGCTCAAAATCGGCGATGTTAAAAGCGAAGGGCCACAAGTGCCCGTCCCAGCCCACGACGTCCAAGGGATGGTGATCGTAGATGAATCGGGTGATAGTCTGGCGGGCCTTCACTCTGACCTCAAATTCGCCAGTTTCGTCAAACGTCGCCAGTTCATCCGGCGGTCGGATATCTCGTTCGCAGTACGGCGCGTGTTCCAGAAACTGCCCATAATTATTGAGATATCTCTTGGGGGGCACCACATGACCGAACGCCTCAACGACAAGATGGCGCTGTGGCACGCCATCATCCGGCACCAGCCGCCATAAGACGCCGGTCGGAACAACCAGGTAGTCGCCGACGTCATAGCGCAGTACGCCATACTGACTCTCCAGGACGCCCGTTCCCTCGTGGATGAAGATCACGTCATCGCCGTGAGCGAATTTGTACCAGTAGGTCATCGCCTTGGTCGGCCGGACCAGGTGGAGCACGACCTCGTCGTTGCCCATGAGCGGGACCCGCCCTTGCACCGCGTCGCCGCCATCAGGAATATCGGCCGAACGCAGATGGCGCGGGCGCAGCGGTCCCGGCTCCTCATACTCGATCTCCACCGTCATGTGGCGATCGACGCGGCGTATCTGCGTCGGACGATGGAGATGGTATAGAATCGACTGGACACCGGCGAAGCCATGAATGCCCATGACTTCTTCGTGGTACAATGTGCCATCCGGTTGGCGATACTGGGTATGGCGTTTGTGGGGAATCTGACCCAACTTATGATAATATGTCATCATTCCTCCCGCTTCGCATTTAATTGAGAAATCGATCTGGCAGCAACTTTACCGGTTCACGCCAGGCAATCTAGCCTGGGCGCACTACAAATTCCCGCGACGGGCTTGCTCGCGTTCAATGGACTCGAACAGCGCTTTAAAATTGCCTTTACCGAAACCGCGTGAACCATGCCGTTCGATGATCTCAAAGAACAAAGTTGGCCGGTCTTCGACCGGCTTGGTGAAGATCTGCAACAAGTAGCCATCATCGTCGCGATCGACCAATATACCGAGTTCGGCCAGCTTATCGATCGGCTCATTGATTTTGCCCACCCGGGACTCCAACTCTTCGTAGTAGGTAGTCGGCACATAAAGGAACTCGACGCCGCTTTTCTGAAGTTTCAGAACAGTCTCGATGATGTCGCCGGTTGACAGGGCCAAGTGCTGTACACCCGGGCCGAAATAGTAGTCTAGATACTCCTGGATCTGAGACTTCCGCTTACCCTCAGCCGGTTCGTTGATCGGGAACTTCACTTTGCCGGTGCCATCTTGCATGACCTTTGACATGAGAGCCGAGTACTCAGTGGAGATGTCGCTGTCGTCAAAATGGACCATCTGGCTGAAACCCATCGAGTTGGCGAAGAAGTCCACCCAGCGATTCATCGCACCCAGTTCTACATTGCCGACAATGTGATCGATATGGGCCAGGCCGTAGCCAGCATGCCGGCCATTGCCGCTGCTGCTAGCGGAAGACCGGCGGGTAGCGTATCCTGGCGCGAAGGATCCGCCATATTCGCTCCGATCGACGAACTTGATCAGCGTGTCACCGTAGGCTCTGATGGCAGAGAAGCGCAGCACACCACGCTCGTCTTCGACTTGCGTCGGGGGTATAGTGCCGGTGGCGCCGCGGGTCGTGGCTTCTCGGTAGGCATCGGCCGCGTTGGGAACGGAGAGGGCGATGACGGCCGCGCCATCGCCATGCAAATATACATGGCGCGATATTGGGTGATCCGGGCTCAGAGCGGTCGACAGCACCAGGCGGATCTTGCCCTGCTCCATGACATAGGAAGCCCGCTGGCGCTCCCCAGTTTCCAGGCCGCTGTACGCCGTGTTGGCGAAACCAAATGCGCTTCGGTAATAGTGCGCGGCCTGTTTAGCATTTCCAACGTAGAATTCGATGTGGTCCACGCCTTTGATGGGTAGAAAGTCCGTCATCTGTTCTCCTTCTTCAGTGGTCTTCAGCTATTGTTCACCGGCAAGCCGCCGTTATCACTCTTTGAACGCGAGCGTTGAGCCGGAATGCTACTCGCCTTCATCGTCCGTTGGCGTTGGCCATGACATACATTCTAATCTCTACCTCGATCCATTCAGTAGTGGAGAGGACAGAGTTGTAGCTTGAGCAGTTTTAGCTATAGCTATGCAATAGTCGGCCAAGACGGCCGATACCTTCGCCGATGTCGTCTGGCGCGCAATTGGCGAAGCTCAACCGCAGGCAGTTCTGGGCCTGGTTCGCTAGTGGGTCAGAATTAGCGCCAAAGGCATTACCAGGGATGAAGGCTACGCGCTCTTCGTCGACTGCCCGCTTCAACACGACCGTTGCGTTCACGTGAGGCGGCATTTCCACCCAAATGAACATGCCGCCAGACGGTTTTGTCCAGCGCGCGGTTGGTGGGAAATGCTTGTCCATTGCATCCAGCATGGCGTCGCGGCGCATGCGGTACTCGCGCCGCAGCATATTGAGATGACCAGGCAGATGGCCGGTGTCCAAGTAGGCAGAAACCGAACGTTGTGTCAGCGCAGATGATTCTAGATCGAAGGCCTCTTTGATCACCGTTAGTTTGGACACCAGTTCCTCGGGTGCGACGAGCCAGCCAAGGCGCAGGGCCGGGGCGAGGATCTTGGAAAACGAACCTACGTGAAATACCCACTGGTCATCCAGCGCCCGCATCGGCGGCGCCGGCCGATCGCCAAAGCACAAGAAGCCATAGGGATCATCTTCGACGATTGGGAATGCATAACGCCGGGCCAGTTCGACCAAGGCCTGCCTACGTGACTGGCCCAGGCTGACGCCTAGTGGATTATGCGCCTCAGGGATGGCGTAAAGAAAAGCTGGCCGTTTTCCGGCCCGTAGATACTGTTCCAGGACGTCCACTGCCAGTCCTTCTTCCAGGTCTGTCGGCAACGCAAGTACGTCGGGCTGAAATGGCATGATCGCTTGTCGAATGCCCGTATAGATGAGTCGTTCCAGGGCCACGCAGCTGCCGTGATCTAGGAGCAAGTGGGCGACGACGTTGAGTGCTTGCTGCGCTCCTGTGGTTAGGAAGATTTGATTCTCCACACAATGAACGCCCCGTTCGGCCATGAGTCGAACGATATGCTTTTTGAGCGGCGGAAACGGCGGCCCGTATTGTAGTGCCCGAGGATCGTCCGCTAAAACTCTCTGAGTGGCCGCAGCATATTCGCGAGCAGGGAATAGCTCCGGCGCCGGCAATCCGCCGGCAAAGGAGAGGACACCTGGTCGGGAGACAGTGGCGATCATCTCACGCAGGACGGAGCGATTCATACCCTCGGCCCAGGTAGCCAAGGTGATTACCGGTGAAGTCAATGATGGCATGGTCGCCGAGTAAATAGTTGCCATAAAGCTTTGATCTATTGTCGTCTCATCGAATACGACGCTTACTCACCTGTCCCAAGGCCCAGGGGCACCTCGGTCGTATTCTTGATCTCGCTCAGAACCAGGCTGGTCCGCAGTTTGTCCATGCCCGGAATCGGGGTCAAAGTCTCGACCAGAAACTGTTCAAGGTGTTTGCGATTGCGAACTATGACTTTTAGCAAGTAATCATATTCCCCCGTAATATGGTGACATTCCATGACTTCGGGCAGCGTTTGCACGATTTCGCGAAAGCGATGGACCGCCTCTGATTCGTGGCGCTGCAATGTCACTTGCACGAAACAAAGCATGTCGAAACCCAGCGCTTCGCGATCAACCAGGGTTACATAGCCTTCGACGATCCCGTTTTTCTCAAGCTTGCGCAAGCGCTTCTGCACGCCTGGGGGCGATAGGTCGACGCGCCGAGCCAATTCTGCATTGGTCATCCGCGCCATGGATTGCAGATGGCCGAGGAGCTGGCGATCCTTGTTATCGAGTGTCTTGGACATCAAAAAACCAAGTGCAAAGGGTGAATGAGTATGAACAGATTATACGGTTTATGGACAGATCTTACAAGAGTCCTGGCATTTGTGTTTATTTTCGACACTTACAACGCATATCGGGGACACATATATGGGCAGCGCAGAGTCGCGATCGCCTTTAGACATGGCCGCGCCCAGCAGTCGTAATTGAGCGTCACCGAGGTCACTAGGCACAACCTCCGTGAAAAGCTACTAAGGGAGTCTAGCAATCTGAGCTTTTCGCGATAAACTAAAGCGTCGTCCGGCAGCCGTCACTCGGGAACCGGTCGCAAAGCGATGGAAACGAGACACGACCAAGCCGGCTAATACGGGCGGGTGACCTGCAGTTCGCGTGCCCACCAAATTGACCGATAGGAGCAGATTGTGAAACGCACAGAGAAGACGACCTATATTGTTATCGGCATTATCCTGCTGGCGCTGGGCCTGGTGGCTTGTGGCCCAGCCCAAGACCCTGACCTTGAAGCGGCCACGGCCACCGCTAGAGCAGAAGGCGTCCCGGCCGAAGAACAGGACGCGGAAGTGGAAAGCGACAGTGAAGCTGTGAGTGAAGCGGCCGAAGAAACGGAGCCGGACCTGGAAAGCGAATCTCAAGCGCCTGAGAGTGACGAGTTTGATTTATATGCCGGTCTGAGTGAGTCGGACTTCGAGACAACTGGAAGCGGGCTGCAATTTGCTATTTTAGATCAAGGCGACGGCGAGCAGGCGTCGCCTGGGCAGGTAGTTGAGGTTCATTACACCGGTTGGCTTGAGGACGGCAATTCATTCGACAGCTCAGTTGATCGAGGGCAAACATTCAGCTTCGCCCTGGGACAAGGCATGGTCATCCCCGGCTGGGATGAGGGTATCGCCATGCTAAATGTAGGCGATAAAGCCCGGCTCATTATTCCAAGTGATCTCGCTTACGGTGAAGCGGGTCGGCCGGGCATTCCGCCTGATTCGACGCTTATCTTTGACGTGGAACTCATCAGCATATCGGAGGGCGCGCCTGAGTCGCCGGCGGAAGTTGACCCGGCCGACTATGTCGTTACCGACAGTGGATTACAGTACTTCGACTTGGTTCAAGGCGATGGCCCGGCGCTTGAAGAAGGGCAGTTGGCGATCATGCACTTCTCGGTCTGGCTGGACGACGGAAGCTTCGTCGACAGCTCCTTGAATCGTGGCCAGCCCATCCCGATGATCGTTGGCGGCGGCCAGAATATCCCCGGCTGGGAAGAAGGCCTGATGGGCATGAATGTTGGTGGAGTGCGCCAGATTATCATTCCGGCCGAACTGGCTTTTGGCGAGGAAGGTGCTGGAGGCGGTCTCATTCCTCCCAATGCCACTCTAGTTCTCGAACTCGAGGTGACAGAGGTTCAGGAATCGACTCAATAGCCATTGGATAATTCTCTACAGCGCTCTCGGGCTTCGGGGTGCGCTTGAGTCGGAGCGCAGTAGGCGACCTCAACAGGCTGTGCAGCGCCTCGCGCCTGAATCTAGAAAAAGGTGCTGTCTTTGGCCATCCTATCGTCGCTGGCCTCGGCTTCTGGTATGATAAATAGCAGGAGGAGATACCTGCGCTGCAAAAGGTCAAGAAGATGAGAGTGGCCTGGTTGGTATTGAGCGCGCTATGCCTGGTTATTTTGGGTAGCTGTCAGCAGGAGGCGGCAACAAGCACTCCTGTTTCAGCAGCCGTCATAGAACGGCCCAACCTGGCGGCGGACATTTCTCTGCTAACGCTGGCCCGCAATCCTGTCGCCTATGAGGGGGAGACCTTGCTCCTCTCCGGCGATTATCGACCGCTGCCGCTGCCTGTTTGCGCGGATGAAACCCATTTGTCTCCGGCAACATGGGTGTTAAGCGATGACAATATCGAGATCATGGTTGCGGGCTTCGACAGTGCCTTGCGTGACTTAGTCCCACCCGGCCAGGCGCTTGAAGTGGAAGGAAATTGGCAGAAATGGGATGGACCAGTTGGTTGTGGCCGACGTGCACCAGCCCAGACGATCTGGTATTTGCAACTAACCAATATCCTGTCACCCAATCCATTAGTAGCTTCCTTGCTGATAACGCCGAGTCGGGCCGCGCCAGCATCGAGTGGAGCGGCGGTCGGCGATATCGCGACGACCTCGGTGATGACGGCGACGACAGACTCAGGCGTGACTACAAGCGCGATCCCTGCGGCGACACCTACGTTATCGGGTACACCCACGCCAGGCGCACTGGCAACACCCACGTCGATGGTCTCAGCGACAGTGATCGCGACGGTGACGCCTTTCCCGACGTTCACGCCCACCGTGACGCCTTCGATGACGCCAACAGGGACCGCGACACTAGCTCGGCGTACACCAACGCCCACGTCCACTTCCACTTCCTCAGGCGGTTCAACGCCGTCTCCAACGCCCACTATCGACACAGGCGACCCCATTGTTGTCGACTATGATGATCTGAGTAAGCGCACCGTTGGCCGGAGTTCCGTTCAAGAGTGGCAATTCTACGCTGCCAGGGATTGGAGCATAGTATTAAGCGTCGCTCCGGATAGTGATCTGGACGTCGCGCTTGAGCTATTTGACCCTGATGAGGAAAGCGTTGTGTCTTCCGATGCAGGTGGCAGCGGTCAAATCGAGACAATCGACAAGCCTGACCTTCCCAGTTCTGGAGTGTACACACTAAAGATTAATTCAGTTGGCGGAACGTCCGGTAGCTATGCGCTTCTATTACAGGACGACTCCGCTCTGCCCTTCGTTTCCTTCCAGGGTAATCTTCGTTATGGTCAAGAACAACAAGGAACGGTGCCGGACGAAGAACAGCATCTGTGGAATTTTAGCGGCACCGCCGGCGAAATTGTGAGTTTTCGCGTTACGGCAATCACGCAAGGCAACTTGCGACTATTCCTGAATAATCATGAAGGGCAAGAAGTTGAGGATGATATTGAAGATAACAAACCTTATCCCCTGAGCGCGACAGGCCTTTACACGATAGGAATCGGCGAATATGACTTGGAACAGCTTAATTATTCGATCGTGATCGAGCAAGCCCCATGAGGCTCTCACAAACCAAGCATGCCTACCAATCTACCAGCGGAGTATTATGAGGCCGAGGAGTGCTATCGAGCCGCGACAACAGCTTCTGAGAGAATAACCGCCCTGGAAGAATTGATCAGTACTGTGCCCAAGCACAAGGGCACCGACAAATTGCGAGCTGATCTTCGGCGCCGTCTATCCAAACTCAAGGAATCGGCCGAAACACAGAAGGGCGCCAGCCGGCACGTATCCGCATTCCACATAGACAAAGAGGGCGCAGCCCAAGTGGCTGTAATCGGCCCTAGCAACGTCGGTAAATCCGCATTGGTGACTGCCCTGACCAACGCCTCACCTGAGGTAGCCCCATCACCTTACACAACCTGGAGGCCAATGCCAGGCATGATGGAATTGGACGGGGCTCAAATTCAGCTCATCGACACCCCACCGCTAGATCGCGACTACGTTGAGCCCGATCTTCTGGATCTCATCAGGCGAGCCGATCTACTGTTATTAGTCGTCGACTTGCAGGGCTTCCCAATCGAGCAACTGGAGAATTCGATGGCCTTGTTGCTTGAGAGTCGTATCGCACCCGAAAGGTGGTCTGATCCGGCTATTCCCGGCCAGCCTTTGATCCTCAAGCCGCTGTTTGTCATCGCCAATAAGGTCGACAATGCCGAAGACGAAGAAGACTTTGAAGTCTTGTGTGAACTTCTGGAACATAAGTGGCCCTTATTACCCTTTTCGGCGGTGACCGGCCGGCATATGGAACGGTTTAAGCGAACCGTGTTCGATCACTTGCAGATCATTCGCGTCTATGCCAAACCGCCAGGCAAAGAGCCAGATATGGAAGCCCCATTTGTCATGCGAAGGGGTGACACGGTGGAAGAATTCGCGCGCAAGGTGCATCGCGATTTCTATCGGAACTTGAAGTCAGCGCGAATATGGGGTAGCGGCCTCTTTGATGGTCAGGTGGTAAGCCGCGACCATGTTCTCGAAGATGGCGACGTGATAGAATTGCGCATCTAGGGAAGATGCGCGGTATTGGCTGTGTCAACTCGAAACAGCCGATGAGCCAGTCAGCGGTGGGAATGGCCAGTAGAGCTAAAGAACGTGGTGACATTCGCTGTCCGTTCTATGTGCTAACGTACTCCTAGCAGCAGTTCGACCGTCAGCTGATCTAGCTTCTCGTAAGGGAGTGACCGAGCGCCTAAGGCAGCGCGGTCAAATTCGGCTACTTTGAGTTGTTCGGCCTTCCGACTAGTGTAGGCGCCTTTATGATCGTCTGTCGCCCCGTCATCGGCATTTATCTCGGCTAACAGACTCTGGATCTCTGCATCGGCGTTCCACTGAACGGCCTTCTCTTTCAAGATCAGATAAGTGCGCATGCAACCCCGCGCGAAATCCTTCACGCCTTCGTAGTTCTCTGACCGGTAGGCGTGGGCGTCGAAGTGACGGTTTCCGGCATATTCAACATCTTCCAGGAATTTGACCAAAAAGAAGGCGCTCTTCAGATTAATGGCGGCAAAGCGGAAATCCTGATCGTAGCGCCCAAACGCCTGGTCATTAAGGTCGATATGAAACAGTTTGCCCGCTTCCCAGGCCTGGGCTACGGCGTGGGTAAAATTGAGGCCGGCCATATGTTCGTGGGCTACCTCGGGGTTCACGCCAACCATCTCTGGATGGTCCAGCGTTTCAATGAAGCCTAACATGGCCCCAGTTGTGGGCAGGTAAATGTCACCCCGCGGCTCATTTGGCTTGGCTTCCAGAGCGAACTTGAGATCGTACGCATTATCTCGCGCATATTCGCACAAGAAGTTCAGAGCTTCGCGGAAACGTTTCAGGCTATCGACCGGACTTTTTCCGGCGTCGGTCTCAGTCCCCTCTCGCCCGCCCCAGAACACGTAAACGGATGCGCCGAGTTCTACCCCAAGGTCGATGGCCCGCATCGTCTTTTGTAGCGCATACGCCCGCACCTTCGGATCGTTGGCAGTGAAGGCGCCATCCTTAAAGGCCGGATCGCCAAAAAGATTGGTCGTGGCCATGGGCACAACCAGGCCAGTGCTCTCAAGTGCATTTCTGAAACGTTTTACGATCCGCGCTTGCTCGGCCGCGCTGGCGGTGATCGGCACCAAATCGTCGTCGTGGAAGTTCACGCCATAGGCACCAACTTCGGCTAGCAGATGAACGAGTTCAACCGGGCCCATCGGCCGACGTACCGGTTCGCCGAATGGATCACGGCCGATGTTGCCCACCGTCCATAGTCCGAAGGTGAACTTATGCTTTGCTTTTGGCATAAATGTGTCTACCATGGGTTTCCTCTCCTCAAGGAATGTACCACAATTATAGAGGTTAAACTCAATTTACCACTTGCATACTTAGAGCATGCGGCGAGGCCGCAAGAGGCATTTGATCCTTCAGTTCACGGGATGATCAATTGAGCAATCGGCAGTATTATTCAACTCCATTACCAAGCGGTAAGGTGCTCATGGCGGCTCTTGCTGTAGACAGGAATATTCTATATGAAGAAATTCGTCGTCCTTACTTGTGAAGCGCTTGCTCGCAGCATTTACGGCATCGCCGGCGAGACGCAACAGACCATCACGGTCCGGCTGTTCAAGCAAGGGCTGCACAACCGGCCGAAGAATCTGCGCGGCGTGCTGCAAGATCAGATCGACGCCGTTGAGCCCGGCGAATTCGAGGCTATTCTACTAGCTTACGGCATGTGCGGCCGCTCAACTGTAGGCTTAGCCACGCGCCATACCCCCCTGGTGATCCCGCGAGCCCATGACTGCATCACATTGTATTTGGGATCTCACGAACGATATCAGAAAGAATTCGATCGCCATCCCGGCACTTACTGGTACAGCGTTGATTACATGGAGCGAGCCGAACCCGGCGCGTCTGTGGCTCTTGGCGCGGCCGGCATCGAAGATACAGAGTCTCAATACGAGGAATACGTGGTCAAATACGGCCAAGCCGCGGCCGACATGTTGATGGATGAGATGCGCAAATGGTCACAACACTATACGCGTGCTGTCTTCATCGATACCGGACAAGGTGATACCGAGAGCTTTGCAACCAAGGCCGAGGAGAAAGCCCAGCGCGAAGGTTGGCTGTATGAGCGCAAGAACGGCAACCGACGCCTGCTTAAAATGCTTCTAGATGGTCGATGGCCTGTAGAGGAGATCTTGGTTGTTCCACCAGGGCATATGATCGACCAGTCTTACGGTGACGACATCATGTACGCTGTGCCCATGACGCCAGACGAGTTGTAGCGGATTTCCGGCATGCACGTCGAATTGGGATTTTTCATTGAATTTGAGCCACTCGGCCGGCCCGCCGGCTGTTGCCACCCGCGCTGCTACTCTATTTCATCTTCAAACAAGCGCCTAAACTCCTCCTCCCAAACGTCATCTAAGGGCTGAAAGGTAACCTCGGCAAAGTCACCAGACAGATTGTCTAGATACTCACGGACGCCAAGCTGGGGCGCTGCGCCGTCAAGTTCATCGATCTTGGCGTCTACTAGCTTCAACAGCCTTCTGCTCTTACGTTCCAGATCAGCCAGGTCAAAATCCATTTTTAGCATGTAGCTTATGCGCCGCATGACGCCAAGCCAGGCCATATAATCATTCTCAATGCGAATGGCGTTGCCGATTTCGCTCATCGCCGAGAAGTCATACGTGGGCACGAAGGCGTAGAATGACATGTGCTCTATCTCTTGCTCGCTGGCCCGCTTGCAGATGTAGGAACCGATACTTGCCCCTCCGTGATAATCGGACAGATTGACGGCCAGGCTCTCTGCCTCTTGGCGAAGGTGAGGCAAGCTATAAATACAAGAAACCATTCGTTCCTTGTCATAGGGTAGTTCGCCGTAGACGCCGCCCAAAGATACGATGCGCTTGACGCCTAACTCGCGGCAGGCGTCCAGAATTGCAGCGACATAACGTTCGGCGTCAAGATGAGGTTCATCACCCACCAGGAATACGTAACCACGCCGAGCATCGCCCGCATAGAACAGCTTGCTGCCGGGCGTCTCCAACGACTCCGGATAGCCTTCGTCGAATTTAACCACCGGGCGCACGAGGTCATGAGTACCGGGAAATTGAAAGAGGTAGAAGCCATCAGGGCGAATCGTGCCTATCTGCCGCGCGCCGGTCTTCCGGACGAGATAGCGCGGCAATCCCGACGAGATTGACCCAGCATCGGCCCACTGACGCCAGCCGGCGATCATGAACACGTCCTCTGCTACTGGTTGTTCCCAAAGATCCACTGCCTGTGACATGCCTTGTGCCTCCAAATTCTCTGCGCGGGTCGGCTATGCTGTCTAGAAACGGCGCCGGGTGTCCAGCCTTACATCTTATGCTACCCGAAACGCCCCTTGAAAGGCAAACTGACTTCATCCTGTCCCAAGGTTGTGACCAGGCTCGGCTGGCTGAACGGAATCTGGAAGTGTCGAGGTAAGTGGGAGTTTCGCCACAGGGTTATTCAGCATAACCTTGTGGATGCTGGCTATGCCACAACCAGGCCGACTCTATGATAGCGTCCAGTTCTTTGTAGCGCGGCCGCCAGCCAAGATCTCGCCCTATCTTATCGCTAGCAGCAACCAGAACGGCCGGATCACCCGGCCGGCGAGGGCCTACATGCGCCGGAATGGGATGGCCAGTCACTTCCCGCGCAACTTCGATCACTTCTTTCACGCTGAAACCGCGGCCGTTGCCCAGGTTATAGGTCCGGCTGCCGTCCTTAAGAGCGCGCAGCGCCAACAAATGAGCGCTGGCTAGATCTAGCACGTGGATGTAATCGCGGACGCAAGTCCCGTCGGGCGTTTCATAATCGTCGCCATAGATGACAATCTGCTCTCGCTGGCCCAGAGCGACTTGCAGGACCAGTGGAATAAGGTGCGTTTCGGGATCGTGATCCTCGCCGTGATCGGGCGCGGCCGCGCCGCAGGCGTTGAAATAACGCAGCAAGCCGTATCGCAGGCCATGAATCTGATCCATCCAATGCAAGATGCGCTCCATCATGAACTTGGACTCCCCATAAGGGCTGCCCGGCCGGATCGGCGCGTCTTCGCCAATAGGCAGTTGCACGGGTTCACCAAACAAGTTGGCCGTTGAAGAAAGAATGAAGCCCTTCACATCGTGGCGGACTGCACTCCGAATTAAATTCAAGCCATTGGTCAAATTGTCGTCCAAATACTTGAATGGTTCGGCCATCGACTCACCCACTAGGGTAAACGATGCAAAGTGCATGATGGCATCCGGCCGATTGTCGGCAATGATTTCGTCTATCGCTTTCCCATCTGCGAGATCCACTTGATAGAAATCAGCCTCGCCATGAACTGCCGCACGATGCCCCTGTGAAAGATTATCCAGAACTACTGCCTCATCGCCGGAGGCTATCAGTTCTCGAACAACAACGCTGCCAATGTAACCTGCTCCACCTGTGACCAAGACCCGCATTTGTCCAACTCCTCGAAACCAACCAATTATGAAATGGAAGAACGACTCAATTTTCACCCAAGTAGGATCTTGCAGCAAGGCCGCCGTGGCATGGTCGCCGTGACAAGCCATGATTCCAACGGCTCCGTTGGTGCCGATAGCCGACCGGGTGACTGGATCTCGAGAAATCGAATATAACTTAGAAAAGGGGGGGCGCAATCTGAAGATTCATGGACGCCAGGATTGGTGGCACGGTGACCTAATCGGCGTATCGAATCGGCCGGCCCTTGCCCCGAGTTCGACGACGGGGTCCTGCACCAGGCCTGTGTTCTCTTGGCCTGGCCGGTTCCAAAGCGTCAATCTCAACCCGAACACGACTCAGCCGACCAAGAAAATCCATGAGCACCGTAACCCTCTCCGAGGCGGTATTTGTACCCTCAAATATGGCTATCATATCGTTGAAGGGGCCATCAGCGATGCGCACATAATCGCCTTTTTTGAATCGAAGCGTCCTGTTCACAACCTTGGCCTCTCGCTGTGCAAGCTGGCGTTTAATGAGGCCGATGATTTCTTCGGGAATTGCCACGGGTCGCTCGCCATAGGACACGATGTGACGAACGCCAGACGCCCAACGCCAATGCGCCGCGTTTGCCGAACTCAGATCAACATTCATGAACAAATAGCCGGGGAAAAACGCGACTCGCTTCGCGGTCGATTTGCCAGACGTGCCGACTTTGCTACTGATTTCCGGGACATAGGTTTCTATGCCATGACGGTGCAGTTCGCGCGCAGCTTTCTGTTCAGCGTAAACTTTGGTGTGTAGGGCGTACCACTGCTGCATTCCAGTCACTCTATTCGTTCGATCCAATAACGTGAGAAAGCCAATAAATTCCCAGCGCAAAACCCGGTAAAGTTACTCTATTAGGGGAAGACTGCTGCTGCGTGGTCCTTGTTTCTAACATTCGCACGATATCACTCGAGATCGCCCCCTGATAGAACGTCCCGGTGCGCTGGCTTGGCCAGCGCACCATCTGGCCTGCTACGGCTCTGTGCTTGAGGCCTTGGCTCGTAAAGCCTCACCGTAACTCCTGCAGCCACGCGTGCCGACTATAGTCGCAGCGCGCACGTCTCGGACGTGACATCAGATTTACCCAGATTCTTTGGACTAGCATCTGCCTGCAAGAAATAGTAAACCTACAATCAGTATAATCACGAACCACGAGCCAAATGTTGCAAAAAAGTTGCAGAAAATATCCTAAACATTCAGACTGAATTGTTAATATGGGCGCCAACCAGTCATCTACGTTGATGTTAAACGCTTGCGAAGGCCGTTAGCAAAGGTCAACGAACATATAGCCACGACCACGAACGGTGCTGATCAACTGTTGATCGAGGCCTGCATCACGGAGCTTTCGGCGCAGTCGCGAAATGTAGGGCCGGACAACCGATTGCGCTTCATGTTCGGGCGCATCGTAACGAAACGCAGTAAGTACAATTTTGTGGCACGACATAGCCGAGCCGGTTCGGTTCATTAGCGCAGCCAGCACATCGACTTCACCTTTGGTCAATTCTATGGTTGTGCCGGATTCACCTCCTACAGTGAACTGTCGCGATTTCCGATCAAGACGGTACTGAGAACGAGCTATCAGCTGTCGATCTGGCGGCATTGCATCGGCTGGAGCGTCCCGGTCGAAATGGCTGCGTTCAAGATAAGATTCGACCTGCTGGCTGATCAGTTCGTTCTGCCGTTCATGTTCTCTGGCCCGGTTCCTAAGCGCGCCAGTTATTGTGTCGACGACTCGCTTGGAATCGATTAACCCTATCAAATAGTCAATAGCGCCAACTTTTATGGCCGCCACAGTGCTTTCTATCGTCGGCCGACCGCTGCGAATGATTATTATCATCTCGGGCGACCTTTGCCTTGCTTGGTGCAGAAGTTCCGGATCGCTCATGTCCGGCAGTGGCAGATCGAAGAAAGTCAAATCGGCCTCGACAAGCTCAAGTTGAGCCAACGCCTCCTCCGCCGATCCTGCCTGGCTTACGCCAAGACCCATAATCTCCAACATACGAGACCACTTCTGTCGTGATACTGTGTCGCTGTCGACTATCAGTACCCGGTTTGAAGTGATCATCGCCAGCTCAGGCTCGGTATCCATGAGACAGTTCCAATGCGCTCTTCATCGCTCATCTGGATTCCGACTATCGTTAACTGTAGATGTCGCCCTGAAATGGCCTATCGTGCCAGGGCAACCGCATCGTCCTTATGCCCTACAGAGTGAGTACTTCACTGCCCTAAATTTGCTCTCATGTTTTACTAATCTTTCGAGACCAACATGATTGAGGTACCAATCTAGGACGATCAGCCCATTCAGTTCAGAATACTATCGGCCCATGGTCTACTGAGTGCAACAGGCTTTCGACTGATATCTGCGCCCCTATTCAAGGCCGGCTCGACACAAAGTTATTGTAACGAATTGTGCTGTGTCATGACGTCGTCGGCACTTGACAGAGAGGGTTGATCTCTTCTGTTGTACCGGCCATGCATCGGTTCGTCACAAATCTGACGGCCGATTAACTCCTCTAGTTTCCACACGCTCTTCTAGCATTATTTTCTCTGGGTACAGGCAGAAAAGATATAGGTCTATCGTCCCAGATTGCCGCCAATCAGGGGCGCCTTCGGCGGCCGATTCAGTCGCCAGTATTACTGCAGGCCTTGGCGCGGTTGAGGCGAACGAATGGTTGCGTGGCCAACGTTTGGCTACCTTAATAGCGACCCTAAATCACTGCCCAGATCCAACAACTGCGGTTATGATTCTGGATCATGCGGCAAATACTTATGATACTTCTTGCCATAATTGTCTTGGTTGGCTGCCGGAGCGAGAAAACCGCTAGACCAGAAGACGAGCCGGTCGAGCGGGCCACGGCACGAACAGTAGAATTAGTTACGAGAACTCGGTCGACGCCAGCGCCCTCACAAACCGCGACTGTCACTTTGACGACCACACCAACGCCAACGCCGACCCTAACGTCAACCCCTACGCCGACGCCAACGCCAATTGCCCAGCCAATCTCCGCATCCGGTAATCCGCGCGCAGTTAGCCTGCAGGAATCGACATCACAGGATGGCCCGCTTTGTGGCCTCGTAGACCTGTTTGATTTCCCGCTCAATCCCCCTGAGGGAGATGGTGTGGCCCGTGGAGGCGGCGACTTCGGCATGTATCGGGGGCGGTATGAGAAGTATCACGCCGGTGAAGACTGGTGGATGAGCCCCTGGCGCGCAAGTTTTGGCTCCCCGGTCTACAGTATTGGACACGGCCGGGTAACTTATGCCGCTCCAAATGGCTGGGGTCGCGATCAAGGCGTGGTCATCGTTCGGCACACCTTTGCCGACGGGCGACAAGTTCTGTCGTTCTATGGCCATCTTCATCCGGACAGCGTGGTATTGACCAACGGTGAATGCGTACGGAGAGGCGAACAGGTGGGCACGATTGGCAGGCCCACGACGGGACCACACCTGCACTTCGAGATTCGCACACACATGCCCGATGAGCCGGGCACTGGCTACTGGTGGCAAGACCCGACGCTGGCCGGGTGGAAGCCACCTTCGACGACGATCTGGCAAGAGCGAATGAGCGTTTCACCTGGTGTTGAGTGGTTGCGGCCACCTGCCAGCCGGGGCAAAGACGGAGTCGGCGTCCACGATGACCATACATTCGTGTTACTGGAGGACGGCAAAGTTGTTGGGCTCGACGTAACGAACGGCAATAATCGTTGGTCATTGGAGTCAGAGGAGTACATCAACGAAGCGATGTTGGATGCGGTTCGGCCACTTCTGTACGTGGCCGACAGAGTCGGCCGGGTTGGAGCATTTCGGCTACCTGGATCTGCTAGCGAGGACCAGGAATCCACATCCGAGGCCGATATGGAACCAGTTTGGACAGTCGAACTCAGTATGGTAGGACGCCCGACAATGATTCCACTGCCTGACGGTGGGCTTATTGTGGTTGTCCGAGACACGATGACAGCACTGTCCGCCGGTGGGCTAGTGCTATGGCAGTTAGAGGATTTCGACAGCCCACTTGATTGGGTGGCGGTCGGCGATCAGCTTTTGATATCCACGGCCGGCAGTGAGTATTCACTGTGGACGATCGATGACTCCGGGCCACGTCAGTGGCAAGGCCTATTGGGCGGGCTGCTGGCTGATCAAGATCACGAGGCGATCTTATTCAATCGTAGTGGCTTGTTTAGGCTGAATCCGGCTAACAGTTCAAGCGAATTCCTCAGCGAATGGCCGCAGGACAGGTTACTTGGTGGTGATGTGCTCGCCCTGAAAGACGGGCGGATATTGCTGGCTTACGCGAATTGGTCCGAACGAAGGCTGATCCTTTTCGACGCCAACGGCGAAGTGATATGGCAGCGGGCGCTGCCGCGGACTATAGCCGGAACGCCCAGCCTGCTTATGGTTGACGACCTGCCTTACCTGGTCGTTCAAGAAGAGAGTGGCATCTCGGGGACTGTCTCGGTATTTGCCGTAGACACCGAGGCGATATCGTTAATACGTCTCTTCAACGGCGGCACCAGAACGCCACTAACACGCCATGGCAGCGTCCACCCGGCCGGGGGCAAACGCCTGCTAGTTAATGTTGGTGGTGGTCATCTTGTCGCTTTGGATTTGGCATCGGCGACTAGGAGCGTAGCGTCGGCGACCAGGTCGCTAGGCCAGTAGTCTGGAACCTAACATTACTGGCCCGGATTCGTTTTTGCTGGCTGGACTTGATATTGCCCTCTCGCTCAGTCGGTTGCGGCGGCGACACTCATTTCGGTCGCGCCTCGTGCACTCGGGCTCGTCAGGTACATCAGACTTGAACCGACCGCGGCAGCCACAACGGAGGCCACCAGAATCGCCAGTTTAGCCGTCTCTTGCAGCAGAGGCTCGCCTCGGAACGCCGCACCGCTTATAAACAGCGACATAGTGAAGCCAATGCCGGCCAGTACGCTGGCGCTGAAGAACTGTTGCCAGGTCACACCGCCAGGCAAAGAGGCCAAGCCGAGCCTGACGGAGCCGGCGGTCAGCAAGGTAATGCCCAGTGGTTTACCGATCACCAGTCCGAGTATGATTCCCAGGCTGAGGGGTGTCGTTAACGTGCTAACACTGTCCGGATCGATGACAACGCCGGCGTTAGCCAGGGCGAACAGGGGCAGGATGAGATAAGTCGTCCATGGTACAAGTCTATCTTCAAGTCGCTGAGCGGGAGATTGCATCCTCTCGGTGATTTCTTCCAGAGTGCTCACGGCCGCCTGCCGGCGACTGTCGACCTGTTCGCGCCATTGAACAGGCAACTCAAAGCTTTGCAGCAGCGTGAGGACTTGGGCCAGCAACGTGCGCATGTTAGCCGGGCTGCGTGCTGGTATTGTGATGGCCAATAAGACGCCAGCCACTGTTGGATGCACACCAGATTGAAGAAATGCCAACCACAGTCCTATGCCGAAAATCACATAGGGTGCGGGTGAATAGACACGCGCTCGATTCAAGCCTATGAGACCTACTAGGAAAATACCGGCAATGCCGAGGGCGATCAAAGAAACATCTGACGTATAGAATAGCGCGATGACGAGAATTGCTCCCAAATCGTCGGCAATGGCCAGGGCTGTGAAGAAGACCTTGAGCGCAAGGGGTACGCGACTTCCTAACATGGTCAATATGCCCAGGCTGAAGGCGATATCGGTAGCCATCGGAATGCCCCAACCCTGCTCAGCGGGACTACCCGCGTTGAAGAGCAAGTAAATCGCGGCCGGAAACAACATGCCGCCAATGGCACCCGCAACAGGAAGTGCCGCGCGTCGAGGTGAAGCCAACTCGCCGGCCGTCAGTTCACGCTTGATCTCCAGACCGACCACGAAGAAGAAAATGACCATAAGGCCATCGTTGATCCAGTGCAGCAGGCTTTCAGACAAGGTCCAATTGGCGAGGGTGACAGATAATTCAGTCTCCCAGAAGTGAACGTACGTCTCGCCCCAGGGAGAATTGCGCCAGAAGAGCGCGATTAAGGTGCAAACGAGTAGGACGATCCCACCTGAGGCAGCAAGGCTGGCAAACTCCTGCGTCAATAAGCGTACGCGCACCCCTAGTGGTTTTTGAACCAGTTCGACCAGGGATTCGAGGTCCCATGATCCGTCATACCGTTCTCCGTTGAGAAAGAAGGTCGGCGTGCCATTTACGCCACTGCGGATACCGCCGGCAAAGTCATTCTGCACCCGTTCGGCAAAGGCATGGTCGTCAAGATCACCCTGGAAGCGATCGAGGTCAAGTCCTATCTCAGCCGCATAGCGAAGGAGATGGGGCCTATCCAACTGGTCATTCTGATACAGCTTATCGTGCATCTCCCAGAACTTGCCCTGCGCGCCGGCCGCCTCGGCCGCTTCCGCAGCGAGCTGAGCATCTGGGTGCATCGAAGAAACAGGCAAATGACGGTAGACATAGTGCAGGCGATCGCCCAGGCGGGCTTGCAGCTCCCTGATGTTGTAGTATACCAATCGGCAGTGAGGGCACTGATAGTCACCATACTCGACCAAAGTCACCAAGGCATCGGCCGGCCCTTGAAAGTGATCGTCGGCTCGCGTCGGCTCGACGAGCCGAGCCTTCTCTGTGCTACTTTCTCCAGACAAGATACCCTCTTTATCAGCGCTCACTAGAGCGAGACTATGCTAATCACCTGCGTCCAAGGATTCCAGCGCTTCAAGAATGCCGTTGGCCCCGGGATTCACTCCGCGCGGCGCCACATAACGCCAATGAATCCTTCCCTCCTCATCTAGCACAAAGAGGGCCCTTTCCGCGATTTTGTCTTGCTCACTGTACACGCCATACTCTTTCGCGGTTTCGCCGGTCGGATCGTCGTCCGATAACAACGGAAAACTCAGCTTAAGGTCCCTGGCGAATTTCTGATGAGAAAGGTGATCGTCCACCGAAATGCCAACAATTCGCGCATTGTGGGCCTCAAACATTTCCCGGGCCTCATTGTAAAGAACCAATTGGCTGCTGCAAACTGAGCTATTGTCCTTTGGGTAGAAAACCAAAACAACCGGACGGCCGCGCAGATCGCTGAGCTTTAGCGTGGCTCCACTGTCTGACTGTAGCGAGAATTCGGGCGCCGATGCGCCTACCGGAAGTGGGACGTTTGTCGGGGCTTGTCCCCTTTCTCTAGATTTTAAGAAGCGCTTTATCACAAAAGTTTGGGTGCCTATTTCTATTGTTCAATAAGTTGTCACATGGACCCGTTTCGCACGGGATTTCGTTCAGTCGAGTGCTTAATACCTGCAACCCCCACGATTGTGACCAAGTCCGTTCAATAGGGCAAATGATATCATCAGCATATTAGATTCTCGTTAAGAGAATTTAGATAGCGTTTTCTAAGTAGACAAATCACAGCACGTTCGGAACGGTGAGAACTGGCGGTCGTCGCCGATCATGTAGCACAGTCTGCTCAGCCGTGACCATTACTGCAGCTGTTGCGTCTGGTTCGCTGGTACCTGGATTGCGACTCCAGCTCGGGTGCGCTCCACTCGAGATCTGAAGATCGTAGCCTTGTTTCAAGGCCAAAGGCGCCATCCGAGTGAGTGACACTGTAGTTCTCAGAACTGGTGAAGATTGGAACGATTGCCTTTAGCCGGGGCCAGCTGGTCATCGCCGCTGCCCAGAGCGTGTAAACCAAATAGCTAGGCCCCAGGCGGCGAGCCGGCCGTCAAACCACGGTTAACAACTGATCCAGGCGGCGGTGGCCTGGCCGTCGGCCGCCTCATTAATGTGCGGATCGAACTTACCTTCCGAATCGTAGCGGACGTGGGTTCCTTGTACGATGACGGGATAGCCGCATTCGGCGAATCGTTGAGCCGGCAACTCAGCCAACGGTGACCACCCAAAAGAAGGACTTCTTTTCCCCGCCCATATGGCGTAAGAATGAGAATCGTCGGTTGGTTGCCCTGTAACTTAGGCCAATAATGATCTGTCAGCAATTGAACGCCGTCTGCCATTGGCAACGATATCGCTCTCTGAACTCCCAGCTCGCATTACGGCAGTGGCAGTTTGAGCAGCTTGGCCAGCGGCTGACGCCTTAGGAAGTAGATGACAAGGCTAACCAGGGTGAGCAGCAATGTGACGTAGCGCATCGGGTCACATACCTTACAAAGATAATTCCTAAACACGAAAGAGTTAACGATCTTTGGCGGTTTACTGTCCGAACTGCAGCGTAAGCCTCACCTAGTATTTGTCACAAATGAGAGCCGGCTGGTGTTATGAAGAGTGAGCCCTATAATGTTAGGGTTGTTTTGCAGATCATTACAGCAACCCATATCAATCTCTACAAGGGTAGAAGGCGGAGTTAACATACATGAATCTTAAGCTACGAACCGTTGTTATCTTCCTGGTCATAGTACTACTAATGACCACCGCGGGCCTGGTGGCAGCGACCGTTATTCCCAGCGCGGAAGATCTGCTGATAAGTTCGGCAGAAACCCTTGACAATGTGACCAGTGGTTACGCCGAAGTCAATGTTCAGGCCCAATTGCCGGAGCAAACTATCAACGGCTCCTTTGAAGCTTGGGGCAAGTTGAACGCTGGCCCCAATGGCGAGCCGGCCGTGCGGCTAGTAATCGTGACCGCTAATGAGAGCGAGCACGTGGGCATAACGCTTGTTTCCGACGGCCGCCAGTTCTGGCTCTACAATCCGAGTCTCGACACGGTGGTCGTGGGCCAGGCCGAGGAGCTGGCTCCGCTCCTTACCGAAAAGCTGGCTGCGTACCAGGACCAGTATAGCGGTCAGTGGGACTACGGAGGAGAATTCGATCCTGCCTCGGCCGATCATCCTCAAACGCCAGCCGAAGCCGTGGCCAAATTGTTGCAATACTTCACCGCCCAACGCAACGGATCGGGTCAAGTGGGAGATAGCGAGGCTGACATTGTGCGATTAGTGCCTATCCCAGAACAGATGCCCGAAGAATTACGGCTCGCCGGCGGCTTCATAAACCTATGGCTAAGCGCTGGCGATCAGTTGCCGCTGGCGGCCGAGTATGCCGAAAGCACCCTCGGCAACGTCAAGGTAGAAGCTACGCGGGTTCAGATCAACCAAACCATTGACGAAGGTATCTTCACCTTCGAGATCCCTGATGACGTCACCGTACTGGAGGCCGTCGATCTGCTGGCGCAAATCGAGCCGATCAGCCAGTCGGTTGACGCGACCGAAGCTGGCGCACTGACCCCATCTGAATTGCCAGCTGGCGCAGAGCCGGTAGGTAGCGAGCAGCTTTCCGGGACGATAGTCCAGCGTTTCACTCTGCCGGATGGCAAATCATTTGTCATCGCCCAGGGGCCAGAGGTTCCCCAGGATATCCCGGCCGAAGCCACCAGCAGTGAAACGGTGACCGTGCGCGGCGTTGAAGGCACGCTATACGTCAACGACGAAGCGACCCGCTCATTGCTCATATGGCAGGAAGACGATGTTTTCTTGCTGGTCGGCGGCGATCTGAATCCAGAGCAGGCCCTAGCCCTCGCCGAATCATTGCAATAGCTTTTTCTATTTACTATCGACTGGGGACGCAGCGGACGACCAAGGAGTGGACCGTTGGCGTCCCCGGATTGTCTTGACGCCCCAACCCGCCTATTATGACCGATACAATTCGAATCAAATCTCTTGAGCGCTCTTTCAAGCGGGGCGATTCAACCGTTTACGCTCTCCAGGGTCTGGACCTGACCATCTCCCGAGGCGAATTCATCGCCCTCGTCGGCCCTTCCGGCTCCGGCAAATCTACTTTGCTCAATCTACTGGGCGGGCTTGATCGGCCATCGGCCGGCGAACTATGGCTAAATGGCCTGGCATTGCACGACGCCACGGCCGAGGAACGGACGCGCCACCGAAAAGAGCGTCTCGGCTTCGTATTCCAGAGCTTTAATCTGCTTCCCAGGCTGACTGCGGTCGAGAATGTCGCGATACCGCTCATGTTGGCCGGGCAACCCAAAGATCTGCGCGAGGAGCAGGCGCGAGCGCTGTTAGAGCGCATTGGCCTGGGCGATCGCTTCGAACATTATCCAGCGGAGCTTTCTGGCGGCGAGCAGCAGCGAACGGCCATTGCCCGGGCTCTAGTTCACCAGCCAGACCTGATTCTGGCCGACGAACCTACCGGCAATTTGGATTCGACGACCGGGAGGTCGATCATGAAGTTGCTGCGCGACCTAAATCGCGAAGGGGGAATCACGCTGGTAGTCGTAACCCATGACCAGGAAGTGGCCGGCTATGCCGATCGGATCGTCCGCCTGCGCGATGGCCAGATAGACCAGGTTGAGACGCGCCAGACAGCGCTCTCCGAGACGGTCGTTCAGGAAGCATCTGAATCTGTCGACGCTGATTCGCCGCCCGGCAAATTCACGCTGCGCGATACCATCATGGCCGCCTTGCGTAATTTGAGACGCAGGCCAGTACGAAACATCCTGACTGCGGCCGGTGTGCTCATTGGCATCGTCACCCTGGTGGCCATGGTTTCCTTCGGCGTAGGCGTACAGCGCGAGGTCCAGCGCAACTTCGAGACCGTGGGCCTGGAAAACTTGTTCGTTCAGCCTCAATTCGGCGAGTCAGACGGATTCGATCCCTTCTCCCGGCCGGACCCCATCGTGCCCCTGACGCCGTCTATCGTAAGCCAGATCGAAGCGATGGAGAATGTCCTGGCCGTCATGCCTTCTCTTTCCCTGCCGGTCGGCATGGACATTAAGTTGGCTTGGGAAGGCGAAATGATACCGGTAGGCATCAGCCAAAGCGGCGGTATGCCTTTTCGCTTTGGTCCGCCGGGGCAGTCCGATGTTCTCGCCGGCCGCGATATCGTCGAGAGCCAAGAAGGCGCGATGCTGGTGGCAGGCCTAGCCGACCGGCTCTTGGGAGAAGGCGAGACATATGCCGATCTGATCGGCCGTGAAATTATCCTAATCCTCACGCTGCCACGCGGCGAATCGATGGAATTTCCCATGCCCATAAGTGGCGTGCAAGGCGGATTCGGCAGCCGATCGCTCGACGTCGGTCTGCACGAGCGAGAAGCCATGAAAACCTGGTGGTTTGACGATCCTGGGCTACTTGAACGCGAAGGATATGACCAGGTGACGGTGCAGGCGACCGAATTGAGCGCTGTGCCGGCCGTCACTGCGGCCATCGAGGAACTCGACCTGAGAGTTCAGTCGCTGGAAGCGATATTGGATGTGGCAAACCAGGTCCTGGCATTGTTGCAGGCCCTTTTGGGGTCCGTTGGAGCGCTGGCCTTGCTGGTTGCCGCCTTGGGAGTGGCTAATACGATGATGATGGCCATCTACGAGCGGACGCGCGAGATAGGGGTTCTCAAGGCCTTGGGCGCATCGGCCGGCGAAATCCGTCGTCTGTTCACCATCGAAGCGGGCATGATCGGTTTGATCGGCGGCTTCTTTGGGTTGGTCGTCGGCGCCCTGTTGGGCCGGCTTATCGATTGGATCGCACACCAATACCTGGTCAACGAAGGGGTGACCGGCGTCGGCGCCCTGTCCGTCATCCCGCCCTGGCTGGCGCTCGGGGCGTTGATTTTCGCCGCCCTGATAGGTGTGGTAGCCGGCCTCTATCCGGCCGCACGGGCCGCGCGCCTGGATCCTGTGGCCGCGCTACGGCATGAGTAAACACCTTATTTAGAGTAACATAGCCGCAAAGATGTACCGCTGTCAGGCCGCCGTTCATGAGTCGGGCCTCGGCCGAGGAACGGAATTACGTGCTGAATACGCAGACGCTGGCTACGGTTTTCGCTTTGCTTGCCTCCACCATTGTTAGCATCGTATATCCTCTCGCAAAGCCATTCGAAGCAGTCAAGATAGGAACAGCCGCTCACGCCTTGCGTCACGGCCGCCGATTCAGTCGGCGTAGTCCCAGCCAAAATCAAGGTCTAAGGCCTGTTCGCCCGGATCGAGAAAGAACGTGTAGCGACCGACGCCCGTAGCCGGCCAGGTCCAGTTGCCAGGAATCAAGAAGTCGACATTATCTTCGCTGAGGGCGTCCATAAATATACAGTACATGCCGGTGTCCAAATTCTCAAAGCGGTATAAGCCATCGTCACCGGTCGTCGTCGTGCTTAAGATTCTGGCGGCGGACGGCAGACTGCCCCCGGCCGGACATGCCTCAGAAGCCAGCGAGATCGTGATCTCACTCAACACCTCTTCATCGGCATCCAGAGACCCGTTGGCGATGAAAATCCCGCTATCCTCAGGGAATTCCAGGCAACCCGCCCCTGGATCGCTATTGAAGCAAAAATCGTCCCACACGACGCCGCCGATCGTGCCCGAATTAGGCGACGCTGTGGCAGTCGGCGCTGCCTGCTCCGAGACGATAATCCGCAGCCAAAACGCGTCCTCAATCAGCCCATCAATGCCAAACGGCTCCCCTTGAGCATCGGCGATCTGCCAGTTGCCGCGATATGTGCCCAGTTCGGCCGGGGCGATCATGTCGATGGCCACTTCTAGCGGCTGGCCCGGAACTATCGATTGGCCTAGAGGAATTGATTCTGGCGCTGACATCTGGTCGCCGCCAACAAAAACGATGCTGTAATCCGCAGTCCACGGACATGTGCCGTTATTGCGCAACAGCCACTGCTTCGTGAAATTATCGCCTGGCTCGAAAACAGTGTCGTCCGGTATGTTCAAATCTTCCACGAATTCAAAGCTGTTCTCGCATGTTTCGAGATCAACTTCGACGGCCGGCAAGAACTCAAAGTCCCAACCGAAATCTACCCCCGATACATCCAATCCTTCTACTGGGATAGTCTGTTGGGCCTGCCCGTCTTGCGGTGAGGTCCATATGCCAGACAGTAACACATCCTGGTTCCGCTCATCGGCCGAGTCAATTGACAGGCAGTAAACACCAGGGACCAACTCGACAAAGCTATAAACGCCGTCGGCGTCCGTGAGCGCATATTCCGTCGCCGGTGCAGGACAATCTCCGGTGGCAATGCCTACCCGCACGCCCTCTATGCCGCCTTCATCCTCCTGAAGGCCGTTTGCCTGGATGCGGTTCTCTTCAGTAATGATGCAACCATCCGCCGGCTCGCCTTCTGTGCCTCCAGAGCCTGCGCAGAGATCGTGCCAGACCCGGCCTGAGAGCGACGCTGTCGTTGCTTCTGGAGTCGCCGTTTCCAGCGCCACCTCTTCAGGCGGCTCTTCGACCGTGAAAGTACCCTGCAAGCCGTGGGCGGACACAGTGTATGAACCGGGGGCGACGTCTGTCAGAGCGACGGTCTCGTCAAAGGGAACTAGTGCCTCGGTGCATTCCTGATCCGGTTCAGATGGTTCTTGAGCCGATAGTACGGCGATTGTAATCAAATCCCCTTCGTACTCTGTAATAATGTCACCGATTACCGAGCAACTGTTAGATAGCGCACCTCGCAGACGGACGTCGACATGAGTCGGATCGTCTGCGTTGCCAACGATCTCCAGACTGTCGACGTTAGCCAGGCGCATAACCGGTTCGGTCAGCGGCGTCGCCGTTGGCGGGGCGGACGTAGGAATCACGGTCGGCGTCGTCGCCTGAGTGGGGCTGGCCGCTTCCGGTGTTGCCTGTTCGTCCTGGCCAGTACAGCTACTCATGATCACTAAAAGCAAGGCCATCGACAGTAGCGTTAGCGAGAATCTATGGTTCATGGCGTCTTTCTCACTCTTCATCCAGTGATTCAATCCCTTCCATGAGGGATGTCAGACCGGCCAGGTTCTGGCCAAATTCCAGGCCTTCATGATCGGTCAATTCAACAGTTATTGAGGTGATCCGATGCTGGACCAACCAATCGGCCGCATCGCCCGTAACATCGTAAGCGTCAAATACGCCTACGCGATAATCTGCTGACTCCCCATAAAGCGCTGCTGCATTCTCTGAAGCTCGGTGGCGAATACCCTCACAGTTACCGGGAACTACCAACCCGGCTGCACTGTGTAGCCAGATGACCGCTCCTGGTTCAATCTCGACAAGATAATCGCGAAGCGCCCTGGTCTCTGGCTCTGAAAGCGGCCTGCTTCCAGCAGATACGTCCGTCCCGCGCCAGCGGCCTACCGGCAACCACTCACAGCCCCAGTTTCGATTAAGGTCAATATCGTTACCGTTAAAGCGGCCAACAGTCGTATCGCCAGAGACTTCAGCAGCCATGAAGGGGCCACTTCTGCCGAGCACAGCTGCCACGCCGTCAGGATTGGCGATCGGGATAATGTGTAGCGAGACGTTAGCCGGAATTCTTTCGGGGTAGACAGAGAAATATGTAAGAAAGCGATAGGCCAATAGGGCTGTGTTCCATTCATATCCGCCGTGGATTGCCCCGATGACGACTACGTCGTAACGACCGTCGCCGATAATGAATGATTCCAGCGGGCGACCCTGGGCAGATGAACCGATGACTTCATGCTGATAATCGGTCTTGCCGGTTATCGTTTCAGCCAGGCTCGTTCCTTCGATGCCCGCAGAGACAATCAGTTCTTGCCCAATGAATAGATTGTGGGGATCGACTAATCCGTTGAGTTCCTGAAGCCAGTCGACGCTTTGCTGGTATTTCCGAGCAATCTCGGTCAACGTTTCGCCAGCTGTAACGACGTGGCTGACTTGGCGGATGTCAGACTCAGTCTCGTTCACGCTGCCAGACTTCAAGCTTTTGGCCCGCTCCCGGGTACTAATCATGGCAGGCGCCGGAAGCGCCTGCCGTTCAGCTCTCGAGTCAACCGCTGGCCTGGTTGCGGCACCAGAGGGAGTTGACATCACAGTTGCCGGTAGAACTTCGGCAGGGTCAACGGTCGCGGATCGCTGACCCAGAGAGAATAGGGCATAGACCCACGAAGCGAGTACAATGAGGTAAAGGACTATCTTGCCAGCATGTCCTCTCATGCGATTGAAGTGTACACTCATGAACGCTTTCCGGAGTCATTCACCTGATAATTGCGTATATGATCTTTCAGGCCAGTTTCCTACAACTGCCAGCTTGGGCGGAACGGCGTTTGATTGGAGAGTACCACAATGAACAGCGGAATCGAAACCCGTTAGCCCGGTGCTCATGTGACCCGGTTGGCGAGTTGTTGTCGACTGGCTGAAACACCAAATGGGACCACAAAGTCAACCGCAAATAGCCTTCAGCAATATAAGACGCGTCCCGTGCGTTCATTCAGCGCGGAACGCCTGTAAATCGGTTGTGTTTTGGCTATCCTGCGACGACCCGAATGGATCAAATCGGATGAGGAGGCTAAGCCACATGAAAACCTAGACCGCATCAGCCCCTAATATCCGGGCTGTGGCAAGGCCGGTCACATTGTAACCCTCAAGTTTGGCTATTGAGTAGACCACGCCAGAGTCGGCAGGCATATCCTGGAATAACCAGCCGAAGAGATCGCCATTAGAGGCCTTGGCCGCTTCAGGATCGGTTGTTCCAAGATCCAACCAAGAGAATACGCCATCGGAATAGCCAGATACGACTTGCATTTGTGATTCTCCTCTCTTTTTTCGTGAGGACCAAATCGCTAAGCAAGCCACGGTTCAAAACAACAACCAACCTGCCGATTTAGTGGCTTGCTTTCAGGAGAACAGTTGCAGATCGGCGGGGTATGTGAACTTAAACTCGCAACTGTTCTCCACCTAGAAGTAGCACTCATTTATGGCACGATTAGAACAAAGGGTCCAGCACAAGATCGAGGCGGAATTCGGATATCGGATGACCCACGAACGGAATATAATCTCGCTTTCGGCCAATTCCCAGTAGAATTCCCCGGCGATGCCCAAGGCCAGGCGAATGGCATCCTGCACTGATTTATCATCGGTCTCGCGGGCGCGCTCCTGCGGTTTGCTACCGAGGCGATGACTCAGGCGCAGGATCTTTGTGATAGAATGATGAATTGTAGGAAGCCATCAGTCGCGGAATCCGAGGAATGGCCTGAGCATGAATGACAAATCAGCGCCCAGATCCCCACGAAGATCCTTCTTGTTCACGCCGGCTGACAGTATTCGGCGGATGCAGAAGTCCACTACCGTGGGCGCGGATGTGATCATTCTTGACCTTGAAGATGGCGTCGCCGTCAGCCAGAAATCTGAAGCCCGACAGAATGTAACAGAAGTCTTGTCCGAAGTGGATTTCGGCCGCGTCGAGCGTATGATTCGGATTAATCCGCCGGATAGCGATCTTTATACGGCGGACTTGCAGGCCATTGTTGGGACCTGCGTGGACGGTATCGTCCTTCCCAAGGTGGAGTCGGCCGCGCAGGTGCGGCGTCTTGATGACGACTTGTCCACGTCCGAACGATCGGGAGGATTGCCAGGCGCCTCCACTCGTCTTTTCGCGTTGATTGAGACAGCCAAAGGCATCATGAATCTCAAAGAAATCGCTCAGGCCAGCCCGAGATTGGCCGGGTTGCTTTTCGGCGCGGAAGATCTGGCGGCCGATCTTGGCGCAAGCCGATCCTCCGCCGGCTGGGAGGTATTCTTCGGGCGCAGCTCACTGGTCACGGCCGCCGCCGCTTATGACCTGGAGGCCATTGACACCGTCTATGTGAATTACCGGAACACAGCCGGTCTGGAAGAAGATGCCTCTTTTGCCCAGCAGCTAGGTTACACCGGCAAAATGGCCATCCATCCCGGGCAGGTCGAGATATTGAACAGCGTTTTCTCCCCGAGCGCGGTCGAAATAGCCCGGGCGGAGGAATTGGTCCAGGCGTTCCAGTCACATGGTGCGGCCGGATCCGGGGTGTTTGTTATAGATGATCGCATGGTTGATATGCCGCACGTGCGGGCGGCCGAACGTCTGCTTGAGCGGGCCCGGTTAGCCGGGTTGACTGGCGAATAACGTCGCCCATCTCTAATTGGTTTGGTATCGATTCGCAGCATCCCGGGTCACCTATGGGAAATCACATGATACGCGAGATCCATGTCAACGCGCTTCAAAGCGCTATTCGGGAGCTGATAGAGGAGTCGGCCTACTCGTTGCCGGATGATTACCTGGCAGCCATGGCCGAAGCCCAAAAGCGTGAGCGGTCGGCCGTCGGGCAATTAATCATCCTCATGCTGCGCGACAATGCCGCCTATGCCAGCGCCGAACGCATTCCCACCTGCCAGGACACGGGCATGGCGATCCTGTGGTTGGAAGTCGGTCAAGACGTTCATTTCACCGGCGGAGACATTAATGCTGCTCTGGAAACAGCTGTGCGTGAGGCCTATAAACCGTTACGCAAGTCGATCGTAGCCGATCCCTTGCAGCGAAACAACACCGGTGACAATACGCCGCCCATCGTCCATTATCAACTGATTCCCGGTAACCAGGTAAGGATTACTGTCATGATCAAGGGCTTTGGAGCCGAAATGATGAGCCGCCTGCGGATGTTCCCTCCGTCAGCCGGATTGAGAGGCGTCAAACGATTCGTTCTAGAAACGGTCGAGAAAGCCGGCCCCAACGCCTGTCCGCCGGTAATCGTCGGCGTGGGTCTGGGAAGCTCCTTTGACGGCGTGGCCATGCTGGCCAAGAAAGCGCTCTTGCGCCCGCTGGATCGACCTAACCCATTGCCCCATCTGTCTCAGTTGGAGGCGGAATGGCTGGCGGCTATCAATGCCCTGGGTATTGGTCCGCAAGGCTTTGGCGGCGCTGTAACCGCATTGGCCGTCCATGTTGAAAGCTATCCAACTCATATCGCCGCTTTGCCCGTGGCTGTGAATCTTAATTGTTCTGCGCCACGCCGCATGACGATCACACTCTAACCGGTCATGTCTGAAATTCGGTTAACACTTCCCCTGGACGAACCAACGGCTATGGCCCTCAAAGCCGGCGACCTCGTGCGACTGAACGGCCTGGTCTATACCGCTCGTGATGCTGCGCATCAGCGGCTGATAGAAGCCTTACAGCAAGGCGAACCATCTCCTATCCCTCTTGTCGACCAGCTGATCTATTACGTGGGTCCGGCGCCCGCTAAGGAGGGACAGGTGATCGGAGCAGCCGGTCCTACAACGAGCGGCCGCATGGATCCTTATACACTCCCGCTGCTGCAGTTGGGTGTAAGAGGCCTAATTGGCAAAGGATATCGTTCGGCCGACATTAAGGCGGCTCTTGTCGAACATCGGGCAGTGTATTTGGCTGCTGTTGGCGGCGCGGCCGCGTTGCTTGCCCAGCATGTCGTCCGGAATCGGACCGTCGCCTATCCCGATTTGGGACCAGAAGCGATCCGCGAATTGATAGTCGAGGAGTTCCCGGTCATCGTGGTCAACGATTGCCACGGCGGAGACGCTTATGAAGCCGGTCGTGCCAGGCATGCCGCCTGAATTTCTAGGGCGCTCAAGGAGAAATGATGGACGCTTCGACGCAACTCCATGACGACTTACGTCAGGGTATGCGCCAGCTATGCGCTCGCTACGCTGATGAGTATTGGCGAGAGTTGGATAAAAATGAAGGCTATCCAACCGAGTTTGTCCAGGCGATGACGGCCGCTGGTTATCTAGCGACGCTCATCCCAGAAGAATATGGCGGCATAGGCGTGGGTGTGACCGAGGCCTCGATTATCCTGGAAGAGATCCACCGTTCAGGGGGAAACGCTGCCGCCTGCCACGCCCAGATGTATATCATGGGCACACTGCTGCGCCATGGCTCGAACGAACAGAAGCAGAATTTCCTGCCCAAGATCGCTAGCGGTGAATTGCGCCTGCAGGCCTTTGGCGTGTCAGAGCCGGACGCGGGCACAGATACCACTCGCATTCGGACCACGGCCGTTCGAGAAGACGATCACTACCGGATCCGCGGTCAGAAGATCTGGACTTCCCGCGCTCAATATACCGACCTGATGGTGTTACTGGCCCGCACCACCCCTCTCGAACAAGTCCAGAAAAGAACCCAGGGCCTGTCCGTTTTCCTGATTGACCTGCGAGAGGCAATCGGCAATGGCGTCACTATCGAGCCGATTGAGGTCATGATCAACCATCATACAACACAACTCTATTTCGACGATTTGTTAGTGCCGGCCGACAGCCTGATTGGCGAGGAAGGGCGCGGCTTTCGATACATTTAAGACGGTTTGAACGCCGAAAGGATATTGATCGCCGCAGAGTGCATTGGCGATGGCTACTGGTTCGTCGACCGGGCCAAACAGTATGCTAACGAACGGGTCGTCTTTGGCCGGCCGATCGGCCAGAATCAGGGCATCCAATTCCCAATTGCAGACGCCTATATCAAGGTTCGGGCGGCCGACCTAATGCGTTTCGATGCCGCACGACTCTTTGATAGCAGACAACCATGCGGCGCAGAAGCCAACATGTCCAAGCTGCTTGCGGCGGAAGCGTCGTGGAAAGCAGCCAACGTTACGATGCAAACTTATGGCGGTTTCGGTTTCGCCAGGGAGTATGACGTGGAGCGCAAGTTTCGAGAAACTCGCCTTTACCAGATCGCGCCCATTTCAACCAACCTCATCCTGTCGTACATTGGGCAGCATATCCTGGGTATGCCCCGTTCCTTCTAGGTCTAGGAGACTAGGGTTAAGCGACCATGTTACCATTGTCCGGAATCACCGTTGTTTCACTGGAAGTGGCCGTTGCCGCCCCATTTGCTTCGCGCCAGTTGGCCGATTTGGGGGCGCGGGTCATTAAGATCGAGCGCCCGGGCGTCGGCGATTTTGCCAGAGACTATGATCAGGAAGCCAAGGGATTGTCAAGTCACTTCGTCTGGACCAATCGCAGCAAAGAATCATTAACGCTCAACTTGAAGAGCGAGGCCGGCAGACAAATCCTGGAACAACTGCTAGTCCGGGCCGATGTCTTTCTACACAATCTGGGCCCCGGGGTGGTGGAACGACTGGGATTTGGCGCCGAACGCCTGGTCGCCGATTACCCGCAGTTGATAAACTGCGCCATTTCAGGTTACGGTGCCAGCGGTCCGTATCGCGATAAGAAAGCGTACGATCTACTCATTCAGGCCGAGGCGGGCTTCTTATCGCTCACAGGTACGGCCGAAACACCATCTAAGGCAGGGGTTTCCGTGGCCGATATCGCAGCCGGGATGTACGCTTACAGCGGTATCCTGACCGCCCTGCTGACCCGCCAACAGACGGGGAATGGGTCGATGATCGAGGTGTCAATGCTGGAGGCGTTAGGCGAATGGATGGGCTTCCCGCTTTACCACGCCCTTGGCGGCGCATCGCCACGCCGTCATGGCGCCAGCCATGCATCAATTGTTCCCTACGGTCCATTTGCCGCCGGCGATGGTGGCTTTGTCATCCTCGGGGTTCAGAACGAGCGCGAGTGGCAGCGCTTCTGCAAGCTTGTTTTGCAGCGACCGGAAATAGCGGAAGATGCACGCTACAAAGGCAATGCCCAGCGCGTGGCCCATCGCAACGTATTACAGGAGCTAATCGAGGACGTTTTTTGTCGATTGACGCGAAGTGAAATCTTATTCCGTCTGGAACAAGCCGGTATCGCCAACGCCGAAATGCGGACGATGGCAGATTTCCTCAATCACCCACAACTAGTCGCCCGAGAGCGATGGCGAGAGGTTTCTTCGCCTGCCGGTGATCTTCCCGCCCTTCTGCCGCCGGCAATGATATCCGGCGTCGAGCCAGTATTTAAACCCATTCCGGCATTGGGTGAACACACGGACGCGATACTGTCGGAACTTGGCTACAAAGCAAGGGACATAGCCCAACTTCGAGCCGACAGGATCTTGTAAGCTTGCAGAAAGGAGTGAAGGTGCAATGACCGTAAAGAAAGGATGGAGCGGCCGCGTTTACGAGGAATTCGAAATTGGGGACGTTTACCAACACCCACTCGGCCGCACGGTGACACAAACGGACAATATCTGGTTCACTCTTTTGACAGTGAATCCCAATCCCATTCACTTCGACGCTCATTATGCCTCCCAGACATCGTTCGGCAAACCCCTAGTTGATTCCACCTTTACGTTGGCGCTAGTGACAGGATTGTCCGTGAGCGACATCTCTCAGAATGGCATCAATCTTGGCTGGGATGAGGTCCGGCTGCCGGCGCCAGTTTACGAAGGCGATACCATCTATGCGCAAAGTGAAGTATTGCTCAAGCGCGAATCTCAGTCGTATCCGGACCGGGGAATCATCCAGGTTAGGACGACTGGTTACAACCAGGACGGAACCACCGTCCTTACCTTCAAGAGAAGCATTATGGTTTACAAAAGGGGGCACGTGCCACAGATCCCCAGACCAAGTGTCAAAGACCGTGACCAATAGGTAGTCTATTACCTGATGCCGATGGCAGAGGGTAACATCATCGGGATATTGAGCTGCCGCCAGCGAAGGCCCAGCCCTTGTGACAGTCCAGTGCAGGACTTAATAAATGGGGTTGGCTACTTGTTTAGTGCCTGACCCTTACAAGACCGGATTTAGGCGATTACTTGGCCGCAGGTATTCTCATGCCCAATGTTTAGAGAAGTGCAAGTTCAGTTTCGTTTCCGGCGGCTGTTTCGGTGTAC
Organism: Promineifilaceae bacterium (SeqCode); assembly: GCA_041570195.1. Classification (GTDB taxonomy): domain Bacteria; phylum Chloroflexota; class Anaerolineae; order Promineifilales; family Promineifilaceae; genus UBA11865. The sequence continues at coordinate 19,708 of JBFFWQ010000014.1, read as the reverse complement.
GAATCGTCCGTGAGACTCAGGTTCTTGTGGATGATCGGCTTGTTCGCCCTATTGTTGGCCGCTTGCTCCACGACCGTGGAAGTTCATGTGACGAATGTGACTGCAACCCCCAACCCAAATAATGCGCCGGCCGCAGACGAAGCGGCAACACCGGTTGACAACGAAGATCCCGCGCGTCGGGCGTCCGCGCTGGTCATCCAGCCTATCAAGCAGATCGACCTGGTCCAAGTGCCGGAAGCTGTGTCCCGCTACACTGGCCCTGTCCGAGGACACCGGCTTCGTTCGTAACTATCGTTCCGATCCCTTTACCGGTTATGGCGAGAGTCTCAACACTGACGACCGGTTCTTCTTTCCCGTTTCCGATGCCGGCACGATGCAGATGCGCCCCTTCATCCCGGAATGTAGAACCAGGACCTATTCGGCGCCCAATGATTTCAGGTATTCGTAGCTCCTGAGCAGATTCTCGTCGCCGCCGACTTCCAGGGTCGTATGTTCGACATGCGGGGAATCTTTGAGCACCTCGAAGACGCCGGCGACATCAATCACGCCGTCACCCAAAGCTATCGGGCCCATGCCGCAACCCCACATCTTGCCGCGTTGCTCCTCCCAATCGGCCGGCAGGTCTTTCCAATGAATATGATAGATATGATCTTTGAGCTGGCTGGCCAATTCAACAGGATCGCTGCCGCCCAGCCAGCTATTGCCAGTATCCATGTTAACGCCAACGCTGTCTGGGTTGCCCAAGCCATCCATGATGGCCTGCAATCCTTCGGCAAAATCGGTCAGCGGACCATGAGGTTCCAGCAGCAATTTGACGCCCATGTCCTCGGCCAGGCGCGCCGGCTCATATAGCTTGTCAATGACCAATAACACCTTTTCTTCAAAGGACATCCTCTCAGACCAATCGGTCTGGGGATGGCCTTCGGTAGTGACGACATAGGGCACGCCCATACCGGCAGCCAACATGATGGCCTTGTTGATCTCGTGGGTTCCGAAGCGCGAAGGCGAAACCGGATCGAGCAGTGTAGCATGAGCGCAGACGGTCGTCGCCGTCAAGCCATGCTTCTCAAATAGACGCTTGAGGTCCATGGGATTGCCGTCAAGAGAGGCAGTGGCGGCAAAGCCATAATCACGACCTAGGGAACTGCCTGGATGGCTATCGGTAACATCAGCGTACTTGAAACCCATGCCGGCGATACGTTCCAATTGATGTTCAAGCGTCGAAAACGGGTCAATCAATGCAAAACATCCGACTTTCATTGTTTTGAGCCTCCGTAGAATAGTGCCGTGGGCCTTGGGCTATCTGCCTCAGCTGTTGGCGGTCAACGATTTTTGTGTGCGGCGATGTCCGTTTCTTATCGGCGGGTCAGTGAGCTGTTCGAGATCTTTCGATATCGAACTTTCCAAAAGGGCAGAAATGCACGTACTCGCCATCTGGCAGTATAGAGGATAGAGTCCAAGATCATAAGTGACAATCAACATGTTAGGGAAGTGAAGTTAGTCATCAACGGGTCATGTGATGGTGGGTATGCGCTCAAGGCCGGCCGCCATGTATCGGGTAACTGCGGCGGCCAGTAGGGCTGCGTCCCAGTGAAGCGAACCGGACCCAAGAATTGGTATAATCGAATGATGCTTAGCAACTCGCAGCAAAGTAATGAGCTGGTGACGGGAGGCTAGTTTGGACGGAACAAACGACCACAAGGTCCGCATACAGGGTATTTTCGACGCGGACCGTTTTCTTGCCTATCTGGATACGCTCATACGTATCAAGACTTGCGTCGATCAGAACCAACCCGAGTTTGTCGCGGCGCGGGCCTGGATAGAAGCATCTTTCGACCCGGCCGTCACGGCCGTAGACTCGTTCACATTCGGCGATTTTACCTGGCTCATAATCAGGTCGCGGGATTCAAGCTGTCCAAGTATGCTGGGCAACGGCCACATCGAAGTCGTGCCCGGGCGCCCAGGCTACTTTCTTCTGCGGCAGAAATGGGCACTATTGTACAACCGCGGCGTTGCCCATATGAAGACGCAATGCCATGCCACCTCTGACCTGCGTTTCACCGAGCGGGAGCCTCCAGAGAAGATCGCGGCGACGCTGGAGTCGATCGGCCGGGCTCACGAGGCCACATTTGCCTACCGAGAAATCGGCGTCGCCGCCTACTATCCGTGCAAGCGAGCGCTGGCCCGTCGCTACATCGAACTGCTGCAGTGGGTATCAGGCAAGGAGCCGCCCAAGTTGCATTCCAACGGCGCCAGCAATTCCCGATTCTACGTCATGCAGAAACCGAACATCCAGATACTGATGAGCAACCCAAGGGTCATCGGCGCCCATGCTGATAACGAATGTCTGGATGCCCGCTCCTTGCCATCCTACTACCAGTTAGTCCGCCATACAATACGCTTGATTTGATGGGATGAAACCAGATGAATTCAACAATTACCGAAAAAGTCCGCAGGGTGAAGATCGCTACCTGGAGCAACCTAGACGACCGCCAACCGGCCTATGCGCTAGTTGCCAATGTCGACCTCGTTGTCATCCGATATGATGATCGCGTATCCGTATTATACGGTCGATGCCAACATCGTGGAGCACTGCTGGCCGACGGCAGCATCGTCGGCGACGACATCATCTGTGGCGTGCACAACTGGGATTACCAATACCGCACCGGCATCAGTTCGTACGCTCCCGGCGAAATACTGCACAAGTTCCGGGCCTGGGTGGATGAGGAAGCGGATGCAGTCTACGTGGACGAAGTCGAGGTCGGCAACTGGGAACGGGAGAACCCCCAACGCTACCGGCGCGATGCTTATTTAGGTTTGTACGAAGACGTTCACGGTGGGCCAGAAGAACCGCACAATAAGTACATTCGGACACTTGCCCACGACGGTCTCACTGGCCATCATGGGCCCGTTTCAGCCATGGGTGTACCGTTGGTCGAGCTACCCCGATGGGATGATATTCAATTCGTGACCGCGCAATTGGCCAAGCGGCCGCTGATGGATGATGCCCCGGTCGGCACCGAGTTGATCGTCGGCCCAAAGGCCAAGAAACCGCTGCGACTGTCAATGCCGATCTTTGTCAGCGATATGAGCTTTGGCGCTTTGAGCGAGGAAGCAAAAGTGGCTCTGGCTATGGGGGCCGAGATGGCCGGCACGGGCATTGCCTCGGGCGAAGGTGGCATGTTGCCCGAGGAAAAGGCGGTGAATTCGCGCTACTTCTACGAATTAGCCAGCGGTCGTTTCGGCTGGAGTCTGGACAAGGTTCGCGATGTGCAAGCTTTCCATTTCAAAGCTGGTCAAGGCGCCAAAACCGGCACCGGCGGTCATCTACCGGGCGCGAAGGTGACCGGTAAAATCGCCCAGGTACGCGGCTTGGAACCAGGTCAGGACGCCGTCAGCCCGGCAACATTTCCCAGCCTGGTCACGGTCGAGGATTATCGGCGCCTGGCCGAGCAAGTACGCCAGGTGTCTGGCGGTATTCCCATTGGCTTCAAGCTCTCGGCCCAGCATATTGAGGATGACCTCGACTTCGTTCTAGAGGTTGGGGTGGACTACATCATTTTGGACGGCCGCGGCGGAGGGACGGGCGCCGCGCCCGATGTGTTCAAGAATAACATCTCTGTGCCGACGATGGCCGCCCTGGCTCGGGCCAGAAGGCATCTTGACCGGCAGGGTTTTGGCCGGGACGTCACCCTGATCATCACCGGCGGGCTGCGGACCGAGTCCGATTTCGCCAAAGCGCTGGCCTTGGGCGCAGATGGAGTCGGCATCGCCAATTCGGCCATGCAAGCCATCGGCTGTCTGGGTATGAGGGCCTGCCATACAAACAACTGCCCGGTGGGCATAGCCACGCAGCGAGAAGACCTGCGTGCGCGGCTGATAACGCGGCAGTCGGCTCGCCACTTGAAGACATTCCTGGAAGCCTCGGTCCACCTGATGCAGGTCCTGGCTCGAGCCTGCGGCCATTCACACTTGAACCATTTCCGCCTGGAAGATCTTACCACCTGGAACAGGGATATGGCCTATTTGACTGGCGTACGTTACGGCGGCGTTGCGCCGGTTGGCGACGGGCAGCCAGATTAGCACCGTGACGGCCGGCCGAATCTAGGCAGATACCAAAGAACCCCAGCACATAAAGGCATGGGGCTCTCTGGTCCTGACTGCGGCCGGCAATGGCAAGGTTTGACCGTTGGATCAGCCAACTTAATTCTGCTACTGCTTCGTATACCAGTCGGCCATCGCCTGGTAGCGAGCAATGCGGGCATCGGCCGGGGCGCTCGTATACCAGTCAGCCATGGCCTGGTAGCGAGCGGTGAGGGCCGCGGCCGGGGCGCTTGTATGCCAGTCGGCCATGGCCTGATATCGGGCAGTATGGGCTCCGGCTGCGGCGCTCCTTTCGGCGGCAAAGCGGGCGCCCAAGGCATTCCAGCGCGCAGCGCTTGTCGCCAGGCTGCGATCAACGTCAAATGCATAAGCGCTATAATGCTCGCCCGTAGCGCCCCAGCGGGCGACGTCTGCGGCCAAGCCGCGCTTGGCGTTATTGACCTCTGCGCTGTAGTGCTCGCCCATGGCGGTCCAACGTGCAGCGTCGGCCGCTACTCCTTTCACCTTGCCGGCGAATGCTTGAGGATCGGCGGCCGAAACCGAGAGATAGATAGTCGCGACGACGAATATGATCGACGCCAGGACAACCAGTAAGATGAAAGCCCGTTGACGCGACCAGGAGCCTCTGATCGCCTCCATTCCACTGAGACTAAGTGCAGCTCCTTCCTGATTCATCGGTAACTCCCTTGACTCTAGTGGTCAGCTACTGCTCACCTTCGAGTCTCTAAAGCGTTCTATCGGTTGATTACGCTCCCAATATAGCACTCTAAGGTGGCGAGAACGTGGACGAAACGTGCCTTAATCGAGGTGATTCAAAGAAGCCGAGCTATGATATAATGTCATCAGCTGCCGGAAATTCACCATGTTCCTTCACAGGGGGAAATATGGCGCGGTTGTCACTTTCTTGTTTGGGGCCACTCCAGGTGACGCTTGATGGGCGGCCGCTTACGGGATTCAAATCCAACAAGGTGCGGGCGCTGCTGATTTATCTGGCTGTTGAAGCGGATCGGCCGCACCGCCGCGAGACATTGGCCGGGTTGCTGTGGCCTGAATGGCCCGACCGCGATGCCCTCAGCAATTTACGTTATGCCCTCTCCAACTTGCGCCAGGTGGTCGGCGATAAAGCAGCAACGCCTTCTTACTTGCTCATTTCCCGCGATGCTCTCCAGTTCAATAAGGCCAGCGAAAGCCAGCTCGATGTGACGACGTTCTTGGCTCGAACCGAGCCGGTTTGCGATGCGGCCGACGACTTCGACAATTTGTCGACGCTTGAGGACGCCGTCTCTCTGTACCGGGGTGGATTTCTTGACGGATTCTCAATAAGAGACTGCGCCTCTTTCGAAGAGTGGGCCCTGTTGAAGCGACAGCAGTTGGACCAGCGATTGCATTTAACGCATCGCCATCTAGCGAGAGGTTATGAACAATCAAAAATGTATGGGCGGGCCGAGGCTCATGTTCGCCGGCTCATTGAGCTAGAACCTTGGGATGAATCGGCCCACCAAGACCTAATGCGTGTACTGGCTCTTGGTGGGCAGCGAAGTGCGGCCCTGGCCCAATACGAGACATGTCGCCGGCTTCTTTATGATGAGTTGGGCGTCCAGCCGGTCGCAAGCACTTTAAGGCTGTATGAGCTAATTCGAGACGGTGAGCTGGAAATCTCCACGGCGGTATCTACGACACCTCTTGTTGGCACCCTGGAGCCGCCTGCCTTTCTTGAAGATGAATCGTCATTCTATGAGGCGCCGGTATTCGTGGCTCGCGATCGCGAACTGGCCCAACTTAACGGGTACTTGGACCGGGCGCTGGCTGGACAGGGCCGAGTAGCCTTCGCGACCGGCGAGGCCGGTAGCGGCAAGACGGCCTTGCTTCAGGAATTCTGTCGCCGCTCCCAAGAAGTCCATGAAAACCTGGTCGTGGCCAGCGGCAATTGCAACGCCTATACAGGGATCGGAGACCCTTACTTGCCCTTTCGCGAGGTTCTGGCGATGTTGACCGGAGACGTCGAAGCAAAGTGGGCGGCCGGCGCCATCTCCAGTGATCACGCCCGCCGTCTGTGGAGGACGGCGCCAGCGGCAACGTTCGCAATGGTGACTGCCGGCCAAGGTCTCCTCGACACGTTCGTGCCACGATCAGCATTGCTCGAACGTATCGCGAGCCATGACCAGTGGCCCGGCCGGGAAATGCGCCCGGATGATCTTCTGGAACGCGTGTCATCGATCGGCCGGGATGCGGGGCGGCCGGAGCAGAGCGATTTGTTCGAGCAGTACACCAGGGTTTTGCAGGCGATAGCAGGCCAATTTCCGATGCTTTTGGTGCTGGACGACCTGCAGTGGGCGGACTTGGGCTCGGCCAGTCTGCTCTTTCACCTGAGCCGGCGCCTTGCCGGCAGCCGTATTCTAGTCGTCGGCGCATATCGTCCCGAGGAGATCGCATTGCGGACGGATAGTGAAAGACATCCGCTAGAGCCGGTGGTAAACGAACTTCAGCGCGAGTTTGGGGTAGCCCCGGTGATCCTGGATCAGGCTGAACGCCGAGAATTTGTGGATGCTATCTTGGACACTGAGCCCAACCGGCTAGAAATACCCTTTCGGGAAATGCTGTACCGGCAAACCCGTGGCCATCCCTTATTCACGATTGAATTACTGCGCGGCATGCAAGAAAGGGGCGACTTAATCTGCGAAGACGGTAGTTGGGTGGCGGGCCAGACATTGCATTGGCAAACATTGCCAGCCCGTGTCGAGGCTGCTATCGCCGAACGCATCGGCCGGTTGGCTCAACCGTTGCGGACCGCGCTGCGGATAGCCAGTGTAGAGGGTGAAGATTTCACGGCCGAGATAGTGGCCCGCGTCTTGGATATGGACGAGAGGGATTTGGTCCGACGGCTGAGCAGCGAATTGGACCGCAGGCATCACCTGGTACGTGCGCAGGCAATCAAGCGTTTGAAATCACGGCGAGTTTCCCAATATCGATTCCGGAATTATCTGTTCCAGAAGTATCTCTACGACAGTTTAGACGATGTAGAAAGAGCCTACATTCATGAGGACGTGGGCGCCGCCTTGGAAGAATTATACGGAGAACAGGCGAGCCAGATCGAAGCGATCGCGCCGCAATTAGCCTGGCACTTCCAGGAAGCAGGTATCACGGAGAAGGCAGTCCGCTATTTGGGCAAAGCCGGCGCCAAGGCTGTACAGTTGTCCGCTTTTCAAGAAGGCATCGGTCACCTGACAACGGGTTTGGAGTTGCTCGCGATGCTACCAGACTCCACGGAGCGCGCCCGGCAAGAACTGAGTCTGCAATTGGCCCTCGGCATCGCCTGGCAAAGCACCGAGGGCGCCCGTTCCCCGCGTCTCATACAAGCTTACTCGCGGGCCCGCGAATTGTGCTATCAGACAGACGAGACATCTCAGCTCTGCCAGGTACTGGGACAGTTTGCCGTTATCCATTATGTGGGCGCCGAGTATCATATGGCGCGAGAGTTGGCCAACGAATTGCTGGCTTTGGCGCAGGGCCTCGAAGACCCGCTTCTGATTGCGCTATGTAACTGGAGGCAGGGTTTCATCAGTTTCGGTCTTGGGGAACTTACAGCATCTCACTGCCATCTTGAACAGGTTATCGAGTTCTACGAACCCCACGAGCACCACACATCCTTCGTCGGCTTGGATGGCAAAGATGCTGGTCTCGGGGCACTAGGCTATGACGCCTGCTGCCTATGGTACTTGGGTTATCCTGAGCAGGGCATGGCCCGTCGTCAAGAAGCATTGGACCTGGCATACGAGCTGGGTCATCCTTTTTCACTGGCCGACGTTCTTTGCTTCGCCGGTTGCCAGTTCGCCGAGATGGGCCGCGACGCTGAAGCGCTGGAGGTCCATTCCAGGGAACTCATCCACCTGACAAACGAAAGAGTTCCGGGTTGGCAGGGTACTGGCACGATGTACCATGGCGAGGCTTTAGCCATGCTTGGCCAGTTGGAAGAGGGCATAAAAGAAATGCAGGCCGGATTAGCGGCCGAGCGTGCGATTGGCGTACGATGCCACTTACCGACCAGGTTCAGCTTCCTGGCCGAAGCACTGGCCAAGGCCGGCAGATTGACGGAAGCGTTGGATACTCTCTCCGAAGCGTTCGCCATGGTGGAGGAGAGTAAAGAACGCTATTGGGAACCAGAACTCCACCGCCTACAGGCAGAACTATTGCTCATGCAAGACGAAGAAAGCGATGCGGAAACTAGCCTGCGCAGGGCCATCGACGTAGCCCGTCGCTTAGGCGCAAAGTCGCTGGAGTTGAGAGCAACCATCACCCTGGCACGTTTTTGGGGAAGACAAGGGCGAAAAACGGAAGCGCGAGATTCGCTCACCCAAATCTATGATTGGTTCAGCGAAGGTTTTGATACACCGGACCTTAAAGAAGCCAGCGAATTACTCGAGGAATTAGAATAGTGAGAACTGTGGGCGCTTTGTTCGCGCAGTCACCAGATGGAACGCCGCTCGCCTACGATCGTTGCGGCTCGGGTTGGCGATATTGCTGATTCATGACGGCGGGCTCGTCAGGAGTGGCGTGAAGTTCATCATGTTGGATGTCTGCAAGACAGCGTCAATATCATCTCCGTCGCGATTTGCGCAACCATGGCCAGCCTCAAGGCGCGCGAATAGTCGCTGAAGGGGTCTACGGTCAGAGTCTCTATAGTGGAAGAGCTAGACCACGAGCAAGTATTCACTGGAGTCGACCGTGTCTTTCCGGTCATGTTGACCTTCTCTGCACCATGACGGCGATTCAATAGCAACTCTTTGCAGCGAGATACTTTGGCGGGTTCATTTGTCTACGATTCGCTCAATATCGAAAAGTGATCAGGCAGTTACTCCTGGGCGATCTTAAAACCGTCCTACGTGAATGCCGTCGACAAATGCATATTGAGCCTGCACACTCAGCGGCATCTTTGTACTCCCCACCGTCCTAAAAAACCTAGCCCACGCAAACCGCGGCACCTAATCGACCGGAAAGTCTATCGCGTGCATGAAGCTTGTAAAGGATACCCAAAGGGTATGGTCGTCATGTACAGCAGAAGGTCCCGTTTAATTTCGTCGCCTATCCAAGGCTCGGCTTTCACACAAGCGATCTACTCGGCCACCTGCGCTGCAAAAAGCGACAACTCTTCCGTATAGTCAAATGTGCAAAAACTGAACTGATCGTCATTCACCAGGATCCTACAAGATGGGTGAATGATCTCATGCCCCACCACTGCCACGCCGCGTATGCGATAGCAAAACTCTTGTAAGGCATTGGCTGTTCTTGCCAGTATGTACTTTTTCGCCACGGTGAAGGTCGTGTTCTGCTGCTTGACGAATGGCTTGAGTGACGTCAGGTCAACATTGGCGCACATGTTGAAATGCAGATATGCCCACGTTCTGAATACGCCAAACTGCCTTGGCCTTGACCAGGTCGCTAGGTCTATTTGACGTACTACTCACCCCCGGATTGATATGCGGACAATCTGTATAGTCAAATAGTTGTAACATTTAACACAACAATATGGCTTATAATGGGCTATGGTCTAGAATAAGCGCCGTAAGTTCCCTAATGAAAGATAACCTCAGCGAATTCTCTGAGTCCGAATCGGCAACATCGTCTTCTCGCATGCAGTTTTTACGAGGAGCGCTGTGGCGCGCCAGGCCGATTGCTCTGATCTTTGTCGGAGCTCTGGCGGCCGTCCCCCTCTTACTCCTGATATTTCCAGCCCCAACGCCCCTGACTCAGGAAGCAGTCGACGAAAGCATCGTCAATGCCATGGCCTCGGCCACGCCGCCCCCGGCATACTCGGCGGTGGTCTATCAGACGATCTTGCCTTCGATGGTCATCATCCAGGTTCAAGCAGAGGATTCTGAGGAAGAAGACCGGGTAGGCATCGGCAGCGGCGTCGTCATAAACGACCAGGGGGACATCTTGACTGCTTGGCACGTCGTGGCCGATGCCGATGAGATAAAAGTGTCCTTTGCCGATGGCAGCGAAGTCAACGCCGACATCTCCGCCACCGAACCGGAAAACGATATCGCCGTTCTACATCCCAGGAAACCACCAAGTCTGATCGTCCCGGCCGTGCTGGGCAATCCGAACGGAATGCGGATAGGCGACGAGACGTTTGCCGTGGGCAACCCGCTGGGCCTGGCCGGCTCGATGAGCGCTGGCGTGATCTCAGGCTTTGATCGGTCGTTCCAGGTCGACGAGAGCGGTCAAACACTGAAGGGCTTGATTCAATTTGACGCGGCCGTCAATCCTGGCAATTCAGGCGGCCCGCTGCTTAACCGGAGCGGACAAGTTATAGGCATTGTGACGGCTCTAGCCAATCCATCTGAGCAGAACTTCTTCACCGGCATTGGCTTCGCGGTGCCGATCGGAACGGCCGTCAGCGTCGGCGGAGGACCAGCCTACTAAGTCAATTTCACTGCCTGGAACACGGATATTTCTATTCTCGAAAGGATCTTGATATGGACCCGTCCCCGAAAGCCAACAGCGACAAACCGATGGAACGCGTTTTGTACGAGGTTAAGAAAGTCATCGTTGGGCAAGATGTATTGTTGGAACGCCTGATAGTGGCCCTATTAGCGCGCGGGCACATTCTGGTCGAAGGGGTTCCGGGGCTGGCCAAAACAATGGCCATCAAAACCCTGGCCGAAGCGATCGGTGGCGAGTTCCAACGTATTCAATTCACGCCGGATCTCGTCCCGGCCGATCTCATCGGCACCCGTATCTATAACCAGAAAACCGGCGAATTCAACACTTCGTTGGGCCCGGTTTTCGCCAATCTCTTGCTGGCCGACGAGATCAATCGCGCCCCGCCAAAGGTGCAAAGCGCGTTGCTGGAAGTGATGCAGGAACGGCAAGTGACCATCGGCCGGGAAACGTACAAAGTCCCCGATCCTTTTCTGGTCATGGCCACCCAAAACCCAATTGAATCCGAGGGAACATATCCATTACCTGAAGCGCAGGTTGACCGGTTCATGCTCAAGGTCTTGGTCGGTTATCCGACTTCCACCGAAGAGTTTGTCATTGTCGAGCGCATGACGGGCGCAATCCAGACCATCCAGAAGGCCATCGACACGGAACAACTGCTGGCGCTGCAACGGGCAGCTGCTGACGTATATGTCGATCCGGCTCTGATCGAATACTCAGTCAAGGTCGTGTCAGCAACGAGACATCCAGAGATGGTGGGGCAGGACGAGTTGATCCCCTATCTGACCTATGGAGCGAGTCCACGAGCGTCAATCAATCTGATTCTGGCGGCCAAGGCCCTGGCCTTCGTGCGTGGCCGAGCCTATGCCCTACCCCAAGACGTGGGTGACGTTGCCCTGGACGTTATTCGCCATCGATTAGTATTGTCCTATGAAGCGCTGGCAGAGAATGTGAGCAGCGATGATGTGCTCAACCAAATTGTGAAAGCCGTTCCGCTTCCCGAGGTCCCCCTTCATGAGAAGAGATTGAGTCATGACGCAGACGCCGAATTCAGTCGCCCAAACGCCTGAGCGCATTTTGGGCCGTCTCGACTGGCAAGTGATTCGTCGCCTTGATGGACTTCTGCAAGGCGACTACAGCACCCTGTTTTATGGAGTCGGCGTGGATTTCACTGATTTGCGCGAATACCAGCCAGAAGACGACGTTCGCCACATCGATTGGAATGTCACTGCCCGGATGAACAGCCCGTACGTGCGGCAGTATGTCGAAGATCGGGAGATCACGGCTTGGTTTCTACTTGACCTCAGTCCTTCGATGAGATTCGGACCGGCCGAGCGGCTAAAACAGAATGTTTTGACCGATTTTGTGGCCACACTGGCTCGGCTACTGACCCGCAACGGCAATCGTGTAGGGGCGATTCTGTACAGTAATCGTATCGACAAGACCATTCCACCACGTGGCGGCCGGATCCAGGTGCTTCGCCTGATTCGAGAATTGCAGAATGACTCTGCTCAGGCGTCAGGCACGACGACAGATTTGGGGAAATTGCTTGAGGCTGCCCTCAACACGGTCAAAAGAAGATCTCACATATTTTTGATCTCCGATTTCTTCACCGTCCCCGGCTGGGAACGGCCGCTGTCGCTGCTCAACCAGAGGCACGAGTTAATCGCCATCCGCCTCTGGGACCCTAGAGAGGTCGAATTGCCGGATGCCGGCTTGATCGTGGTCGAAGACGCAGAAACCGGGGAACAGCTCTATGTCGATACCAGCGACGTCGCTTTCCGCCGCCGCTTCCAGGAAGCAGCGGGTCGCAGTGAAGCCACACTGCGGGAAAACTTGAGACGGGCCAACGTTGATCTGCACACAATTTCCACCGAGGAAGATTTAGTAACTGCCATTATACAGATAGCTGCTTTGCGCAAGAAACGAAGAAGGTAGAACCGGGGATCATCTCGATTCCCACCGGTGAAAAGTCAAAAGGTATATGTCTTTTATCTGGCCTTGGATGCTTCTCAGCCTGCTGCTGATTCCGCTGCTGATCGGCTATTACTATCGCCTGATGAACAGACGCAGATTGGCCTTGGCGACATTAGGGCCGTTGGGAAAGATTCAGAGCGATTCGGGAAGCCAGATCGGAAAGCGGCGCCACATACCGCCTGTGTTCTTTTTATTCGGCCTGGCGTTTCTCATGGTCGGATTGGCCCGACCGGAGATGGTCGTTAATCTGCCCCGCATCGAAGGCACCGTCATCCTGGCCTTCGACGTCTCCAACAGCATGAAAGCTGACGATCTTTTGCCAAACCGGATGGGGGCGGCCAAGGTCGCTGCCCGCTCATTCGTCGAGAAGCAACCCAGCACCATCATGATTGGCGTTGTTGCCTTTAGCAACGGCGGATTGATCGTTCAGCAGCCGACAGACGACCAGGCGGCCGTGCTCTCGGCTATCGAGCGACTGAGTCCTCAAGGGGACACTTCCCTGGGACAGGGTATCTTTACGTCGCTCAACGCGATTGCCGGCGAGGCTATCGCTATTGAAGACGTATCTCTCCAGGAAGGGGCCGAGTCGCCCGGGACAGAGTCGCTAAAGATAGAAGATTATTCGTCAGCCGTCGTCTTGTTGCTCACCGATGGCGAGAATACCACATCGCCAGAACCTTCAGAGGTTGCTCAGGTGGCTGCTGATGCCGGCGTTCGTTTGTTCCCAGTTGGCATCGGCAGCGCCGAGGGTTCGGTCATCGAAATAGACGGTTACAATGTTCTGACTCAACTGAATGAAGCGAGCCTCCAGGAGATCGCGGGTTTGACCAACGGCGTCTATTACCACGCCGAGGACGAAGAGTCGCTGGTAGAGATTTACGAGAACGTCGATCTGCAATTGACACTTGACGGCGAAAAGAGTGAGGTCACATCCGTTTTTGCTGGCGTAGGTCTGATTTTCCTGCTGATGGGCGGAGCTTTGTCATTGCTCTGGTTTGGGCGCGCGCCATGATGGAAAGCATGGCATCTTGCACCAACTCAAGTGATAGCCCATGAGTTTGATCTGGTCCTGGTTGCTACTGTTGCTGCTGACAGTTCCGCTACTTATTGCGCTTTATATCTGGATCTTAAGGCGCAAACGACGATTTGCCGTCCGCTATTCGAGCCTTTCGCTCATCCGCGAAGCGCTTCCTGAGCGGACTCGTTGGCGCCGGCATTTGCCGTTCGCACTATTCTTGCTCGGCTTGATCTGTTTGATAGTGGCCCTGGCCCGGCCGGAAGCCAAGGTAAGGGTCCCGCTGAATAGGACAACCATCATCCTGGCCATCGACGTCTCACGGAGTATGTGCGCCGTCGACGTTTCACCTAACCGCCTCACAGTAGCCCAGGAGGCAGCCACATCCTTCATTGAGGAACAGGCCGACGGCACTCAGATCGGTATTGTAGCCTTCGCCGGCTTTGCCGAAATCATTGTGCCGCCGACGAACGACAAAGAGACCCTGAGGAAGGCGATTAATAACCTGACCACATCATTTGGCACGGCTATTGGCAGCGCGACCCTCAAGTCCATCGACGCCGTGGCCGAGATCAATGAAGCGGTCGCGCCCAGCGGACTCAATTTGGGAGTCGAGGACAGCGCAACTGAGCCGCCAGGGGCTCTGTACCAACCGGACATCATCGTCTTGCTAACCGATGGCGCCAACAGCCAAGGTCCACGCCCGGTCGACGCGGCACAACAGGCGGCTGACAGGCAAGTGAGGGTTTTCACCATCGGCTTCGGCACAGCGGATCCAAGGGAAATGTCTTGTACCAGGCAGCAACTGGGCAGTGATGCTTTTGGTCGCGGTTTTGCCGGTGGGGGTTTTGGCGGCAGTTTCGGTGGTGGGCCCGGTGGTGACGGCAATTTCAGGCGCTTTCTCGTAATCGACGAGGCGACATTACAAACAGTGGCCAAAATGACGGGAGGCTCCTACTTCCGGGCACAAAATGCGGACCAACTCTATGAGATCTTTCTCGATCTTCCGACCCAGATTACTTTGCAGGAAGAGAGTCTGGAGCTCAGCGTTGTGTTTGTGGCTCTCGGCGCGACATTCGCCCTTGCCGCATTTTTGCTCTCGCTGCGATGGAACCGTTTCCCGTGATGTTGTGGGCACAATGAACCTGAGATTTCATCGGCCAACCGCCCGATTGACGGCGCTGTGGGCTCGCGCACGCTATATAGGAATTCTTGAGAACAGAGAACTCTATTTACTCCAGCCCGTTCACTCAGTATGGCCTGGGCTGGCATCGGCAGCGGCCTTTTCACGTGACACGTAGCTCAGGAATTCACCGTGATCGACCGGATGAGAGAACATTGGATAGTCTTTCTCAATGGCGACACGATGTTCTTCTTCACTGGTCGCGGCCACGCAGTCGGTCAGGGTGAAGACGTTGAACCCTTTCTCGTATGCAGTGCGCATCGACGATTCAACGCAGCAATTGGTAAGAAAACCACCCAGCGCAACATTCTTGATGCCACGGCCGCGCAAGATGAAATCCAGATTGGTGCTGCTAAAGGCGCACAAGCCTCGTTTGCCTTCAACTACCAGATCTCCCTTCTGGGGTTGCATTTCATCGGCAAACTCGGCCCCCCAGGTTCCTTTCCGGAATGAATTGGTATCGACTACGCCTTTAAGGATTCCGTAGGGATGATCGCCCAACTCCGGATAGCCTTCAGCGAACGTAATGGGTGCATGGATGATTGTTGCCCCCAATTCGCGGGCTTTGGCGACGGTTTCCTGGGCGTGTTTGAGCATATCAGTGCTTTCCATTACATCTTTTACCGCACCGTGCAGCGCACCTCCCTCGGCAGTGAAATCGTTCTGGAACTCAATCATGACGACGGCCGTTTCTCTTGCGTCTAGCATTGTTTCGACTCCTTTTTGGCGACCAAATCCGTGTGGAAATTTCCTAGATTCATTATTTCAGATCGCCACCGGAAATCTGCCACTTTCAGCGTCAAGTTTCAGAGTTGTTCCTCCTTGAACCCTAGCAATATCTGGCAGTGGTATTCAACCAATCTCGGGTCTTTGTCTGCAGGATGATACTCGATATTGTGCGGCTCCTACTCCTACCCTTTCAAAATGACAGTGGCCTCCTCAACCGACTGCAGGCTGCCAATCAGACCCAACCGGTCATGTAATCGCAGCACGGTGTCGCCATGGGGGATCATTACCGTGCCATCCCGCTGCAGACTGAGAACAAGTACGTCGCCTGGAAGTCGGATATTTCCTAACGTTGCGCCCGTGAACCGGCGGTTTGTGATTGTGATCTCGCTGACCTCGATGTCTTCTGTCTGATGAACTAGCACTTCGAAGGCAGTTGGGTAGCGGATGGCGCCTTCCAATGCCATGGCCGTCGCCAATTCCGGTTGGACGACCTTAACACCCATGTCCTGCAATTTCGGGATTAGCTCGACGTCAGAGATCCTGGACACGATTAACGGAATGCTATAGTGCTCTTTCCCTAGTTGGCAGACTTCCATGGTTTCTTCAGAGCTCGCGGTGAGATCGAGCAGCACACGGGCTTGTGCCGCTCCCGCTGCGCTGAGTGCCTCAACTGACTGTTCACAACCATCTACAATCTGCACCCCTAGCTCCCGGAATCGATGAATGCGGCTCTGATCTGGGCAAATGACCGTGACGCTTTCATCGCCATGCTGTAACCGCTCGCTGATATATTCAGCCAACTGATCCTGACCGACGACGATAATGCCGCTTCGAACATGCTTTTCCTCTCGAGGATAGAACCGGCTGAATAGAAAGGGGGAGATTGTGACGGTGATGATCGCCAGCAAAATGATGTCGGAATTCACGGTTTCGCTGATCAGACCCATGCTAAGCGCGATCGCCGAAGCGGCAATGATCAGCGAAAGGCGGGCGGAGAGCAGCATGCCTCCGCTCAGGGCTTGGCGCCAGGTGAAGCGCAGTTTCAGAAGCAGCGCCGGCACGATCTTTACAGCGAAGGCGACGACAATGAGCCATATAAGCAGTAGGAGACCTTCCGTCGATTCCAGAACAGCCTGCAGGTTAAATCGGGCCCCGACCATGATGAAGAAGATTGGGACAAAGAAGCCGTAACCAATGGCGTCCAGCTTTTCCCTCTCGACGTGGTCGTCGTTTCCTGACAGCAAGCCGGCGATCGCGCCGGCCATAAACGCGCCCAGGATCACTTCCACGCCAAATGCTTCGGCAAGCACTACCCAGGCTACCATGAGGGCAAACGCTCCGCGAACGCGTATTTGTGAGGTGGCGCTTGAAACACTATTGAGTGCCCGCTGCAGCCGGCCGCCCTGCGAGGCGCGTGATGAGAAGCGGGCGACCATGACGAATATCAGAAGCAGGGTGGGAATGAGCAGCAGGTCCAGTGTCAGTCCCCGGCTCAAAAAAGCAATGACGACAGTTAGCAGGAGCAACGTGGCAAAGTCGGCGATGGAGGACGTAGCCAGGATGTACTGCCCGAAACGGCCACCCGTCAACTCACGTTCTTTCAGCACTGGCACCACCACGCCAAGGGAAGTGGTGCTCAGGATCAAGCCAAGCAGAATTGGGTTGTTGGTGGCTCCCAAAGGCGCAAATAGAGTTGCAGCGCCAAACGCTAACAGCAGCGTCCCCAGAAAGATCAAAACGCCAAGTGGTAGCGCTTGGGTCCATCTTCGCTCACTGTCCGCGGTAGGACGCGTCGGATTGAGCAGCCTCAGATCCAGTTCCAACCCTGAAAGGAACATCAAGTAGGCAAATCCGAACTCAGCCAGAAATGTCAGAATCGGCGATGGCTGGATGAGGTTCAGCCCACTGCTGCCGATGACCATGCCAGCCAGAATCTCATACACCACGATCGGGATGCCAGTTTTATCCAGACGATTGGCTAGAATGGGGATCACGGCTGCCAGGCCGGTGATTAGCAGAAGGGCGAGTAGTACTTCGTTTTCCATGAAGGGTTCGCTGAAGTGTACCAGATCTTCCGGATTTCCGAATTCTGCGAAGGAAAGAGCCGCGGTTTGGATTATTGCTTACGGTTATTTGGGCATTTTCGGATTACTCTTTGTTCGACGTGTTCGTCACGGAGGTTGGTTGATTTCCAACAGAACATACCCGTAACGGATATTAAGACATTTCAATTCAATATCTCATAAAGGAGAATCACAAATGACGAAGTTTGTATTGGTCTATACCGGCGGTGGCATGCCTGAAAGCGAAGAGGAACAGGCCAAAGTCTTGGCGGCCTGGGGAGCCTGGTACGAAGGTCTGGGCGAGGCCGTGGTGGATCCAGGCAATCCGTTTTCCCCGGCCGTGCAAAACATCGTCCCCGGCGGAGCCGTGAGTGAGGGCGCAATTGGCACGGCCTCAAGCGGGTACACCATTTTACAGGCCGATTCGATGGACAGCGCCGTCGACATGGCCAAGAAATGCCCGATGTTAGAAGGTAACGGCCAGATTACGGTTTACGAAGCATTCGATATGTAATCCGTGCCTATCAGCGGCAAACCCACATCGGATGGGGAAACTCGCGCAAGAGGTCCTCGGCCGAGCTTCCCAGAGACAACTGCCGGAGGGAACGAAAGCCAAACCCGCCCATTAAGAGCAGGTTGCAGTCATTCTCTTCGGCAGTTTCCAATACCGCCTCTGATATGGGGCCCGTGCGCAATACGAATTTCACATCCGTCACTCCGTGTTTGCCGAGATATCGCTGTGCACCCTTCATTGCCGCCGAGGTCGTATAAGGGGTCTCCACCGTTACAACTGTCAGCGATTTCTGCCACCTTGAGGCTAGATACGTGGCGATGAAAAGGGCCTCATCTGCCTTAGGGCTGCCATCATAAGCCAATATAGCTCGACTGTAATCGGATGAGGTACCATCCGGCGTTACCAGAATCGGACGTGGGCATTCCTGAACCAGCAATTTGAGTTCAGCGCTTATCGAATCCAGTGGTTGGTTGCTTGGCGTGCGATTCCCGCGAACCAGCACGGCATCGACCCAGGCCGCTCGTTTGTTGATGACTTGGACAGGATTGCTGCTGATCTCAACTGCGAACTCCCCTTTCATCCCAGCTCCCTCGATCATCCCAATGAACCTGGACTGCATCTGGCGAATTTCTTCACTGTCTAGCGCGCCCTGGTCGGGGACGACATGCAATCCGAGAAAGCGATCCTCATCGAAGTTGAACTTCAGGTAATTCTCGAAAGTTCGCCAATTCTCTTCCGTGCCGTCCAGGCCTACCAGGATGTCTTTGAACAAGTGATGGTATCGGCCGCGCGCCAATTGCTGCTGCCGCCACAATCCGGGTTCAGGCTCGCTGGCTTGTCGCGGGCCGATCAACTGCTTGACGCGTTCAAACAGGCTGGGCGGCGCTTCCGATTCGACAATAAGATCGGAAACGCCCGTTCCCAATTCCACGTGCCAACCCAATTGTAGCTCCAGCTCATCCCTGCGTTCTGAGAGCAGGACATACATGTCCGCTTCTGTTCTTTCGGGAAAATGGTGCAGGACGCCTAGCTCACGGATGATTTCGACGATCGGCAAGTACACGTGATCGTACCAATCAACCACGGCCAGATCCCGGCTGACTTTGCTTTCCTCGCCGTCTGCAGGTCTGCCCCGTCTGGCCTCTATCTGGTCTAGCAGGATCTGATATTGGCCGCAGAATGACATCATCAGGTCTGCGTCTGGGCGCAACTTGTCAAGATCGGTCTGTTCCAGGAAATCAGCGTAGTGTGCCTTGCAAACGATTTCGCTGGGATCATCGTCCGATGAAAAAGGCACTCTTGTTTTGATTTCAGTTACGTAGGCTGTGATCGTCTTGCTGTCCATGCTTCGAGCAATCGAGACGCGATGATTGCCGTCCTGGACGAAATAGGCATCTCCGATCTGATAGACTTCAATAGGCGGTACGCCGACCATATCGTCCATAGCCGCTCTTAGCTCGGCCCATCGTTCCTGATCAGCATCTCGTTTTGGCAAGAAACTGCCGGTGAAGTCCTTATAACGGGACACGCTGCCGACGATCTTTTTCAGTGGGATCTCCTGCGCGCCATGGTTAACCGTTTCGCCCGTAGCACGGAGGTGTTGCTCAATCTCCTTGAAAGGAAGCAAACTGGGTCCTTCTCCGCGGAAGCGCGCTAGAAGTTGCTGCAGAACGGCTTGCTGT
>JBFFWQ010000013.1:0-80587 GCA_041570195.1 Promineifilaceae bacterium (SeqCode) | reverse complement strand
GCCGGCCACCCGCGAGACGATCCTGTCTGGCATGGGCACGGTCCATGTCGAAAATGCCGTCAAGAAGGCCCAGTCGAAGTTCGGCGTCAATCTGACGACCAGCATTCCCAAGGTACCCTACCGGGAAACGATCACCAGGCAAAACAGCGCCGAGTATACACACAAGAAACAGACCGGTGGCGCCGGTCAATACGCCCGCGTCTTTTTGCGAGTCGAATCACTTGGCGACGATGAAGAATTCGAGTTTGACTCAGAGGTCTTCGGCGGCGCCATCTCTCAGCCCTTCGTAGCCGCGGTGCAGAAAGGTTGCCGCCAGGCCCTGGGAATGGGCGTCATGGCCGGCTATCCGGTAACCGGGGTGAGGGCCGTCGTATACGACGGCAAGGAGCACCCGGTTGATTCCAAGGAAATCGCCTTTCAGATCGCCGGCCGTGAGTGTTTCAAAAAAGCCGCGATAGGCGCCGGTCCGGTGTTGTTGGAACCGATCTACGAGGTGACGGTTACCGTGCCGGGCGACAATATGGGCGACATTATGGGTGACCTCAACTCTCGCCGCGCCCGTGTCCTGGGCATGGACCAGGAAGGCACCAGGGCCACGGTCAGGGCCGAAGTTCCCCTGGCCGAAATGCAAACCTACATCGGCGAGTTGCGCTCCATGACCCAGGGTCGAGGCGTCTTCGGTATGAAGTTTTTGCGCTACGGCCGCGTGCCTTCGCATCTGCAAGAGCAGATCGTCGCCGCCCGCCAGAAAGAGAAGGAAGAGGAGAAGTAGCAAGTTGTAGGTGGCAGGTCGCGTTCACGCTGCCACAACTTCGCTGAAGTAATATGGGCCTCTTGTGCCTTACCGGGATAGTTCCTGGCATAGTGCAAGAGGCTTTTTCTTAGGACAGGGTCAACTGGGGGAGACGCTTGTTCAGCTTTGGTTATGCAGCAGCAGGTTGCCGAATTGGTCGACCTCGGCCGTCCAATTCGGCAGAATCACCGTCGTCGTGTCGTACTGGAAGACAATAGCCGGTCCTACGAGGACATTGCCGGCTCGCAGTCTGGCTCTATCGTAGAGGCGGCTCACCGTTGCCCCATCACCAAACCAGACTTGCTTGCGGCCGACCAGGGCTCTCCGCGCATCAGCCGGGCCGCGGGCCAGTTCTGGCAGAGCCGGCGGCGCCACTCGAGCTGAAGCTGCCAACCGCATGTTGACCACCTGCACTGCTTGCTCGGGGCGTTCAAAACCATAGCGACGTGCATGGGCGCGATGAAATCGCTGAACGATTTCATGAATGCTAGCGATCTCGCTCTGGCCGTCTTCCGCTCCGACAGCTACCGTTAGCTCATAAGACTGGCCGAAGTAGCGCAGGTCCAGGCGCTCGGCCAGCGACAATTGCTCCGGCCTGTACCCTTCGGCCGCCATCTCATGCTTTGCCTTTGCTCTCATCCCAGCAAAGGTCTCGCTCAGCCACTCCGGATGCCCCAACCCGCCCGGCTCCAGGCGCCCCATGACCGTGACCGAGTAGTCGCGGGCCGGTCGGGCCACGAGCATGCCCAACGCCGACAATACGCCGGGCGAAAGTGGGACCAATACGCGAGGTATTTGTAAACCTTCGGCGAGATCACAGGCATGCAACGGTCCGGCGCCGCCAAAGGCAACCAGGGTGAAGTCGCGCGGATCGTAGCCCCGTTCAACCGAAATGCGCCGGATGGCTCGCTCCATATTGGCGTTGGCCACCTGGACGATGCCCCAGGCGGCCTGCTCCGGCGCCTCAGCTCCGAGCGATTTTCCCAGCCGGGCCATTACCCGTCGTGCCGCGGTCGTATCCAGACGCATTTGGCCGCCCAGAAAATGATCGGCGTCCAGGCGCCCCAGCAGTAGATTCGCATCGGTCGTCGTCACCTGCCTTGCTATGTCGCCGGCCAGATCGCCTGCTTTTTCCGAGGCAAGGCCATAGCAGGCTGGCCCCGGATCGGCGCCTGCGCTCTGCGGCCCGACTCGCAGCGCCCCGCCAGGATCGACAACTGCCAGGCTTCCTCCCCCGGCGCCAACGGTATGAATGTCGATGATCGGTAACCGGATCGGCAAGCCGGCGACTTCACCCTCACTGGTGGCCGGCAGTTGACCCGGGCAAAGGGCCACGTCAGTACTCGTGCCGCCCATGTCAAAGGTGATGATGTCGCCGAAACCGGCCCGTTCGGCGACGTACATGGCGCCGACAACCCCGCCGGCCGGGCCCGATAGAACAGTTCGCGCCGCCTCGCTGCCGGCCCGCTCTGGACCAATGATCCCGCCGTTGCTCTGCATGACGACCAGCGACCGGGGCGCGACATCGCGCTCCAGACGCGTAAGGTAACGGCTCATCAGGGGCGCCACGTAGGCGTTAATGACGGTGGTAGCCGTCCTTTCGTATTCACGGTATTCCGGCAGAATGTCGCTGGACAGCGAAACATGCATCGGCCGCTCACCTTGCAAGCTGGCCCGCACCGCGCTCTCAATGGCAGACCGGATCCGCCGTTCATGCTCCGGCCGCAAGAACGAGAACAGCAGGCAGACCGCGACCGACTCAACCTCGCCGGCCAGCAATTCGTCTATGATCTTGGCCAGGCCGGACTCGTCTAGCGGGCGAAGAATCTGGCCCTCGGCCGTCACCCGCTCGTCTACCTCATATCGCCGCTCGCGCGGCACCAGGGGATCGGGCTTGCGCGGAACGAGGGCATAAAGGTCGGGCCGATCCTGCCGGCCGATGGCCAGTACGTCGCCAAATCCGGCCGTAGCGATAAGGGCCGTCCGGGCGCCGCGTCTTTCGAGTAGTGCGTTAGTGGCCACCGTACTGCCGTGGACTATTGAAGCGGCCGGAGGGATTTCCAGCTTGCCTACCCCGCCCATGATCGCCGCAGCGGGATCATCCGGCGTGCTTAGTTCCTTGTGTACTTGAATCCGGCCGTCGCCGTCAAGCCAGGCGAAGTCGGTGAACGTTCCGCCGGTGTCTACGCCCACCTTTGGCGGCGCGGCTTGTTCCTCGGACGCGCTGCCGGCCGTTCCGCCGGCATCAGGCTGGCTCATCGACCCATTGCTCATAAGCTAGCGTCCACGAGGTTGATCCATATGCATGCATGACGCCGGCCACCAGGCCCGACAGGAGGGCCACCATGAATCCGGCGATGGCCAACGGCAAGCTAGAGTCGCCGCTACTTTGGGCCGGATTCGAGGCTGCTAGAAGGAATTGGCCCAGGCCAGCGGCAATCAGGGCCAACGTGGCAATACGCAGCGGCAATCCCACAATAGAGCGCAGGGCCCATAATACGAGGGCCAGCAGCGTGATGGACAACAGCTTGTTCCGCAGCAGATGCCAACTCCGCCTAATGCTCTGCCCGGTGTTCAGCCCTTCGAGAGCAGCCGCCCGAAAGGCCAGGCTACGCAGGACAAAAACGATCACTCCCGTGACCAGCATCAGCAACGCAATGGGCAGACTCGCCAGCGTCGACAGGCCGATGACAAATAACAGATCGCCCATCTGGGCTCCCGGCCGAGTCGCCGCAAAGACGAGGCCCCCGAGTCCTCCCATGCCAATCAGCATCAAGGCCAGCGCCAGCAGAAATAGAGGCAAGAATAGTATTGTGTCGATGCCGATAAAGCGGCCGATAAGGCGGATGCCGGCCGAGATGGACCCAGACAGTTGCAATGGCTGGCCCTGTTCGATTCCGCGAACGGCCACGATCAGCGCGCCGTCGGCAATGGCGCTGAGCAACCAGACCATCAAGATCGCCAGGAAGAAGAGCAAGACCCCACCGACCAGCGTCGCCGGGTTAATGAGTCGCTCCATCGCCAGCACCGGGTCGACCTGATCCAATTGCAGCCCGCCAGTCGGCCGCGTTAAAGTCATGGAGCGCCAGAAGAGAGCGAACAGCAACCCGCCGGCTGTGGCCAGCAATCCCAATGCCCACAGTGAACGATGCCGCCAGGTGGTCCTAGCCGCCCGCATGAGCAGCTTGTCAAGCTGCATGAGTGATCATTTGGGCGCCTTTTCGACCAGTCGCCGGTAGGCCAGGGTCATGGTCGCAGACCGATAGGTGGTCCAGAGAGCGTTCAGCAGCGCCGCCAGCAAACCAATGGCCAGGCTGCCGCAGAGCAGAGCGAAGAAGTTGCCGGCGCCGAAGGTGCCATCGATCACCAGGCTAATGAACGCCGGCACAGCAGCCAGAAATGCCAACGGCACCATGATCATAGCCACAGCAAATCCGTAGCCAATACTTATCGCCAGGAAAAGAAGGACCAGAATCGCTACTTCTCCTAGATTAGCCTTGATCACCCGCCAGGCGCGGCCGATGCTGGCCGTCACGCCATAATCCTCCAATACGGCGGCTCTCTGGGCAAACGGCAAGATGATTGTTGCCGCTGCCAGTAGTGGCAGCAAAACGCAGCAGAGCAACGACAAGCAGGCGATTATGATGCTCACCGAGGCCAGTATCGGCTCAAATGTAGCTGCTGCATTCGACAGTTCATAGCCGATGGCTGCCCCGGCGAGAACCAGGGCCAGCACGACCAGGAGGATCCCCAGCAGGATAAATGGACTATAGAGGATAAGGTAAATGCCTATCATACGGCCCAGCTTGCTGAACCCTGCGCCGAGAGCATCGCCAAGGGAGACCTTCTCGCCATCAGCCAGCCGCGCTGCAGCGCTGATGAGTCCGGCCTGGGCAGTCAACCTGATTAACCAGAAGGCGATAATTAGCAGGAAAATCAAGCAGAAAAGCCCGGACAGAATAGCCGCGTACTGATCCAAGAATAACTCAAAGCTGCTCTCGAAGCCGGGCGGTAAATCCTCGGGGTTAAAGGTGTAGCTAAGATTGTTGCCGCCGGAACCGCCTGTAGCGCCCAGGGCGGCCAAGAAACCAAGGATGAAAAGGAACTTGTTTTTCCAGACGATTTGCCAGGCGTCTGTCAACAGTTGACCATAGTCCATGATGTTCCTCCTACCTGGCGTATGTTGAAGCCCTTACTCAAACCACCGATCAGCGGTGTTTGATTCCAGCCACTTCAACGTAATACCAGTGTATACTGCTCACCAAGTGAGACCGTACAACGTCAATCTATTCCCTATACGAAGAATGCATCCCTCAGGGTGCATCCAGGTCAACAAGAGCACCGGTCACCTGTCATTCCCATTCTATGGTGCCGGGCGGTTTAGACGTTATGTCAAATACTACCCGGTTGACGCCGGGCACTTCGTTCACGATTCGCCGGCTCGCCCTGGCCAGCAAGTCATATGGCAATCGGGCCCAGTCGGCGGTCATGAAATCTTCAGTGGTCACTGCGCGCAGGGCCACCACTTCATCGTAGGTGCGGCCGTCGCCCATGACGCCAACGCTGCGGACCGGCAGCAGCACCGCAAACGCTTGCTGCGTTTCGTCCCGTAACATGCCGGCCTTGTCCAATTCGTCAACGAAAACCGTGTCGGCCGCTCTCAAGCGTTCGAGTCGCTCCCAGGTCACCTCACCCAGGCAGCGAATGGCCAGGCCCGGTCCTGGGAAAGGTTGGCGCCACACCAGGTCATCAGGCAGTCCCAGGGCGCTGCCAATACGGCGCACCTCGTCCTTAAATAGCAATCGCAGCGGCTCGACCAGCGAAAACGCCATGTCATCCGGCAACCCGCCGACATTGTGGTGGGTCTTGATGGTGTGGGCTTCCGGCTTGTCCCGCCCTGCGCTCTCGATCACGTCCGGGTAGATAGTGCCCTGGGCCAGGAAGTCGATCCGTCCTAACTTGCCCGCTTCTCTTTCAAAAACTCGGATGAAGCCCTCGCCAATGATCTTGCGCTTACGCTCTGGCTCTGTCACCCCAGCCAGGTTCACCATGAATTCTTCCACCGCGTTGACCGCCACCAAGTGCATGCCCTGCTCTTTCTGAAACGTTCGAATAACCTGCAGCGCTTCGCCCTGGCGCAGCAAGCCGTGGTCTACAAAGATGCAGGTCAGCTGGTCGCCTACCGCCCGCTGCAGTAACGCGGCGGCCACGGCTGAATCCACCCCGCCGCTAAGCCCAAGGACGACCTGGCCTGAACCGATCCGGTCACTGAGGCGCTTAGTCTCTTCGACGATGTAGTTGGCCGGCGTCCAATCGCCAGAGCAACCGCATATCTGGTGCACGAAGTTGCTGATCAACAGACGCCCCTGAACGGTATGGCCGACTTCAGGGTGGAATTGCACCACGTAATAATTTCGGCTGTTATCGGCGGCAGCCGCAAAGGGAGAATTGACCGTCTGGGCGATAGGTTCAAAGCTTGGGGGCAGCGTTTCTACTTTATCGCCGTGGCTCATCCAAACTTGCTGCGGGTCGGCGCCATCCGCTACGGACTTGGCAGATTGCCATCCGCTAAACAGGGCGCTGCCGGCGCCACGGATGCCAAGCCGTGCTGGGCCGTATTCGCGCCGCCGGCCGCGACCCACCTGACCTCCTAAATGCCGGGTCAGCAATTGCATGCCGTAGCAGATACCTAGAATCGGCCGGCCGCTTTCCAGTACGTATGCGGGCAGCGTTGGAGCGCCCGGATCATACACGCTCTTCGGGCCGCCGCTTAAGATGAAACCTTTGGGATTATGGGCCAGCACTTCCTCGGCCGGCGTCCGCCAGGATACCAACCGGCAAAAAACGTGCGCCTCGCGCACGCGCCGGGCGATAAGCTGGCTATACTGCGAGCCATAGTCAAGGACGATGATCGTCTCGTGCTGCGAGTCAGACACTAACCATTGCCGTACAATCGACTATCGCCGTTTCGGCCTGTCAGCGACGATGGCCATCTTAGAACTAGGGTTCGCCAAGGACGATGTGGCCTTCGTCCATATTGACGATGGTAGCCGTGGACATGATCGGTACGCCCCAGTGACCCAGCGCTTGCCGTCCTCCTTCGAAAGTCTTCTCCACCACCGTGGCAATACCAACCAGCTCTGCGCCGGCATTGTGGACGATCCGGGCCAGGGCCTCGATCGTCTTCCCGGTGGCCAGGAAATCGTCGACGATCAAGATACGGTCGCCCGGCTCGAGGAATTCTGGCGAGACCATGAGATTGACTTCGCTGCCCTTCGTATGGCTTGGGGCCACTTCTATATAAACCGGCTCGCTCATTGTGATTGGTTTATGTTTACGAGCGTATACGACCGGCAAGTTATCCATCGCCTTGGCCGTCATGACCGCTGGCACAATACCACTCACCTCGGCGGTGAGGATGCGGTCCGGCTTCGCGGATCGGAAAAACGCCGCGATTTCCTTTCCAACACTTTCCATTAGGTCCGCATCGACCTGATGGTTGAGAAAACTGTCGATCTTCAGAATACCGCGACCGAGGTTCTCACCTTCGGCCATGATCCTGCCTCGTAAAGCTTCCATAAAGCCTCACCTCCCACTGATTTGGCAACCGAAACATCCGTCAAGTGACCCTTTGCCAGATGCTCAAGATCAATCACGTGGCCAGATTATAACACTAGGATTAAGATGCGCAGAGGATCTCTGGCCCGTTTGCGATTTCTTTCACAAATGCCTTGACTGAGATATCGGTGCGTCCTATAATGTTCAGAACTATTTGAAAGTTGTGAACGAGGGACGGGAATGCTCGTGAAACAAATAGAAGAGTCGGTGGCTTCCGTCGACAAGAAGCTACTTGAGGTCGTCCAAACCGACGTCGATCTCTTGCAAGAAGCTAGCCAGTATATCATTGGCTCGGGCGGAAAACGTCTGCGGCCGCGGCTTCTGTTCCTATCCTATTTGGCCGCCGGCGGCCAGGAGCCAGAGAAGGCGGTTTCCTTGGCAGCCGCCGTCGAACTGGTCCATACGGCGACGCTCGTCCACGACGACATCAACGATCACAGTCCGACCCGGCGGGGAAAGGTTGCGGTCCACGCCAGGTGGGGCCGAACATTTGCTTTGTTGACCGGCGATTACCTCTTCACAAAGGTCTACGAATTGATGGCGCCTTACGGTACCCGCCATAACATCATCATGGCTGATGCCTGTGTCAGTCTGGTCGAAGGTGAAACGTTACAGGCTGCGGCGGCCAAGGCTGGCCGAATCGACCAGGCAACCTATCAAAAGATCATCGCCCGCAAGACGGCCAGTCTCTTCGAGGCTGCGGCTCGCATGGGGGCGGTTTTAGGTCAGGGCAGCCAACCTGTCGTCGACGCCCTGGCTGAATTCGCTTTTAATCTGGGCCTGGCTTTTCAGATCGTGGACGATGTGCTGGACATCGTCGGCGACCCGGAAACGATGGGCAAGCCTGTGGGCAGCGACATCGCCCATGGAGCCGGAGCCATGATGGCTCAAAACGGCCGCCAGTTGCCATCGGACGGGTCAGCCGACCTTACAGCGGCACCGCCAACGACAGCCGAAGCCGCAGACCCAATCGCCGAGATGATGGCCCAGCTACGGGAATCGGGTGCCGTTGACCTGGCCTTGGCCAAGGCCAATGAGTATGCCGAGCGCGCTCGGGACGCTCTATCCACCTTGCCCAATTCGCCGGCCCGCCACGAGTTGCAAGATCTCGTCGACAAGGTCGTCGAGCGCGAACGCTAAAATGATGAGATCGCGCACGTCTGCCGTTGGCGGTCTTTTTATCTCGAGCCCACTTTGAGTAACACACTGTCGGAGTCAAGAATAGACCTGGACGCCGTTTTGGACGACATCCTGGTTCAGATCGGCCAGCTTGTACCGTACGATAGCGCCTGCATCTTCCTGGTAGAAGATGGCTCGCTGTTTGGCGTGGCAGCGCGCGACCTACCAGACTCCACGCAGGTGATTGGACAGCGATTCCCACTTGACGATGATCTCACCCGGCAGGTCCTTGCTGGTCGAGAGCCGGTCGTGCTGGAAGACGCGAGCCGCCATCCGACTTTTCAGGGCTGGGGCGACACGGGCGCTACGCAGGGTTGGATGATCGTGCCGCTGATCACTCGCCACACCAGCATCGGCTGCCTTTCGCTGAATAGTCGCCAAAGTGGCGCTTATGGTCCGGCTGAAGCAAAGCTGGCGCTCGCCTTTGCCAGCCAGGCGGCGATGACCATAGAGAACGCTCGCCTTTTTGACAAGACCCAGGCTTTGCTCGAGCAAACCCAGCAGCAAACCAGCCAGCTGGCGGAATTAATGAACGTCATCCCAGACGGCATCGTGCTGCTCGACGAGGAACGGCGTGTGGTCGAGGCTAACGAGGCCGCCCGCGCCTACCTAGCTCAATTGACCGATGTGCAAGTTGGCCAAAAGCTGACCCAATTGGGGAATGAGCCGTTGGCCAAGGTGCTGGAACCCAGGGTGATTGACCCGGGTTGGCACGAGTTGACGGCCGTCGAACCACAGGGGGTCTACGAGATATCGGTCCAACCCATGGGTCAGCCTGATGAGCCAGACGGATGGCTGCTACTGATTCGCAACGTGACAGCCGTTCGAAAGCAAGAAGGCTATTTGAGAGCTCAGGAGCGCCTGTCAAGCGTCGGCCAATTGGCGGCCGGCATCGCCCATGATTTCAACAACATCATGGCCATCATTTCTTTGTATACCCAGTTGGTCATGCGCAGCAGTGATTTACCTGAAATCGACGAGCAGCGTCTGGGCATCATCCAAAAACAGGCCCAAAGGGCCGCGGATCTAATCCGCCAGATACTAGATTTCAGTCGTCAATCGGTGGTGGAGAAGAAGCCAATGGACCTACTGCCTTTCGTCAAAGAGGCTGTCCGCGCGCTTCGCCAGAGTCTGCCGGCTTCAATTCAGCTGGAAACACATTTCGAGGAGGCTGAGTACCTCACCCAAATCGATCCCGGCCGCCTACTACAAGCAATGAACAACCTGGCCATCAATGCGGCTGATGCCATGCCCAATGGCGGTCGACTGGTCGTGGCTCTGGCGAGCCTTCGCCTGCCAGCTGGCGAACCATTTCCGCTGCCAGACATGGCTGCCGGAGAATGGATACGTTTGACTATGTCGGACACTGGGCACGGCATCCCGCGCGAGGCGCTGTCAAAGGTTTTCGAACCTTTCTACTCAACTAAGGCGACCAATCAAGGGACGGGCCTGGGTTTGGCCCAGGTCCATGGCATAGTCAAGCTGCATGACGGTTACATTGACGTGGAAAGCCAATTCGGGCAGGGGACGACATTCACCATTTATCTACCGGCCTTCACGCCCCCCGCGCAAGAACCGATCCCTGCCAAGGATGATCTGACATATTTCGGTTCGGGCGAGACGATCTTGATTGTAGAGGATGATAGGGCCACCCGCGAAGCCCTGGCCGAATACCTTTCGGCCCTTAACTACAGGGTTCTGACGGGGGCCAACGGCCGACAAGCGCTGGAGATCTTCCAGCTGTCGGGCGGTGACGTGCAATTGGTGCTCACCGATATGATCATGCCGGTCATGGACGGCGCGACGCTCTATGGCGAATTGAAAAGGCAAGGCGCCAACGTCAAGATGGTCGTGATCACCGGCTATCCACTGGATGCCCACCTTGTCGGCCTGCTAGAACGGGAGGCGATCAGGTTCCTACAAAAGCCGTTGCGTGTGGAAGAGGTCGCCAGGACAATCAGCGAGGCATTGCCCAGAAAACCATGATTGACCGGCGCATTTCAATGGCTGATGCTGTCGCCGAGGTGACCAATGGCCAGACGCTCGGCCTTGGCGGTCTCACAATCTATCGCCGGCCGCTGGCCTTTGCACGGGCGCTCATCGGTCGTAAGGATCCACCGCGGGACCTCACTTTGCTGACCTTCACCGCTGGGCTGGCCTCGGACATGCTGGTGGGCGCAAATTTGGTTAGCCGGGTGCGCACCTGTTACTTCGGGTTAGAGATTTTTGGTCTGGCGCCGATGTTTAGCGCGGCCGTCGAGCAGGGCCGGCTCCAGATCGTCGAGGAAAGCGAGTCCAGCCTGGGCTATGGACTACGGGCGACCATGGCCGGCGTTGGCTTCATGCCCAGCCAGGCCTGGTTGGGTACCGAGATGTTTCGTTTGCGTCCCGACGTCGCCACAGTGATCGACCCTTATAGCGGCGCGCGATTGACCGCCTTTCCGGCGATCAGTTGCGACGTGGCCGTCATCCACGTCTTGCGCGCCGACTGTTCGGGCAATAGCGTTCTTGGCGGTAATCCGACCATCGACCGTGTATTGGCCGCGGTGGCGAAGACGACCATCATCACCGCCGAAGAGATCGTCGACGGGTTCGAGGGAGAAATCAGCATCAGCGCGCAGGATGTATCGGCTGTTGTCCACTGCCCGCGCGGAGCCTGGCCGACCTCTTGTTATCCGGTGTACCCGATAGACGGCGAAGAAATCTTACGCTACATCAGCGCCTGCAACGAAGGCGCATTTGACGAGTACCTGGACTCATTATGGACTACACGCCAGACGAAATCATAGCCGTCTGCATAAGCCGCCAGATCCAGGACGGGCAACTAGTGATCCAGGGTCTGGCGACGCCTACGGTGGCCGCCGGCTTTCTGCTGGCGAAACTCACCCATGCGCCAAACCTCGACTTCTCCTCCGCCATTGGTCAATCCTTATGTTGGGATTGGGCCCCGCTGGGTGTGTCAAACATTGAAGAGTTATGGATCAAGAAAGGCAAGATGACGGTTGATTTCGTCGAAGGGGCATGCGACTGGCTGCCACACTACGAAGCGGTGGAATTCTTCCGGCCCGGACAGGTAGATGCTCATGGCAACACCAATAACGTCTACATTGGTGGCGACCCCGAAAAGCCACGACTGCGCCTTCCTGGAGTGGGCGGTATACCGGATCTGACCGCATTCAGCCACCAGGTCTATCTGTATGTACCCAGGCACGGCCGGCATACTTTTGTCAAGAAGCTTGATTTCGTGAGCGGATTAGGACATGCACCAGAGCGTGTGGCCGGGCAGGGACCCCGTTACCTGGTGTCCGATTTGGGCCAGTTTGATTTTTCACCGGAGACTGGGCGGATGCGCCTGGTCAGCCTGCATGCTGGCGTCCCGCTGCGCCGGCTCATTGCCAAGACGGGTTTCGAAGTGATCATTCCGGAGGACGTGGCCGAGACCGAGCCGCCAACGGCCGAAGAACTGTCGCTATTGCGCGAAAAGATCGATCCTTTGGGCGTAAGAATGTTGGAAACGCTCGGCGGAGCCCGGCGGCGGCGCAAACTGCGCGAGATTTTGGCCAACGAGTCGGCCGGGCTGGGCTGAAGCGACCGGCCGCGGGAGATCCGTAATGCGTATCGCGATATTCTCTGATGTTCACGGTAACTTGTCTGCCATGCGGGCCGTCTTGGCCAGCATCGGCCGCCAATCAAGTCTCGACCAGGTCGTCTTTGCTGGCGACCTTTGCCTGTTCGGACCTCGACCACAGGCTACCGTAGATTTGTTGCGCGAACGAGCCCTGCCGGCCATTGTCGGCAACACCGACGAGTGGATCCGCCAGCCGCCGCCGTTGACCGATTCGATGGCTGAGACAGAGCGGCCGGCGCGCCGCAAACTGCGTGATCTATGTCTCTGGACGGAAGGTCAACTGAGCGCCGAGTCTCTGCGATGGCTAGATGATTTGCGGACGGCTTTCCAGATCCGCATCGCGCCCTCCAGCGATCCGGCTGACGAACTGCTCATCGTACATGCTAATCCAAAGGATTTGATGGGCATTATCTTTCCCTCGGTCGCGCATCAGCAAGAGCTCTACAACCGCATCCGCCAGCCAGACGACGACCTGAGTTCCTTGTTGGGAGCTGAGCCAGCCAGGACCATCGCCTTTGGTCATTTGCACATTCCCGGCATACGGCTGTGGAACGACAAGCAGTTGATCAACATCAGCTCGGTCAGTTTGCCAGGCGACCGAGACGGGCGGGCCAAGTACGCTATCTTGACTTGGGGCGCCGATCTAGGCTGGACGGCCGAGCTCATCCGTGTCGACTACCCAGTCAAAGATGAAATCGAAGCCTACCGTGAGCAAAGGCCACCGGGCTGGCAGCAGCGGGTAGAGGACTATCAGAATCTCGGCTATTCACCGCAGGTTGTCTGACCCGAAATCGACCACGATTTTTGAGCAGTTATCCCATTGACAGGCACTAGATCGGCCGAATATACTCTGGGTGGAGGCAAGCATCACGACAGTTACGCCCCGGAAAAGGTTGCCTCCACCGGGCAATGATGAGTCAGGCCACCAGGTGGCCACTAAGGAGTGACCTTACCATGTCCATTTACGACCACAAACCGTGGGTCGCAAACTACGAGCCAGGCGTGCCCGCCGAACTGGATGTCCCCGACTACCCGCTCTTCCGAATGCTTGAAGAGTCGGCCGCTAAATACCCAGGTAACACTGCCTTGATCTTCAAAGGGCGCAAGATCAGCTATCGTGAGCTAAATGAGATGACCGATGCCGTTGCTGCCGCACTAGCGGCCAATGGCTTCCAGAAAGGCGATCGCGCGGTCATCTATATGGTCAATACACCTCAATTCGTCATAAGCTACTACGGCATCCTGAAGGCCGGCGGTATCGTCATCGCCACGAACCCGCTCTACACGGCCCGAGAATTGGAACACCAGTTGTCTGACTGCGGCGCCGAAACGGTCTTTGTGATGAGTCTCTATTACGACCTGCTGAAAAGTGTCCAGGCCGGCGGAAAGACCCGGGTCAAGCGCATCATTGTCGCCAACATCAAAGAGTATCTTCCACCCCATTTGCGCGTTCTATTCACGCTGGCGAAAGAGAAGAGCGGCGGTCATCGCGTTTCCCTGCAACCAGGCGACATGTGGTTTCAGGATTTCCTGGCGGCGGGAAAGCACTCACCGAAGCCGGATACGCAAGTCAGCTCAGACGACATCGCCTTGCTGCAGTACACGGGCGGCACGACTGGCTTGTCGAAAGGCGCCATCGCGACCCACCGGAATCTGGTAGCCAATACCCATCTGATCCGGGCCTGGTTGACCGATACGACTGAGGGGAAAGAAACTTGGCTCACCGCCATTCCATTGTTCCATTCCTTTGGCATGGTTGTGGCTATGTCCTTTGGTGTCATGGCCGCTGGAACGCTGGTCCTGATCCCCGATCCGCGCGATCAAGACGATCTTTTGAGCAGTATCAACAAGTACCGGCCGACTATCTTCCCGGGCGTACCCGCCCTATATGTAGCCATCAACAACAATCCCGATGTGGCCGCCGGCCGCTACGACATCAAGTCGATTCGCGTCTGTGTATCGGGTTCGGCCCCGTTGTTGGCCGAAACGAAGCAGGAATTTGAGCGACTGACCGGCGGTAAATTGGTTGAAGGATACGGCCTGACCGAAGCCCACGTCGTCACTCACGCGAATCCGATTTACGGCAAGAACCAGACCGGTTCAATTGGCCTGCCAATGCCTGAGGTTCAGTGCCGCATCGTCGACCCGGAAGAAGGCGAGCAAGAGATGGAAGCGGGCCAAATAGGCGAATTGGTGATCAAGAGCCCGTCGATCATGCATGGCTATTGGCAAATGCCCACCGAGACAGCCAATACGTTGCGTAACGGCTGGCTGTACACCGGCGACATCGCCCGTATGGATGATGATGGCTACTTCTATATCGAGGATCGCAAGAAAGACATGATCATCGCCGGCGGCTACAACATCTACCCGCGGGAAGTGGAGGAGGTCCTGGCGACCCACCCGGCCGTCATGGAAGTGGCCGTCGCCGGCGTGACCGACCCAAAGCGTGGCGAAACGGTCAAGGCCTGGGTTGTGAAGCGAGAAGGCGATCCGACGACCGAGGAAGAGATCGTCGCCTGGAGCAAGGAACAGCTCGCCAGGTACAAGTATCCGCGACTGGTCGAGTTCCGAGATAATCTACCTCGTACGACCGTAGGCAAAGTGCTCAAGCGCGAATTGGTCAAGGAATTCGAAGATCAGCCAGAGGCGACGCCGGCCTGAAAACTCGGTTACAGCCTGCGTTCACGCCCACGAGGCCGACTACTTGCCGGCCGTCCTGTTGATGGTTCACGCCGACCACGTACGCTTGCTGCGCAAAGGAGTTGCTGGGCCGGGCGTATGGGCCGACTTCGGCTCTGGCGACGGCGCCTTCACCCTGGCGCTAGCCGAGCTTATCGTCCCTTCTGGTGAGATTCACTCCATCGACCGGGACCGAAATGCACTGGCTCGCCAGCGAAAGTCGGTAACGCTTCAATTTCCCGACGTCAAATTGTTCACTTACGAGGCCGATTTCACGGAACCGCTGGCGTTGCCCCAGCTCGACGGGCTGGTGGTCGCCAATGCGCTTCACTATTTACCTCGCAAGGATGAAACGGTCAGACGTCTGCGGGATTATCTGCGGCCGGGCGGCTGTTTTCTGGTTGTCGAATACGATACCGATGTTGGTAATCGATGGGTGCCCTATGCCTTCTCCTTCAAGCGGTGGCGGATCATAGCCGGCCGGTGCGGCCTGGCCCAACCCGAATTACTGGCCACCGCGCCCAGCTCCTTCCTGGGCAGCTTCTACTCAGCCATTAGCCGAACCAACCTGGGCTGACGCTTCGCACTCAGACCTGACGCAAGACTCAATCCTGTCAGTCCTGTCTATTCACTTGGCTGGCATCGCCAGCCACGGTCGGGTACCATAGCCTGATTCAGCAACCCAGATACCGACCATTGAACCGTGATCAACCATGGGAAACCTAAACCCAAAGATTCCTAGCCCTGAACTGGCTCGCTACATGACTGACGCGGCCGGACTCATGGGCGAATTTGACAAGAAGCGTCTCACGCCCCAGCTTCTGCTGCACATACTGCTGGATTCGCCAAATTCAGCCGCCCATCGCATCCTGAAAGAGCTGGCCGATCAGCGTGGCTTCGACTGGGCCGAGCTTGTGCGCCGGGTGGAAATGGCGGCCCGTCACTCGCCCGGCCGTGAAGCCGATTTCACCTTCAACGATGACTTCGGCCAAGACGTGCCTCTTGATTCCGAGATGCTGATTGTGCTTGACGAGGGGTTGGCGATCGCTCGGGCCCGAGGCGAGAGCAGAGTCAGCAGCGGTCACGCCCTGGCGGCGATGGCCCAGCATAACGTGACTACTTATGGCATATTGACGCGCTTTGGGGTGACGCCGGCCGCGGCTATCGCCCTGTTGGACGATGTCCCAGAAGAGGGCGCGGTTCTGATTCATGACCTCATTCAAGAAGCCAGGGCTGGAAATACGAATCCACTATACGAAAGAAGCGAGTTGCTGCGGGAAGTACTGAGTCTCTTGGCCCTGTCCCAGAAGCGGCATATCATCCTCGTCGGTCCGGAAGGAGCTGGCAAGCGCTCTCTGGCCTTCAGCCTGGCTGTGAGCCTGGCCGAAGGGAGCGCCCCGCTCCAATTCGATTCATTTGTGCAACTCAACGAAAGCGCCCTGCTGAGTAACTCTGAGGCGGCCATCGAGTCAGGCATAAGACGCGCTAAGGGTGGAATCTTGTTCATCCCAGCCATAGAACGCTTCTTTGGCGACCGATTCCGGAGTCGTTTCTCGGAGAAAGTAAACGCCAAAGTGCACACAGCGTTATTGGAAGATAACCTCGTATTGATTGGGACCGCGACCCCGGCCGATTATGATACGTTGAGCGCCGATCGCCTCATCCGCCAGCGGACCCATCGCCTGGACGTGCCGCCAGCCAGCCGGGCAGAAACTGTAGCCATATTGGGTTATCACAAGCAGCGGCTAGTTCAAGAATACGAAATCGAGGTTGATGACGAATCTTTTGAAACGGCGACCGATCTGGCCGGACGCTATTTGAAGACCGTTGTTTTGCCGGCCTCGGCCGTGCAGCTAGTCGATCGGGCCAGCGCCATCGTTGCCATGTATTCCTCCGGACATGAGCTGACCTTGCCTGAGGTTCCGGCCGACAATCGGCTTGACAGCGGCGACGTGATGTACGCCGCCAGCCGTATGACCGAAATCCCGTTGACCAAGTTGAGCCAGGACGAACAGAGCCGCTACGCTAATATCGTCAACCACATCAGGGAACGAATCATCGGCCAGGCGCAGGCCGTGGACGCCGTCAGCCGGGCTGTGAAGACGGCCCGCGTCGGATTGCGCGATCCCAAGCGGCCGATCGGCTCCTTCTTGTTTCTCGGTCCCAGCGGCGTGGGCAAATCGGAGCTTGCCAAGGCCCTGGCTGAGTTCATGTTCGATACCGAAGAAGCCATGCTTACCCTGGATATGAGCGAATACCAGGAAGAGGCCAGCGTCAATCGTCTACTGGGCGCCCCACCAGGCTACGTTGGCTACCAGGGTGGTGGCCAACTGACCGACTTCATACGCCGGCGACCCTATGCGGTGGTCCTTTTTGACGAAGTGGAAAAGGCTCACCCACGTGTGCTTGATGTGCTTTTGCAAGTGCTTGACGAAGGCCGTCTAACCGACGGCCAGGGCCGAAGCGCATCTTTTGGCGAGACGGTCATTATCATGACCAGCAACCTGGGCGCCTACAACATGCTCGTGCCTGAAATAGGCGAAAGAGAGCGCGAACAGGTTTTGGCCGAGGTCAAGTCATTCTTCAGACCGGAATTCCTCAATCGACTGGACGATATCATCATGTTCCACCAATTGACGCCGGATCAGCTGACCCGCATACTGGACTTGATGTTGAAGAATGAATTCGACCTGGCGTCGAAACAGGGCATTTCGCTCACGGTGACCCCGGCCGCCCGACGCTGGCTGCTGGCCCAAAATGACGCGCCTGAGTACGGCGCGCGGCCGCTGCGACGCATAATTGCCCGCAACTTGCGCGAACCGTTGGCTGACCACCTCTTGTCGGTAGGGCTGGGCGGACAGGTGGAGGTCACGGTAGACGCCGGTTCCGAAGGTCTTACATACACTACCGCGGCCGCCAGAAGCTCATAGAAGGGACGCTCTTTTTGGGGCAAATTGGGGGCAAAAAAGGCATAAAAAATGAGATGCCCGATAACCGGGCGGTTATCGGGACATCTCTGGGGGGGAGCCGCTAAAAGCATACCACAAACCACGCTTAATGCAAGGATTTACCCATTGATAGTACTAAAGTACTATATTACTTCATAATGGACCTTCGGGTACCTGAACAAGACATGCGGCCCCGCCTATCGCGGCTGGGCGTCGTCAGGCGACAACCGAATCTGTCTGGGTGAAGAGGAAGTGATCGTGGTAGTAATGTATCCAGAGAAATGACAGCACGCCGATGTAGTAGGCCGTCTCTAGAGCGTACGTTGGCTCTGCCCACTTGCCGCCCACCAGGAAATACAATACGGCGAAAACAACGGCGATAATGATGCCAGCTCCGAAGGTTAGTAGCAGGTTAAAACCGTAGAACATGCGGGCGTGGCCGGGCTCCGAGATGCGCTCCAGCACCGGCTGGCTATCCAATTCGCCCCGCTGCTGGCGCAGCCGGTTGGCGAACCAGGTCAGGGCCAGATACTGAAAAGAGTGCCAGACATTCATGCCCTGAAATGCCGTATCCAGGTTGCCCAGCGCGGGCACGATGAAGGAGGCGATCACGGTGAAACTGATGAAGACGATTTTGGGCAAATGGGCGATGCCGTTGCGGTACTCGTAGATGCTCTTGCCAATGAAAGCTAGCAGAGATATCCCAAAGGCGGTGGCCGCCAGGTAGACGATCCACGGCTGCTCGAAGAAACTAGGGATGATGTCGTTCAAGGTCGAAGGCCCGATGGAGAAGTCCTGGGTGATGGCGATGCGATAGGCAGCGAGAGGGTAAAGGGCCGTCAGAACCACTGCGAAATCTATGATCTTGGACAGCGGCGTCAGCGATGTCTTCGTCGTCACCCGCTTGGCTTTGACGTTGTAGGACTCGACCACATATATGATCTGGTGCAGGACATGGATAGAGGCCCAGAAAAAGAAGATGGTCAACAGCAAGGTCAGGTTCGTCAAGGCCAGGGTGATCACCAGCAAGGGGATGATTATCGAGGAGCGGACGAACCCCCCATACTTGCTACGAAAACCCTCATCAAGGGCGGTTCGGGTGAAAGTGGCGTACATGTGCGGGCCGCCAATCAGCACGGCGATTAACAGATTCACTCCTTGCCGGCCGAGATCGGACTCCACCTGCAAGACGTCTTTCATGAATAGCCAGATGAGGTAAGGAACGGTTACCAAGACCACACTACAGCTAATGAAGACCAGATCCCAGCGGCGATTATTGATCCACTTGCCTTCGCTCATCGAAGCTAAGGGCGAACTGTATGCAACTGCTGAAGCACTCATAGATCCCTCCTTTTCGATTTTGTTAGACGGGTTGGCCATAGAGCCGTGGCTATTGTACCAATCATAGGCTCGTTGTACAGCCACATAGCCTACAGCATCTCGATTAAGGTGGCTTCGCCTTGACCTACGCCAACGCACAAGGCAGCCAGGCCATAGCGCATGCGTTGGCCGGTTGCTGCCCGGTGTTTCATCTCGTGCAGCAAAGTGGTCAAGATCCGGGCCCCTGAACAGCCTAACGGATGTCCCAGGGCGATGGCGCCGCCGTTGACGTTGGTGATCGACGGATCGAGGCCTAGCTCGCGGATGACGGCCAATGATTGAACGGCAAAGGCCTCGTTGACCTCTATGAGGTCAACTTCCGACAGCTCCAAGTCGGCGCGGGAAAGGGCCTTACGGGTAGCGGGTACAGGCCCCAGGCCCATCGTCCTCGGATCGACGCCGGCCGCGCCCGAGGCCAGCCAGCGAGCCATTGGTTGAAGACCCAAGGCTTCGGCTTTTTCGGCCGACATCAGAAGCAGGGCCGCCGCGCCATCGTTCAGGCCACTGGCATTGCCGGCGGTGACTGTGCCGCCCTTACGAAAGGCCGGCCGCAGCCTGCCCAACGCCTCAATGCTCGTTAGCAATTCATAGCCTTCATCCGTTTTCTTGATACGTGGATGTTCGTCGGTGTCCATAATCAGTGGCTCGCCCTTGCGCTGGGGAATGCTCACCGGCAGAATTTGCGACTGAAACCGGCCGCTGTTAATGGCGTCGCAGGCCCGCCGCTGGCTCTCGAAAGCGAAGGCGTCTTGCTCTTCGCGGGTGATCTGCCCGCCTTCAATGTCACCCGAGCAACTCAGCGAAAAGATGTTCTCGGCCGTCTCGCCCATCGCTTCCAATGGAAACATGGCTTCCATCGCCGGATTAGGATAGCGCCAACCCAGGGTCGTATCGTAACCGGTGATATTGCCCGGCGGTCCCCAGGCGCGTGGGTTCTTTGGGAACGAGTATGGCGCGCGCGACATATTCTCGACCCCGCCGGCCACAAATACATCGCCTTCGCCGGCCCGGATCGCGCGTGCGGCCTGGTTCACCGCGTTCAGGCCACTGGCGCAAAGCCGGTTAAAGGTGACTGCCGCCACTTGGTGCGGAAATCCGGCCAGCAGCGTCGCCATCCGAGCCACGTTGCGGTTATCCTCGCCGGCCTGGTTGGCGCAGCCCATGTAAACCTCTTCCACTTCGTGTGGCTCGACGCCGGCTCGTTCTACCGCTTCCTTGATGACCAGCGCCGCCAGGTCATCCGGACGCACGGCCGAAAGTGTGCCCGCGTAACGCCCAATTGGCGTCCTAACCGCACTGACAATCACTACCTCAGGCATAATCCATCTCCTTCATTCCCCATTTAACCATTCGCTATTAGTCGTTTATTGTTCACAATTCCAAGGCTATCATAACCATGTCACTCAACTCCCGCAGCCCAACACCCTCGTCCCAGCCAATCACCTCCACCCCGGCCGCCTTGCTCTCGTCGCTCAGAGTCTCAGCTACCATCTTGTCAAAAAACAAGAACTTACGCCACTTGGCCTCACCATCGGGCAAATCATGGACCCACTGCTTCATCAAAGAACGTTCCTCGGCCGTTTCCCAGGTGCTGGACCGGATGGCGTCCGCGGTCTCCAGGCAAACGATTCTGGACGCCGGGACCACCTCAGCCAGCAGAGACGGGTGCGTGAATCCGCCGTCCACTAGCAAACCAAACTCTTCTGTCTTTCCGTCGAGTTCGTCGACGAGCAGGTCAAGAAACTCGGCATTGGTCGCCCGATTCAGCGCGTTAAATTCCTCCCAACCAAGAGAAAGTACCCAGGCCAGTGGATTCTCAGCCCCAAACCAGGCCTTGCTGGCCGGATGGCGTTCTGTCTGGTATGCAGGCATAAAGCGATCATAGATGTAGGCGTCCATATCGACCACCCGCAGCTCTGTCCGGTCCGCAATGGCGGCGGCTACGGTCGATTTGCCAGTGCACGAACCGCCTGTGATCCAGTAGAGCTCCTTCCGGCTCTGAAGTGCAACGCGCGCCTTGTCCAACAAGGAGTGATCCACCCGAAAGTAATCTTCCATGAATCGCCTATACCTCAACCACCATCTAGAATACCCTGCACTCCGTCAACCGGATGTTTCTCGTTCACCGCTCCAGAAGGTACAATGACATGGGTAACAAGGTAAGCATCGGCCAGTAATATACAGAGTGTATGGCTGGTAAGCCAGTAATGCGACCAGAAACGGAGAGGAAAATGGACGACACAAGTGGCGAGCAGATGATTCCGGCCGATCAGGCGGCAGTCGGCCGATATTATGATTCGACGATCTTCGACTATGAGCTGAAACGGCTGGACCGTTCTCCAGTCGAATTCTCGATGACCAGCCGCTACCTGGCCCATCATGTCCCGCCTGGGGCAATCGTGGCGGATATCGGCGTCGGCGCCGGCCACTATGCCGAGTTCCTGGCCCGGCGCGGATGCACGCTGTACCTGGTTGACATCTCGCAGCGCCTGCTCGACTCGACGATGGCACGCTTGCGCAAGGCAGGTTTTGAAGACGCGATTGCCGGCACGCACAGAGGTACGGCCACCAATTTGAGCCACTTGCCGGCCGCCGGCTTGGATGCAGCGATCATGTTGGGCCCACTGTATCATTTGCTCCAGCAGGCTGAAAGACAACTCGCGGTACAAGAAGCCGCCGGGCGGCTCAAGCCGGGCGGCCTGCTTTTCGCGGCCGGCATCAATCGCCTGTCCTACTTACGTGATACTTTGCGCGACGAACCGAGCGATGTAATAGGGCGGAAGCATTTCCACGCCCGTTTCTTGCTCGATGGCAACCTTGACCCTCAGCACGCGCCGCCCATTGGTCACGCACACCTGAGC
This sequence comes from Promineifilaceae bacterium (SeqCode), assembly GCA_041570195.1. Taxonomy (GTDB): domain Bacteria; phylum Chloroflexota; class Anaerolineae; order Promineifilales; family Promineifilaceae; genus UBA11865. Next base: position 58,498 of record JBFFWQ010000013.1, on the reverse strand, counting down.
ACGCCGGCCGAGTTTCGCCAACTCTTCGCCGAACTGCTGGCAGAGGTGTCCCTGGTCGGCCTGGAATCCTTCGCCAGCACCGAGGAGAGCCGTTTGCTCGATCTAACCCACGAAGCGCGTGAAGAATGGCTGGACCTGATTGAAGCGACCGGCCGCACGCCAGAGGGCCTGGCCCAGAGCGATCATTTCCTCTACATCGGCCGCAAGCGGTCTTTATCGCCCATCTAGAGCCGGGCGCAATGATGGACCTCCCAAGCGAAGGTCTGCTTTTCGACATCGGCCACAACGCCGGCATCACTCCGGCCCTCGCGATGCCCATGAGGCCGGTCCCCAACGGCGCCCAAGCTGGCTAAATCACTATGCCGGCTTTGCCCACTTCTATGGTCCGCGCAGGTCGGTGTCCGCTGATGAACTGCCCCGTTAGCTGGCACCGTTCTTGTAACCGGAGTTTACGTTGCGCGAAATAACTTCTACAATAGCGACATGAACGAATGGCAGAAAATCGTCGGCCATGAATGGGCGGTCGAGGTACTGCAAGCGGCTATCAAACACAAGAGGGTTGGCCACGCCTATTTGATCACTGGGCCGTCCCAGGTCGGCAAAGGCAGCCTGGCCCGCACTCTCGCCCAGGCCTTGAATTGCACGGCCGGCGCGCCAGCCGAAAGGCCCTGCGGCCACTGTCGATCCTGTATGCTCATCGCCGCCGGTCGCCATCCTGACGTCAAGAACGTCACCGGTGAATCTAGCGGCCGGGGCAAGGTCACACTCAAGATCGATCAGATCCGCCAGCTGCAGAGCGAGCTAAACCTGACTGCCGCCGAAGCCCGGATCAAAGTCGCTGTGGTGGACGGTTTTGAAGCGGCCAACCAAAGTGCGGCCAACGCCTTCTTGAAGACATTGGAGGAGCCGCCAGGCGACGTGGTCCTGATCCTGACCGCCACCGCGGCCGATACCCTGCTGCCGACCATCACTTCCCGCTGCCGGGTCATTAGCTTGCGGCCTTTGAAGGCCGAGTTGATCGAATCAGCCCTGATCGAGCGCTGGGACGTGGAGCCGGCCCAGGCCCGGATCCTGGCCCATCTGGCCGACGGACGGCTTGGCCTGGCGGTCACGTTGGCCCAAAACCCGGCGCTGCTGGACGAACGAGCGGCCCACATGGAGCTGTTGCACGAGATTTTTGGCCTGACTCGGGTCGACCGTTTCGCCGCGGCCGAGCGGCTGGCTCGTCAACCCGAGGAACTGCCCGACCTGTTGCGACTCTGGCTCGGTTACTGGCGAGACCTGGCGCTGATCGCCACGGCCGGCCCCGAGGCAGAAGCTATCAGCAACGTCGACCAGCTAGATAGCCTTCATGCTCATGCCCGAACCTGGTCGGCGGAGACAATTCTCAGTGGCCTGCGCCATGCTGAACGGGCGCTATGGCAACTGGAGCGTAACGCCAACACCCGCCTAGTGATGGAAAACCTGTTCTTGGCTTATCCCGCTCTCCAGCGCCTTTCCGTCAATGCCCCTCCATGATTACGTCTTTGAGGATGAAGAAGTTGGTATTGGCGGGCCAGGGCCTGAATCACGGCTTAATCAGGTTATGGCTTTAGCAATAACTAAACGGAATGACCGGCGCCTCTTCCACCAGCAGGGGTTCTACCTGGCGATACACGGCCAGCCGCTGGCGCCGATCGGTGACTCGACGGGCGCCTTCCACCAGGGCTTATATTCGGCGTGTCTCCAACCGCCGTTTCGAAGCAAGGGAGCTACCCGCAGGAAAGAGTCTGGATCGGGATAATCGGCCGTCAGGACCATGACCATGAGCGGCGAAGGGTCTTTGTTTTGGCGTTCCAAGACAATAGTGACACCGACCCTCTCATCGTGATTGGTACAGATATTGGGGGCATGCCAATCCGGCTTCCGGTTTGGGAGGCGGCACTGGTACAAACGCTCCGTCAATATAAACCGAGTATTCCCCTAGATACTCCCCTTGGTTGCCATACTCTCGAATGTACTCCCCTGGGTAGCGCAACTCCTCAATTATCATAAAGACGGTGAAAATGATGAGGGCAAGGGAGAGCCACCATAGGACCACGATGGCAATGGAACGCACTTAGCTCAATGTCAACCCTCCGTTTTGCCGCAGATGCCACCAGAGTTGGGGATCCCGAGTTAATAACTTCAGTTACAGTATGCACAGCATTACATTGACCGTCTGCGAAAGTTTGGCGATTTTGTGTTGTGTAAAGCATGGTCGAGATAAGTCGCCTTGCCACTGAAGGAGTTCCAACCGTAGCTTTCGGCCGGCTCTTCACCCAGCGCCAAACCCAATTCATAACGATATTGCGCTGAAGGAGCAGAATCATAGTGCCCAGGTGCATCTAGGTGCTGGCTCCGTCTTTTGTCGGAGTTCCGGTCTGTCTAAGGTATGACGAATTGACCGATCACCTCTCTTATACTGCGAAGAAAGGCGTCGAATTGGGGAATTCGACATGTCCCAAATTTCGTCGCACCAAATATGTGTCGAGTAGTTGACCCTGTTGAGTGTAATAATGCATGGTGTCACGTCTCAACAGTGATCCACAGACAAAATCCTAAGAGATGAGGTGAACAATCGTGAAATATCACTTACACATGATCGTACTTATGTTGCTAGCACTTTCTGTACTGGTAGCTTGCAACACCGTTGCCGATCCTGCCGATCCTACCGATCCTGCCGATCCAAGTGTGATTACGCCTGCGGAAACGGATTCTGCGCCCGAAGCCGAAAAGGTGTCTGTAGCCAATTGTCCCCAACCCGAGGCCGACACACATCAATTGATGTACGCCGCCCAAGGTATCTGCTTTTTGTACCCGGACAATTATGATGTCCTACAAACGCAGGATGGTTCACTGGCGCTTTACGTGCGATCTCCGCTGAACACGGAGGCACCGATGGCGATTATCCGCTCGGAAGCACTAGAGGGTCGATCTATACAGGAAGTAATTCCTGACTACCCCTCTGAGGCGGATTTGGCCACGATGTCCCTTATAGCAATCGAGTTGGGCGAAGAAACGGCGACAGTACTGGATCATCTACCAGGTCAGGACAGAAATCGGCGAGTCATTACGACCCACGACGACAAGGTGTATGACCTGATGATTGCCCGAATTGGCGACGAATATGGCGCCGTCGGTCAAGAAGCCGAAGCGCTTTTTGACCAGATAACCAGCTCCTTCCAATTCATTGGCATAGAGCCGGAGGCGCCGCTGATGGCAGGGCCGGAATGCCCAGAAGTGACCGCAGATACAATCCTTTTCACAAATGCTGAAGATGGCTTTTGTATGCTGCTGCCCGTTGGCTACGTGGCCGATGACAGCCTGACAACGGAAGGGGGTGGCACAGAAACATCCGTTTACGTGGGTTCCCCACTAGACGTCGCTCACGCCCGCCTTTTCATTACAGTTGAGGATGCTGGCGGCCGATCACTGGAAGAAGTCACGGCCGACAAAGTGTCTGAGGTTGAAACAGCTCTGCCCGGATCGGACGTGATATGGTCATTTGGCTATATGCTGGATGGCGTATGGGCCAACCAGTTTGAACAGGTACCCATGCAGGATCTGAGCCGCCAAGTGGTGCTGGTACGTGACGGTCGCTTGTATACGCTCACCTTCATTCCTGACGACCCGGCCGCTGATGCCTACGTCGAAATTCAAGCACTATACGACCTGGTCCTAGACTCTTTTAGTTTTCTCTGGTAAGCACAGGAATCTAATGAAACGGACCTCCCGGAGGCGGTTGACTTCCGGGAGGTTCTCTCACGAGTCTGTACGCGTTAATGGGCCGCTGCTTCTCGTTTTCTTCGACTCCTTCTCGTTACCTCGCTATCTTCTGTGTCTGGAGCCGGCCATTCTGGCGGCTGCACCTAAGGAAGGTCTGTAATCACCATATTTGGGTATCTCCCATAAAGACGCGAAAAAGTACAATAGCGCCTTTTCACCTCCGATGATGCCTAGAATATGGGCCTGTTTGGCAACTGCAAAACTGGAAGACCTGCACCCTTAATACCATTTCCTCTGTGAAGACCTCTCTGGCCACGTCAACGGCCATCGCCGGTGTCCTATCAACGTACCTGCTTTGGCCATAATATTGCTTAACTCTGCTGCGCAGCATCCGGTGGGGGCGGCACCAGTTGTAGATCGTCAAAGCCCACCAGCAGAGCGCCAGCTTGGTCGTCGAATGCCTGGGAAAGGTAAGTGTCTCGCGTTTCTGCATGCTATTCATCAAGCATGCGGTAGCGTCGCGGCGCTCGATGGTAGAGGTACTTGCCTCTGGTCGTGGCCCTGCGCTGCTTGTCGAATATTGCAGTTGCCAGAGGATCTGTTCTACGAGATACTGATTGGCTACTGATGGATTCCACTTGCAACCAGAAGAACCGACGAGGAACGGCCGACGATGACAGTATTCCTGCCACTGCTCGGCGAACACATCGAATAACTGGCCCGGATTATGGCTGTCATTAACCAGCAGCTCGAATTCAGGCCAGTCAGAACGGCTCAAGAATCCAGCATCAGCCGCCTTCTCGCGCGCTAGCGCCGGGTCAAATGGCGCCCCGGAACCCGGTATTGCTGACCGGTACAGGATTCAATCCGCGCTACTCCGAGTCGATCTCTCGTGCGGTGACAACCGCAAAGACGACAATCGATGCCAGGAGCAAGATCCAGAGAATGGCGCCCAATGCTTGAAGGATAATCATATGAGACCCCTTTTTAGATTGGCCCAGGAACTAGACGACGATCGGTGTGAATCATTGAGCCAGACAATGCCGATCCTGTCAATGGCTCGGCAGTCCTCTACTCGTTTTCAGCTTCGGCCGTCATAAACCTGTCGTAAGCGAACAGTCCCAAATACATGACGCTAGAAATAGCAAACGAAATCCACAATAATAGGGCGATGTTCTGAAAGAATTCGTACACGCGAGCCTCCCTGAGCAGCCAATCAAGCAAGTATTCTCCTTTACAGAGGGGGTTTGGCTTGCCTACGGACTGGGAGATTGCACCTATGACAACGATACCAGCGGTGTATAGCGTTTTAGCCGATTGCCGCCGTGGCGGGCCGAGCGCTTGAGGTCGGTCCCCACGCCGGCTAGCCGTTCAAGGGCCTTGAGGGAAGCAGTGTCAGGTAGAAGTACCGTGGATGAAACGCCGGCGATTCCTAATCGCTATCCACAGGCTGCGGCAGACCAGACGCGTGAAGGGATCCTATCAGCCTAGTAATTCACAGCGACAAGCCTCTTAGCAGCCCATCAGCGAACTATGAGAGGCACGTATACACGCAGAGGCGGCGCAAAGGCCAAACCCCAATATGCGCCATTATCGGCCACTAGCGTTGCTGCCCCCGTATCTTTATCCAGCGTGTAGAAGCCACTGTCAATGCCTGTAAAAGCGGCGTAAAGTGTTCCACCAAGCGGATCAATCGCCAGCCCACCCGTGCCGCCGGTTGTTACGCCTGGATCCCCAATAGCTGTATAGGCGCCTGTACTGGGATCAACTGTGCCCAGAGTGTTGCTCACGCTATCGGTGGCATAGAGCGTCGGGCCGTCAGAAGCGAGTCCGGTGATAATGCGATCGCCACCTAAGGCTGGACCCAGAATCGTAGCGGCGCCGGTGATTGTATCGATAGTAAACATCTTCACAAGGCTGTCTGCGCTGTCTCTCACAGTAGCGCCATACAGCTGATCTGATGCGTCAAAGGCCAGTCCGCCCCCAAACACACTACCCACGTCCAACGGACCGACATCGTCTGTATTTCCATTGGAAAGATCAATCGTAAACAGCCGAGACCCGAATGACAGACTTAGGCCATAAAGGATCCCATCGTCGTCAAACGCCAGGGCACTGATGGTAGCTCCCTCTGACCCGTGATCGCCAATCAGCGTCTCACTGCCGGTGGTCCTGTCGATCAAGTACAAACTATGCCCATCTGTGGCATACAAAGCTGCGGCGACTGGTAGGCTGTTCGCCTCGGAAGCCGGATGGTTGAGGCGATCCCAAGGTCTATCTTCATGATTGCCTGAATAACCCGTCTGCTCAGTCAATGATGAGTTATCATCAGATTGGGCTACTCCAGGTCGGAGCGTCACGGAAATCGACGTAAGCAACACGAACAAGAGTGCAACCCCAAGTGATCTCTTCATGGCTTTCATCTCGCCTTGATCTTGTTTAATCCGCCGATGTACACAAATCTGGTGGTTGAAATTGCAGTCAACTGCAAGACACGCGCAGAAGGATGACCGGCGTCTTCTATGGACACCTTATGTCATGCTATTTGACGCATGCACACGATAACATAGGGTCTGGACGGAGGCAATGCGAAGTTTGTCAGGGGTTGCCGGTGGTCGCCACGTTATTCTCAAGCGGGAGGTCCGGGCATGACCTGGAGAGTGGACGTTCTTGACGACTCTATAAGAGTTCAACGCGTCTCGGCCCTCGGGAGCCAACGATGGCTCCGACTGCCGTAAACGAAACAACGATGATGATAAACCACCATTCTGAAAGGATAAAGTCAGGAATCTGTCCTGGAAACCAATCGGGCCAGACGCCGGTATGGTAGGTTATTGCGTCCTTTAAGATGCCGGCGACGATAAACGTGACGAGCGCGAAGGCGACGCCGGCGACGAATCCAACTCCCGCTCCCGTCATTAGACTCGAGAGCAGCCCACTCCTGAGGTTCGGCAGATCATAATCACGGGGCGTGCTCGATCTATCGCTATTCGAGGCCGATCCATGCCCCTCAACACGCGCCGCCGACGCCTCGGGAATGGCCGGCGCCAGATACGCGACGCCCATCATCTGTTGCCTGCTGTCCGGTACTACCGGCCAGTCGACCAGCGGCCGTTCTTCGGCCAGGATTTCCACCAGCTGGTCGATTCGCCCACGCTCTGCAAGGCAGGTAACAAGAGATCGGGACTTGGCCGCCAGCCCATCGCCCGGTAACTCGCCCCAGGGGATGCCCAGATCAAATGCCAGAGTCTCTAGCTGCTCCTGGTCGAAATGTTTGACCATCAGGCGTCTTACAGTGCCGAGGTACAGCACGTCTTCCTCAGCCACGGAAGTTTTCCCCAGTCCGCTCAATGCCGGACCGCCTGACCACACTGTCGTATGGCCCGTCGTGCATGACTCACCCTTATCTCCTGCAAGCTCGATACTACTCATAAACAGTATACCATAGCGAGCCTGTCTCTTGTCACTCTTCGGCCCGCTAGCGAGTTGAGGCAATTGGGGAATCAGCCTTGGAGACGGCGCAAATATCAGGGAGGGAGAATTCTCAATTGCAACCGGTATGCCGGCGTCCCACCCCTTCAGAGCCAGACGCGCCGCGACTTCACAGACTTGCGTCCTCGACGAAATACTCCTCAACTCTGGCTATCAAGCGGGCGGGATTGGGTTCCATCGCCTGCCGCTGCGGCGACGAATAATAGGCCGCATCCCTGGCCGCCCAACTATCCGGTCCGTCATAGCTCAACAGCCAGACAAATTGGTTCGTCTCCTCGACGAGCCAGGCGCCGCCGATCTGGAAGCCTAGATCGAGTCTGAGCGGCCGGATCTTTTCCCGCCACTCGTCAGCAAAGTTGCGCAATTCACCTCGATTGATGGTGTATATCCGCAATTGCTCGGCCATAGTTATTTGCCTCCTGATAGCGCGTAGTATACTCCACCTGCTTTCGCTATAGGTCCATGGGACATACATGTTCCTGGCTACGCAACTGGCAATACATAGGCCAGCATCCACGACACAGAACAGGTTAAGATGGCCACAAGTAGACCATGGAGGGAGCGCGGCTCGGGTCGCGGCTGGGTCATCGTCTCCAGACGACTGCTGCCAGCACGGCCCAGAGAATTTCAAACCGCCAAAGTGCGGGACCATTTATCCTGGCGTTCGCGCGCTCGTTGGGCTGGGTGTAGCTGCGGTGGCTAGTCTACTGTCGGCGTCGTTATCCTGGCCGGATTGCGGATATCCCGGGCCAATTTTACCAACTCAATTAACACCCGGGCCAGCGCGACCGTCGTTCGGAAGCAGTGGCTGCAGTCTAACAGGTATTTTCTCACGGGATAATCCCCCTGACTTGCTTCATGTCGTCCTTCCTTAGCGTCCCAAACTGGGTCGAATAACGGCGCCCCGGCGGCTCAGGGGGCAACCCTACAGAAGTTACCCCCTGATGGTTCAGGCGGTGTCTTCGGCCAGTATTCCGTCTCCTTCGCCAACGGGCTCCCTGCCGGTCATAAGATGGAACATGTTGGGATTTTCCTTATAGAAGCCAAAACGTACGGGACTCTCGTTGCGCAACAGGTCAACCATCACCGGCATTTGTTGAAAGTCCATGTGACCATAGAAGCGCTGGCCGAAAGTCGTCGGCGCCGACGAACCAGGCAAAGCGCCACTATCATGGAATCTTATGGAAGCATAAATGCCGCTGCCAAACAGTTGCAAGATACCGTAGTAACCACCCGCTTTGCCACCAACAGAAGCTTTGTATTGCGTGATCTCATACCATTGCCAAGCCATGCATACCTCCATTATCCAGTCAAGCCATTCCAGTTGTGGGAAACGGAGTTCATCAAGCTCATTTGTGACAGGTCGAAACCAGCGCGCACGTACGAGCAACCTGTTGCCAAACAGAAGTTCCCACCGATCAGTTGCCTCTCATCTTACAAAGCTCCCTGGTGTGTTGTCAAGCAGTGTCTGAGCTGGCTCCCAACGCGCCTGGTACAGGACGCATGTACCAATGGTAAGATGGGGGGATTGTTTGTCCGTGCTTGTCTCTTTACAATGAGTATGCTGCAATTAGCTTCAGCCTTTGCTTTGCGGGCACAGACGGGGTAAGGCACAATAATGGAAGAACAATTGGACATGACCTCATTCCACGAATTGTTGTTGGATGAATCGGCCGACGACCAGTTAATAATCGCGCTCAGGAAGATGCTAGAGGTCAAGGAACCAGAGTCGGTTTTAGAGGCGCTTCAAGTGAAGTCCCTTGGCTCCTGGTCCGGTTGGAGCTTTTAGCCATGCGCTTGCGCCTTTTCTGGATGTTTGCTAGCAGATGAACCATACGTGACGCAACCATTGAGGGCAAAGTCTTAGCCTGGCCCTACAGGTCCGCGAAATGCACCGCAAACTGAATCGTGCCAATCAGGGGGAGGCTGAGAAATCGCTCAGAGAGTACATACTTCCTTGTAAGGCCAGGGCGGGCCCTTGCAGCCACAACTTGGGCAAATGGTAGCAGACAGAAAGGCCGGGAAGTGCCAGCTACGAGGCACGGTACAAGCTACGTGGGAAGCCCACCTACGCGAGCCGGCTGTGTGTAGCGCGCCGACTGAAGTATGCGCTGGGGATGGAGACCAGGCATCCAGTCAGAGCACGGCCAGGGGGAAACAGCTTTCAGTGGCCTCCGCTGGCCGAAGTGTGGAACACGCACCTGGTCGATAGACCATTGTCACGACTCCGATATTGCCTCGCGCATTGTAATCAGTCCGAAGATGACAGCTGATAGGAACAGTGAAATCCAGAATAGTGTGGCGACGAGTTCTAGCAAGGGCATGAGATCCTCCAAGATCCGACGTTGGGTATGCTGCTTTTACAGAGGACCGCTGGAATTCGTTAGTGCTGGGATATTGTGTCTATGACTGAGATACTGAAGCAGTCCAGACGGGGGCGCCGGGCCTGCTCACACCGTTGCCAGCTGCGGCAACGCTGCTCTTCATCCCGCCAGCTACGCACGAAGCCACTGGTGGCGACAACGAGACTCAGCCCTTCGGAGCCAATAATGGCGGGCAGCACGGCCATTCAGCCAACAATGGCGGCCGACAAGCGCTGATAACCTTGCCTGACAAGAACACGACCAACACCGGCCGGCTGGCGGCCTACAGTCTGCTGATTGATCTTTGTTCGGGGGGTGGTGACAAGGCAATCGCACATATCTGGCAACATCTTCATTGGTGGTGACCAGATTTGGCACAATGCGATTTACCTACCCTTCCTGGCGCTCTGGCGTCCAGCCGGTGAAACAGAACAGAGTAGCGGCCGGGAACTAGATAGGCCAAACACGGCCGACATGCGACTCAACAACTAGATACCAGTAGGCGTTGAAGCTGTGAATCGCCCAGGCGTCCGGACTTTGCATGGCCTGGGAGAGAAGGATTGATTGCAGATAGGCAACGCTTTCGTCATCTACGAGAACGAGCTAACAAGATTGCCGGGGTTGCTCGCCTACGAACTTCAGGGCTCTGTTTCCGCCATTTTCAATGTGGCCGACCACACCGGTCTTTCGATATCGATCCACACAGCATACATATTCCTAGGAACGTACTATGAGGAGGTAAGCCAGCATCCATGTTCCGGAATAGGCTGTGAAGGCCCCGAGTACGCCATAAAGATGAGGTCGATGAGCTTTCCGTCTTCTTGCCGTCTTCACCACAAACAGGACTAGACTCAGGACGAGAAGCGCAACCGGACAAGGGCAACCGGTAAACACGTACGAATCCGTAAAGTCCATACGGCTCGCTGTTGCCAACCCGAGCGAAATCGTCCATAAGACTACTCCAAGTATTACGTAGATCAATGAAATGGGTAGCTCTTTTACCTCCAACTTCAATTCCTCAATCATAGTCCTGCTGCTCAAGTCTCCATATAGTTCAGCGCAACGGGAACAGTGTACCATGGCCGCTCTGCGCCACTGTGGCAACCTTGTGCGATTTTGTGCGAAAGTGTGCGGCTGTGGTCGCAACCGGGCTGCCAAGGGACATGCCATTTGGAGGATGCCACCCGGTGCTGTGAGTCTCACAGACGAGAGCCATCCTATGGAGTCATTTTCGCTCGACCAAGACCCATATGATGGCAATTCAAGAAATATCGATTCACTGGTGATTCGGCAATAGCCTGAACGAACCCCACCCCACCCTAAGCTATTTGCCAATGGCAAAAATAGACCTCTTGGAGCGTATGGTTGCTAAGATGCAACACTTGCTCCAAGAGGTCAATTCAAAAGGCTGTACTCAACCGAGGTTGAGTGCTTGTTTCGCCCACGCCTATCTCAACAAAGCATTTCCTATTGGAGGTCAATACGATCCTAGCGTATTGAAACCACGCCCCCAATACGGCGCTTGTCAGCGGCGCCATACTTTATGTGATCACGTTGGTCTGTCACAACAGATTGGACCGAACCGATGACGGACGGAGATCGGAATGTTTGGCAATTCTCGCCTAGCGCCTCCAGTTCCGCGATTACCGTATCTGAAAAGCCCAATTCTCGCCGGGTGTTGACGCCGGCGCTGGTCTGGGCGATTCGCGGCGCGTCGATGGCCTCCTGTATCACCATCTCATGGTCGATGAGGTTCATGGCCATATTGGTCACCGACCAAATGATGGTCGAGCCACCTGGTGAACCAAAGGCAGTTACCGGCTTCTTGCCATCAAAGATGATGGTCGGCGCCATGCTGCTGCGAGGCCGCTTGCCTGGCGCTACGTCGTTTGCACCGGGGTTGAAGTTGTCAGGATCGGGGTTGAAGGCTGGGAGCCGGTTGAAGTCGGTCAACTCGTTGTTCAGCATGAAGCCGAAACCTGGAACCATCAGACCCGTACCCCAGCCAGACTCGATGGTGCTGGTCCAGGTGACAACATTTCCGTCCCGGTCGATGATGGAGAAGTGGGTCGTATTACGGCCCTCTTCGTCCGCTTGAGCTGCTGAGTGTGGCTTGCCCGGGCTGTCACCGGAATTGAAAGGCCACGGATCACCCGCTTCCACCGTTCCGTCAGGCATGCAGGCGCCAGGATCAATCAACGCACTGCGTTCGGCCGCATATCCATCGCTGAGTAGCCCGGTTGTGGGCACGTCGACGAAGTCGTCATCGCCAATCCATATGGCTCGATCGGCGAAGGCCAGGCGACCGGCCTCGATCATCACATTCAGGGTGCGTGCGGAGCCGAAGCCATAGCCCTGACTCTCATCGCCGATGGGGAAGCGCTCAAGCATCTTAAGAATCTGGATGGACGTCAAGCCGCCGGAAGAGGGTGGAGGCATGCCCACAATTCGGTAGCCACGGTAGGTCCCCTCGACGGGCTCACGGATGGCCACTTCGTAGTTCGCCAGATCTGCCAAGGTCATGCGGCCGACGCCATCGGGATTTGAACTCCGCGTTGCCAATTGGGTGGCGATGATGGCTTGCGCAATCTCCCCTGTATAAAGCGCGCTCGGACCTTGGTCGGCGATCCTGCGGAATGTATTTGCCAGATCCGGCTGCACCAAAAGGTCACCTTCCACGAGCGGAACGCCACCAGGCCGGAATACGTTGCGGGCCTCGTCGTAAGCTGGATTGCCCACTTCATTGGCCAGCCGTGAACTTAAGATACTCCCTTCCAGGCGTGAGCTGACTCGGATTCCATTTTCGGCCAGATTGATCGCTGGCTCAAGGACCTCGTCCAGTTCGTATGTACCCCAATTGTCCAGGGCGGTCGTCGCGCACAACAACGTGCCCGGAACGCCGACCGCGTAGCCGCTAGTAGAACGCACGCCGAATGACGGCTGGCTGGCAAACATGTCCGGCGTCGCGGCTGCCGGCGCTGTCTCCCGGCAGTCAATGACAAAGGTATCATCATGCTTGGCAAGGTGGATCATCATAAAACCGCCGCCGCCGATTCCTGACGATTGGGGTTCCATCACATTGAGCGCGAACTGAACGGCCGCTGCAGCATCGAATGCATTGCCGCCAGCACGCAAGATGTCAGCACCAACTTGGGCCGCGGCTGGTTCGCTTGTCGTAACAACCCCGCCGCGTACACCTGGAACCCCGAGAAGAACCTTCCCTTCGGAATCAAGCGTTTTCGGCGGTGTTGCCACCAGGCCGACAACCAGGAATAAGGCAATGACTGCCCATAACGCAAGGATTCGCACTGACCTTTTTCGTGATATATCCTTAAAGTGTTTCATGGCTAATTCCTCCAGTGATACGCCTTTGGCACTTACCAATCTAATAGCCGAGTTCGTGTTATAACTTCGTAGGTGTCTACATACACTCCCTCCTAGGACCGGGATAGGCAAACAAATTATATTCAACCTTCTCTAGCTTGCTTTCGTCTTTGCCGCCCACAGTCGGCCCTCCCAAAAACCCGTGACGATCACCTGCAATCGTCGCCACTTGGTGCATCCCATTGTGAACATCTTATCACGGGCGGATCAAAATTGGAAGGTACAGAATCGCGTCATGCCAACCGCCTTCCAGCGCCCGACCCGAGATGAGCAGAAGATCGTCAGGCTGATAGCCGCCCAGCCATGGGTGCCAGTCGCCGACGCGGCCGCGGCCAGCGTCGAGACTGAGCGCTGCAACGGGTTGGTCGGTGTGCGCGGCCTGACTCACCAGCTCTGCGAAGCGTATCACGAGATTAAGCAGACCAGCCAGGAAGAGGCCGAGCGGATACTTAAAGAGAAATTGCCGCACTGCGCGGCCGAGGCGGCGCTAGGCGGCCATGATCTGGGCGAATGGCAAGAGAGAACGGGGCCGGGGCTTGTCGGTTATCAGGCACGGTGCAAGCGGTGCAAGAAGACGCCTTGCGCGAGCAGGTTGGTGGCGCATCGCATGCCGGCCGATGTTTGCCAGCAGATGGGGATTGTTCAGTCGATTGTCGTGGCAAGCCTGAGTTGCGCGCCTCTTCGCAAGGGTCAGTCCTGCGCACGGTCCGGCTTCACTGAACTCCGCCCCGTCCGGCCGCCTCCCCTGCAATCCGATCCGCCAGCCGCCGCCGGCCCTCTTCGCTGGCGGGCACGTCCGCCTCGTCCAGCTCGATGAATCCGTCACGACAGGGCACCGCCAGCGCCACCCGGTATGACCCACCTGGCTCCTTGACCTCGAAGTCACGCTCGGCCGGGATGCCCCTTTCCTTCAGTGTGGCGAACAGACGGTCAACGTACTCTCCTCCCTCAATTGACAGGTCGTTGATCTCCCGCGCATCCTGAAAGCGGTCCCAGGTCGTATGCATGAAAGTGATCCGCCGCCAGCGCAAACTGACGATGGGCTGCTCCAGCGTCTGCAGCGGCCCGAGGGCCACCCGGTAATAGGGCTCGGCCGCTCGCGGATGATCGGCTTGCTCGGGAAACAAGTCGATCCGTTTGACCAGCTCAAAGCCCTGCTGCCGGCCGTAATGGTGAATGGCCCACTTCTGGTCGCCGAACTTACGGCCGAAGTAAAAGGCATAATACTCGGCGTACAGTCCCTTGGGTGCATGCTTCTGAGGAATACGATACCAACCCGCATCACGAACCAGCGCAAAATCGGCCGGCTCGGGCATATAAGCGATCAACACCCGGTCCTCAGGATACACGACCACCTCCGTTCCCGTCATTATACTCCACGCCCAAAATCCGTCAGCCCCGACTCGCCTCGGCCCTTCTTCCCCTTTTCACCTCTTCACCGGCTCAACCCTACACCCCTACATGGAATCCGGTATAATCACCGGCTTGATTTACCGTCTAACCATGGAGCAAATAATGTCCGATCCCCGCGTAGTGAAACTCGCCAAACTACTGACCAATTACTGCGTCGCCGTCCAGCCCGGTGAGCGAGTCATCATTAACGGCAGCTGCGCCGGCTACCCGCTGGTTAAAGAGACCTATCGCCAGGTCATTCGCGCCGGCGGCCACCCGATGATAGTGTTGTTGGAAGATGATATCGACGAGATCCTATACAAGGAAGGCAATGACGACCAGATCCAGTTTATACCCGACCCGATGAGGTTGACCCTGGAGACCTACGAGTGCCGCATCGCCATCCGCGGCGCCAGAAATACCCGTTCCCTAAACGGCGTCGACCCAGCGAGGCAGCGGCTCCGCCAGCAGGCAAGCAAGGAGTTGATGGCAATCAGCATGCGGCGCAGCGCGGCCGGCGAGCTCCGCTGGGTAGGCACGCTTTACCCAACGGCTGCTCACGCCCAGGATGCCGACATGTCGCTCGGCGAGTTCGAAGATTTCGTCTATGGCGCCTGTCACGTAGACAAAGACGACCCGGTAGCCGAATGGCGCAAGATCTCGGCCGAGCAGCAACGGTTGGTGGATTGGCTGGCCGGCAAGGAACGGGTGAAGGTGCGGGGCCCCAGCGTCGACCTGACGTTGTCGGTAGCCGGCCGGACTTTCATCAACGCCGATGGCACGAATAACATGCCCAGCGGCGAGATATTCACTGGCCCGGTCGAAGAGTCCGTAAATGGCTGGGTGCGCTTCTCCTATCCGGCCATCGTCGCCGGCCGCGAGGTCATGGGCGTCGAGTTGCGCTTTGAAGAAGGCAAAGTGGTCCAGGCAACGGCCGAGAAGAATGAGGAGTTTTTGCTTACGGCGCTTGACTCTGACGACGGCGCCCGCTATCTAGGCGAATTCGCCATTGGCACCAACTACGGCATCGACCGCTTCACCAAAAGCATCCTATACGATGAGAAGATCGGCGGCACCATTCATATGGCCCTCGGCGCCGGTTACCCGCAAACGGGCAGCAAGAACATATCGTCGCTCCATTGGGACATGATTTGTGAAATGCGCGACGGGGGCCAGATCTGGGTCGACGACGAGCTCTTCTATGATAGCGGCGAATTCAAGGTCTAAGTCACGAGTGAATCATGCCTGAGCTACCCGAAGTTGAGACGATAGCCCGCGGCCTGCGCGAGCCGCTGATCGGCCGCACTGTGATCGGTTTCTGGACCGATTGGCCGCGCCAGATCGTCACCCCCGAGCCAGACGCCCTGCGGGAACGCATTCGGGGTCTCAGCTTTGTGGGCGTGGGCCGGCGGGGCAAGTATCTGGTCTTCGAGTTGGAGCAAGGCGAGCGCTTGCTCATTCATTTGAAGATGTCCGGACAACTGAGCGTCCAGCCGGCATCGATCGCGGCCGACAAATACGTGCATACCGTATTCAGCCTCGAGAATGGCGAGGAGCTTCGTTTCCGCGACGTGCGGAAATTCGGCCGGGTATACCTGGTGACCGATCCCGCATCCGTCCTGGGCGATCTGGGACCCGAGCCTCTTTCGTACGCCTTCACATCAAGCTGGCTAGGCCAGCAGCTCGGCCGTCGGCGCCGTGCCCTCAAGCCCTTGCTGCTCGACCAGACGTTCGTGGCCGGCATCGGCAATATCTACGCCGACGAAGCGCTGCATCGGGCCAGTTTGCGTCCCGATCGCCGTTCGGACTCGCTCCAGGATGCGGAAATAGTTTCACTACACGAATCCATCCGGGCGGTATTACAGCTAGGCATTCAGAGGCAGGGCGCCAGTATCGACGCCGCCTATCGCCAGCCCGATGGCTCCGGCGGGCAGATGCAGGAGCTTTTCGCCGTTTACGGCCGGGCCGGAGAACCATGCCCGCGATGTGACGGATTGGTTGAGCGCACTGTCCTGGGCGGCCGGGGAACCCACTTCTGCGCCTCCTGCCAATTCTAGCCAGCAGGCGAGTATCAATGTACCATTGAACAGGCCGGTAAGAAAGAGTTATTCTTTGACTGAAGACTGACGGCTGAAAGCAATCGGCTGACAGCTAGCCGCACATTGCTAATCGCTAACTTCCGAGGAGACGATACACGCCGCGGGCACACCGCCATGCATGCAGATCGCCGACCGCTGGAAGCCACAAAGCTGAAAGCTGAAGGCCATTTTTGAAGGAGCAGGCATATGGATAATGAAATCGTCGTAATGTCCGTATCCAGAGTCCCACCCATGGGCAAATTGGTCGTCGGCGCCGTTGGCGGCCGCTACGAGTCCATCGACGACGTGACCGACGATGCCGCCCGGCGCATGATCAATGCCGCCATCGCCGAATTGGTCGTTTTTGCCGGCGGTTACGAGAGCCTGGTTCGCGCCGGTCTGGCGCCGCCTGTGGCCGCCGGGCCTGGGCCAGCCGGAAGCGAGCTCCCGACCACGTTGGAAGAGCGCCAGGCAGTTTTTGAACAGGCGGTCGAACAGCAACAGGTCGCTTTGCTTGTCGAGACGGCTGCCCCGGAGGCCCTCGCGGCAGAACCCGAGCCTCTCAGCATTCCTGACCAGATCAATCCGCTCATCCAGAAGCACCTGGCGGCCGACCCGGCACTGGCCGGACATATGGTGAAGCTGGAGCAAGACACGAGCGGCAATCTGAATATCATCGCCGACGGCCGGATCTACGAGCGGCCGGATATGATCGAGGATGTCGCCATTCGCAAGGCCATCCGGGCTGCCCTAAGCGAGTGGGACAGGACTTAGAACAGAGATTTCCCCGGAAACTATCACGATACTAGGTCAGGCTTCCCAGCGGAGTATCCAGGGAAATAGGAATCGCGGTTGATCATCTGGCGGCCGCTTTGGATCGTCGCCCACCACCTTTGGCCGCTGCCTGATCCGATCGCATATGGCAGTGCTTATATTTTTTGCCGCTGCCACACGGACACGGATCGTTGCGCCCCACCTTGGGCGCATCGCGGCGCAATTCCACCCCCTTGCCTTTTTCCCGCCTGACTACCTGGTAGCCGGCCTTGATGAGCTGCGCCTGACGATCGGCCGCTTCTTCCTGTTGCCGGATATAGGCCTGGTGGCTGGCGATTCGCCGGAAGTAATTGTCCACCACGGTCTCGTCGATCTTGTTGCGCATATCGGCGAACATCTGGTACGAACGACGCTTGTACTCGACTTTCGGATCTCGTTGGGCGATGGCCTCCAGGCCTATTTCGCGCCGCAGGTCATCCATGGCAATTAGGTAATCGCGCCACTCGCCGTCAATAGCTTGTAGCAAGAGCAATCGCTGGAAGTCGAGGTGCGCATCTTCGCCAATCTGCTCCCGCCAGCGTTCGCTCTGGCGATGCACATACTCGGCCAATGATTCTGCCAACTGTTCATTGTCCAAGGCAAAGAGGCTGGCCTTCAACATGTCTCGGAGCGCCTCGTCGCACTGGCGCCTGAAGTCGCTTTGCTGGGCCAACACCGCTTTGCGCGACAGGCCTTCGACCCGGAACCCCTCGAAGATGGCCGTGAAGCGGTCGGCCGTCTGCTGCCACAGCTCGGCCCGTTCTCCTTCTTCCACGTACTCTACCAAGAAGTCATTGAAGATCCTTTCGACCTGTTCGACAAATTCGCGGCGGACCCGTTCTCGAACCAACGACAATTGGCCCGAGCGTTGGTTGGCCAGAATTCCGGCCAGATTGGGCACCGGCGGCAGCAAAGGAATCAGGCGACTGGCGGCTCGAATGAATTGCAGCAGATTCTCGCTGTTCTCCAGGTTCTCCTCAACCAGCCCCATAAGGAAATCGACCAGCTCCTTGGCCGAAACGTCGGCCATTTCGGCCCGATCCAGTTTGGTCACGCCGGGCAACAGGCCGCGCATTCGCACCAGCACGCCATAGGCGTTAATCGTGTCTGTGGCGTCGGTGCTGAAGGTGAGAATGGCCCGATCGATTTCGCCTCGGACAAAGTCCGCGTAATTTTCCAGGTAATCCTGAACCAATTGGTCGATGGCCCGGTCGAAAGCATCAAGCACGCGCGTGTCCAGGTCCACGTCTTCGCTCATCAAGATAGCACGCCGCTCACCATAAATGGCATCGCGCTGCTTGCTCATCACGTCGTCATACTCGACCACGTTTTTACGAATGTCAAAGTTGTAGCCTTCGATGCGCTCCTGGGAACTCTCAATGATCCGGTCCAGGAGGCCGCTTTCAATGGGCATGTCGTCCGGGATATTGGTCCGGCTCATAAATCCCCGTAGCCGCTCGCCGCCAAAGCGCAACATCAGGTCGTCTTCCAGCGACAGAAAGAAACGGGATGAACCAGGATCGCCCTGGCGCGCAGCCCGGCCGCGAAGCTGGTTGTCGATCCGGCGTGATTCGTGGCGCTCAGAGCCGATGACGTGCAGTCCCCCCAGGCGCCAGACTTCCTCTCGCTCCTCTTCGCGGTTGGCCCGGATATCCTTGATCCAGTCGATGGTCTCGGCCGGCAATCCAGGGATGGTTGAAACCAACTCCTGCGCTTCTTCGTCCTCGTCGTGCATGACAGCCCGGATAAGGGCTGCCCGGGCGCTATACAATTTGTCAAATGTGACCTCGGCCAGGAATCGGGCTTTGCGATGGACGTCGTCTCTGGTTGCCTGGAAGCCATCGTGCAAGGCCATCAGCCGCGCGGCATCGTCGACCAGGGCCACATCCCGTTCAAGCTCGGTAAGGAAGTCGCGGGCTTCGGCCATGCGGTTAGAACGCACCAGACGCAGCGCATGCCGCGTCTCGGTGAAGTCAATCTGGTAGGACGTCATCAAATCACGGGCCAGGAAGTTAACCAGTCCATCTTCCTCGATCTTGGCCCGTTTGTCGTCTAAATCGTCTTTCGTCTCCTGGAGCATACCCACCAGGTCCGGCGTCAACTTCGGATGCCGGTCGGCATATGCCCGGGCAGTTTCGGCATCCTTGCTCAACAGCTGTCCGGCCAGCAAGACCATGTCTTCGCGGGTGATCAGGCGATCTTCCAAGATCTGGGCCGCCATGCCCTCGGCGTTGCCGCCCAGCAGGATATCCGTGCCACGGCCGGCCATATTGGTGGAAATCGTCACCGCCTGTTTGCGACCGGCCTGGGCCACGATCAACGCCTCCGACTGATGGCGCTTGGCGTTCAAAACAGCATGATCGATGCCTCTCTTACTTAGCATATTGTCGATGGCTTCGGAATGTTCAACCGACGTCGTGCCAACCAGGATCGGCCGGCCCGTCTTACGCACGCGGACGATCTCGTCGATGATGGCCTGGTCCTTGGCCTCGGTCGTACCATAAACCTGGTCGGCGAAGTCAATGCGCCGGGCGAAGACCCGCTGCTCCGGATCGTCGGCCCGTACCCAATAGATCTCGTCCGTGCCCTCCACTTTTCGCTGCCGTTCTTCGAGTTCCATGGACGCCGTCTCGACGATGTAGTCGACGTTGGTCGGCAGCGGCGTCACGTCCAGGGTGTAAATCTCGTGAAACTCCTCGGCGTCGGTCAAGGCCGTAGCCGTCATACCGGCCAGTTTCTCGTACAGGCGAAAATAATTCTGCAACGTGATCGTGGCCACGGTCACGTTCTCGCGCTGGACTTGGACGCCTTCCTTGGCCTCAATCGCCTCATGAAGGCCATCGGAATAACGGCGGCCGGGCATTAGCCGGCCGGTGAAATCGTCGACGATGATCACTTCGCCGCCCTGGGTCACGTACTGCTTGTTGCGGTGGAACATGTACTGCGCCTTCAAGGCGTTGTCCACGAAATAGGTGAGATGGAAGAAGCGCGGATCGTACAGGCTGTCGCCGGCCTCGGCATCGATCTCGTCGATACGGCGCTCGATCTCGGCGATGCCCATCTCGGTCAAATTGATGCTGCGACTCTTCTCGTCGATGTCGTAATGGCCATTCGGCTCATCATCTTCGTCGGCCGTGTTTTTCTTCAATCCGCGCACGATCTGAGCAAAGCGCACGTAATCCTGGCTGGCCCTGTCGACCGGGCCGGAGATGATCAACGGCGTTCGCGCCTCGTCGATCAATACGTTGTCAGCCTCGTCGACGATTGCGTAGTGCAATTCCCGCTGCACCAGGTCGGCCGGATCCTTGACCATGTTATCGCGCAGATAGTCAAAGCCATACTCGCTGCTGATGCCGTAGGTGATGTCGGCCAGGTAGGCCTCGCTTCGGGTGCATGGCCGCCAGTGAACCAGGCGCTCATCTTCCAGTTCGGTGCCCGGATTCACGTAATCCGGATCATACAAGGCCGAAAATCTCTGCGGGCCAATGCAGGCGACGGACAAACCTAGCAAATGATAGATCTTGCCCATCCAGCCGCCATCACGCCGGGCCAGGTATTCGTTGACGGTGACCAGGTGCGCACCGCGGCCGGCCAGGGCATTCAGATACAGCGGCAACGTCGCCACCAACGTCTTTCCTTCGCCGGTTCTCATTTCCACGACTTCGCCCCGGAATAGTAGGACGCCGCCCATGATTTGCACATCATAGTGTCGCAATCCGGTCGTTCGCACCGAGGCCTCGCGTACCAGGGCGAAGGCTTCGGGCAGCACCTCTTCCAGCTCGGCGCCTTCCTCTACTCGGGCCCGCAGTTCGGCGGAACGACTCCGGAGTTCTGCGTCGGAGAGCGACTGCAACTCTGCTTCGCGATCGCTAACATCAACCACAATGGGCTTGAGACTGTCCAGGTATTTCTGTGTTGGGTCGCCAACGATTGATCGTACAAGTTTCTTGAACATAACTACCTATTATAGTCGACCGCGACTGTTGTCCGAATCCCAATTAGTGAGTGTTAATGTCGAAGGCCAGCGTCGACGCCAACGGCGTTGGCGCGATCACTCGTTGAACAGCTCGCCCACGCTGCGGCCTTCGTGGCTGCGAATTATCACTTCGGCCAGCAGTTCGGAGACTGTCAACACGGTGATATTGGGCAACATCTTGTTTTCGGGGATGGGGATCGTATCAGTGCAGACGATTTCCTTGATGGGTAAATTCCGCAACCTATCGACGGCCGGATCTGACAGTACCGGGTGCACGAAGGACAGGTACACGTCGCGGGCCCCGTTCTTTTTGACCGTCTCCACGGCCTGCATAATGGAACCGGCCGTGTCGACCAGGTCGTCGACGATGATCACATCCTTATCCTCCACGTCGCCGATGAGCGTAAGCGCCTCCCGGCCGTTGCCAGTTTCGATCCGCCGCTTTTCCACAAACGCCAGCGGCAAACGCAGAACCGCGGCGTAGTTGCGGCCTCGCTTGGCAAAGCCCAGGTCAGGCGTGACGACCACCGTGTTGCTCAAATCCTTGCGGCCGAAGTAGTCGACCAGGATGTGAAATGCCGTTAATGAATCACCCGGTATTCGATAAAAGCCCTGTATCTGGCCCGCGTGCAGATCGAGGGTCATCCAGCGGTCTGTGCCGGCCACTTCAATCATGTCGGCCAACAGCCGGGCGGCTATGGGCACCCGGGGCTGATCCTTCTTATCGCTCTGCGAATAAGCCAGGTACGGCGCTAGCAGATTAATGCGGCCAGCCGAGTCACGATTAACGCAGTCGACGGCGATGAGCGACTCCATCACGTTGCGGTGAACCGGCCGGCACTGGCTCTGAATCAGAAAGACGTCCTGACCGCGAACGCTTTCCGGAAGCTTGATCCAGATGTTTTCATTGGCGAAGTCAATGATTTCCCACGGACTCAACGGGACGCCAATGTAATCGGCAATGCGTTGCGCCAGTTCCGGGCAGCCTCGACCTGCATATAGCTTAATATCTCCGTAGCCTGATATGCCTGACATCTCATCACTCCCTAGCCATTACTCCTGGCAAAAAGCCGGTCTACCGCCGAATAGGGGTCTATTTCCCGCTCGGCCACGGCCGCGATCAGCGTCTCGCGCTCGGTCGGCGACACTGTCTCCTGCAGACGAACCATGAACTCAGCCTGCAGCAGCTGCCCAATTTCCTGCCTGCTGCGGGCCAATTCGCGGGCCCGCCACCCCCCGCCAGCCTTGAGCTGGTTCTGGTGCGCGGCAACTGAGTCCATAAGCTCAACGATTCCCTCGCCTTCTGTCGCGACTGTGGGCACCACCGGCACGCGCCACTTGCCTCCGCCAACTTCGCCGTCGCCATCACCCAAGCGGCCGGCGACCATCATCCGGCCATGATGGTCGACGTGGCCGCTTTGCCGGCCACCGGCACCCATTTGCAGCATCGCCTTAAGCGCGCGAATGGTGCGCTCGGCGCCCGGACGGTCGGCCTTATTGACCACAAGAATATCGGCGATTTCCAGAATGCCAGCTTTGATAGTTTGAATCTCGTCGCCCATGCCCGGAGCCTCGATCACCAGGGTCGTGTGCGCTGCGCTGGCGATATCCACCTCCGCTTGGCCGGCGCCCACGGTTTCGATCAATATCGTGTCGTATCCGACCGCGTCCAACAGGCGAACCACGTTGCCGGTCGTACGAGCCAATCCACCAAGGCTGCCGCGTGAGGCCATGCTGCGAATGAAGATACCCTTATCGCCAGAAAGATCGCGCATGCGCACCCGGTCACCAAGAAGGGCTCCGCCGCTGAATGGGCTGCTGGGATCGACGGCCACAATGCCGACCAATTGGCCGCTTTCGCGCAGCGCCTTGGCCATCTCGTTTACCAGGGTGCTTTTGCCTGATCCTGGCGAGCCGGTAACGCCGATCAGATGCGCGCGCCCCGTCTCGGCATAGACGGCTGGAACTATCATTCGAGCCGCTTCCTCGTCGTTTTCAACCAGGGTCATTAACCGAGCCAAGGCTCTACGCCGGCCGGCCATGGCCTGTTCAATCAACTTCTTCACGTCTGGCGGTTTATCGCCCTTACCTGGCGTCTGCTACTGGCTTTCCGCATCCGCCAGGCCCAATGGGTCCGCGTGGGGTCCTTCAAGTGCTGCAGTCCGGATGCTATTGATGATCTCTTCCGTACTGGTTCCAGGGCCAAAGACGCCGGTCACGCCCATCTCCAAAAGCGCCGGCACATCATCATTGGGGATAATGCCGCCAATGAAGAGTGGCACATCGTCCATTTCATTTTCGACCATCAATTCCATGATACGCGGCGCCAGGGCCATGTGGGCGCCAGAGAGTATGCTGAGACCGATCACGTCGACATCCTCATGCAGAGCCGCTTCGACGATCATCTCCGGCGTCTGGCGCAGGCCAGTATAGATCACTTCCATGCCAGCATCGCGTAAGGCCCGGGCCACGACCTTTGCGCCCCGATCGTGCCCATCAAGCCCGGGTTTGGCCACTAATACACGAATCCTGTGTTCTTCCATCTCGTTTCCCTCTCACCGGGCATCGCGACTTTGAATACTGAACCGCCCGGCGCCAAAATGCCTGTTGTTCCAGTATACTCCAGGCTCAGGCGATATCCACGCCATCGATGGCCGCCAGGTTTTCGACGTCTTCAACGAACTCAGGGCAGTAAAGCGTCTTCATGTTGGGAAATTCCATCGCCATCGGCCGGCCGCTGACGCTGATGCGCAGTGCATCCCCACCTTCGTAGCGCCCGGCTAGTTGTACGACCTGGCGACAGGTCTGTTGCCAGGTTTCGTCCGGCCGTATTCGAATGACGATCGTACGAGAGGCCACAGGGGCGATTTGATTTCCTGTCAACGCCGGTTCCTCTGCTGGCGCCTCCATCCGGCCCGTCGCTACCTTTCCAACTGTCTCTGCCGGGCGGTCAGGCGGAGAAGCGCTTGCTTTCGGCGCCGGCCGGAACAAGGCATCGTCAACCGGATCAAAATTGGGTGGTGGGGGCGGCATCCCGCTTGCGGCAGAAGGCGCCACGTCCGCACTCGGCGGAGCTGATCCGGCCGGGGGCTCGGCATTAGCGAGACCATTCTCCTGCGCCGGCCGGGTTGGTATGTTCGAATCTGATTCTCGCTTAACGACATTGGCTACTGGTTTCGCGGGCTCGCGAGCCGGGGACGGTTTCGGAGGTGGCCTCCGGCCTTGTAGCTCCGGGCTTTGTGTGCCAGAGTCAGGAGTCGGGTCGGCCGGCCGGGCAACTGTCAGGTCGCTTTGGATCCGCTCGACGATGATCTGGGCCCGGTCCCCGTTTTCAGTCCGCACTTTGCCTATCACCAGATAAACCTGGTCTGCCTCGACCGCTGATCGAACCCGCTTCCATGTGGAAGGGAAGAAGACCAG
Organism: Promineifilaceae bacterium (SeqCode); assembly: GCA_041570195.1. Lineage (GTDB taxonomy): Bacteria > Chloroflexota > Anaerolineae > Promineifilales > Promineifilaceae > UBA11865. The sequence goes on along the minus strand of JBFFWQ010000013.1, from coordinate 33,833 downwards.
CTCGACCGTGCCCTGCAAATCCTCCAGGCTGCCAAAGGCCATGGAGTCGCCCTTCTTGGTCACATGGGTACGCAGGTAAGTCAGCAGGCCCAGGACAGACACGCCTCGACCGTTGACCATGTCCTCCAGATCGCCGGTGGTGGCGCTGGCCAATTCTGGGGCCAACTCCAGATACCGGTTTAGCGGGTGTTCAGAGATATAGACGCCGACCAGTTCTTTCTCCCAATCCAGCACTTCCCGCTGGTCGATTTCTGGCAACGAGGTCTCCGGGCTGAGTAATTCAACAGCCAGACTGGCGTCGCCCGAAAGAGCACTGCCAAATAGACTCATCTGCCCGGCCGCCGCGGCGTCAAAGGTCGTACCGCTGTAGCTCATCATCCGATCGAGAGCCTCTAGCAACTGCGGCCGGCTGCCCCAGGCGTCATAGACGCCGACCTTGATCATGGACTCCAGCGCTCGCTTACCCACGCGACGCAGGTCTACCCGCTCGCAAAACTCCGCCAGTCCCTCAAATTGACTATTCTGTCCACGCTCGTCCAATATCAACTCGATAGCCGCCGTCCCGGCGTTCTTAATCGCCCCAAGCCCATAGCGAATGATCGGTTGATCGTCTTCTGTTTCGATGGTGAAATCCAGGTCCGATTTGTTGATGTCGGGTGGCGTGACGGCGATGCCCATGCGCCGCGTCTCAGCCAAATACTGGGCCACCTTATCGGTATTGTTGCGCTCCACACTCAGCGTGGCTGTCATGTATTCCACCGGATAGTGCGCCTTTAGAAAAGCAGTCTGACAGGTGATGACCGCGTAATCGGCCGCGTGGGCCTTGTTGAAGCCATAGCGGGCGAAGAACTCGATGTCGCCCCAAACAGCCTCGGCCGTTTCTCTGGGATAGCCGCGGCCCTCTGAACCGTCGATAAACTGAGCCTTGTGCTTATCCATCAGGGCCCGTTTCTTTTTGGCCACGGCCTTGCGGATGGTATCGGCGTCGCCTGGCGCATAGCCGGCCATGTCGGCCGCGATACGGATGATCTGCTCTTGGTACACTAAAATGCCGTAGGTCTCTTCCAGGATGGGCTTGAGATCAGGATGATGATAGTCCACCTCCCTTTTGCCGTGCATCCGACCGACGTACTCGGGAATATTATCCATTGGCCCCGGCCGGTAGAGCGATATGGCGGCCACAATGTGGTCGAATCGGCGCGGTCGCATCTGCATCATCAAGCGACGCATTCCTGCCCCTTCGACCTGGAATACGCCAGCCACCTCGCCGCGACCGAGCATGTCAAACAATGCTTCCGGTTTCTTGGCCGGATCTGGTCCAACGTGCCCTACATCATAGGGTATGTTCTCCATCGTATAGTGCACGGCGCACCGCTCTTCGATGAGTTCGGCCGCCCGGCGCAAGATCGTCAGTGTGCTGAGCCCCAGAAAGTCGACCTTCAGCAAGCCGATTGATTCCACAATCTCCATCGGCCATTGGGTCAATACGCCGATGCCATCGCCTTCACCGCCGCTGGTCGGGCGGTGCAACGGCGCATATTCCACCAGGGGCTTGTCGGAAATGATCACCCCGGCGGCATGGGTCGAAGCATGCCGGGAGACACCTTCCAGGCTCTGGGCCGTATCGACCAACTCGCGGACCCAGTCCTCCTCCTTGTAGCGGCGAGCCAATTCGGCCGAGTAGAACTCGTGATCTGGATCAAGCGTATTCTCGATGCTGGCCGGCTTGCCTGGTACGGCGCGCACCTGCTTGGCCAAAACGTCAACTTCTGGCAACGCTACGTCAAGCGCCCGCCCGACATCTCGTATCGCAGCTCGGGCGCCCAACGTGCCGAAAGTGATGATCTGGGCCACCTTATCCGAACCATATTTGCGGATAGTGTACTCGATCATCTCGTGGCGCCGGTCGTCCGGGTAATCAAGGTCGATATCGGGCATAGACACCCGGCCGGGGTTCAGGAATCGTTCGAAGATCAGGCCGTTGGCCAACGGATCAATGCCGGTGATGCCTAGCGTGTAAGCGACCACGGATCCAGCACCCGAACCCCGAACATTGAACCAAATGTCTTGTTCACGGGCGAATTGGCACAAATCCCAGACGATGAGGAAATAAGCGTCGAAGCCCATACGATGGATGATGTCGAGCTCGTGATCGAGTCTGTGGCGTATCGTCTCGTCATTTGCCGCTCGCGCCTCGCCATAGCGCCAAACCAGCCCTTCTTCGCAGAGCTGACGCAGGTAGGATTGCGTCGTGTGGCCCTCAGGCACATCAAAAATGGGCAGGTGGTAACCTTCGGGTTCGGGATTGACGTCGCACATCTCGGCGATTAGCAGGCTGTTATCCAGCGCGCCCGTGATGTCGCCGAAAAGCTGGGCCATTTCGTGCCGGCTCTTTAGATAGTAGCCTTGATCGGACATGCGCATCCGATCCTGGGTGGCCAGGGTCTTACTAGTCTGGATGCAAAGCAACACGTCGTGAGGCGTGGCTTCCTGGGCAGTCGTATAGTGGACGTCGTTAGTGGCCAGAAAACGAAGACCGTAGCGGCCGGCCATTTCTATCAGGGTCTTGTTGACCTCAGTCAGTTCTGGGATGCTGTGCTCTTGCAGCTCGACGAAGAATCTATCGCGGCCGAAGATGTCCAGATACGTGCCCATCAGTTTATGCGCTTTGTCGACGTTGCCTATCTTAATGGCCGAAGGGATCTCGCCTGCCAGGCAACCCGTTGTGGCAATCAGGCCCGCACTATGAGATGCCAGGTAGTCATGGTCGGTCCGCGGACGATAGTAATAGCCCTCCAATTGGGCCGCGCTGACGATCTTCAACAGATTCTGGTAGCCGGTCTGGTTCTCGGCCAATAATAATAGATGGTATCGGCGTCGATCCAGTTCCGGATCTCTGTCCTGCATGGTTCGCGAGGCCACATAACCCTCGACGCCGATAATCGGCTTGACGCCCTTGCGCTTGCAGGCCCGATAGAAGTCAATCGTGCCGTACATGGTGCCGTGATCGGTCAGGGCCAGGGCCGGCATATTCAACTCTTTCGCCCGGCGGGCCAGGTCGTCTATCCGGCTTAGGCCGTCGAGCAGGGAGAATTCGCTATGGACATGTAGATGAACAAAGGGCTTATGGTCGTGGGCCATGAAGGAACTCTTTCAGTCCGCCTTACGCTGGCAAGAATATTGTTGTAATATCCCGCCTAGTATAGCACAGTAGCAATGGGGCCGAAGGACCAATTGCGGCCGCCCGGCAAAATTTTAAGGATTCGATCCGTCCCGGATCGTTACAATCCAAGATCGTCGGCCGCCCACTCTAAACCAAGGCTTTCTAATGTCTGACGAGTGGGCACACCAGTTGCCGTGTTCCAGCCAGCCTGACGGTAGTACATGTCGAGACCGTCATCTAATTCGGCCTGGTCAAGCACGATCCCGTCGCTGCGGCCGCCGGTCAGCGGTTTGGCGAAGAGCTTCTTGGGCAAGGTATCCTGGTCGCGCGTCAGACCTTCGCGGGCGTTGAGAGCTCGCATCAGGTTTAGACGTCGTTGGCCGCTCAGTTGAACATCTTCGACGGTGACTGGCCAGCCAGTGGCCGCGGCCAGCAAGTCGGCCTGATCTTGTGGGCCGTATAGCTGCCAGGCCGGCCCGTATACAAACTGGCACAAGCCCAAAGTGTCCATAGCGCTGTAGTTGTATTGGGTTTTCAACGCGTACTCGATCTTCTCTTCGTTAAGGATTTTGGTCGGCTGCGGCCGGTTTAGGCCAATCTCGTTGAGAAACAGTTTGTAACCCGGAGCGTCGGCCGATCCTTCGTATGACTTAGGATGGTACATGGGGTCATGCTCGGACGACTGATGGTCGGCGCCGAAAGGGTTGGCGGCGTAGATGACGGCCAAGCTACGTTTGACGTGCGGCATATGCGCCGGTAGCTCCTGGCCCTTGATTGTCAAGAGATAGTCATGCCCTTTACCTAGGCGATCGGCCGCTTTTGCCGAGCCTTCGGCCAGGGCATCGCCAATACCCTCGCGCTCCAGTGTCTTCTCCAGCAAGGCGACCATCGCCTCCGCATCACCGTAGCGCAAGACGAGGCCGCCGGTATCTTCGGCCGTCAACACGCCCTGCTCAAAGCATTCAAAGGCCCAAGAGATCGTGGCCCCGCAGGAAATGGTATCGACGCCGTGTTGGTTGCAGAGCTGGTTGGCGTAGGTAATAGCCTCCAGATCGTAGACGCCGCAATAGGAGCCGAATGTGGCTATCGTCTCATATTCAGGTCCGCCATAGACCGGCAGAAGTTGCTTGTCCCGCCATTCGCCCTCGACGACGCGCTTGCAACGCACAATGCAGGCATAGCACGTGTCCCGGCCCTGGCGATCCTGTTTACCCTCGGCTGCGCCGCGCAATAATGCATCATACAATCGTTCGCCGCCGATGGCTTCTGCCTGCTCGATCGTCGGCGTGACGCCTGAGTCCCAGTTGTTGGTCGGCAGGCCGCCGGGACCGTAGTTGCCCATCACCGTGTCGGCCGTGCCATACCGGCCGAACCATTCCATATCGCTGTCCGGTATCAGCTTGGCACCTTTTTTGGCCTGGTCGGTCACACCCTTCTTGTTGGCCGGAATTACCTTTTGGCTGCCGCGCACGACAATCGCCTTGAGTAGCTTGCTGCCCATCACCGCCCCGACGCCGGTACGACCCCAGGCGCGGTTGCTCATGCTCATGATGGCCGCGAAATTGGACAGCTTCTCGCCGGCCGGTCCGATCTGGGCCACCTCAATCTTCTTGTCGCCCAACTCTTCCTCAAGAATCGTATCGACATCACGGGTGAACTTGCCCCACAAGTGCGCCGCGTCCCGCAATTCAGCTCGACCGTCATGGATCCACAAGTAAACCGGTTTGGTGGCTCTACCCTGGATAACGATGGCATCAAAGCCGGCGTATTTCAACTCGGCCGGCCAGAAGCCGCCGGACTGACTGTCAGCTACTCCGCCGCTGCTAGGCGACAGGCAAGTCACCGTGCAGCGGCTCTGGCCACTCACTGGCAAACCGGTGGTCGGGCTGACGGCAAAAATCAGCGTATTCTCCGGGCCTAATGGATCGGAGCCCTTTGGGGTGTTCTGCCACAGGTAGTAAAGACCCATGAGGCTACCACCCAAGTAATAGCGATAGAACCCTTCATCGGGCTCCTCGATCTCCAGCGCTCCCGTTGTCAGGTCGACATGCAGTATCTTTCCAGTGAATCCCTTCATGCTGAGTTTCCCTTTGTTCATATCCAAAGATTCCATTCTATGTTAGTCACTGGCAGGCCAGTCTTCGGCCGGCGTACCCTCTCCTGTTACGATATCGGCCGGAAATTTCTCTTGCGCGCCAGACGACCTTTCCCCTTCGATTTCCTGCTTTTTCAGGCGATACAGGACTTCTTGAGTAAGCTGACGGTGCTTGCCGGCCACATCAGCCTGAATGCCGAACAGACCAATAATAATCCCGACCAGCACCAGGCCGATGCCGATGCTGACGGATTGGGCGAATCGGCCGATGCCCCGCTGGCCAATTACATAGAAGATGCCAAAGCGAGCCAGCAGGATCAGCCCGGCGATCATGAAAGGAGCGGCCAGATAGCTAAATGTGCGCAGCGGCTCGTAAAAAGCATACAGGCGCACAATAGTGCTGGCCTGGGCCTTCACGAAATGCCAGGCGCTGCGCTGTAAGCGCGACGGCCGGGTCGGCGGATTGGTCACTACCGGAACACTGACGATTGACAGGCCCAGCTTGCCGGCCTGGATGATTGTCTCTAGTGTGTAGCTATAGCGGGTCAGGATATTCAGACGCAGAGCCGCTTCGCGCGAATAGGCACGAAATCCACTTGGCGCGTCGGGAACCTCCGTGCCGCTCACCGTACGCACGAACCAACTTCCCACACCTTGCAAAAACTTCTTCAGCGGCGAGAAGTGGGCTACCTGTTTAACCTGGCGATTGGCAATGACGATATCGGCCTCACCGGCGATGATGGGTGCAACGAGATCGGCAATGTAATGGGCCGGGTATTGATTATCGCCGTCGGTGTTGACGATGATGTCTGCATTCAGTCTTAGGCAACGATCCAGACCGGTAGCGAAGGCTCTCGCCAGACCCTTGTTACGCCGGTGCAGGATGATGTGGTCCACGCCGAGCGATCTGGCGACCTCCACCGTTTCATCCTCGCTGCCATCGTCAACGATCAGCGTCTCGATGCAATCGATGCCCGGGATTTCCTCTGGCATACCGTCAAAGGCATCGGCCAGTGTGTCGGCTTCATTCAGGCAGGGTATCTGGACGATTAGCTTCACGTCGAAGATTGTAGGTTCTGGAACTGATAGCGGCAAGTTGCAGGTGACAAGTTACAGTCGTGTGTGGCAGGTGCTAAGTGGCAAGTTGTGGGATGTCTGTGCACTGGCCGCCGGGTACCGACCACCGATCACTTACCATTTCCTTCCATGATGTCGTCGATCTCCAACCAATGCAGGCCTGACCAGAGAAAGACATCCAGGTCGATCCGCAGATCTTCGCTGACTTCCACCCCTTCAGATCGTAGTAGCTCAGCTTGTCGCTGGGCGCCGTGTTCGCGATTGACGATGCTGATGCGGCCCTGGCTGTTTACGACGCGTTGCCACGGTATGCCGGCGTAGTCCGGATCGTCGCTCTTATCCTTCAGCGCTCTTAGGGCGTAGCCGACGGCGCGGGCGGCGTTGGGCGCGCCCAGCATCTTGGCAATCCGGCCATAGCTGGAAACCTTTCCCCGGGGAATCTGCCGCACAACCGCATAAACTTGTTCGTAGAAATTGATGCCGCTCATTCGCTGCAATTTGTGGACAAGTAGCCAGCCGACAAATGTCACTATCTGCCCATGACTTTCGTCACTACTTTCGGCCCAACCTCCTGGTAATATAACCTTAGCAGGACAACAATTCAAACCCATTCGGATGGGTACGCCATCGATCGTTTGTGTTCAAGGCGAGAGTCAACCTGCACCATTATCCGGCCGGCCTTGGCGGCACAGCAAGTGCTGTACCTCCAGCCGCCAAATCTGGAGTCAAGAAACTCCGCAGCATCCACATTCGATCGGTGGCCTATTATAATATGCTCTCCTGTCGCGCAGGGTCACCCGGCGTGTAGCTGGACACAGTTTCTCATCACGGCAAATCGCCCGCGGCTTCTAATCGCCAAAGGCGCAAAGCGCAGCCTCCTCAAAACCGCTAGAAGCTACGTGAGCCAGCAGAACTTTTCACCCGGGTGGCCCTGCATTTGCTTTGGCAGAATAGCTGCTAGCGGCGAGCGATGAACCGTTCGCTGTCGGCCCACAGTCGTTATCTTTCTGCCTTCAGCTGTCAGATGATGTTGTTAGGCCTATCGCCACAACCCACTATCCTTTCCCGCCAGCCAGCTTCTGCGCCGCCGGCGATCGTCGCAGCGCGCTCATGGCCCACACGCCGACGATAGGGCCCAGGGCCAGCGAGGCAAATGCGAAGCGCCAGCCCACAAGATCGACCAACGGCGGAATGAGCCGGATCGTGAATAGGGTTAGCAGAAAGCCCAGGCTCGTCTGTAGAGTCAGCGCCGTTCCAACGTATTTGGGGGGCGAAAGCTCGCTAACAGCGGCCGAAAACTGGGCTGAGTCGGCTACGACAGCGAATCCCCAGATTAGCGCGAGAACAGTCAATAATAGTGGGTTACCGCCAAACAGGAAGCCGATCGTCAGCGCCGAGACGCCGCTCACGACCAGCGATAGCGTCGTTACCCGTGTGCGGCCGAAACGATCGGCCAGGGGTCCGGCGACGAAACTGCCGATGCCGCCAATGGCAATGATGCCAAAGGCGGCCAGACCGGCCAAGGCGGGATCGACATTCCGCTGTTCAAAGCTGGCCAGCATAAAAACCGGAATCCAGGCCCACATGGCGTAAAGCTCCCACATGTGGCCCAGGTAGCCCAGGTTAGCCAGGGCGACGTCGCGATCGGCCAGGATACGGCCGACTTCTCTCCAGCGAAAACGAGGCGCCGGCGCCGCATAAGGTCCTTCTGTGACGAAAAGCGCGCCAATCAAGCCTCCCAGTATGGCTGAGCCGGCGGCCAGATACATGGCTGGCCGCCACTCGGCCACGCCGCCAAAGGCATTGAGCAAATGGGGTGTGGCTGAGCCCAGCACCAATGCCCCCACCAACAAGCCGATGCCCAATCCGCGATCCTTCATGGTCCAGGTAGCCATGATCTTCATGCCAACCGGGTAAACGCCGGCCAAGAAGACGCCGGTGAAGAAGCGCAAGACGAGCGCTGCCTCGAGTCCACCGGCCGCGGCGGCGATGAGAGCCGTAGCCAGGCCGGCAAGCATGCTGGACGCGGCGAAGAGCCAGCGGGCTGGTAGGCGGTCAGCGATGTTGAACAGTGCCGAACCGAGAGCGCCCACGACGAAGCCGATTTGCACTGACATGGTCAGCCAGGCCTGGTTGGCGCTGGTCAAATCCCAGGTCACAGTCAACGCTGGAATGACGGCCGTGGCTGAAAACCAAACCGCCATGCCCAACAGTTCGGCAAGCGATAGAAGAAGCAACGTCCGCCACTTGCCGGCCAACTTTGTTGACGATTCACCGCTGGCAAGCGACTGTTTATCCATTTTCAGCATGTCGAGCAGTATAAAGGGCGCGACCCATGGCTTTCTGTCACCACTCTTACGCAACCGGCCAGGCGATCAGTTGCCCTCCGTTTTCCGCAACGATTAACCGGTCAAAGGGAAGCGCCGCTCGCCGGCCAGAACCGGGAAAGGCAAGCTATTCGCGGCTGGAGCGAGTGGACAAACCCAGCGCGAATGATAGGCGCATGAAGGATTGTAGGCGAAGTTGAAGTCGAGCACTATTTGCCCTAGATTGGCGTCCGGAGCGTCGCCGGCCGGCGCGTTCGGAGAGAAGCCTAGATCGACGCCTTTAATGGTGTCGTACAGATAGCGGCCGGCCCCATAGCTTTCAGTGCGATTTGTAACGTCCCTGAACGGCAGGAATAAACCACCGCCGTAACCTTCGATCCAATAAAGTCCCAACCAATTCTCGGTTGCGCCTGTTTCGAAAACGGCCCAGCCCATGCGCGTCATCACGAAATTGACGTCGGCGTCCAACCGATACTCGAAGGATGGGCGGGCCGTATCAGCTTGGACGGTGGCCAGGAAACGCCAGGCTGGATCATAGGGAAAGTAGTCCAGAGCACGAAACTGGGCTCGCTGAGCGGCTGAAAGTGGAGATTGACGGTGGCGCTTGAACAAGTCATTGCGGGTCGCGCGCCATTCATTCCAGGCGATGACCCGGCCGGCCGCAGGCGCTTCCCGCACGGCGGCGTACATCCCAGCCACACGCCGCCGCCAATCAGCTAGCTCCAAGAATTCCGATGCCTCTTTCACGCTACTATCTTAAGGGATAGCAATCGGCCGGCCAACTTCGCTGAAGCTCTTCCTGGCTCCGCCCTAGTTCCTCTTGGTTCCCACAGTATCTCTCGGCTCCTCCATTTCTTTGTCCTTGCCCGGCACACGGCCGGTCTTATTGTGGCACGCCTCAGAGCCCGCCTGGCGCACAAGCGGCCGATGCGCTGGCTGCGCTGGATCTGGTACCGCCGCTGACGCGGCTGGAGAACAAGGATAATCTCTTCTTCACTTCGTGACTGTCGCAGGTCGGGCAGGTCACTTCTGAGACCCGGCTGGCGCTTCGCACCAAGGTGTCGAATGTATCGCCGCACTCATGGCAGTCAAACTCGTAGATCGGCATCGTTTACACCTCCATCAATAGGACAGCGACTCGTTCGAGGCGCTCTCGGACATCTTGGGCCACGGGTTGGATGCGCGGATCGTCGACGAAGGCGCTCATCATAAGTGGATCTAAGAAGGAGACCTTAATCAGCCCGTCTTCAACCTGGTCAATCGTTACGTTGCAAGGCAAGAACTTGCCCACTTCCGGATCGATGGTCAGGGCCTTGTAGGCCAGGGGCGGATTGCAGGCACCTAGAATAAGATAAGGTCGAAAATCAGCATCGAGCTTCTCCTTCAAAGTGGCCCTGACGTCTATCTCGGTCAAGATGCCAAATCCTTGTGACTTCAGGGCTTCTGTTACCCGTTCGACGGCCGATTCAAAGTCATCCCGCAGTTCGACGGCTAAATCGACCGATTGTGCTTGCTTGTCCATTGGTTTCTTTCTCCTTGACTTGGCAGGTCACTTTGCCCGGCGCCACAACACGTCCGGGCCTATCCAGTGAGTTAGATGCGCGTATTTCAAATTGGTTACATTCGTAACGCATGCCCCCGGCTTGCGCCATACCTCCGGCGTGGCCTCCCGGCTCCCGCGGCCGTAATCGGCCAAAGAGCATCGCAAGCTTGGCCTGTAGGTACACTCCAAAGAAATACGTCACGACAGAGACGCCGCGGCCGCCTCATCCAAGAACCAGATTTCCCGGCCGGACTCGGGTTTGATCCGCGCCGCCGGCCAGCGCTTCCGGTCGGCGTGCGCTTGAAGCACGGCCGCGACCGCTTCTGCTTTACTACTTCCGGTGACCAAAAACAGTACCGTCCGAGCGCTGTTGAAGACTGGCGGCGTCAAAGTCACCCGGTTGGCTGGCCGGCCGTCATAATCGGCGCTGACACCAATCGCAGCCAATTGATTTTCTCCTGGCGCGGCCGGTCCCGGAAACAAAGATGCCGTGTGCCCGTCAGCGCCCAGCCCCATCAACGCCAAATCTAGCTTGGGCCACTCGAGCCCGCTATACGCCAATCGGGCCAGCAGCATCCGATATTCGTCCGCCGCCTCATCCGGTCCCAATTCGCCCTGGATACGAAAGATATGTTCCGCAGGGACGGGTATGTGACTGAGTAGAAGTCGCCTGGCCTGGCCATAATTGCTGCCCGGATCATCCGGCGGCACGCAGCGTTCGTCGCCCCAAAACACGTGCCATTTCGGCCAGCCCAGCCGGTCCAGGTGAGCCTGGGTGGCCAACAGCCGGTAGACCGGTTCAGGCGTGCCCCCACCTGACAAGGCGATCAAGAACCGGTCGCGCTGACTTATCGCCTCAGCCGCGGCGGCTGCGATCGTCTTGGCGGCCGCCTCGCTCATTGCCTGCTGATCGCCAAATACCTGTACTGCGTCCAATTGTATCCTCGATCAATCGCTCTCAGCTGCGCTCATCAACAAGCCATAGTTGGCCGCCCCATGTAGCGCCGCACGCGGGTCGACGATGACCTCCACCTGGACCCGGCCCAGCAAATCCGAAAAGCGTCCCTTCCTGGTAAATGCCCGCAGAAAGGCATCGCCCTGCAACTGCGGTAAGATTCGGGGTGGAATGCCGCCGCCCAGATAGACGCCGCCTGTGGCCAGGATCTGCAGCACCATGTTGCCGGCTTCACTGCCCAGGATGGCCAGAAATAGTTCCAGCGTCGCCTCGCAGAGTGGCGCCCGGCCGGCCTGGGCCGCGCGGACGATGATCGGTGTCGGATCTTCGGCCTGGCTCAGATCATCCGCCAGCCAGTCCGGCTCGGGATACTTGCCCGTATCGCGCAGGAAGGCATACAGATTGGGCAGGCCGATGCCCGAACAGACGCGTTCGTAGCTGACATGACCCAGTCGCGGCTGCAGGAAAGAGAGTAACTCCAACTCCAGGGCCGTAGCCGGAGCGAAATCCGTGTGCCCTCCTTCACTGGGAATGGCTCGATAGCGCTGTCCATCCCAGAAAAGGAAGGCCTCGCCCAGACCGGTACCCGGCGCAACGACGGCAATGGGCCCTTCGGGATCAACTTCGCCCGGCTTGAGAATCTCGACGTCTTGTGACTCCAGGATGGGGATGGCGTTGGCGATTGCCTCCAGGTCGTTGAGCAAATAAACCGGGACGCCGTTTAACGCCGCACTTAGGGCCCGGCCGTCAACCTGCCAGGGAAGATTCGTTACCTGGACTCTGTTGTTTTGCACGGGGCCGGCTACGCCAAAACAAGCCGTCGCCGGCCGGGCATCATAGCGCGCTACGAAATGGGCAACGATCGCCGTCAAAGAGTCGTGATCGGAACTCGAGTAGCGGGCCACTTCTATACAATGATGCGGGCCCAGCTCGTCCGAGAAGAGGGCCAGGACGCACTTCGTTCCGCCAATATCGCCTGCCAGCAACATCGGCTAAATCTCCACTATCGAATCTTCAGACCCAAATTCGTTGGCCAAATAGGCATCGGCCTGCCAATCGTTCTCCCAGCGCTCGTCGTCCAGCCAGTATCGGAAACGATAGGAGTGATTTGGCTCAAGGCTAATGGTTGCACTGAAGCTGCCGTCCTTCAGCCTCTTCATGGGATTAGCCGCCGGATCCCACTCGTTGAAGTCGCCGCAAAGCGCGGCTGTTTGCGCCTCGACTTCGGCCGGCAGTTTGAAAGTCACGCGGCAGATCTTGCCCGTCTTGGTGTAGCTTTTCTTTAGCATGATGCGTCTCCTGTGTCTTGCGGCCCTGCGCCTCTTCTGAAACACCTTGTAAACGCGAATTATACCCGATTGGAGGGTGGTGAAATAGGGGTCGCGTTTAACTGTTTTAGTCCCATTGACCTTATTGCCCGTCGCGTGCTTTCTGCTAGAATCTCACCCGTTGCGCTTTGCGCCGTTAATTGCATGTGCTATAAATGGGACAGATTTCACAATCACCAATTTACAAGGAAAAATATTAGATGCTGAGTGACTGGCAATTCATATTGCTGTTTGCGGCAATTGCTGTCATTTTTCCTGGCGCGCCGATTCTAGTCGCAAATCTCATCAACCCCAAAAAACCGAATCCGATTAAGCAGTCGACCTACGAGTGCGGCATCGAAACCGTGGGCGATACCTGGGTCCAGTTCAAGGTACAGTACTACATCTTCGCCCTGGTTTTCGTGGTCTTCGACGTAGAGGCGGTCTTCCTATTTCCAATCGCGGCCGCCTTCAATCAGTTGGCCTTCTTCGCCGTGGTAGAAGTGGTGATATTTGTCTTGATTCTGCTTGTCGCCCTGGGCTACGTATGGCGCCGGGGCGCGCTTGAATGGTTCTAGCTCCCTCATTTTGATCTGAGCCGGGTTCCCAACAGTTGCCAGTAGAGGACCCGGTTTTTTTGCGAGAAGCTGACCGGAGAAATCCATGCCGTTTAATATTCTTGATTTTCTCGAGAGCCTGCTACAACTCAACACCGCCGAATACATGCGCGAGGTCTGGGCCGGGAGCATGGAACCCTGGCTGAGCGAAGCAATCATCGACCTCGTGCAGATATTGGTCATCTGCACATTCTTGCTGGTCATTACTCTGGGGCTGATCTGGATTCTGCGAAAGGTAGTGGCACGCATTCAGGATCGCGTGGGGCCGAATCGGGTAGGCGGCCGCTACGGCCTATTGCAAACCGTGGCCGATGCCATGAAGCTTCTCACAAAGGAAGACATCACCCCAGCCGGCGCCGACAAGCTGGCCTTCAACCTGGCCCCGCTGGTCATAGTCATCGCAGCCCTCTTGATGTGGGCGGTGATACCGTTTGCGCCAGGCGTCATCGGCACCGACATTAACGTGGCCGTCTTTTACGTACTTGCTGTTAGTTCCGTGTCGGTGGTTTCCCTACTTTTGGCCGGCTGGGGCTCGAACAACAAGTATGCCTTGCTCGGCGCTTTCCGCGCGGTGGCTCAACTTGTCAGCTACGAGGTACCCATGGTCATGGCGCTCATCATTCCGGTCTTGCTTGCCGGCACCATGTCAACCCAGGGTATCGTAGAGGCACAGTCAGTCTGGTATGTGCTTGTGGTGCCCCTGTCGGCGCTTATCTTCCTTATTTCAGCGCTGGCGGAGCTAGGCCAAACGCCCTTTGACTTGCTTGAGGCCGACTCGGAAATCGTAGCCGGCTACCATATCGAATATAGTGGTATGAAGTTCGCCATGTTCTTTCTGGCTGAGTTCATCAACGCATTGTTCATGGGCGCCCTCTTCACCACCATCTATCTGGGTGGATGGCGCGGACCTGGCGCAGAGGAGTTTCCGCTTCTAGGATTGGTCTATTTCTTACTAAAGACCTTCGCGATGTACTTCATATTTGTATGGATCCGGGGCACGCTGCCGCGAGTCCGTATCGACCAACTACTGGACTTCAATTGGAAGTTTCTCGTGCCAATTACCCTGATCCTCATACTGGTTGTGGCAGTCGTTCAGAAGGCGTTGCCGGCCGATATGAACGAGTGGGGCGCGGCTGCCGTTCTGCTGGCGACCAACATTATCTTTGGGCTGATCGTTCTCGATATACTCCGGCGCCATGCCCGCCGGCGCCGGCTTGAGGAAGAATCGACCCGGGCCACCATCGGCGCATCGCCAAGCCAACCGGCCGCCGCAGCCGGCGACTAAATTCAGGGATCTGGCTAACCAGCTGCCATCCGTAAGGTTGAACGTATGACAATTGAACAAGTAGTGTTTATTCTGATATCGGCGCTGACATTAATTTCGGGCGTCATCGTGGTCACCGATCGCAATCTGTTTCGAGCAGCCATCGCCCTGATGGCCTCGTTCCTGGGTGTGGCCGGGCTCTACATTCTTTTGGAGTCTGGATTTCTGGCTGCGGCCCAGTTGCTGGTCTACATCGGCGCCATCTCCATCTTGATGATTTTCGCCATCATGATGACCCGGCGGCTCATGCAGACCTCCGAATCGCCATTTAATTCCCAGCCTGTGCTAGGCGCGATCACTGCTCTACTGGTGGCTGTGCTGTTGGGAATCGTCGTCTGGCGCACATGGCCCACGTCCGAGTTCGACGCGCCGGCTGCGGCCGGGCCGGACGTTCTGAGAGAAAGCGCCGTCGAAATGGGCAAGGCGCTGGTGAGTCCCGACCTCTACGTGCTGCCGTTCGAGGTCGTATCCGTCCTGTTGCTCGCTGCTCTGGTGGGCGCGGTGGTCATTGCCTGGCCGGAGAAGAAACAATGATCCCATTGAGCTGGTATTTGTTGGTCGCGGCCGCCCTGTTCTGCATTGGCCTATACGGCGTCATCGCCCGGCGCAACGCAGTGGCCATCTTGATGGCGGTTGAGTTGATGCTCAACGCCGTGAATATCAATCTCATCGCCTTTTGGCGTTATCTTCGCCCTGACGAGCCGGTAGGCACCTCCTGGGCGCTTTTTGTTTTGGCTGTCGCCGCCGCGGAAGCGGCCGTTGGCCTGGCCCTGATCATTTCCGTCTATCGCAATCGTGACTCGGTCGTCGCCGAGGAGTTGGACACACTGAAGTACTAGGCCGTCAGCTGTCAGCCGCCGGTTCTGGCTGAAGGCTGATTGCTAAAAGCTTAACTTAAGGAATCTGCATGTCCGAAGAATTATTGACCGCTTTTACCTGGCTAATCCCGGCCGGACCGCTGCTGGTCTTCTTCCTCATCGTCTTGTTTACTAATAAGAACAAGACCCTGAGCTGGCTGCTGGCCTGGGCCGGCGTGGGCCTGGCCTTGGTGTTGGGCTGGATCGTGGCTCTGGGCACGGTGTTCAAGTTCCTGGAGGATGGACATCACTTCGCCGAACATCCACGCATCGTAGAAAGTTCCATCGCCTGGCTGCCTATTGGCCCGTTCTGGAACTGGCTGCGCATCGGCGTCTCAGTCGACGCCTTGACCGCAGTGACGCTCATCATGGTCACCACCACAGTCGCCATGATCATGGTTTACAGTGTCGGCTATCATCGCTGGGGTCAAGGTCCGGGCAGCCATCCGGTCAAGGGCAAACCCAATCACGACGGTGTTGATCCGCTATTCTCACGTTTCATGGCCTTCATGAGTCTCTTCGGGGGCTCCATGCTGATCCTGGTCGTGTCTGACAACTTGCTGACTCTGTTCGTCGGCTGGGAGCTGATGGGCTTGTGTTCTTATCTACTCATCGGTTTCTGGTACGCCAAGAAATACGAGGATCCCAAGCTGCTACCGCCCAAGACGGCCGCGGTCAAGGCTTTCATGACCACCCGGATCGGCGATGTCTTCATGCTGCTGGGCATCGTCTTTTTCTATAGAGTCTTCGGCACGTTGACGTTCAGCGAGGCGCTATCGGCCCATAGTCTCGAGCACGCGGCTGAAGCGGTTGGGGCTGGCGGCCTGGCCCTGATGGCGTTGTTGCTCTTCGCCGGCACCGTGGGCAAGTCAGCCCAGTGGCCGCTACACGTCTGGTTACCGGACGCTATGGAAGGCCCCACTCCGGTCAGCGCGGTCATCCACGCTGCGGCCATGGTTTCGGCCGGCGTTTACCTGATTCTGCGGATCTTCCCTCTGATCGTCGTGGCTATCGAGGGCGCCGGTGGCGTCGAGATCGTCATCGGCGGCATTGGCGCCTTTACGGCCGTCATGGCGGCCACCATCGCCGTGGCTCAGAACGACGTCAAACGGGTGCTGGCCTATTCCACCATTTCCCAGCTGGGCTACATGGTCGCTGCTGTGGCCATCGGCGCATACATCGCCGCCGCCTTCCATCTCATCACCCATGGCTTCTTCAAAGCGTTACTGTTCCTGGGATCCGGATCCATCATTCACGGCATGGAACATGGGGCCGAGGAAGTGCACGATCACCATACCGATCCGCAAGACATGATGAATATGGGCGGCCTGCGCAAGAAGATGCCCCGGACTTTCTGGACTTTCCTCATTGGCGGCCTGGCCCTTTCCGGTTTCCCCATCATCACCGCCGGGTTCTGGTCCAAGGATGAGATCCTGGCCGTGGCCTGGAACGAGGGTACGGCCGATGGCGAGGTCCTGGCTTTTGTCATCTTCTGGGCGCTGGTCATTGGCGCCTTGTTGACCGCTTTTTACACTGCGCGCCAGATTTCACTCACCTTCCTTGGCAAACCGCGAACGCCTCTGGCCGAACATGCCCACGAAAGTAACGCATTCATCACGGTGCCGTTGATCGTGCTTTCCGTGTTCGCCCTCTTCGCCGGCCTGAGCGGTGTGCCGGAGAACTTCCCCATCCTGGGCCCGCTATTCAGCAACAACTTCTTCGAACACTTCGTAGCCACCTCCATTGAGGAGACCATGATCGAGCTCGTCGGCAAGCCGTCTCTGGAAGGCGTCGTCCTGGCTATCGAGAATTTCAGCTACGTGCCATTGGCTATGTCGTTATTGGTCGCCTTGGGCGGTCTGTTCCTGGGATGGTGGGTCTACGGCCGCAAGCCGTTGACCGCCGAACAGCCGGATCCCCTGGTCCGGCCGCTTGGTCCCATGCATACATTCCTCAAGAACAAGTGGTGGTGGGATGAGCTGTACGAAATCCTGTTCGTCAAGCCGACCAAATGGCTGGCCAGGACCTTTGTTTACGAATGGATCGACCGCGGCATCATCGACGGCACGCTGCACTTAATTGGCCGCGCTGTCTACCGCCTTGGCCACTATATGAAACGCTTCGAGGAAGTGGTCATCAGCGGCGGCGTCGACAAGGCCAAGGACGGCGTTCTGTACCTGGCCAACGAATTTCGCTCGCTGCAGTCCGGCCGTATCCAGGAATATGTCGTGGTATCGGTGCTTATCGGATGGGCCCTGTTGGTCGTCATCTTAGTGATCAATTCCGGCTTACTGGCAGACTTATTCTAGACTAAGCAAAATAAGCTATGGATGCTCTTCTAGACAATATACTCATCTACATCATCTTCTTACCTCTCTTGGCGGCAGCCGTGTTGTTGCTGCTGCCGCGGGATGAGAAGAATCTACTGCGCTGGCTGGCCCTGGTATTCAGCCTCGGCACGTTGGCCTTCATCCTGGTCGCCTGGCTCAACTATGATCGGGTCGATGCCGGATTCCAATACCAGGTCAGCGCCGAGTGGTTCCCTCAGCTGGGCTCCAGTATTCATCTAGGCGTAGACGGTATCAGCCTGCCCATGCTGCTGTTGACCGGCTTGCTGACGCCGCTGGTCATTCTGGCCTCGTTCAAGATCGACGACAAGGTCAAACAGTACATGATCCTGTTCTTAATCTTGGAAACGGCTATGCTGGGGCTATTCGCCTCGCTGGACCTGCTCATCTTCTTCATCTTCTGGGAGGTCGGCCTGGTGCCGATGTACTTCCTGATCCGCTAGTGGGGCGGCGCAGACCGGCGCTACGCATCATTCAAATTCATGATCTACACCATGGCCGGCAGCCTGGGTTTGCTCCTGGCCATCCAAGTCATCGGCCTGGCCATGGGCACTTTTGATATTCTTGAGCTTTACGACAAATGGGTCAATTATGACCAGGCCACCTTGCCCGGTTCAGGCCTATCAACCAGCACCTTCAAGAACATCGCTTTCTGGGCCTTTGTCATCGCCTTCGCCATTAAGATCCCGGTCTGGCCGTTCCACACCTGGTTGCCGGACGCGCACACCGAAGCGCCAACGGCCGGATCGATGATTCTGGCTGGCGTTTTGCTGAAGCTAGGGGCCTATGGCTTCATCCGCCTCACGGTCCCCCTCTTCCCAGAGCAGGCCCACCTGACGGCAGGTATCCTGGCCATCGCTGGCATGCTGAGCATCATCATGGGCGGTTACGCGGCCTTTGGCCAGTGGGATTTCAAGCGCCTCGTGGCTTATTCGTCGATCAACCATATGGGCTTTGTGGTCATGGGCATCGCCGTCATGGCCTGGGTCTATGGCGCCAGCGCCACCAGTGAAGGCATGGTCGAAGACGCCATCGTGGCCACCAACGGCGCCGTGGCCCAGATGTTCAACCACGGTCTTTCGGCGGCTGGCATGTTCTTCCTGGTCGGCGTGATCTACGATCGGGCCCACACGCGCCGTCTCAAAGACTATGGCGGCATCTGGAGCATCGTTCCCTTCTTCGGCGCGGCGTTGATCTTCACTAGCATGGCTTCACTAGGCCTGCCGGGCTTGAATGGCTTCATCGGCGAATTCATGGTCACCCGCGGCGCGTGGAACATCTTCACCATCCAGATCGCCTTGTCCATGCTGGGCCTGTTATTAACCGGCGCTTACATATTAAAAGGAATCGGGTTTACGCTTCATGGCGAGCTGAATCCTGAACGAAAAGACTTGACCGACATGACCTTGCGAGAGCATTTGGTCATCTGGCCGCTGATGATCCTGATGCTGTCGCTCGGCGTCTGGCCCCAATGGCTACTGGCGGTCATCAACGACACGGTAACGAGATTGTTTGTAAGTTGATAGGTAGCTTGTCAGCTTTCAGCTGACAGCCATCAGCAACTGACCATTCACGCGAATGAGTGGCAACTGCGAACTTATCACCTAGAACTGTGAACTCATCACTGAGGACTGACCTGAAAGCTGAAAGCTGAAGGCTGAAAGCTAATCGCTAAAAGCTGAGATCTAACATGGACTTTCCATTCTTAACCGTCATCGTCTTATCGCCCATTGTGACGGCGGCCGTCATTCTGCTCTTGCCTAAAGATCGGAAAGAAGGTGCCCGTGTGCTGGCCCTTGCCGGGGCTGGGATCGGCCTGCTGCTGGCGACCTATCTGTATATCGACTTCAATAACAACTTGCCGCCGGCCGACTCCCGTTGGGCCGAATCGCTGCGCTTTGTCGAAGAATACGAGTGGATCCCCAGCATTGGCCTGAACTACATCGTCGGCGTCGACGGCTTGAGCACCACCCTGGTCATGTTGACCGCCGTCGTCGGAGTTGGCGGCGTGTTGATATCCTGGGGCATCGAAGATCGTCCGCGTGAATTCATGGCCTTCTTCATGTTGCTGGTGGCCGGCGTACAGGGTGTATTTGTGGCTGTGGATGGCTTCTTGCTCTTCTTCTTCTACGAGCTGGCCGTCCTGCCCATGTATGTCTTGATCGTCATTTGGGGCTGGGAAAAGACGCGCGAGTATGCCTCGATGAAGTTAACGCTGTATCTACTGATCGGCAGCTTCATCTCCTTTATCGCCTTCCTGGTTCTCTATTTCATGCTGCCGGACTATTCTGCGGCTAGCAGCCCAACCTTCGACTTGCGCGTCTGGTCCGAAGCCACATTCCCATTGGACATCCAACGCATCTGGTTCATGCCCTTGTTCATTGGCTTTGCCGTCCTTGCCGGCCTGTGGCCGCTGCACAATTGGTCGCCCGACGGCCACGTTGCCGCGCCCACGGCCGTATCAATGATCCACGCTGGCGTGCTGATGAAATTGGGCGCGTACGCTTCCATGCGCGTTGGCATCCAGATCCTGCCCTCAGGCGCGACTTACTGGATGCCGCTCATCATTTTGCTAACCTTGATCAACGTGCTCTATGGCTCGTTGATCGCCATGCGCCAGAAGGACATGAAGTATCTGATCGGCTATTCCAGCGTGAGTCACATGGGGCTGGTGTCGATGGGCTTCGCGGCCATGACCCTGAACGGTTATTTGGGCGCTGGCATTCAGATGGTTAGTCACGGGGTTATGACGGCACTGTTCTTCTCCATCGTTGGCATCATTTACGACCGGGCCCATACCCGGGATATGGACGAATTGGGCGGCATGATGAAAGTCTTGCCTCTGGCCATGGCGGCCTTCATTATCGGCGGCCTCGTCTCCATGGGTATGCCGGGTCTATCTGGCTTCGTCGCCGAGTTCCCAATTCTCATGGGCGTTTGGGAAGGCGGCACCATGGACCTTTCGTTCACCGCCTTGCTGCTGAACCCGGCCAGTTTCTATCCGATAGTGGCGATTCTGGCCGTCGTGGGCGTCGTCATCACCGCGGCCTATATCTTGCGGGCCGTGGGAAACGTCTTTTTTGGCGAATATGATGAGCACAAATGGCATGATATGCGGCCGATGCTGGGCATCGACAAAGTAACCGTGGTCGCCTTCGTCGCTATCTTGATCGCCATCGGCCTCTTCCCGTCAATCATTTCCAATATCGTCGAGTCGGGAATGATCCCGGTCGTCGAGCGACTGCAGGATGCGCAGCAGCTTAACGAATCGGCAACTGTCATCAATTCGGTACACACGGCCGCCGCGGATCTTGCTGGCTGGCTGGGAGGTGCATAAGTGAGCTCTGCGATAACGCTCGACAGCGTGCTGGCCATCTCACCTGAGATCGGCCTGGTGATCCTGGCCGTTCTTGTCTTGTTCTTTGATCGGGCCGTGAAGCCCAGTGAGCGACGATCTCTGGGCCTGCTGACGGCCTGGGGAGGTCTTATCATCCTGCTCGGTACGGTGGCCTTGTGGTTTTTCTTTGACCAACCGAGTACAGAACCGATCATGTATTGGGGCGGGATGATCCGCCAAGACCTGGTCACCCTTGTATTCCGGGTGATGTTCCTCATCGCGCTGGTGATTACGGCCCTGCTGTCGTTGGACTTCAAGAATGTGCAGAGTGGCGAGTATTACGCGCTGCTGCTGACGGCCACCGTCGGTTTCAGCCTCATGGCCGCTTCCTCCGATCTGATCATGCTCTACGTGGCCCTGGAGACGGCCAGCCTCTCACTTTATGTTTTGGCGGCTTATACGAAGGGTGTCTCGCGGTCTAACGAAGCGGGCATGAAGTACTTCATTTATGGCGCTTTCGCGTCGGCCGTGATGCTCTTTGGTCTGAGTTACATGTATGGACTGACCGGGGAAACAAATATCTATGAAATCTTCCCGACGCTGCGAGCCACGGGAGCTCCGGATGCCACCATCCTGGTCGCCGCGGCCATGGTCATCGTCGGATTCGGCTTCAAGATATCGGCCGTGCCCTATCACTTCTGGGCGCCGGATGTATATGAGGGGGCGCCCACGCCAATAACGGGCCTGATCTCGACGGCCTCCAAAGCGGCCGGTTTCGCCGTGTTCCTGCGCGTGTTCACCGCCGGCGTTTTCGGCGAGCCCGAACGGTCCAACGCCTGGTGGGCCATGTTGGTGGCCATGTGTATCGTCACCATGACCCTGGGCAACCTGTTGGCCATTCGCCAGAAGAACATCAAGCGGATGCTGGCCTACTCCAGCATCGCCCAGGCCGGCTACGCCATGATCGGCCTGATAACCGCTTTGACCGTTTTGGCCACATCGCCCGAGAATCTGGAGACCGGACTGGATGGTGCTGGGGCGACGATGTTCTTCTTGCTCTACTACGTCATCACCAATGTGGCAGCCTTTGGCGTCATCATCATGGTCAGCAACATCACTGGCTCGGACGAAATACAAGATCTGGCAGGGTTAAGCCGCCGCTCGCCGTGGATGGCCCTGGCCATGCTCTTCGCCCTGCTCTCGCTGGGCGGCATCCCGCCGACGGCCGGCTTCTTCGGCAAGTTCTTTATCTTCCGCGCGGCCATCGAAGCGCCGGTTGAGACGACAATGTTCGGTGTCACTTTCCAGGGCGGCCTATGGTGGTTGGCCGCCATCGGCATATTCAACGCCTTCATCGCTCTCTACTACTATTTGAGCGTCGCCAAGGTCATGTACTTGTATCGCTCGGAGGACGAAGACGTCAAAGTGCCCATGTCAAGGGCGGCCGGTGTGGCTTTGGGCTTCACCATCTTTGCTATTCTGTACCTGGGCATTTTCGCCAATTCGGCCTTTGAGTGGACGCGCGAAGCAGCGACGGCCTTCTTTAGACTCGGCTAGTGAGAAGCCTGGCTTTTCACTAGACTTGAGGTCAGGCAAGCCGAGGCCAAAAAAGCCAGGCTTCTTTGTCACTGAATTGTCACACATTGATGTTGTGATATAATGCACAAGCTCATCTAGAACAAGTGATAAGTGTCCCAAAACAACCAACAGAATGATCCGACTGCGGGACTGGCTAGCCTCGTCGGTCAGATTGGTTGTGTGACCGGTTTCGCGAGCATACTCATTATTGCCGCGGCATTTGGAATCGGTACGCTCATTGACAATTGGCTGGGAACAAACGGGATATTCGTCATCTTGTTCCTGGTTGGCAGTTTTCCCATAACCTTGTACGTTATCGTTCGCATAAGTATGGCTGCGCTCAGGCGGGCTCAGGCGCCCGCGTCTGGCAGCCAGGATGGCGAACATGAAAGACCGACAACGACTGAGGAAGCAGAGTCGCAATGAAAAAAAGATATATCCTCTTGATCGTTTTTTTGGGCCTGATCGTCTTTGGCAGCGTGATTGCCTTCACAAGACCGGTTACGCCCGTTATTCAGTTGCCTGGCGAATGTTATCCGGGTACGCGCGGCATTCCCGTATTTAACTGTGTAACCAACACGGCCGTCACCACTCTGGTGGCCTGGATCATCGTCGCCGCTATCGGCTTTGGTTTACGCGCCCGCTCGCGCTCGGCCGATGAGGTACCTACTGGCTTCTATAACTTTTTTGAAATGGTCGTCGACGGCGCGCTCAATTACGCTACGGGCGTGGCCGGACGAACCAAGGCCAAACAGTTTTTCCCGCTCTTCCTGACCCTTATACTCTACATTTTGGTCGCCAACTGGATTGAGTTAGTGCCGGGAGTGGACAGCATTGGCTTCTACGAATGGATCCCGCACTTGCGAGCAGAAGAGGCTGCCCATGCCGCGGAATCGTTGGCCGAGGAGATGGGAGAGCATCTGTCGGAAGAACAGCTGCACGAGATCGAGCATGATGCTGAGCACCTATCCGATGAGTTAAACGAGGGCGATTTCAAAACCCCGTTCTTCCTGATCAAAGCGCCTGATAACGCCATCGAAGGAGACTTCGACGAGGACGATTCGCGGGCAGGACGTGACCCGTCCACGGCCGATTGGGCCATCGTCGCCTTTCTGCGGGCCCCGGCCACAGACTTGAACTTTACCGTGGCCCTGTCATTGGTCACCATGATCATAGTCCAGATCATTGGCTTCCGTTTCCTGGGAATAGGCTATCTTAAGAAGTTCTTCCCCTGGAACGTGAATGCCGATGTTATGGCCCAGAATCCGATTAAGGTCATGGATTGGCCCGTTGGCATTCTGGAACTGGTGGGCGAGATATCCCGCGTTATCTCATTCTCCTTCCGTCTTCTGGGTAACATCTTCGCCGGTCAGGTTTTGCTCTTCGTCATGGCCACCCTGGTACCGGCCATCAGCGTCGCCTTCTTCGGCCTGGAGTTCTTCGTCGGCCTCATTCAGGCGGCCGTATTTGGCCTGCTGGCGCTGATGTTCATGACTGGCGCCTCCGAGAGCCATGGAGATGATGACGATCATCATTGATGAAGTGCAGGTAGCTTAAGAAATCGAGATTGGCCGACATTTACATAGGCAAATGAGCGCCGAAATACAGATCAATATACAACACTGTTGAAAGTGAATAAGTAGTTGGAGGATTTGAATTATGGATGAAGCAGCAGCCCTGGCACTGGTCACGGGACTCAAGGCAATTGGTGCGGGCCTGGCGATGACCGGCGCCATTGGCGCGGGCGCTGGCGTCGGCATTGTTGTCGGCGGCGCGGTGCAGGGCATTGCCCGCAACCCTGACGCAAGTGGCAACATTCAGACGAATATGATCTTGGGTATCGCCTTTGCCGAGGCGATCGCCATCTATGCTTTGGTGGTGGCCCTGATCATCCTCTTCGTACTCTAGAGTCCGACAGTACAAGCGAGGGAAATCAATGGAAGGTTTAGGTATCAATCTGGGCTACCTGATCGTTCAGGCTGGAGCCCTGATCATTCTGGTAATCCTTATGAGGGGCTATGCGTATGGCCCGATCATTCGCGTGTTGGAAGAACGCCAGCAGCGGATAGCCAAAGGGCTCGAAGATGCGCGCCAGGCGGCCATCGCTCGTGAAAACGCCGATGAGGAAGCCAAGAAAGTAATGGACGCGGCCCGGTCAGAAGCCGCTCAAATGCGTTCCGAGGCCTCTGTAGAGGCCGAGAAGACGGCCGCCGGCATCATCGCCAAGGCCAACGAAGACGCCAAGAAGATCGTCGCCGATGCCGCCGAAGACGCGACAGAAGAACGCGATCGCATCCTGGCTGACTTGCGCAGCCAGGTAGCCGCCATCTCGATCGCCGCAGCCAACAAGCTGGTGGGCGAGGCATTGGACGAAAAACGCCAGCATGCCATCATCGCCGATTTCTTCGCCCAGGTGCCGGCCGAAGTGGCCAGCATGAGCGGCGCGAAGGCCGAAGTTACCAGCGCCCTGCCTCTGGACGACAAAGAACAGGCCCAAGTCAGGAAATCGCTAAGCGTCGACGAGGTCGTGTTCAAGGTCGATCCTAATATCCTTGGCGGCCTGGTGGTTCGCGTCGGCGATCAAGTCGTCGACGACAGCGTTTCTAGCCAGATGGGCGAATTGCGAGAATCGCTCCTTGGCTAAATAGAACATATCGACAGATCTGGCCCGGCAGGCAGGTCATTCGATCACCGGCCGCACTCCATGCCGAAAGTGCTGCTGAGCGCACTGTAGCTGTCGACCGGTCTCACCAGGGTCAGGTCAGGCTCTCGTTATTTGAGGAGAAGCCGGCGTAGAAGTTTGCCCCAGAACCAGGGGAATCGCCCAAAAGAAGAGGCTCGGGCCATAGGCCCGGCCTTTTTTTGTTTTCTATTTTCGGCAAGGCATTTTCCCGGAATCTGCGCAGCCCATGGCCAAGATCATTCTCATAGCAGCTTCCAGGAAAATGGCACTGGAATTGGAGACGAATCATGATTTCAGCCAGGCTACCCGAAGAGTTCACCCCGCCTGATTATGACGGTGGTTCACTGGCCAACATCCCGGCAACGGTCGCCGACCTGTTAGGCGCGCCAGCCTCCGGCCTGCCGCCGTTGCACGATCCTCTCTGGCGGCCGCTGGCTTCCGGCGCCAGGCGTGTCGTTTTGTTGCTGATTGATTCACTGGGCTGGCAGATTTATCAGCGGGAGCTGTCAGCCTTCGACGACTTGCTGCCCCTATCGGCCGTGCAGGGCAAGATAACCTCGGTGTTTCCGTCGACCACAGTGGCCGCCCTCAGCAGCCTGTGGACCGGATACGCGCCGGCCCAACATGGCCTGGTCGGCTTGCGCCTGCTGTTCCCAGAGCAGGCTGTGCTGGGCCAGATGCTCTCCTTCTCGTCCAACTTCGGCGGCCGGCCCGGCTTGCTAGAAGATGGGGGCGTCGATCCCGAGAGTTTCCTGGCCGTTCCCGGCTTTGGTCAGCATCTGGCCGCGGCCGGAATACCGGCTTATACGCTGAAAGGGCGAGATATCCTGTATTCGCCTCTGAGCGACATGCTGGATCGCGGCCTGCGAAGTCGCACCGGCATTCACTCTTCGGCCGACTTGTTCGTTCAGTTGCGCGAGCTGTTAGAAACAACGGCCGGTTCGCCGCTCTACATACACGCCTATTGGCCGGCCGTGGACACGATCGCTCACGCTTACGGACCCAACCATCCATCCGTAGGCGCCGAAGTGCGGACGGTCATCAGCCAACTACAGTTGGAACTTCTAAACAGGCTGAGCCCGGCCGCCAGGCAGGATACCGTGCTGTTCATCACCGGTGACCATGGCCAGGTTGAGACGCCGGCTGAGTTGGCCATCAATCTCAAGGATCATCCCCAGTTCAAGGAACTGCTGCTCATGCGGCCGGCCGGGGAACCACGCACGCCGTACCTTTATTTGCGCCAGGGCTGCGCCCAGACGGCTTTGGCTTACCTGGAAGAACATTGGCCCGAGGCGCTGTTGGCCATGCCCTCGGCCGCGGCCCTCACCAGCGGCCTGTTAGGGCCAACGCCCCATGCGCCTGAGGTTTCCCGGCGTCTGGGCGACCTGATGGTCACCATGCGCGGGGGCCACACCCTGGTGACTGGCCCGGAAATGGCTGAATTTAACTCCATGCGCGGCCGCCACGGCGGTATGACAGCGGGTGAGATGGAAGTGCCCTGGTTAGGTTTCAGGCTCGACGGTTGATGACAGCTAGGGGGCCACGAATCGTACCTGCTTGTCTGCGCTGGAGCAATACGGCTTTTTGCTAGTGTGGCTGCGGCGGCACAGCAACCTGCCACCCGCCCCTTGACAGGTCTCACCACTTTCGATAGCATCCCCGCAGATCCCTGCCTCAACGACAGCCGGTTTCGGCCGGCATCAGAAGCGAGTCCTAATTGACATGAGCACACCACCTACTTCCACTGAACCAACGACCCTGACCGACCGTCTGCGCGCCCGGGCGGCTGGCTTGCTTGACCCCGTCGTCACCTTCCTGGCCCGGACCGGCGTATCGCCCGATATGCTCACGGTGGTGGGCATGTTGCTGCATCTGCTCTTCGCCTGGCTCATCGCCACCGGCGAGTTCTTGTGGGCTGGCATCGCCATTTTCATCTTCGTGCCGCTAGACGCCCTGGATGGCGCCCTGGCCCGCAAGATCGGCCGCCAGGGTGCTTTTGGCGCCTTCCTGGACAGCAACTCCGATCGGGTGGCCGAGATCATCCTCTACTCCGGCTACATCAGTTGGTTTACCCAGCAGGAAGAGTTTCTGGTCGTGGCCGCCGCCTACGCTGCCGCCACCGGCTCGCTGATGGTTAGTTACAGCCGGGCCCGGGCCGAGGCCCTGGGCTATTCATGCAAGGTCGGGCTGTTCAGCCGGGTAGAACGCTATGTTGTCATCGTAGCCAGTCTGGTTTTGGGATACCCAGAAATCGGCCTGTATATCCTGGCCATCGGCACCTGGATCACCTTTATCCAACGCGTTTACCATGTATGGAAACAATCCCGCCAGATTAGTCAAGACGAATCCCAATGAGCAAGAGCAAGTCACGCTTCACCCGGCCCAGAATTGAGCCGTATTGGTACCTGATCGGGCTGTTCATCGCCGCGGCGGCCATCGCCTACGGTCGCCACCTGGCCACCAATCAGACGCCCAGCCGGGTGGCCGTCCACATCGCCCAGCTTGATTTCGATATCTTCTGGTATGGCATATTCATCGTCTCTGGCATTGCCTTGGGCACCTGGGTGACTGCCCGGCTGGCAGCCGAGCGCGCTGAGTTAAGCTTGCGCGAGCATGTGCCGGCCAAGCTCCGGCGCCGGCCGCTGGCCAGCCTGTCTTTGCCGGAGGAAGTTAGCCGGGTCTTCGAGAAACGATCCTGGACTGCTTTTGGCCAGCTTTTGTTGGAATGGGGCCTGAATCCGAACCGCCTGGGACTCAACAAGGCCGGTCAGGAGAAGGTGCTTTCGTCGCTTGAGGAAACGCCTGAGATAGAAGAAGAGTGGCTTTCAGATGCGCCATGGCGCGTGTGGAACCCAGACTTCGCCTGGGCTGGCGTGGCCTGGTGCCTGGTCTTTGCCGTGGTCGGCGCTCGTCTTTACCATGTCTTGACGCCGTCGCCCAGTATGGCCGCCCTGGGCATCGAGTCAGCCTGGGACTATTTCAGGAGCCCAATGCAACTCATCAATATCCGCAGCGGCGGCCTGGGCATCTACGGCGGCATCGTCGGCGGGGCATTGGGTCTGTTTCTTTACACCCGACGGCAACGTATCTCAACCATCGCCTGGGCTGATATCGCGGTCGTAGGCCTGGCGCTGGGCCAATTCATCGGCCGCTGGGGCAACTTCTTCAACCAGGAACTCTACGGCCGGCCGACGGATTTACCCTGGGCTGTCTACATCGATCCCATCTACCGCCTCGATGCTTATGTAAACTTCGAACGTTTTCACCCCGCTTTCCTATATGAGTCGTTGTGGAGCTTGCTCACTTTCATTGTTTTGCTGACGCTGGCCCGGCGCCACCTTGACAAACTGCAGGTCGGCGACTTGACGGCTCTATATCTCGTACTCTACGCCGTCGGCCGCACCCTTTTAGAACTGGTTCGACTGGATAGCCGGACAGTCAGCCTGGCCGGCGTCGACCTAGGCATTCCGGTAGCCACCCTCGTCTCGATCATCATCGCCATGCCCATGGCCGGCCTCTTACTGTGGCGGCACGTCCTTCACAAGGGTAAGTAGCGGCGACAGGATCCCTAAATCTGCCGCGTTGAGAATAGGAGTCTAGCACTATTGCCGGCTTGCACCGGCCGGACTTAAGATTAACGATCATATGATTGAAGCAAAGGGCCTGACCAAACGCTTTGACGGTTTCACGGCCGTCGACAACGTGACGTTGAGCGTGGGTCATGGTGAGCTACTGGCGCTGCTCGGTCCCAATGGCGCGGGGAAAACGACCACTGTGCGCATGCTCAGCGCTATCCTCAGACCTACCTTGGGCAAGGCACAAATCAATGGCTACGATGTCGTCGCCGACGCCGATCAAGTGCGGCGGCATATTGGTCTGCTGACAGAGCAGCCTGGTCTGTACTCCCGTTCCAGCGGACTAGAATACGTGACGTTCTTCGGCCAGCTTTATGGCATGGAAGACGAACATATCCGGCGCCGGGCTCTGGACCTGTTTGACCGCTTCAACATGCCGAACACGGCTGATCGCCGACTGGGGGAGTACTCCAAAGGCATGCGCCAAAAGGTGGGCATCATTCGGGCCATGTTGCACGATCCGGCCGTCCTTATGTTGGATGAACCGACTTCGGCCATGGATCCTCACAGCGCCAAGCTGGTCCGCGACGCCATCCTTGAGTTACGAGACGATCGCCGGGCCATCATCGTTTGCACTCACAACCTTTCTGAAGCCGAGTTGTTGGCCGACACCATCGCCATCATCAGCGAAGGAAAGATCATTGCCGAAGGCGATCCGGCGTCGCTCAAGCAGCAAATGCAGCGCCGCCAGCGCTTCGAACTGCGCCTGGACGCGTCGCCCAATGGGCGCCAGATCGATATGGAAGACCTGGTCACCGTCGAAGAAATCCACGGCAACACTATCCGTTACCTCACAGACGATCCGCTGGTCACCAATCCACAGCTAGTACGCCGCCTGGACGGCCTGGGATTAGGTGTGGTCGAATTGCGCGAGCTGTCGGCCAGTCTAGAAGACGTCTATTTGAACATCGTGACCGGTGAAAGCGAATGATCGGTATACGTCGTCCAAGGCGCTTCGGCCGTTATGACATTCACATGGCCTTGCTGGTAACCAGGCGCGAAGTACGCGATTCTTTTCGTGATTGGCGCATTATCTTCCCGATCATCATCTTGACCCTGGTATTTCCGGCGCTGGCCACCTTCACCGCCCGGTTGCTTTTCCGATTCATAGAGCAGTTTGGCGCCGAAGTCATCGGCGATCGTCTGATCCCATTCATGCTGCTGATAGTCGGTTTCTTTCCCATGTCCTTCTCGCTGGTTATCGCGCTGGAGACTTTCGTCGGCGAGAAGGAGCGCAAGAGCCTGGAACCGTTGCTGGCCACGCCGCTGTCCAACACCCAACTCTATGTCGGAAAAGTACTGGCTGCGGTTATTCCGCCCATGTTGACCAGCTACCTGGGAATCGCTGTCTATATCCTCGGCTTGATGATATTCGCCAACTGGGTCATTGGCGGCGAGATTTTCGCCCAGATACTACTTTTGACTACCTTGCAAGGTATCATTATGGTCGCCGCGGCGGTCATCGTTTCTAGCCAGACCACCAGCGTTCGCGCGGCCAACTTACTGGCCAGCTTCATCATCATTCCCACAGCGCTGCTATTGCAGGTCGAGGCCATCATCTTGTTCTGGGGCAATTTGCGTGGTTTGTGGTGGCTCATCTTGGCCCTGTTTGTCACGGCGGTCATCTTTGTCCGCATGGGCATTCAAGTCTTTAATCGCGAAGAGTTGATCGGCCAGGATATCGACCAGCTGCGGATCGGTTGGATCTGGTGGCAGTTCTGGCATCGGTTCACGGCGCGTTCGGCCGACGGCCGCCGCGCGGGCATCCGAACCTGGTACAGGCAGATGTTCTCGGTGTTGTCCGATCTCAAGGCGCCTTCGGCAGTGATGCTGTTGGGAATGGTGATCGGGTTGGTGCTTGGATTCGTCATGGCTACCCGTATAGCGTTGCCGGCCAGTAGCAGCGCAGGCTTGACCGGGGCCGAGATCGCCGAGAACACGGCCAGCATGCAGTTATTTTTCGCCCGGTTGCCCGTTAGCATATTCATGCAGAATTTGCGGGTGCTCATCCTGGCCGCTTTCCTGGGCATTGTCACTCTGGGCGTGACCGACGTGTTGATCTTCATGCTGCCCTGGGTGGTGGTCGGTTTCCTAGGCGGCCAGGTCGGCGCGGCCGGCGAGAGTTCGATCTTATTCTTGCTGACGGCCATCGCGCCCCACGCCGTGCTTGAAGTGCCGGCTCTGGTGCTGGTCGGCGCGGCCGCCTTGCGCTGGCATTCGGCCGTCATGGGCCGGCCGCCGACAGGCACCGTTAGCGAGAAGTGGCTCAATAATGCGGCCGACTACTGTCAGATCTTCTTTGGACTGGGCATCCCCCTGCTCCTGGCGGCCGCCTTCGTCGAAGCGTATGTCACGCCCCAGGTCATCCTGTGGGTCTTCGGAAAGTGACATAGCTGGCCTCCTTCTGCTTGTTCTTCCCAGGCTGATCGTTTGTCTTCTGATAGGTCTCCTACCTACGACAATCCAACGATGCGTAGACGAATCGTAGGCCATCGCCTGCCAGGCATGTGAGAGTCCTTGCCGGACCTTCTTGCTCTGGTAAACTTGCCCTCATGAGTCAAACACTTGGCGGCCGCGCGGCCGTCATTGCTATCGCCGCCCTGCTGGTCGTTTTGGCCGTGACCGCCGGTTGGTTGATCGCCCGCGGCGACGCCAGCCTGCTACGGGATGTGTCTGTTGAGAACGAAACCATCACCCCGAATGCCGACGGAGACGGGGACGCAACGCCCATCCGCTACGAATTAAGCAGTAATGCCACGGTGTCCATCTTCTTCGAGGATGAAGAGGGCAATCGCTATTATTTTCGCCAGGAACAGCCTCGCGGTGTCGGCGAGTACGAGGTGCTATTCAGTGGCGTGGTCGACGGCTATGGTCTGCCCGGCGAAACGGTAGAAGGTGATATCCTGGCCCGATTACTCCAAGACGGCCGCTACACATGGACGATCACCGCCACAGGTGAAGCGGGTGGTAAGGAGAGCGTCAGCGGCGAGTTGGTCGTGGCCCAAGCCGATCCCGAGTTGCCCGAGATGCGCAATTTCAGTTTGGATAAGTCGACTTTCACCCCCAACCAGGACGGCATCGACGATCGGGTTTCGATCCAGTTCTTTTTGCCCAAGGAGACGACCCAGACTCGCGTCTTCCTGGTAACACCAGAGGGCGCCGAGTTGCCAGTCGCCGAGCTGGAGCGCGGGGTGGTCCCGGGATCGCCCGGCCGCCACTATTTCGACTATGAGGCGGGCGTCGACAACAAGGCGACGCCGCCGCCCGACGGCACCTACCCGGTGGTGGCCATCAGCGAAGACGCCGAGGGTCAAAAAATTCGCGTCGAGGATTCGCTGACCATCCAGTTTGGCGGCGTGCCGCGAGCCGAGATCATCTCGCCCGTTATCGGCGATACAGTCGAATTTAACGCCACGGCCGTGGCCGTCTGCGACACGATCCACTTCACTTTGACGGTGCAGAATTATGGCGAGACACCGATCCGCACCACAGGACCGGCCCCGGGCACAGAGTACGACTCCGACTGGAATTACAATACCCTGGGCTGGCACACTGAATCAGGCGCCTGGCGGGTGGCCATCGGCTACGAAAACGAGCTTTCCAATTACCCCTATCGCTGGGCGCTCGGGAATCCTGAAGACCTGGAAATGATCGGCGAACACTATTACTTGATGCCCGGTGAACGAGCGGTGGTAAACGGCTCCATTCGCCTCGTTGGCCCCTTCGGCGAACGCAATCCCCAGCCGGTGTGGGCCGGCCTCATCCACGAGGATGTCGAAATCTCGCAATTCAACAACCGGGTCGATCCGCACCAGATTCTGGTCGACCTGCCGGACGCTGAGAACGTGACTGAGTGTGAGCCGCGCCCAATCCCGGCTTCCCGGGATGAGTCTGCGGGGTGAAAGATCCGGTCGTTATTAGTGGGGAACCGCCGCCGCCGGAGCATGAACGTTGGCTTGTCGAGCAACGCTATGATCACTTGAATCGACCTATAGCCTAAGGTATCATTAGGTCGCTTCCGACGAGCACATCGCTCGTCGACCATGCTGATGAGGTACTTGTGTCCGCAGCGACTCGATCCGGTTTACTGTTTGGCATTTTCGCGTTCTTCTCCAACCTGGGCTTAGGCATCTTGCTGGCTTTTTGTACCCCTTTGTGCGGCATCGTGTGGGGAATTGGGGCCGGCATCGCGGCGGTCGCCTGGTCGGATGAATCTCGCGGCCCCGTTTCGCCTGCCCGAGATGGCGCAATTGCCGGCGCTATCGCCGGCATTGGCGCGTTGCTGGGCGTGGTGATCGGCATGTTCGTACTGTTCGCCCTCTTGGGCGGACAACAGGCGGCCACCCAGGCGGCCGACGATCTCTATGATCAGTTTGGCCTGGACATGCCGATGGCCGAGATCAACAGTTCGTTGCAATGGTTCAGCGTATCTGTTGTCGCCTGTTGCCTGGGCCTGCTCAATGTGGCTATTCTGGCCGGCGCCGGGGCGCTCTCGGCCACGATTTACGGCTCAGGGCGCGCTGAAAATCCGGCGAGTGATGGGGCCTGAACGACGCTCAGCAAGGGCCAGTATTGGGCTGTTCCACTCGCTTGCTAGCCGGTCTCAATTGAAGTATCATGCTTTTGGCAGTACACAAAGACGCCCTACGTGTCTGCGTTATCCCCTGATAGGGCCTTTGTTTTTTTGGTTTACTCAAAATCACTAGGAGGAGTAAGAACCAATGAGTCGCAATCGTTTAACCCTACTGTTGATTGGTACACTGGCGCTGTTGCTGGCCCTGGCGGCCTGCAGTCCTGAAGCGACGGAGGTCGTCGTGACGCGAGTCGTCACCGAAATTCAAGAACAGGAAATTGAGGTGCCGGTTGAGGTGACCCGAATCGTGGAACAGATCCAGACTCGGGTAGTGACTGAAGAGGTCATAGTCGAAGAGGAAATGGCGCCCCTGGGCTCAGAAGAACGGCCGATCAAGGTCCTCTTCGTGCCTTC